>CAYVXZ010000010.1:0-98720 GCA_964455625.1 uncultured Planctomycetales bacterium | reverse complement strand
CAAACCCTAGCATCGGTTTTGGATGTCATGCCCCCTTTCTTGATGTAGAGCCGCGGCCCGTCTATTGCGTTGCGCGCCCCTCGTTGTATCACCCCGTAGATACAGACTTCGGAGCGCGCGCCTTGTATCCGGGCCACGCTTCGCGAAATGGACGTGAAGGCGCATCGTGAACATGACGCCCGCCTCGCGCCTTGAATCTGGCCATCGCTTCGCGAAACGGGAGTAAGTCGGCGGGAGCGAGGCGAAAGGCGGCCACACGGGGGTCGCGCGAGGAGGCGGGAGCCGACGAGTGTGACCAAGCCTGTTACCCACCCCGTTTCGCGTCGAACGGGGCATCTACTCCGTCTCGGTCGTGATGACGATGCGTTCCCTTTTGGTATGGACCGCTATGCGAGACGGGCTCGGGACGCCCGCCTCGCGCCCGCGCAGGGAAGTCTCCGGATGTGGCTCGCCTAGATTCGCGAAATCTCCGTCCTGCATGGACGGCATTACGTACGACATCTTGATGTATCCTTCCCCGGCCGGCAACAGCCCGAGACAGTCGCGATCCACTTCGAAGGAGTCTCCCGGCGCAAGGAAGAGGATGTGCCGGGATATCTCCGCGTAGAACTCCGAATCAAGCATGGCTATTTCCTCTCCATCCCCGCTGTCGATCAGTTGAAGGATAGGCATGAAGAGCCCCGGACTTATCCAGCGCGGGGCGTTGCCGGGGTTCGAGATGCGCATCCTGAAGCGAACGGCCTTCCCCTCCTTGAAGGAGCGCCCGGAGGGAAAGAGGCATTCAACAGTCAGGGCGCCTGGTTCCGTCTCGGCCGGAAACAGGGTGTCCAGGGCGGTCTTGCCGGGCACTTCGGCGTTCTGAAGCCCCTTGATCGCCTCGATCACCTCATCCGATTTCCGGCTGGTCTTGAGGATCCCGAGAAACCGTTCGACCTTGGCGCGGATTTCCGGCGTGCCGATCCTGTCGAGAAGGTTCCTTGCCCGGAGTTCAAGATCCGGATCCCCCTTCCGGGCGGCCTCCCGGGCCGTCCCTTCCAGGGGGCCGTATGCGGCATCACCAGCCGCCAGGAGGCGGCGCTCCGCGGCCTCGCGCACCGACAGATCCGGGCTTTCGAGATCCCGAATCATTCCGGCAACCCCTGCGGCCGACGGCGGTTCTCCGGCCATGGCAAGTGGACACAGGAAAAAGGCGAGCGAAGACAATAGATATCGACCCTGCATGATCACACCCCGCTTTCTCATGGCAACACAACCGGCAGGATGAGGCGTCGTTGGACAGCTTGCGGGGGCCAAGAGCGCAGGTTTCAGGGTCCGGAACGTCTATCGCGCGCTACAGTAAGGCATGCCTTCCGGGCCGATTCGCTGCGGCTGGCTCAACGCCGATCCTCTCTACATCGCCTATCACGACGATGAATGGGGCGTCCCGGTCACCGACGACCGGAAGCTGTTCGAGTTCCTGATCCTGGAATCCGCCCAGGCGGGGTTGAGCTGGTTCATCGTCCTCCGGAAGCGCGAGAACTACCGGAAGGCGTTCGCCGGTTTCGACCCGGGGAAGGTCGCCCGGTTCGGCGCGCGCGACGTGAGGCGTCTCATGGCCGACGCCGGGATCATCCGGAACCGAGCCAAGATCCTCGCCGCCATCAACAACGCCGCGCGGTTCCTCGAGATCCGGAAGGAATTCGGGAGTTTTTCCGCCTACAGCTGGCGGTTCGTGGGCGGAAAGCCGATCCGGAACCGGCGGAGGACGCTGAAGCAGCTTCCCGCCACGACCCCCCTTTCCGACCGGTTCGCCGCGGATCTCAAGGCGCGCGGGTTCAAGTTCCTGGGATCGACCGTGATCTACGCGCACATGCAGGCGACGGGGATGGTGAATGACCACGTCACGTCCTGCTTCCGCCACCGGGCCGTCGACGCGCTGACGAGACGCTTCAGGAGTCCCGCCCTCGCGCGCGGGTTGTCACTTCCAAACGGGAAAATTCCATCCGCTTGAGGCCATCTCGACGAGGTACATCCCCAGCCCGGAGGCCAGCCCCAGCCCGACAGAGATCGCGAATTTCCTACCTGACGTGAGCCGGGGGTTCGTCCGGCCCGTGAGCCTGCCGACGAGCGGAAGGACGACGAACAGGACGAGCAGCGCGACAGCGTAGACGGGGACGCCGAACACGACGAGAAACGTGCCCAGCAGCATCAGGTTGATGACCAGCGTGTCCATCATCCGGCCACCCGGATCCCGGGAAACAGGCTCCTGTCGAACCGGCCGATCTTCTCCGGCCCCAGGCGCCGGATCTCCTCCTCGCACCGGCGCGCCTGCGCGAGAAGCCCCTCGACGTCCACCCCTTGCCAGTCCGGGACGAACGCCTCGAGCTTCTCGATCCCGCCCGAGACGAGATTCGTGGCTCCCCGCCAGTTCCCGTTCTCGACGTGATAGCAGGCGACCCCCACCTGGAGGATCCCCTGGTAGAAGGCGCGCACGCGGTCGTCGGCGACAAGCCAGACCGCCTCGATCGTCTCGTGGCACTCGAAGAACTCCCGCCGGTTGAACTCGTCGATCCCCTTCCGGACGCCGGAGGGGAGCGGCGCCTCGCGGCGCCAGTCCGAGCCGTCCTCGTTTGCCATCAGGAATAGGAAGCGGGTTCCTCGCCGATATCGATGATGGCGCAGCCGGTGGCGATCGCGAGCCCCCGAACCGAAAGCCCGGCCAGGAGCGCCGTGCTCTCCGTCCCCGGATTCAGGAAGACCTCCCGGGGTCTCGCCGCCGCCAGGTCGTCGAGGATCGTCTCCCCCACGGACGGAGGCAGGTAGAGCGCCGCGCGGTCGACCGGGCCCGGGACGTCGCGGATCGAACGGTATGCCGCGAGCCCCTCGATCCGCGGCTCCCGGGGGTTCACCGGATAGACGGTCCATCCGCGCGCGAGATAGGCCCGGACCGCCTTGTTCCCGTACTTGGCGCGATCCCCCGACGCTCCGATCACGGCGATGGTCGGCATCATTTCACATCCTCGACGCGCAGGAGGTTCGTCGTTCCGGGCTTCCCCAGCGGGACGCCGGCCGTGATCACGATCCGGTCTCCCGCCGCGACGATCCCGGCCGCGCGCAGGCGCGCCACCGCCTCCCCTGCGAGCTGGTCGAGCCCCGTCGGGTCCGGCGTCGGGATCGCGAGGATCCCCCATCCCAGGGAGATCTGGCGGGCGGTCAGCGGTTTCGGGGTCAGGGCCACCACGACGGCGCGCGGACGGTAGCGCGCGATGCGCCAGACGGTGGATCCCGTCGAGGTGAAGCAGGCGACCGCGCGCGCCTTCAGGATGTCGGAGACGTGGCAGGCGGAATGGGCCACGGCATCCGACGTCTCCGGCTCCTCGTGGATCGGCTTCTGCATCAGCTTTTCCTGGTAGTCGGGGCTCGATTCCACCTCGCGGGCGATCCGGTCCATCATCTGGACCGCCTCGACGGGATACTCCCCCACCGCCGTCTCGTTCGAGAGCATGACGGCGTCGGTCCCGTCGAAGATGGCGTTGGCGACGTCCGACGCCTCCGCGCGCGTGGGCGACGGCGAGGCGACCATCGAATCCAGCATCTGCGTCGCGGTGATGACGGGTTTTCCCGCCTCGACGCAGGCGCGGATCACCCGCTTCTGGACGATCGGGACGTCCTCCGGGCGCATCTCCACGCCGAGGTCCCCGCGCGCGATCATGATCCCGTCCGCTTCCGCCAGGATCTCGTCGAACCGGAAGACCGCGGCGGGCTTCTCGATCTTGGCCATCAGCTTGGCCGGCAGGGCAAGACGCTTCAGGTGCTCCCGCGCCGTGCGGAGGTCCTCGCGCGAGCGGACGAAGGAAAGCGCCACCCAGTCGACCCCGAGTCGGGCCCCCAGCTCGAGGTCGTCGATGTCCTTTTCCGTGAGCGCCGGAATGGAAAGGTCCGCCGCCGGCGCGTTGATCCCGGCGTGGTCCGAAAGCGCGCCGCCCGTCACGACCTCGGCGTTGATCCCGCCGGCGTCCACGTCGAGGACGGCCAGCTCGAGCCGGCCGTCCTTGAGAAGGAGCCTTTGCCCGGCGGCGACGGCCTTCACGAGATCGGGATAGGTGAGCCCCACCCGCGTCTCGTCGCCGGGATCGTCGGAGACGGTCAGGCGGAACTTCTGCCCCTTGGCCAATCGTATCCCCGCCGGGTTGCGGAACGTCCCGATCCGGATCTTCGGCCCCTGGAGATCCTGCAGGAGGCAGATGGAAATCCCTTCCTCTTCCGCGATGCGGCGGATCGCGGCGGTTCGCGCCTCGTGCCAGCTCGCGTCCGAATGGCTGAAATTCAGGCGGAAGGCGTTCACTCCCGCACGCATGAGCCTGCGGACCATCGCGTCGTCGGCGATCGCGGGCCCCATGGTCGCGACGATCTTGGTGCGGCGGATGTTCGCGGCGCGCGGCGGCATGTCCCTAGATACCCGCCGGGGAGGCGGCCTCCGGATCGATCCCGAGCGACTTGACGGCCTTCGCGACCACCTCCGGCTTCACACGGCCCTCGCGCGCGAGCGCCGACAGGGCCGCAAGGACGACATGCTCCGCGTCCACCTCGAAGTGGCGCCGCAGGGTCTCGCGGGTGTCGCTCCGGCCGAACCCGTCGGTCCCGAGGGTCGTGTAGTCGCGCGGGATCCAGCGGGCCACCATGTCGGGGACGGCCTTCATGTAGTCGGTCGCCGCGATGACAGGGCCTTCGGTCTTTTCCAGAAGCCGCGTGACGTACGGGATGTCCGGCTTCGCGCCGGGATGGAGCCGCGCGTGGCGCTCGCAGGCCAGCGCCTCGCGCCGGAGTTCATTGAAGCTCGTGGCGCTCCAGACGTCGGCGGCGACGCCGAAGCGGTCGGCGAGGATCTCCTGCGCGCGCAGGACCTCGCGCAGGATCGGACCGCTCCCGAGAAGCTGGACCTTCAGCTTCGCGGGGGCCGGGGCCTTCCGGAACAGGTAGAGCCCCTTCAGGATCCCTTCACGGGCCCCCTCCGGCATCGGCGGCATCGGATAGTTCTCGTTGTAGAGGGTGATGTAATAGAAGACGTCCTCGCCCGCTCCGGGCCCGTACATCCGGCGGAGCCCTTCCTGGACGATCACGGCGACCTCGCAGGCGAACGCGGGATCGTACGAGAGGCACGACGGTACGACCGACGAGAGGACCAGGCTGTGCCCGTCCTCATGCTGGAGCCCTTCCCCGTTCAGGGTCGTCCGGCCCGCCGTGGCGCCCAGGAGGAACCCGCGGCACCGGGCGTCCGCGGCGGCCCAGATCTGGTCCCCCACCCGCTGGAAGCCGAACATCGAATAGAAGATGTAGAACGGGATCGTCGGTTGCCCCAGCCCCGCGTAGCTGGTCCCGGCCGCGGTGAAGGAGGCCATCGAACCCGCTTCGGTGATCCCCTCCTCGAGAATCTGGCCGTCGGCCGCCTCGGTGTAGCTCAAGAGGAGATTCGCGTCGACCGGCTTGTAGCGCTGTCCCAGGGCGGCGTAGATCTTGAACTCGCGGAACAGCGCCTCCATGCCGAACGTGCGCGCCTCGTCCGGGATGATCGGCACGACCCGCCGGCCGAGATCGCCGCTCTTCATGAGCTTCCGGAGGATCGCGACGAACGCCATCGTGGTGGAGACGGCCGTCTCGCCCTTACCTCCCTTCAGGAACTCGTCGAAGAGCGTTTCGGCCGGGAGCTTCAGGGCGACAGGGACGACCGTCCGCTTGGGGACGGGACCTCCGAGCGCCTCCCGGCGCTCGCGCATGTACCGGATCACGGGATGGTCGGGTCCCGGATGGTAATACGGCGCCTCCTTCAGCTTCGAGTCGGGGATCGGCAGCTCAAGGCGGTCGCGGAAGGCCCGCAGTTCCGCCTCGTCGAGCTTCTTCTTCTGGTGGGTGACGTTGCGCGCCTCGGCCCCCTCCCCCAGGGTCCATCCCTTGACGGTCTTCGCGAGGATGACGGTGGGACCGCCCGTCGTCTCGGTGGCGACGCGATAGGCCGCGTAGAGCTTGCGGTAGTCGTGTCCGCCCCGGCGAAGCCTGCGGATCCGGTCGTCCGGAAGGTGCTCGACGAGCTTCCGGAGCCTCGGATCCGGCCCGAAGTAATGCTCGCGGATCTCGGCGCCGCTCGCGGCGGCGAGCCGCTGGAAATCGCCGTCGAGGGTCTCGGTGAGCCGCTCGACGAGAAGCCCCTCCTCGTCGCGCGCGAAGATCTCGTCCCACTCGCTGGCCCAGATCACCTTGATCACGTTCCAGCCCGCCCCCCGGAAGACGGCCTCGAGCTCCTGGATGATTTTCCCGTTGCCGCGCACCGGGCCGTCGAGGCGCTGGAGATTGCAATTGACGACGAATACCAGGTTGTCGAGCCCCTCGCGGGCGGCGATCGAAAGGGCCCCCAGGCTCTCCGGCTCGTCCGTCTCGCCGTCCCCCAGGAACGCCCAGACGCGGGCGCGCGAGGTGTCGGCGATGCCGCGGTGATGCAGGTACTTGTTGAAGCGCGCCTGGTAGATCGCCGTGATGGGCCCGAGACCCATCGAGACCGTCGGGTATTCCCAGAAGTCCGGCATGAGGCGCGGGTGCGGGTAGCTCGGAAGTCCCTTTCCCGAGATCTCGCGGCGGAAGCCGTCGAGGCGGGATTCCGTCAGGCGTCCTTCCAGGAAGGCGCGGGCGTAGACGCCGGGCGCGGCGTGCCCCTGGATGAACACCTGGTCGCCGATTCCCCGTTCGTCACGACCCCTGAAGAAGTGGTTGAACCCGACCTCGTAGAGGCTCGCAGACGAGGCATAGGTCGAGAGGTGCCCCCCGATCCCCGGATCGCGCGCGTTCGCGCGGATCACCATGGCGGCGGCGTTCCAGCGGATCAGCCTCCGGATGAAGAGCTCCATCTTTTCGTCCCCCGGGAAGACCGGCTCCTGCTCGGGGCTGATCGTGTTGATGTAGCGGGTCTGGACGGTGGGCGGCAGCCCCACTTGCAGGAGCCGCGCCTGCTTCAGGAGCTTGAAGAGGAGAAACCTAGCGCGCCCCCGCCCCTGCTCCTGCGTGACGGCGGTCAGGGCGTCCAGCCACTCTTGGGTCTCCTGCGGATCGACGTCGGGAAGCTGGTGCTTGAAGTGTTCGAAGACCATCAGGAGAGGACAGTCTAGCACCCCTCCGGCACCGCGCAACGAAGCTAGCGCGGAGCGTCGATCATTCGCGCGATCCGGGGCGGCATCTCTCCACGGCGGGCGGACAGATGCCCGCGAGTCGCCTCCGTCAGCGCCTTGTTCTCCAGAAGGGCTTCCAGGGCATCCTCCGCATCCTCCGGACGAAGATGCCGCGCCATGTCCACCAGGAACGCCTGTTCGACCGTCGTGAGGTCTTTCCGGCCAGCGGCCTCCTTCAGGCGGGAGGCCTGGCGAAACGGTTCCTTCGCGACGGACGCGCTCCGGATCTCCCGGAAGTTTGTCGTCTCCAGCTGGAACGGGGTCCCGCGACCGGCGGATTGCGCGAAACGGACTCCCGCCTCCCCCCCGGGAAGGGACAAGGAGCGCTCCTGGCCGTCCCGAAGGACCGTGACCGGCACTTCTTCCCGCCGTCCGCGGGTCGCCGCGAACGACTGCCCCAGACGCTTGACGCTCGCGACCGGCTGGCCGTCGTAGGCGAGCAGGATGTCGCCCGCCTCGAAGGCAAGGCGCGCGACGGGTCCCTCCGGCAGGATCGCCTCGACAAAGACGGTGACCGGAGGCTCCTCCCGGACCGCTTCGCCCGTCGTCGGGACCTCGAGGCGCCGGATCCGCTCCACGAGCTTCCGGACATCGGCCTCCGGGCGCGGCAGGAGCCGCCCGGCCTGGCGGTAGCATTCGCAGGCCTCCTCGAGTCGGCCAAGTGCCTCGAGACATTCCCCCTTGCCCAGCCAGGCGCGTCCCGCGAGCTCCGCCGGCGCGCCGTGATCGGCGGCCACGCTCTCGTAACAGGCGATCGCCGCCGTGAAATCCCGGAGGGCGTTCTGCCGGTACCAGCCTTCCTGGAAGGCGTCCCCGGCCGGGGAGCGGCCCTGCTCCCCGGCCAGGGCGTCGAACGCGGACAGGCAGGCAAGGAAGAGGCAGGCGAGACGGCGCATGGCTCCCCGGATTCTACCCCCCGGTGACGTTATGGTTACCACCGATAGGAGAAGCCGAACTCCCATCCCCCCGCCCCCAGGTCCAGATCCTGGACGACGAGCCCGCCGCGCGGGGTGGTCTGCCCCTCGAGCGTCCCGAAGCTGCGCCCCCGGAGGCCGAGGAACGCCTGCCCCTCGCCGTCTCCCATGTCGAACGTGTAGGTGCCGAAGAGGGCGAAGGCGCCATAGCCGGACGAGCCGCCGTCGTAGAAACGCTCCGTCGCGGCGACGTTCGCCTGGTATCCGTCGACGTCCGCGAGCGACGAGATTCCGAGGTCCAGCTCCATCCCCAAGCCCCAGCCGTGCCAGGATTGCGGCTCGGCGCCCAGGCGGATCCCCCCGTAGAAGGCGGAGGCCCGGATGTCGTCGGGCGACACGGTGACGCCGCGGGAGTCCGTGAAGGTCTCTCCGCCGAAGGAGGCCGCCGTGAAGCCGGCGACAGGGGCCACCTCGACGTCGCTCCACCTCCACCCGCGGAACTTGAAGTGGAAGTCCGGGATGAGCGTCTTGTCGTCGAAGACGCTCGACGTGGGGACCGTTCCGGAGAAGGTCTCCTCGGTCATGCGCGCGGCCGTGAGGGAGACGCCGAAGCCGTGCTTCCCCTTCGTCGCTTCCGCCGCCCGGCCCGCGAGCGGCATCAAGGTCAGGACGGCCATCCCGGCAGCCGCGAATCGCTTCCAGTAGTCCATAAGAGTCTCCTTGGCTTGCAGACGCTTCTCGCGCCGGGCGGCGGACACCCGCCTTTCCCCAGCGCGACGCGGG
Source organism: uncultured Planctomycetales bacterium (assembly GCA_964455625.1). Lineage (GTDB taxonomy): Bacteria > Planctomycetota > SBBH01 > SBBH01 > SBBH01 > SBBH01. The sequence continues at coordinate 89,830 of CAYVXZ010000010.1, read as the reverse complement.
AACGATAGACCGTGCGCTTTCCGGTGGTGTCCACAGGATGTTGCCATTTGTCAAAGTATGTAAGAGCTGACGTAGACGTATCGAGGGGCGCAGGATACGTCGAGGAGGCCCGACGCCGCATGGCGCACCCGCAGCCGGCCGAAGCCAGGAGGCGGTTTTCGGGCCGGCTCAAGCCTGGAAGCGGTATCCGGTCCCGTGGACGGTCTGGAAGAAAACGGGCCTTTTCGGGTTCTTCTCGAAGCGCTGGCGCAGTTTCACGACGTAGTTGTCGACCGTCCGGTTCGTGGGATCCCCTTCCAGCCCCCAGACGGTCTGGAGGATCCGTTCGCGCTCGAGGACCTCCCCCTTGTGCCGGATGAAGAAGGCGAGAAGCTCGGCCTCGAAGTGGGTCAGCGGGGTTTCCTCCCCCCGGGCCCCTTTCCGGGTCGTGCGCCGCCTGAAATCCACCTCGACGACGCCGATCCGGACCGTGTCGAGCGCGTAGTCGCCGGGAGAGGCCCGCCGCAAGAGCGCCTTCACGCGCGCCAGGAGCTCCGGAAGCCCGAACGGTTTCGCGAGGTAGTCGTCCGCTCCCAGCTCGAGCCCCAGGACCTTGTCCGCCTCCCGCGCGCGCGCGGTGAGCATCAGGACCGGCGTCCGGATTCCCTCGGCGCGCAACCGCCTGCAAAAATCGAAGCCGCTCTCTCCCGGCAGGTTCACGTCGAGGATCACGAGGTCCGGACGTTCTCCCGTCACGACCGGAAGCGCCTCCTCGGCGTTCGCGGCGGTGAACACCTTGTAGCGCTCGATCTCGAGGTTGTCGGCGAGCATTTCCCGGAGGCTCTTCTCGTCCTCCACCAGGAGGACCTTCCGGGGCGGCGCGTCTTTCGTCACGGATTGACCCCCGCTTCCGCGCTCACGGGAAACACGGGAAGAAGGATACGAAAGAGGGTCCCGTTCGGCGAGGCCCCGAGGGCCTCCACGGAACCGCCGTGGGCCTCCACCGCCTGGCGGACAAGGGACAGCCCGATCCCGCTTCCGGGAATCCCGCGCGCGGCATCGGTGCGGTAAAAGCGCTCGAAGACGCGCGCCCGCTCGGCCGCGGGGATCCCGATTCCACGGTCCTCCACGTCCAGGCGGACCTTCCCCCCTTCCGCCCCGGCGGAAACGATCACGCGCTTTGCGTCCCCGGGGGAATACTTCACCGCGTTTCCGACGAGGTTCGCCAGGACCATGCGCAGGGCCTCGGGATCCGCCGCGAGGGGCGGCAGCGCGTCGGGAACGGAGACCTCCCAGGCGATCGCCGGGTCGGCGAACGCCTCGCGGAGTTCCGCGAGCGCCTCGCGCAGGAACGGAGTCGTGTCGATCCGTCGCGGGGTCCAGGGCCGCCTTCCGGCCTCCAGGCGCGAGAAGTCGAGAAGGTTCGCCATGAGGCGCGCCAGGCGCCTGGACTCCCGGTCGATCACCGCCAGGTATCCCTTCACCCGGTCGGGGTCGTTCACGCGCCCCAGGTGCAGGGTCTCGCCCGCCGTCTGGATGAGCGCCAGGGGCGTGCGAAGCTCGTGGGAGGCCGCGGAGATGAACTCCCCCTTCATGCGCTGGAGCTCCCGCTCGCGCGAGAGCGCCCAGAGGATCAGGGCGAAGGAGACCGCCGCGACGGCCACCGATGCGAGGAGGAGCGCGCGTCCCGCCTGTTCCTCCCCTCCGCCCGCATGGCCTCCGGCCGCCGGCGCGGGCGGTTCCGCCTCCAGGCGCCAGAGGGGAATGCGCGACGGGATCGGCTCGCGGATGCCGGCCGAGGCGCCGGCGGCCGCATCTGCCGGGACGAGCCGCCATGCTCCGGGGCCGGCGTCCGTCGCGAGGCGTTCGGCAAGCCATGCCTCGACGCGCGGGACGTCCAGGAGCGCCCCCGCGCCCGAAATTCCGGGACCCGCCGGCCGGAAGGCGATCGCCCGTGCCCCGTCCCCGGACATGCGGGACACCAGGAGCAGGCCGTCCTTTTCGGGACGACTCGCAATCGCCTGCAAGCCCCAGTCTGAAAGGACCCGGCGCAGGACAAGCCGTGCGGGAAGGTGATCCCACTCTTCCCAAAGACGCGCCTCGCGCCTCGAGAGGTCCCGCCGGGGTGGACGCAGGTCCGACACGATCCGGACGAGCGGGGCGGCTTCCGCGGGATCTCCCCAGGCGTCGACGGAGAGCACCGCCTCCAGGAAGGAAGCGGTCGCGGCGGCGGCCCCTTCCGGGCTGCCGGTCCGGGCCAGGCAGACCACGCGCATCGCTCCCAGCAGGGCCGTCTCGGGATCCGCGTGCGGCGGTCGAAGGCCCCACCCCTTCTCGTACGCCTCGAGCGCCTCCACAAGGCGTCCGGCGCGGACATGCCAGGCGCCCAGAAGGAGCGCCGCCTGTCGCGTGACGCCGCGATCGGGCGAGCGGGCCAGCGCGTCCTGGCATGCCGAAACCGCCGATGGCTCGCCGGGGGAGCGCGCCTCGAGCGCGGCGGCCTCCCGGATCCGGGTCCGCCAGACGCCGTCAGGGATCTCCGGATCCGGCGACGGGAGAGACGGCGGGAAGAGGACCCGCCCCTCCGGATCCAGCGTGAACGGATGCGCCAGGATGGGGTCAATGACGAGCGGTGGCTCCCTCTCCCCGGCCGGGATCCGGGAAAGCGCCTCCGAGATCCGGTCCTCGAGAGAACGATCGAGGAGCCGGCGCGTCGAGCGGACGCGATCCCGGAAACCGCGCTCCAGCTCGGCGGCCTGGATGCGTTCACGGGCGCGGATCCCTTCCTGGAGCCGGCGGTAGCTGGTGACGGACAGGAAGACGATCGGGACGAGAAGTCCCGCCCCGAGCAGGGCCCAGGTCGCCTTGTGCGCGCGCATTCGCGCTCCAGTGTAGGCCGTTCCGGGCCGATCTGTTAGGATCGGAAGCTCCTGACATGACAGGTCGCGCGCGACAGGCAAGATCGGGAAAGACGCCTTCCCGTCCCCGACGGGAAGCGGATCCGCACGCCCGGCATCGCGAGCGCCTCCGGGAGCGGTTCCAGGCGGCCGGCCTCGAGGGTTTTTCCGACCACGAGATCCTGGAGCTGTTCCTGACGCTCGTCATCCCGCGCAAGGACGTGAAGCCCCAGGCGAAGGCCCTGCTTCTCAAGTTCCAGACCCTGAAGGGGGTTCTCGACGCCCCCTTCGAGAAGCTTGCCGGGATACCGGGGATCGGGGAGACATCCGCCCTGCAGCTCAAGTTCCTCCACTCCTTCCTGGAACGGGTGCTCAAGGACCGCGCGCGGGAGGCCGGACCGGTCATGGCGAATCCGGCTGCCGTGCGGGAATACCTCCAGGTCGGGATGGCCGGGCTCCGGAGCGAGGAAATCCAGATCCTGTTCCTTGACGCCAAGAACACCATTATCGAATCGGAAAAACTCGAGTCCGGGACCGTCGACCAGGCGGCTGTCTATCCCCGGAAGATCATCGAGAAGGCGCTCCATCACAACGCGGTCTCGTTCATTCTTGTCCACAACCACCCGAGCGGCGACCCGACCCCCTCCGAGGAGGACAAGCATCTCACGCGGGCGGTCGCGGCGGCGGCGCGGACGATGGGGATGTCGCTTCACGACCACATCGTGGTCGGAAAGGACCGGGAGTTCAGTTTTCGCGAGAACGGTCTTCTGGCAGGTTGAGGACCCGGCTCACTTCTTCTTCGAATCGGATTCGGCGATATCCTTCCCGTTCACCGACTTCACGCGGCTTTCGACCACGCTGTACTGGTCGCTCCCCTTCTTCCGGGTCACGAAGAAATCGAGGAGATACTTCTCTCCCTTCGCGTCCGCGAACTCGACCGAGACGCTCCAGACGTCCCCCTTCTTTCCCGTCTCGACGCCGGGAAGGAACCGCTCGAACCAGAGCGTCACGGTCTCGGTCGAGCGGGGGTCGATCACCGGATAGCCGCCTTCCGACTTCTTCATCTTGTCGGCGACGTGGATCAGGATCGCCGACCGGATGGCGCGCTCCTCGGCGGAAGCCTCCTGCTTCCGGTCGTCCTTCGAGGGCTTGGAGGAGCCGAGGGACGTGCCGGCCGCGACGAGAGTTCCGGTGCCGAGGAGGCAAGCCGCGGACAGGAGGAGGGCGTTTTTCATGGGCCGGTCAATTGTAGCGCCTGACGGGCCGTGCGGCGCGGATGCTTTTGCCGGATCGGGGAGTGCAGGAACCGGTTGAGCCCGGCCAGGCAGAGTTCCCGGGTCAGGGCTGGCCCCTCCTGCTGGCACTCCTGCCAGACGGCCACCGACGTCTTCACGTAATGGGCTGAAAAGATGCCGAGTCCCATTTCATGATTCGGCAGTCTTTCCCAAAGCACGGAGAAAAAAGCCGCCGGATCCGTGACCTTCCATCGGGACGCGTCGATCGAAGGATCGACATGGGCGGAATTCCTCCCCACGAAGCAGGCCAGCTGTAGAAGCCCCTGGGGCCAGAGGTCGGGATGGCGCCCGCAGAGCGTCCGTACGGCGTTCGCGAACGTCACGGCGTGCGTGAAACCCAGCCACGAGACGTTCCGCGAAACAGGCTTGTCGTACGCCTGATCCAGGCGCGCGTCGTAATGCAGGAGGTTCCAGGCGGCCGCTTCCAACAGGGCATGATAGAGATCCAGAGGAGCCGCGCGCCCCCAGCGGCGCTCGACCCACTCCAGGCAGTCGGCGACATTCCGGCCGCGGAGGTCGGCCGCCGATGGTTCCGCGCCACGCTCCGTGGCCGGAGGCGGCCGCCGCCCCGACAATCGCTTCAGGGCATCCCCGTATCCCCGGAACTGCGGAATCAGGTCCTCGCGCCAGGCGCGGACGATCGAGCGGACGAGGGACAGGACGACAGGCGTCTCGACCCCCGGACCCAGACGGCCGATCAGCTCCCCCGCCTTGTGGGTGTAGATGGCGGAGTGGCCGAAGTCGAGATAATGCCCCAGGGCCGCCTGGACGAGGATCCCTTCCAGATCCTGCCAGCGCTTTCCCGCATCGAGAGCGCCGTGGATAAACGCGATTGCCCCCGCCTCGTCCTCGTCCTCGACGGCAGCCAGGAAAGCCGCCGGGTCGAAGGGGCGCGATGAGGCGGCGGCGTACGGATGCTCCTCCTCCCCAAAATGCTCCTCTGACATCATGTCGACCGTCTCCGCAGAGCAGGCCAGGCGCAGATCGGGCTCGTTTCGGTGTTTCTCCCTCAGCCAGAGCCAGTCCGCGGCCGCCGCGTAGGCATGGCCGAAGCCGTTTTCCAGGCGTCCATGGGAAAGCTGGATACCCTTCTCGATGAGGGCTGTCTCGTCCCCGCCAGCCGCGATCAGACGGGCCATCTCCCGAGAAAGTCGGCCGTACTGACGCTTCCGGAAGGCGGTCTCGAAGGCGGGGAGTGCCTTCGCCAGGGCGGCCGCCGGATCCGGAACGTCGATCCCGATCCAGAGATCCTCCCCCCGTATCTCGACCGGATACGACCGGACATGGTCGCCGTCGGGACACTCCCCCGTTGAAAGCTTGAACTTCCAGTTATGCCAGTTGCAGGTCAGGATGCATCCGGCGACATCCACGGTTCCCTGCGCGAGCGGGTACCCCTCGTGAGGGCACCGGTTGTCGACGGCGAAGATCCCGGCCGCGGTCCGGATCAGCAGGATCTGCCGCCCGCCGAGCCTCTTGACGAGCCGCTTTCCCTCTCCCAGATCGCATGCAGCAGCCGCCTGCAGCCAGTTCCGGCCCATGTGCTCTCCTTACGCGAACATCTCCCTTGTCAATCCGTCGATTCTCGAGGGGATTTCCGGGTCCTTGATCGCATTATCCTCGCGAACGGCATAGACGAAATGGGGAATGATCCAACAGCGGAAGTCCAACATCAGGGAATTCACGAAGGACATGACCGACATGTGGAACTCCGCCCGCCCGCGGCGCACAGGAATCCCACGGTTTTCCCAATCAGCTCATTGTCCGCCAGAAGCTCCACCATGATTTTCCCAGCGTCTTTCTTAATTAACATATAAAATACTTTCTTATATATTTATAGGCCTGGCGGTTGATTATGTAAATAAAAATGTTTAAATATTCTTGATGACAACAATGCGCATCAAGACCCGGCGGGCGATCCTGGACACCCTGAAGCGCGAGGGGGCCCAGGATTCGGATTCCCTGGCCCGCCGCTTCGGCCTCACGCCGATGGCGGTGCGCCTCCAGCTGGAGCGCTTGAGCCGGGACAGGCTCGTCTCCTGCAAGACGGTCCGCCGCCCCCGGGGCCGCCCCGCCTTCCTGTGGCGCCTCACGCGGAAGGCGGACGCGATCTTCCCCGACGCCCACGCCGAACTGACCGTGGGCCTCATCGACTCGGCCCGGAAGGCGTTCGGCCCGTCTGGATTCAGGCGCCTGCTGGACGCGCGGGCCCGTGGCCAGGCCGCCCTCTACCGGAAGCGCCTCCCCCCCGGATCCGCCTCCCCCGCACGCAAGGTGGCCGCCCTCGCGCGCCTGCGAAGCCGGGAGGGGTACATGGCGGAATGCCGGCGCGCGCGGGACGGGACCCTTCTCCTTTCGGAAAACCACTGCCCGATCTGCGTCGCCGCGACCGCCTGTCCCGGACTCTGCCAGGCCGAGCTGGCGGTCTTCAGGAAGGCGCTTGGACCCCAGGTGTCGGTCGAGCGGACCGAGCATATCCTGGCCGGTGACCGCCGCTGCACCTACCGGATCGCGGTGAAGCGGCCGGCCCCGGACGCCTCCTGATCCGCGGGCTGGCGTGAGCGGACTGCACGTCTTCAACGGGAAGGACCTGGAGGCATACGGCTTCCCCGCGCCCCACCCCTTTTCGTCCCCGCGCCTCCCGGCCTTCTGGCGGGAGTTCACGGCCCGGAAGCTCGACACCCGGTCGGTCGTCGAGACGCCGGAGCCGTGCGCGGAAAGCGACCTTCTGACGTTCCACACGCCGGACCATGTCACGAAGGTGAAGCGGCTCTGTACGCTCGGCGAGGGGTTTCTGGATGACGGGGACACCCCCGCCTTCAAGGGAGGGTTCGAGGCGGCGCTCGCCGTCGTCGGCACCACGCTGAAGGCGGTCCGACTCATCATGGACGGGACGTGCGAGCGCGCCCTGAACCCGATCGGCGGTCTCCATCATGCCCGTCCGGAGACAGCCGCCGGCTTCTGCCTCGTGAACGACATCGGTGTCGCGGTGAACGTCCTCCGCAAGGCGCATGGCATCCGCCGGATCGGCTACGTGGACATCGATGCCCATCACGGGGATGGCGTCTTCTATCCCTTCGAGGAGGATCCGGACCTCGTGATCGGCGACATCCACGAGGACGGCCGCTTTCTCTACCCGGGAACGGGGTCCGCCGAGGAGACCGGAAAGGGGAGCGCCGAAGGCACGAAGCTCAATATCCCCCTCCCGCCTGATTCCGGCGAGACCGCCTTCTTCGGGGCGTTCGAACGGATCGAAAGGCATATCGACGACGCGAGACCCGAGTTCATCATCTTCCAGTGCGGCGCCGACAGCCTTTACCGGGATCCCCTGGCGCATCTCGCCTTCACCCCGGCCTGCCATAAGCACGCCGCCAGGCGCCTCCGGGCGCTCGCCGACCGGCACGCGAAGGGGCGTCTCCTGGCCCTGGGCGGCGGCGGCTACAACCTCAACAACATCGCGGCGGCCTGGTGCGCGGTCGCGGAGGCGCTTGTCTGAACACCGCGGGGACTTTTGACTACGAGCTCCCGCCGGAGCTGATCGCGCAGGAGGGGGTCGAGCCCCGGGATGCGGCACGCCTGATGGTCCTCGACCGGTCCGCCGGAACGATCGCCCACCGGAATGTCCGCGACCTTCCTTCGCTCCTGGTGGCCGGCGATCTCCTCGTGGCCAATGACACGAAGGTGTTTCCGGCGCGCCTCGCGGCGCGACGCGCCACCGGCGGGCAGACGGAAATCCTTCTGGTCCGCCCCCTTTCCGGCGGAACCTGGCAGGCGATGATCAGGAGCGGCGGACGCGTGAAACCGGGAGACCGCCTGACGGTCGGCGAGGCGCGGATCGAGATACTCACGCACCGGGAGGCCGACTGGACCGTCCGGATCGAGGGGACCGATCCGGCGGATCTGATGGCGCGCCGGGGAAAGGCCCCTCTTCCCCCCTACATCCGGCGCCCCCTGACGAACGACGCCCGGCAGGCGGCGGATGCCGCGCGCTACCAGACCGTTTTTGCGCGCGCGGCCGGCGCCGTCGCCGCCCCCACCGCAGGTCTCCATTTCACGCCGGGACTCCTGGACGCGTTGAGGCAAAGGGGAATCGGCTGGGCGACCCTGACGCTTCACGTCGGCCCGGGGACGTTCCGGACCGCTGACGGCGCCCCGCCAGAGCCGGAGCGTTACATGATCCCCGCCGCGACCCGCGCGGCCGTGGAAGAGGCGCGCCGGAGCGGCCGCCGTGCCGTCGCGGTCGGGACCACCTCCTGCCGGGCGCTCGAAACGTGGGCGGCCTCCGGCGCCCCGGAAGGGGAAACGGCCCTCGTGGTCGCGCCGGGGCACCGTTTCCGGACCGTGGACGCCCTGATGACCAATTTCCACCTGCCGCGGACAAGCCTCCTCGCGCTTGTCTGCGCCTTCGCCGGGACGGATCTCGCCCGGGCCGCCTACACCGAGGCGCTCCGGGAGCGCTATCGCTTCTATTCCTACGGCGACGCGATGCTTGTCCTGTAGCCCGTGCGGCAAGGCGCCTTCTTGCCTGTCCGTGCCCCGCTCCCTATCGTTCCGGCATGAGCCGGAAGCTGTCCGGAGCGGAAATCGTCCTTCTCTCTTTCCTTTTGCATCCGGTCGTCAGTCCGACAGCCCAGGCGGCGCCGGACCTCTTCCGGCGCGGCGCGCGGGAGAGGCTCGCCCCCGGGGAAGTCGAGGTCGAGGGCTCGGCCGGCTGGGTCCCCTGGTGGGGATCCCTCAAGGCGCGCTCGCGCGCCTTCGACGCCTCGCGCCAGGATCTCTACGGCGACGGCTGGCAGGCGGGTTTCGGCTTCCGCCAGGGGATCCGCCCCTGGGGGCCCTTTGACGAGATCTCGGTCGCCGTACGTTTTCTCGATGTTGACGGAAAGGAGGACGCGACGCATCGCCTCCGCTTCGGCGACGAGGTGTTCCCGCGCGGAAGCCGGGTGAGGCACGACCTGGCCGTCCGCGATGTCTTCATCGACACGTTGTTCCTTCATTACCGGCACGTCAGGCTGGACCTGGAATCCCCGGGGCACGACAAGACGCTCCAGCAGGATCTCCTGATGTTCACCCTGGGGAACCTGGGCGGGGTCACTCCCCTCTCGACCTTCGACGGGGGCTCGACGGCCCTCGTCACGTCCGGCCGGTTCTCCGCGGGCGACTTCACGTTCAGCCGCTTCGCCGCGATGATCGAGTTTGACGTCGCGTACGGAGTGAAAACGACATCCGACTGGGTCTTCTCCGGAGGCGTGCGCGCGAATTACTTCTACATGACCGAGCGCCTGGACAGCCAGGGCTCGATCGGGCCGTATCTCGGCATTTCGAAGAGTTGGTAGCTACCGGGCGGCGTCCGTCCGGAACCCGTCCAGGACGTCCCGCACGGCCGGATGGTCCCGGGGCGCGCGGCGGCCCGTCCAGAGCCTGAAGCTCCGGGCCCCCTGCTCGACCAGCATGTCGAGGCCCGAGACGACCGCGCAGCCGGACGAGCGGGCCTCCTCCAGGAAGCGCGTGACGGGCGGGTTGTAGACGAGATCGGCCGCCGCCTTCGCCTGGCGGAAGACGCGGCCGTCGATCGGTGTCTCGTCCACATCAGGCGTGGTGCCAAGCGGAGTTGCATTCACGACAAGGTCCCCCCGGAAGTCGCGCCGCTCGCCCCAGGGAACCGGGGTCGCCCCGGAGCCAGCCGCCAGGCGCCGCCCCGCGTCATCCGATCGCGACGAGACGAAAAGCACTCCGCCGGCCCGTGCCAGGCCCCGGACCACGGCCTCCGCCGCCCCGCCGGCCCCGAGCACCAGGACGCGCTTCCGGATCGGCCAGAGCGGTCCGCAGACCGAGCGCAGGACCGCGAGGAACCCGGAAGCGTCGGTATTGAACCCCTTCCAGGCCTCGACATCCCGGACGCGGCAGAGCGTGTTGACGGCGCCGGCCCGCCGGGCCGACATCCCGAGAGAGGCCGCCGCCTTCAGGGCATCCCCCTTGTGCGGGATCGTGACGTTGAGCCCCCGGAATCCCAGCTTCTCCGCGAAGGCGAGGCCGCCTGCGAACGTGTCGCACGGAAGCGGGGCGTACAGGCCATCCAGGCCCGTCGCGCGCAGGAAGGCGTTCTGCAGGTCCGGGCTCAAGGAATGCGCGAGCGATTTCCCCAGGAGGCCGTAGAGCGGCGTCTGCCCCGTGACGCCGGCGCCCGGCGTCGCGCGCTTCCACTGCGCGACCGTGAGCTGTCCCGGCGCGGTCTCCCCTCCCAATCTGATGGCCGCGTAATCGAGTTTCGAGCCGAAGCGCCGCGCGAGGAGTCGTCCGGCCTTCCCTTTCTCGCCCATGCAGAAGGCCGCGACCGGAAGCCCGGGGTGACGCGTCAGCAGCGAGAAGATCCGGAGGTTGTCGGCAAGATCCCGCGCGGTCGTCGCGACCTTGATCCAGCGGGGGCGCTCCCGTGCAGCAGCACGGACGATCCGGTCCAGCTCCGTGTCGTCGGGCGTTCCCCTGAAATCGTGATGCGACAGGATCAACCGCTCCGGCGGAATCCCGAGGAGCGGCCGGTGCATGGCGTGATCCAGTTCCAGGTCGACGACGTCGGCACCGTTCCGGGCCGAATCGGCGAGGATCCGGAAGCGGTCCGCATCGTTCCCTTCGAACGCTCCTTCGTCGCTTGGCGATTTCCCGCTTGGGTTTCGGCGCCGGCAGGAGACGATCACGCGCGCCCGGCGGTCGGCCAGGACCCCGAACGGAAGCGGCTGGCCCAGAAGGTCCAGACGGATCTCGACGAAATCAACCCCTGACGGCGGAGCCGTCAGTGCCCTCGCAACCTCATCCAGGTCATGCGGCATCAGGGATCCACAGAGCATCAGGAGAGTTTAGCGCGTGAGAAAAAACCGCCCCCGGGCTTTTTGGGCCCGGGGGCGGGTGTTGCTGACGGCTAAAGGCTGATGGCTGCCTTTAGTACATGTCCTCGCCGCCGCCCATCCCGCCGTGACCGCCGGCGGCCGGAGCGGGGTGCTTCTCCTCCGGGATCTCGGTGATGAGAGCCTCGGTGGTGAGAAGCAACGTCGCGACGCTCGCGGCGTTCTGCAGGGCCGTGCGGACGACCTTCGTCGGGTCGATGACACCGTCCTTGACGAGATCGGTGTACTCCCCCGTCGCGGCGTTGAACCCGAACGACTCCTTCGAGTTGTCGAGCACCTTGCCGACGATCACGGCGCCGTCCTCGCCGGCGTTCTCGGCGATCTGCCGGATCGGGGCCTGGATCGCGCGGCGGATGATGTCGATGCCGATCGACTCGTCCCCGCTCGCCCGGACCTTGTCCAGCACCTGGCTGCCGCGCAGGAGCGCGACGCCGCCGCCCGGCAGGATCCCTTCCTCGACGGCCGCGCGGGTCGCGTGCAGGGCGTCCTCGACGCGGGCCTTCTTCTCCTTCATCTCGACCTCGGTCGCGGCCCCGACGTGGATCTGGGCGACGCCGCCGGCGAGCTTCGCGAGCCTCTCCTGCAGCTTCTCCTTGTCGTAGTCGGAGGTCGTGTCCTCGATCTCCTTGCGGATCTGGGCAATGCGCCCCTGGATCGCCTGCGTGGAACCGGCGCCCTCGATGATCGTGCTGTTCTCCTTGTCGATCACCACCTTCTTGGCGCGTCCCAGGTCGTCGATCTTCACGTTCTCGAGCTCGATCCCGAGATCCTCGAAGATCGCCTTGCCGCCCGTGAGGATCGCGATGTCCTCGAGCATGGCCTTCCGGCGATCGCCGTAGCCCGGGGCCTTGATCGCCGCCACGCGCAGGGTGCCGCGCAGCTTGTTCACGACCAGCGTCGCCAGCGCCTCGCCCTCGACCTCCTCGGAGATGATGATGAGGGGGCGTCCGGCCTGAGCGACCTTCTCGAGCAGCGGAACCAGATCCTTCACCGACGAGATCTTCTTCTCGTTGATGAGGATGTAGGGCTCCTCGAGCACGCACTCCATCGTGTCGGGCTTGGTGACGAAGTACGGCGACTGGTAGCCGCGGTCGAACTGCATCCCCTCGACGTACTCGACCGTCGTCTCGAGGGACTTCCCCTCCTCGACCGTGATGACCCCGTCCTTGCCGACCTTCTCCATCGCCTCGGCGATCGTGTTGCCGATGGCGGTGTCGTTGTTGGAGGCGATCGCGCCGACCTGGGCGATCTCTTCCTTCCCCTTCACCTTCTTGCTCATCTTCTGGAGCTGCTCGATGACGGAGGCGACCCCCTTGTCGATGCCCCGCTTCAAGGCCAGGGGATTCGCGCCCGCCGTGACGTTCTTCAGCCCCTCGAGGAAGATCGCCTCGGCGAGGACCGTGGCGGTCGTGGTGCCGTCCCCGGCGTCATCCGAGGTCTTGGAGGCGACTTCCCGGACCATCTGGGCCCCCATGTTCTCGTAGCGGTCCTCGAGCTCGATTTCCTTGGCGACGGTGACGCCGTCCTTGGTGATCGTGGGAGCGCCCCACTTCTTGTCGATGACGACATTGCGCCCCTTGGGCCCGAGGGTGACCTTCACCGCGCGGGCGAGCTTGCTGACGCCGTCCCGGACGGACCGGCGGGCGTCCTCGCTGAACGTGATTCGCTTCGCTGCCATTCAATCCTCCCTTTCGTGTAATGCCCGGCGACTAGGCCGAGGCGCCCCTGGACTTGCGGGCGGTTTCCTCGACGATCCCGAGCACATCCTCCTCGCGGAGGATCAGGTACTCTTTCCCGTCGATCTTGACCTCGGTCCCGGCGTAGGAACCGAACAGGATCGTCTCCCCTTCCTTGACCTCGACGGGGATCCGCTTGCCGTCCTCGAGGCGGCCCGTTCCGACGGCCACCACGCGCCCCTGCTTGGGCTTCTCCTTGGCGGTGTCGGGCAGGACGATCCCTCCGGACGTGCGGGTCTCCCCCTCCAGCCTTTCCACGATGATCCGATCATTCAACGGCCGAATCTTCATCTTCACCCCCTCCTGGTTAATGTGACCTTCCAGAACCCGAATGGAATCGGGCATTGTAAAAGCAAAGGCAGTGCCATGCAATCCACATCGTTTGTGGTTTTAACCCGTTGTCGCTGAACAAATTGAAGCGATCCTTGCGAGCGGGCGACCAGACAGCCGTTCGGCGGCTGTCAGAATGACAAGGCGTGTTGCATCCTGGCCCGATCGGCACTATCGTGGCCGTTCACCGCAACGTGGAACCGACTCCCACCGTCAGGGCCCGAGAACGCGTCATCCTGATGGGGCTTTCGCGGCGCCCCGCGCACCCCGAAGAGGAGGTCCTCGAGGAGCTCGCGGCCCTCGTCGAGGCCGCCGGAGGGATCCCGGTCGGGCGATGCCTCCAGCGCGCCGACGCCCCCCACCCCCGCACCTATCTCGGGACCGGCAAGGTGGCGGAACTGGGGCTCGAGGCCCGGCGCCTCAAGGCGAACCTGATCGTCGCCGACGATGACCTGACCCCCGCGCAGGTGCGTTCCATCGAAGAGCAGACGCGCGTCCGGACGATCGACCGCTCGGAACTGATCCTGGCGATCTTCGCCCAGCGGGCGCGCTCCCGCGAGGCGCGCGACCAGGTGGAGCTGGCGCAGCTCGAGTACCTCATGCCGCGCCTGAAGGGGATGTGGACGCACCTCGAGCGGGTTCAGGGCGGGATCGGCATGCGCGGCCCCGGCGAGAAGCAGATCGAGATCGACCGGCGGCTTCTCGACAAGAAGGTCCAGCTCCTGCGCGCGCGCACGCGGGAGATCCTCGAACGGCGCGACCGCCAGGTGGCCTCCCGGGAGCGGGAATTTTCCGTGGCGCTCGTGGGGTACACCAACGTCGGGAAATCCACCCTCATGAACCGCCTCACCGGGGCCGGGGTCGTCGCCAACGATCGCCTGTTCGAGACGCTCTCGACGCGCACGAGCCGCCTCTCCCTCCCCCACGGCGGCTCGGTCCTCGTGAGCGACACCGTCGGCTTCATCCGGAAGCTCCCCCACCACCTCGTGGCCTCCTTCCGGGCCACCCTGGCGGAGGCGCAGGCGGCCGACCTGCTGTTGCATGTCGTCGATGCGAGCGGGCCCGACCCCGAAGGACAACTGGCCGCCTCGCAGGAGGTCCTCCAGTCGCTCGGGTACGACCCGTCCCGCGTCGTGATCGTGGCCAACAAGACCGACCAGGCTCCCCCGGAGGGGCTCGCGTGGCTGGCGCGCCAGGCCCGGGCCTTCATCGCCGTGAGCGCCCGGACGGGCCGGGGGATCCCCGAGCTCCTCGACGTGATCGAGGCGGCCGTGGAGGAGCGCCGGAAGACCCTCTCCCTCTCGTGCGGCGCGGCGGAAGGGGCGCTGCTCGCGGCCCTGCACCGCCGCGGGCGGATCCTGTCGGAGGTCCTGAAAGAGGGAAACCGCTACCAGATCCGGGCGCGCCTGATCCCGGATGATTGGTTTTGTATGCGTCCTCTGGCGCGTGATACGATCCGCGTCCGGTGGCTTCCATGAGCGATGCGTCGGCCGACGCGCCTTTCGCGATCCTGTCCGACATCCATTCCAACAGCGCCGCCCTCTCGGTCTGCCTCGAGGAGATCGACCGGCGCGGAATCAAGACACTCCTGTGCCTGGGGGATCTCGTGGGGTACAACGCCGACCCGGCCGCGTGCCTGGCGCAACTGGCGGAGCGCGGCGCCATCTGCATCCGCGGCAACCACGACCGCTACGTCGCCGGCGAGAAGATCGACGAGGTCCGCGAGAGCACGGTCCAGGCGGTTCGCTGGACCCAGGCGAACCTGCCGGAAAGCGAGCTCACCCTCCTTCGGGAGCTTCCCGACGAGCGCGACTGGAACGGGAAGTTCCTCCTCGTGCACGGATCGGTGCGCGACCGCGACGAGTACATCCTCTCCTCGGACGTCGCCTACGCGAACCTGAAGGTCATGGAGGAGCGCTTCCCGGCGGCGCGCGTCTGCTTCTTCGGCCACTGTCATCTCCCCATGATCGTCGGGATGAACCTCACCGAGATCCGCTTCCACGAGACGCGGACGGTGCAGCTCGAACGCGACGGACGGTACCTCGTGAATCCGGGAAGCGTCGGGCAGCCCCGCGACCGCTGCCCGCAGACCTCGTTCGCGGTCTTCGATCCGGCGGCCTGGACCGTCACGGTCATCCGCCTCCCCTACGACATCGGGAAGACACAGGCGCAGGTGCGCGCGGCCGGGCTCGACGAGGGACTTGCGCGTCGGCTCGAACTCGGCATGTAGAGGCCATCTCGTAAATTAGATCTCGGCGCGTTGCGAGTGCGGCTGGCGCGGATGCAAGGAGTGACGACGAAACGTATTGAGGGAAGATACGATGAGGAGGAGCGACGCAGCAGGCGGGCTAGCCCCGCCGCAGCCCGGAGGGGCGCGAGAGTGATCGGGAATGGAATATTCTTTCCGGAAAGGGACTTGCAGCGAGGATTATTCTCGCAACCCTTCGGGGCGCGGATCTTGTGCCCGCGTGGCTGCGTTGCGGCTCGTCGAGAACCCATTTCCCCAGGGTTGTCTCCTCGCCGCGCCTTGCCATCGGCCACAATCTCTCGCGCCGCGCCAGAGCCTAATTTATGAGATGGCCTCTGGTAAAATGGCGGGTTTGAAGCGCTTAATGCCATGAAGATCGGCGAGATCCTGGTCAAGGCCGGCGCCGCGACGCCCCAGCAGATCCAGCAGGCGCTCGCGGTCCAGCGCGAGCGCAGCGGGACGCGCCTGGGCGCGCTCCTTGTCGAGCAGGGAGTCGTGACGCCGGAACAGGTGGCGCAGGCCCTCTCGGAACAGTCCGGCCTCGAGTACGTCGCCCTCAAGGGGCTCAAGGTCCCCTCCGACATCGTGGAGATGGTGCCGCGGGACCTCGCCGAGGCGAAGGGGCTCCTCCCCCTTTCCTGCGCCGACGGCGCGATCAGGGTGGCGATCGCAGATCCCTTCGACATCGCGACGCTGGACGAGCTGCGCTTCCGCCTGAACCTCGACGTCCAGCCGGTCCTTTCGAGCCTCGAGGAGATCCGGACCGCCATCACGCACAACTACGGGATCAACGCCAGCGAGGAGGCGCTCGAGACCCTCACCGAGATGGAGGGAGGCGAGGCGGTCGCCCTGCGCGGCGAGGGCGAGGAGGACCGGATCGACGAGTCGGGGGACGACGCGCCGGTCATCCGTCTGGTGACCTGGATCATCGCCGAGGCGGTGAAGGGGCGCGCCTCCGACATCCACATCGAGCCGTTCGAGAAGCGGATCCGGGTCCGGTACCGGATCGACGGCGTCTGCACCGAGATCGAGCAGATCAAGCCCCCGAAGCGCCTGCAGGCCTCCGTGATCTCGCGCATCAAGATCATGGCGAAGATGCAGATCGAGGAGAAGCGGAAGCCCCAGGACGGCCAGATCAAGATGAACATCATGGGGCGCGCGCTCGACCTGCGCGTCTCGGTGATCCCCGGCACCTGGGGCGAGAGCGTCGTCATGCGTATCCTCGAGAAGCAGGCGACCTCGGCGGGATTGCCGAACCTGGGGTTCCTCGACGACGACTACCAGAAGTTCAACCAGATCATCAAGCGTCCCAACGGCATCATCCTGGTGTGCGGCCCGACGGGAAGCGGCAAGACCACGACCCTGAACGCGGCACTGACGGAGCTCAACCGCCCCGACGTCAAGATCATCACCGCCGAGGACCCGGTCGAGTACCACGTCTCCGGGATCAACCAGTCGCAGGTGAACGAGGCGGTGGGCCTGACGTTCGCCCGGATCATCCGGGCCATGCTGCGCCAGGCCCCGAACATCATCATGATCGGCGAAATCCGTGACGTCGAGACGGCCGAGTCCGCGATCGAGGCGGCGCTGACCGGGCACCTCGTCTTCAGCACGATCCACACGAACGACGCCCCCTCCGCCATCACGCGCCTCATCGACATGGGGATCAAACCGTTCCTCGTGGGGTCCTCGATCCAGGCGATCCTCGGCCAGCGCCTGGTGAGGGTCATCTGCCAGCACTGCAAGGAGTCGTACCTCCCCACCGACAAGGAGTATTTCGCGCTGGGCCTGAAGCCCCAGGAGGTCTCCGGGAAGCCCCTCTACCGCGGGCGGGGATGTGCCGAGTGCAACCAGACCGGGTACAAGGGCCGGAAGGGGATCTTCGAGCTCCTGCTTCTCACGCGGCGGATCCGCGAGCTCGCAATGTCGAAGGCCCCGACGACGGAGCTCCGCGCGGAGGCCCGGAATTCCGGCATGCGTCCCCTGCGCGAGGACGGCATCCGCAAGGTCCTGAACGGCATGACGACGATGGACGAGGTCAACCGAGAGACGCACATGGAAGTCGGCCCGGCATGACGACAAGAAGGAGGACGGCATGAGCGAGATGGGCCAGGACATGCGGCGACTCTTGCAGACCGTGATCTCCCGGGGCGCCTCCGACCTCCACCTGTCGGTCGGCCAGCCTCCCGTTGTGCGCCTGCACGGACGCCTGCGGCGCCTCAATACCCCTCCCCTGACGCCGGAGGACACCTTCGGCCTCATGAAGAGCATCACCTCCGAGCGCTGCCAGCAGGAGCTGGAACGGTCCGGGACGACCGACTTCGCCTTCGCCCTCGAGGACCAGGCCCGCTTCCGCGTCAGCGCCTTCAAGCAGAAGGGGGTCGTCGGGATCACCCTGCGCCTGATCCCGTCGCAGTTCCGGTCGTTCGACCAGATCGGGCTCCCCCTCCACGTGAAGAACATCATCACGCGCCCGCGCGGGCTCATCCTCGTCACCGGCCCCACAGGGTGCGGCAAGACCACGAGCCTCGCCACGATGATCAACTTCGTGAACGAGGAGTCCGACAAGCACATCGTCACGATCGAGGACCCGATCGAGTACTACCACCCCCACAAGCGGTCGGTCGTGACGCAGCGCGAGGTGGGCGTGGACGTCCCCTCCTTCGACGAGGCGATGCGCCGCGTGCTGCGCCAGGATCCGGACGTGGTGATGGTCGGCGAAATGCGCGACCTCGAGACGATGCAGGCGGCGATCCAGGCGGCGGAGACGGGGCACCTCGTCTTCGGGACCCTTCACACGACCGGTGCGGGCCGCACGATCCACCGCCTCGTGGACGTCTTCCCGGTGAACCAGCAGGAGCAGGTCCGGATCCAGCTGGCGACGAGCCTTCTCGCCGTGATCTCGCAGCAGCTCCTCCCCACCAAGGACGGCACCAGCCGCGTCGCCGCCTTCGAGATCATGATCTGCACCTCCGCGATCCAGAACCTGATCCGCGAGAACAAGATCCACCGGATCGACGACTGCATCCAGACCGGCTCGAAACAGGGGATGATCCTGCTCGACGACTCGCTCTTCACGCTCTACAAGGACGACCAGATCACCTACGCCGCCATGATGGAGGCCTCCCAGCGCCCCGAGGACCTGGAGAAGAAGATCAACGAACGCCGCGACGAGCTGAAGCGGCTCGGAGGCCAGTAGACCATGCCTCCCGCGCCGAAGCCCCAGGAACGGTCCGACGCCCAGCTTCCCCTGGGCGAGCTCCTGATCAAGCTCGGGAAGCTCGATCCCCGGAAGCTCCAGGAGGCGCTCGCCCTGCAGAAGGCGCAGGGCGGGGCCCTGGGGGAGATCCTCGTCAAGAAGATGGAGGCGGTCTCCGACGAGGACCTCTCGGTCGCCCTCGGGATCCAGCAGGGGATGGAGCCCGTGGACCTCGACGGGATCGAGATCCCGCCGGACGTCATCGACCGGGTCCCGGTCAGCATGGCGAACCTCTACCGGATCGTCCCGATCGGCTTCGAGGAGAATGTCCTCACGGTCGCCATGGCCGACATCCGGAACCTCTCGGCTCTCGACGACCTCCGCTTCATGCTCAACTGCGAGGTCGTCGGGAAGATCTCGAACGAGAAGTCGATCGCCGCCGCCATCGAGAAGCATTTCAAGAACAAGGCGGACTCGATCGAGGACCTGATGAGCGAGCTCGAGACGGGCGAGGCGGACGACGCCGACGTCCCGGAGGGCGCGATCGACGCCAAGGATCTCGAGAAGATGGCCGAGTCGGCCCCGGTCATCAAGCTCCTGAACCTGTATCTCATGCAGGCGATCAAGGCGCAGGCGAGCGACGTCCACTTCGAGCCGTTCGAGGACGATTTCAAGGTCCGCTACCGGATCGACGGGGCCCTCTACGAGATGATGCCCCCCCCGCGGCACCTCGCCCTGGCGCTTGCCTCGCGCATCAAGGTCATGGCGAACATGGACATCGCCGAGAGGCGCCTTCCCCAGGACGACCGGATCGAGCTCTCGATCGGAGGGAACCCGGTGGACCTGCGCGTCTCGACGCTCCCGACGAAGTTCGGGGAGAGCATCGTGATCCGCGTCCTGGACAAGCGCGTCGCCAGCCACGACCTGAACCAGATCGTGGCGCGCGAGGAGGACCAGCAGCTGATCCGCCAGCTCATCGGGAAACCCAACGGCATCGTGCTGGTGACTGGCCCCACCGGGCACGGAAAGACGACGACGCTTTACGCGTGCCTCAACGACCTCAACCAGATCGACACGAAGATCCTCACCGCCGAGGACCCGGTCGAGTACGACATGGAGGGGATCGTCCAGGTCCAGGTGAACCCCGAGATCAAGCTGACGTTCGCCAACTGCCTGCGCGCCTTCCTGCGGCAGGACCCCGACGTCATCCTCGTCGGCGAGATCCGGGATCTGGAGACCGCCCAGATCGCGATCCAGGCCTCCCTGACGGGGCACATCGTCTTCAGCACGCTCCACACGAACGACGCCCCCCTCACGATTACCCGTCTCATCGACATGGGGGTGGAGCCGTTCCTGATCTCGGCGACGCTGGAAGCCGTTATCGCACAAAGACTTGTGCGAAAGATCTGCCTGGAGTGCCGCGAGGCGTACGACCCGCCCGAGGAGGCGCTCATGGAGCTGGCGCTCTCGGCGGACGAGGTGAAGGGAAAGAAATTTTACACTGGACGGGGCTGCGAGACGTGCAACAATACGGGGTACAAGGGTCGCTTGGCGATCTTCGAGATCATGGTCATGGACGACACGTTGCGGGCCCTGATCACCTCGCAGGCCCCGGCCTCGAAGCTCCGCGATATCGCCCGGGAACAGGGCCTCCGGACGCTCCGCGACAGCGGGCTCCTGGCCATCTACGACGGCGCCACGACGATCGAGGAAGTCGTCCGGGCGACGAATCTCAACGACTAGCACGGGAGGCGCATGCCCGCTTTCGTCTACCAGGCGCTGGACCGGCAGGGACGCGAGCTCAAGGACGAGATCGAGGCCGCCTCGCAGGAAGAGGCGATCTCGCTCATCCGCAAGAAGGGGCTCTATCCCACCAACGTCAAGCCGAAGAGCGAACGGCGCACGAAGCGCTCGATCACGACCGCGGTCGTCAAGCAGAAGGGCAAGGCGGCCTTCCTCCTCGGCGGGAAGGTCAACCGCAAGCAGCTGACGTCGTTCACGCGCCAGTTCTCGACGCTCCAGAACGCGGGGCTTCCCGTCGTGCGGAGCCTGCAGATCCTGGAATCCCAGCTCAAGCCCGGCGTCATGAAGAACGCCCTCGTGGACGTCACCGACGACGTCCAGGGGGGATCGAGCCTGTCGGAGGCGTTCGGCAAGCATCCCAAGGTGTTCGACAAGCTGTACGTGAACATGGTGCGCGCCGGCGAGGCGGCGGGGATGCTCGACGTCATCTTCCAGCGCCTGGCGGAGTTCATGGAGAAGAGCCAGAAGGTGAAGCGCCAGGTGGTCGGGGCCCTGGTCTACCCGATCGCGGTGGTGCTGATCGCCTCCGCGATCCTCACCTTCGTCATGGGGTTCATCATTCCGCAGTTCCAGAAGATGTTCAACGACATGAAGCTCCCCCTCCCCTTCATCACGCAGATCCTGATCGACATCAGCGCCTTCGTGAAGGACTGGCTCCTCTTCATCCCCCTCGTCCCGATCGGCATCATCTTCGGCTACAAGGGGATCGCCGCCACGGGAGCGGGCCGCCTCACGATCGACCGCCTGAAGCTGCGGGCCCCCCTCTTCGGGACGATCGTCCGGAAGGCTACGATCTCCCGCTTCAGCCGGACCCTGGGGACGCTGATCTCGAGCGGCGTCGCGATCCTCGAGGCCTTGAGCATCGTGAAGGGGACGGCCGGAAACGTCATCATCGCCAACGCCATCGGCCAGGTCCACGACAGCATCCGCGAGGGGGACACGATCGCCCAGCCCCTGCGCCAGAGCGGCTGCTTCGACGAGATCGTCGTCAACATGATCGAGGTCGGCGAGGAGACGGGGGATCTCGACAAGATGCTGATCAAGGTGGCCGACACCTACGACGACGAGGTGGACGTCGCGGTCTCGAGCTTCATGTCGCTCTTCGAGCCTCTCCTCATCATCTTCATGGGCGGCGCGGTGGGGTTCATCGTTGTCGCGCTCTTCCTGCCCCTGATCTCGCTGATCCAGGGATTCGGCGGAAAATGACCGGCCTGTCCCGGGTGCGGCACCTCTGGCGCCGGACGCTGGCGGCCTTCCGCGTCCGGCTCCTTGTCCGGCAGATCCGTCGGGAGGCTCGCGTGCGCGAGCGGGTCGACCACCTGCTGGGCCGTGTCTCCCGCGCCGGCCTCGACTCCCTCTCGCCCGCCGAACGGCGCTACCTGTACCGGGCCAGCCGCTTCTTCCGCGCCCCCCGGGAGCGGCCGCCGCTCCCCCACGAGAACGCGGCGCCCTGACCCCCCGCGCCCGTGGCCGCAAAATCCCTCCGGGGCCCGTACCGCTTGAGCCGGATCCTCGCGGAGGGGTCCATGAGCGTCCTCCATGCCGCCGTCGACACGCGCAGCCAGGCGCCGGTCGTCGTCAAGACCCTGACGGCCGCCATGCGCGAGGATCCCTGGAAGGTCGCCTGCCTCAAGCGCGAGTACGCCTACGGGAGGGAATTCCGGCATCCGAACGTCGTCCGTTTCATCGATTTCTTCGAGGAAGACGGTACGGACCACCTGGTGATGGAACTGGTCGACGGGGATTCCCTGCGGGACGCCATCGCCGGAGCGCGCCTGAAACCGGCCGAGAAGCTGGAGGTCGCCAAGGGGATCTGTCTCGGCCTCCAGCACATCCATGAGCGGTTTGCCGCGGAAGGGCTGGTCCTCGCCGACCTCAAGCCGGAGAACGTCCTTCTCCGGAAGCGCGCCGGGCCTGTCCAGCGGGACGACGTGGTCCTGATCGATTTCGGGACCGTGATCACGCACGAGACGACCGGCTCGCTGCGCGGCTGGGCGAAAAAGGCGGTCTGGTCGGTCTTCGGGGGGAAGCGGATCGTCGGCGGCTCTCCCGTCTACATGTCGCCCGAGCAGGCCCGCGCCGATTTCGTCGATCAGAGGTCGGATCTCTACTCCCTGGGGGTCGTCCTGTACGAGCTCTTCACCGGCCGCCCCCCCTTCTTGAGCTCCGCGGACGAGGAGCGTGCCGCGAAGGGACGCCCCCTGAAGGACCTGCGCCTCACCGACATCCTGCATGACGACTACACGCAGGAACTGTCGCTCAAGCACAACACCTGGCGCCCTGTCCCTCCCCGGGAAAGGGTCCGGGAGATCCCCGCGGCCCTGAATACCCTGATCCTGCGGTGCCTGGAGAAGCGGCCCGAGCAGCGGATCGCGTCGGCCCTGGAGGCGGCCCTGGAATTGGGCCGGATCCCCCTCCTGGCGACCGGCGAATTCCCGCCCGCGGCCGTTCCTGCCACCCCGGCCGCCCCGGAAGCGAACGGCCGGTAGCCGATTAGGGCTGTCCCGCCGCGAGCGACCGGCGGGCCGTCGCCGCCACGCGGACGTACTTCCGCGCGAGGTCGCGGATCCCGGCCTGGTCGGCCTCGCTGACGGAACGTATCTCGCGCGCCGGAACCCCCAGGACGAGCGTCCCCGGTTTCACGCGCATCCGCTCCGGGACCAGCGCCCCCGCCCCCACGATCGCGCCGCGGCCGATCACGGCGCCGGTCATCACGATCGCGCCGATCCCGATCAGGGCCCCGTCTTCGACGGTGCAGCCGTGAAGCGTGACGGAATGTCCGACGACGACCTCCTTCCCGATGATGCAGGGATGCTCGTCCTCGAGATGGACGACCGTGGCGTCCTGGATGTTCGACGCCTCCCCCACCTCGATCCGGTTGATGTCGGCACGAAGCACCGCCCCGTACCAGACGCTCGAACGGGGCCCCAGGGTCACCCGGCCGATGAGGCGCGCGGTATCCGCCACGAAAGCGTCCGGGGCGACGGAGGGAACGTGCCCGTCGTACGGCAGCAGGCTTGGCATGACGGGAGTGTCGAGTTTCACCTGCCCGGTTTCAAGGACATGGTAGAATGCAACCGGTGCGTCGGGGCCGCTCCGGCCGAGGTCGAGCCGGGGAGGAAAGTCCGGGCTCCACGGGACAGGGCGGCGGGTAACACCCGCCCCCCGGCTGCGCGAGCGGCCGGGGCGGGAGAGTGCCACAGAGAAGAGACCGCCGACTCCGCGAAGCGTCCAGCGCGAAGCGCGAAGCGCAGAACGGAAGGGCAAGGGTGAAACGGTGGGGTAAGAGCCCACCGCTTTCCGGGTGACCGGAAAGGCACGGCAAACCCCGCCCGGAGAAAGGCCAAGTAAGGAAGGTCGTCCCCCTCGCGGGGGGCGCGGCGCGTCCCGCGCTGTTACCTTCCGGGTAGGCTGCTTGAGGGGCGCCGCGAGGCGCCTCCCAGAGGAATGGCCCCTCCCCTCACGGGGGACAGAACCCGGCTTATGGCGTGCCACGGCCCGGATCTCGCGATCCGGGCCGTTTTTTTGAACCGTCCCGGAACCCGTCTCCTGGCTTCGGCCGGCTGCAAGCGCGCCATGCGGTGTCGAGCCTCCTCAACGTATCTGTGCCCCTCGATACGCCTGCGTCGGTTCTCCTTGCCTGACGCGCTTTCGCTCGGCCTCGGGCCGACGGATCCGGACTTCCGGAACGGTTCAGGGTTCGGAATCGAGCGCACGGTTCGCGGCGGCGTCGGCGCGTGTGTTCTGCTCCCGGCGGACATGGCGGACGGCGACCCGGGAAAACCGGCCCATGCGCTCCAGGGCCTCCGCGTGGAGCGGCTTCATGTTGGGATGCTTCACCCGGTATTCCCCGTTGATCTGCTTGACGAGAAGCTCGCTGTCGCTCATGACCTCGACAATGGAGGCCCCCAGGCGTTCCCCGTGGGCGAGCGCCGACAGGAGCGCCCTGTACTCGGCGACGTTGTTCGTCGTCTCGCCGATCCGGGTCCCCTCGTCCACGAGGACCCGCCCGTCCTCCCCTTCGATCACCACACCGGTCGAGGCGGGACCGGGGTTCCCGCGCGAGGCGCCGTCGATCCAGGCGCGAAGCGTCCCTGTCGACCTGCCTGCCTGCCGTGTCACGGGTTCATGATCGCCTGAAACGGGCTTCCCGCCACAGAAAACCTCGCGGATCGGGACGCGGCCGAAGCGGTACGGGATCTCGCGGATGTCCTCGGCGTCCCAGAGGACGAGATCGGCCCGTTTTCCTTTCTCCAGGGAACCGGCAGTGGCGCCCAGTCCGAGCGCGCAGGCGGCGTTCAGGGTCGCGGCCACGAGTCCCTCGGCCGGCGTCATCCGGTACAGGGAGCAGGCAAGCGACCAGGCAAGCGGCATCGAATCGAGAAAGCTCGTTCCCGGATTGCAGTCGGTCGCGATCGCCACGGGGGCGCCGCCGTCGATCAGGAGCCGTGCGTAGCGGAATGGAGGCGTTCCGACCGTCAGCGCGCTCCCGGGAAGCAGGACCGCCACGACCCCCTGTTTCGCAAGAAAGGCGGCGTCCTCCGCCGTCGCGCATCCCAGATGGTCCGCCGAGGCGGCCTTGAGCTCACCCGCGAGGCGTGCCCCCCCCGAATGCGTGAACTGTTCGGCATGGAGCTTCAGGCCCAGACCGAGCCTGGCGGCCTCCGCGAGGATCGTCCGCGACTCATCCGCGGTAAAGGCGCCGCTCTCGCAGAAGACGTCGCAGAAGGCCGCAAGTCTCCCCCGCGCCACGGCCGGCAGCATCTCGCGAACGACCAGGTCGACGTACCCCTGACGGTCCTTCCCGAACTCCGCCGGGAGCGCGTGCGCGCCCAGGAAGGTCGGAACGACCTTCATCCCGCCCTCCCCGTCCAGGGCACGGACAACCTCCAGGATCCGTGTCTCCGCGGCGGTCGCGAGACCGTACCCCGACTTGACCTCGACCACGCAGGTCCCGTCCCGCCGCATCCGGGCGAGGCGGTCCCGCGCGGATGCCGCGAGCGCGGCATCCCCGGCGGCGCGGACCGCGGCGACAGTGGACCGGATCCCGCCCCCCCGGCCGGCGATCTCGAGATACGACGCCCCCCGGATCCTCATGTCGTACTCGTCATGCCGCGACCCCGCGAAGACGAGATGCGTGTGTGGATCGACGAACCCCGGCGTCGCAAGGCGGCCTCCGGCATCGACCTCCGACCGGGCCGACATCCCTTTGGGAACCTTTCCGTCCGGCCAGACGCCGGCGATCCGCCCGTTCTCCACCGCCACGGCGCGGTTCGCCGCCACGTCGATCGCGCCGGCCCTTGATCCCGCAAGCGGGACCTTTCCGCAAGGCGTCGCAAGCGCCCCGATCCGGCGTATCAGAAGGTCGGCTTTCCTCGCCATCGGCGCGCATTCTACCGCGCGGCGTGATCGATTGACTTGGCTCCCGGCCACCGCTACCGTTTTCGCGTGAGCGCCGCGACCTCGCCAACCGACGCAACCCGGGGAAAACCCGTCCCTTACACCGCGGCGGAACTCGCGTCCCTCGGACTCGTCCCGGACCGCCTTCCCCGCCACATTGCCATCATCATGGACGGAAACGGCCGATGGGCGAAAAGCAGGGGATGGTTCCGGATTCGCGGCCACGAGGCGGGCGTGACATCCGTCCGGGAGGCCACGGAAGAGTGCGCGCGCCTGGGCCTGGCGCAGCTGACGCTCTACGCCTTTTCCTCGGAAAACTGGCGGCGGCCGGAGACCGAAGTCGGCCTCCTCATGAAGCTCCTCGCACGCTACGTCGTGGAGGAGCGCCCCACCCTCATGAGGAATGACGTGCGCCTTGTCATGATCGGCGACACCGCGAGGATTCCGGACGAGGCGCGGCGTCCCCTGGAGGAAACGATCGATCTCACCTCCGGCAACAAGGGGTTGACGCTCTGCCTGGCGCTCAATTACGGCGGGCAGCAGGAAATCGTCTCGGCCGCACGGCGCCTCGCCCGCGAGGCCGCCGCGGGGCGCCTGGATCCTGCCCGGATCGACACGGAACTCTTCGAGAAGAACCTCTACCAGCCTGGCATGCCTCCCCTGGATCTCCTCATCCGGACGGCCGGGGAGTACCGGGTGTCGAATTTCCTCCTCTGGCAGCTCTCCTACGCCGAGATCTGGACAACGCCGGTCCTCTGGCCGGAATTCCGCGCCCCCCAGCTCCACGAGGCGCTTCGTGATTTCGCCGGGCGCAAACGGCGCTTCGGCGGCCTGGACGGATGAACGCGGCGGGGGCGCGACTTCTCTTCGGGGGGATCTGGATCCTCCTGCTTTCGGCCATGGCCTGGTGGGAAGGGACCTCCGGAAGCTGGGCCGGGTCGGCCGCTGTCATCGGCCTTCTCTGGATCCTTTCCGTCTGGGAGTACTACCGGATGCTTCTCGCGCCGGCAGTTCCCCTTCCCCCCTCAACAAGAATCCCCTTCTTCCTTCTCGGTATCCCGTACCTCCTGCTCCTCTGGGCCCTGATCGCGCTGCGCCTCCGTTTCGGGGAGGCCGGCTTCGCCCTCGCCTTCCTGGTCGTCGGCATCACGAAGGGAGGCGACATGGGCGCCTATTTCATCGGGACCCGGTTCGGAAGGACGAAACTCGCCCCGACCGTCAGCCCCAAGAAAACGGTCGAAGGGGCGTTCGGCGGACTGGCTGCCTCCGCCCTCATCGCGTTTCTCGCGGCGGACCGGGTGGACACGCTGGGGCTTTCCCGCCCCGGCGCCGTTCTCTTCGGGACGGTCGTCGGCGCCGCCGGACAGGCCGGGGATCTCGTCGAGTCCTGGATCAAGCGGCACGCCGGTATCAAGGATTCCGGAAACTGGCCCGGTCTGGGCGGGGCCCTGGACACGGTCGACAGCCTGCTTTTGGCGGCGCCGGTGGCCTGTTGGCTGTATCCTATGCTGATCCGCTAGATGGCACAGGACACCTTCGAGATCCAGGGCGCCGAGCAGCAACTCAAGGTCTTCGGGCCCCAGGAGCGGTTCCTCAAGAAGATCCGCGACGCGTTCGCCGTCGGGGTGACCGCCCGCAAGGGGGTGGTCCGGCTCTCCGGGGACGAGACCGGCGTGAAATCGGCGCGGGACGCCCTGACCGCGCTCCAGCAGGCGGCCCTGACCGCGCCGGCCGAGATCCGGGAGGAGGACGTCGACCGGATCCTCGGGCAGGTCCAGAACGACGCCCCCCCGCCGGAGCCGACGCCGATCCCGCTCCTGGACAAGAACCGGACGGTCATCCCCAAGACCGTGAACCAGCTCCAGCTCGTCCGGATGATCCGCACGCATGACATCGTCTTCGCACGCGGTCCCGCCGGAACGGGGAAGACCTACATGGCGATGGCGATGGCGCTCCACGCCATGGGGAAGAACGAGATCCGGAAGATCGTGCTGGCGCGGCCGGCCGTCGAGGCGGGCGAGAAGCTGGGATTCCTTCCGGGAGATCTCTACGAGAAGGTGAACCCCTACCTCCGCCCCCTCTACGACGCGATGGAAGACCTCCTCGACGTCGGCAAGGCCCAGAAGCTGATCGAGCGGGACCTTGTCGAGATCGTCCCCGTGGCCTTCATGCGCGGCCGGACGCTCGACCGCGCCTTCGTCATCCTCGACGAGGCCCAGAACTGCACCACGAAGCAGATGATGATGTTCCTGACGCGCCTCGGGATCCATGCGAAGGCCGTCGTCACGGGGGATCCGACCCAGGTCGACCTCCCCCCCTCGGAACGCTCCGGGTTCGTCGATGCGTGGGAGACGCTCCGGGACATCCCCGGGATCGGCTTCGTGGACCTGAACGCCACCGACGTCCTGCGCCACCCGCTGGTCAAGGAGATCGTCAACGCCTACGACAAGCGGAAGAAGAACGACCGATAGCCGTCGGCGAGCCGGGATGCCCGATATCCGGGTCATCAACCTCACTTCGGCCCCCTTGCACCAGGCTCGTTTCATGAGGGCGGCCCGCGCGGCGATCCGGGCCGAGGGGCGGAAGGCCCCCGCCCGCGTCGTCATCGCGGTCGTGGGCGATGCCGAGATGCGCCGCCTCCACAACAGCGCCACGGGGAAACGCTCGACGACCGACGTCCTCGCCTGGCCGATGGCCCTTCACGGAGAGCCGGACCAGATCGCGGTCTGCCTCGATACCGCCCGGCGGGAGGCCGCCGCACGCGGCCACCCTCTCCACGCGGAGCTGGCGCTCTATGTCATCCACGGCATCCTGCACCTCGCAGGGCACGACGACCACGCCCCGCAGGCGCGGGCGCGCATGTGGAAGCGCCAGGCGGAAATCCTGTCAGGACTGGGGATTCGCCTGCAGGAGCGTGTATGAGAACATGGGCTCTGCCGCGGCGCGAGGGATTGCGGCCGATGGCAAGGCGCAGCGAGGAGACGACCCTGTGAGCAGATGGGTCTTCGACGAGCTGCAACGCCGCCACGCGGCCGCAAGACCCGCGCCCCTTCGGGTTGCAACGGGGCATGCCCGTCTGCCGCGTCGCTCCTCTTCACCGTATCTCCCCTCAATACGCCTCATCGTCGCTCCTTGCATCCGGACACGCCGCGCTCGCAACGCGGCGAGATCCATGCTTCTCATACACGCTCTTGGGCTGACGCGCGACGCGTCAGCCATTTCCGGTAGGAGAGATACAGGGTCCCCGCGAAGCCGGTGAGGATCAGCGCCGGAACCGTGAGCATGAACAGGATGCTCCAGTAGAAACCGCGCGCCATTCCCCCGTCGCTCTCGGAGGCGACCGCCTCCTTGCAGGACGGTCAGGCGAAGGCGAGGGCCGGCAAGAAAAACACCAGTCCGAAAAGCGCGAAGCGCGAAGCGCGAAGCGCCCGGGAGGAAGCCGCTGGACGCTTCGCGCCGGACGCTTCGCGGCAGGATCTCATCAATCCAGATGATACAGCATCAGATAGATCATGACGCCCGTCACGGAGACATAGATCCAGATCGGGAACGTCCTGCGCGCCCATTTCCTGTGGGCCTCCCAGCGCCCCTTCATGGCGTGGCGGATCGTCACCCCCGCGAGAAACGGGACCGTCGCGGCAAGCGGCATGTGCGTCCAGAGGATCGTGAGGTAAAGCGTCTTCAGCCACCCGCCGTGCGGGAAATAGGTCGTTCCGTGGACGCCGTGGTAGGTCAGGTAGGAAATCAGGAAAAGGACCGAAAGGGCCGTCGCGGCCAGCATGCACCGCTTGTGCTCCTCCTTCCGGCCCGCCTTGACGAGACGATACCCGGTCACCAGAAGGGCGGACGCGGCCAGGTTCAGGCAGGCATTCAGGGGCGGGAGGAACCGGAGATCCGTTTCCACGATCACTCCGCCAGAACGCGCGCCGCGCGCGCCAGACGTTTCATCGCGTCCGGGTCCAGGGCGTCGTAATAGCCGCGGATCGCTCCGCCCCGGTCCATGAGAAGCAGCCGTTGGCTGTGCGTGATGAGGTGCTTCTCGGCCTCCGCCCCCTCCGCCCGGGCGACGCCCAGCTTGAATCCCTCCTGGATCAGGCGGTACATCGCCGCCTTGTCGGCGGTCAGAAGGAGAAAGCCTCTCCCCAGGCGGTACATCCCGGCATAGCGCGCCAGGACCTCGGGCGTGTCGTGATCCGGATCGACCGTGAAGGCGGCGCAGCGGACGCCCTCTTTCTCGAGTTCCGTCGACAGCGCGGCCAATGCCGCCATGACGCGCGGGCAAGGCCCGCCGCACCGGGTGAAGAGGAAGCCGGCGATCCAGGGCGTTCCCCTGAACGAGGACAGCGTGACGGCCCCGCCCGCGTGGCTCTCAAGCGAAATATCGTCCACCACGGCCGGAAGCCGGACGTTCTCGGCCTCCGGTCCCCGCCCCCCCCCATTGTCCCCCTGACGACACCAGAGGATCCCCGCACCGCCAAGCAGGGCCAGCCCCAGCATGGCCAGAAGCGGCCGCTCGTGGTTCACATCCAGTCCTTCCGTGTCGGCCTGCGTGCCAGCCAGCAGGCCGCCAGACCCGCAAGAACGGCGAAACCCGCCGAGACCGCAAGTGACATCCCCACGGACGGCAACCCGAGACCTCCCTGGCCCAAGGCACCCCGCAGGCCGGCGAGGCCGTAGGTCAGGGGGTTCGCGGACGTCACCGCGTGGAGCCACGCGGGAGAACGGTCGGTGAGGGGGAAGAAGGAGCCCGACAGGAGCCAGAGCGGCATCAGGAACAGCATCATGACGGCGTGGAACCCCTGTGTCGAGTCCATCGGCCAGGCGATACAGAACCCGAGGGCGGCGAGCCCGAGCGCGGTCAGCAGGATGAACACGGCCGCCATGACGGCGCCCGACGGATCGACGCGAATGCCGAAGAGCGGGCCCATCGCCAGGAGGACGACCCCCTGCGTCGCCGCAAGCGTCCCCCCGCCCAGGATCTTCCCGAGCGCCAGCCCCCAGCGGCTGCCCGGTGAGACGAGCGCCGACTGCAGGAATCCTTCCCGGCGGTCCTCGATCAGGGAGATCGTCGAGAAGATCGCCGCGAAGAGGACGATCATGGTCACCGTCCCCGGATACAGGAAGGCGGCATAATCCCCCTCGCCGAACCCGGCCGGGGGCGCGAACGCCCCGTTCAGCCCCGACCCGAACAGGAACCAGAAGACGACCGGCTGGAGCAGGGCCGACACGATCCGGTGCGGCTGGCGGAGGAAGCGGGTCCACTCCCGGCGGGCGAGCGTCCAGATCGTGAGAAGCGTGGCGCTCATGCCGCCGCCTCGATCCAGAAGGGACGTCCCGTCCGGGCCAGGAAGACGTCCTCCAGGGTCGGGTCGCGGATCTCCGCGGAGCGGATCCGGTCGCCCCAGGCCGCCATGATCCGGGAGAGGCAGCCGGCCGCGTCGGCATGGACGAACACGAGATGCCCGGAACCCGCCTGCGGCACGACGCCGAAATCGGCCGCGAGGCGCGCGGCCATCTCCGCCGCGTCCCCGAGCGGGGTCAGGCGGACGATGCGCCCCCCCAGGGATCGCGTCAGCTCTCCCGGAGCGTCGAACGCCACGAGGCGCCCGCCGTCCAGGATCGCCGCGCTGTCGCAGCGGGCCGCCTCGTCCATGTCATGCGTGGTGAGAAGGACCGTCACCCGGCGTTCCGACTTGAGCGCGAGGAGGGCCGTCCAGACGTCATTGCGGGCCCCGGGATCAAGCCCCGCGCACGGCTCGTCGAGAAGCAGCACCTCCGGGTCATGCAGGAGCCCCTTCGCGATCTCGACGCGGCGCTTGAGCCCCCCCGAGAGCGTCTCGACACGGTCGCCGGCCCGCGCGCCAAGCCCCACGCGGCCGAGCCGGTCGTCGATCCTCCGGGCAAGCTCTCCCCCGCACAGGCCGTACAGGTGCCCCTGATGGAGGAGGTTTTCCCGCACCGTGAGCTTCCGGTCGAGCCCCGGGGACTGGAAGACAACGCCGATCCGGCGGCGGACCTCCCCGGGCTCTCCCGCGACGTCGTGCCCCGACACGCGCGCCGTTCCCGCGGAAGGGGTCATCAGGGTCGAGAGGATCCGGAACAGGGTGGTCTTCCCGCTGCCATTGGGTCCCAGGAAGGCGGCGATGCGACCCGCCCCGATCGAGAGCGAAAGCCCGTCGAGGGCGACGCGTTCCTTGTAGCGGTGCGTGAGCCGGTCCAGCCCGACCGCGATGTCCGGCACGCTATCCGCGGTACGGGAAGGCGACGTCCGGGAGAAGCGCGCAGACCATGACCACGGCCAGGACGATCGCGGGAACCGTCAGGACGTAGAGCCATTTCCCCTCGAACTTCGCGTGCATGAAGAACATCGTGACGAGGGTCGCCTTGAAGGTCGCCAGGCACATCACGACGAGCACGGACATCACGGGCGACTGGAACTGCTCCGACATGAAGAATGACAGGACGGTGATTCCGATCAGGATGGCCGCGATCAGCATGTACCTGGGATCCTTGTGCGGATGCGCGTGGGCGTCGGTCATGGCGTCCTCCTAAAGGAGATACAGGAGCGGGAAAAGGAAGATCCAGACGATGTCGACGAAGTGCCAATAGAGTCCCATGTTCTCGACGAGCGGGATCTGGCGGTCCGTGAACTTCCCCGCGCCGACGCGCGCCAGGATCCAGAGGAAGACCACGAGTCCCCCAAGGACGTGGATGGCGTGAAATCCCGTCATCGCGAAGTAGCAGGAAGCGAACAGGTTCTGCTGGGTCAGCGCCTCCGCCTCCCCGGCGGCCAGCGCCTTCTCCGAGGCCGCCTCCTTCATCAGGTCGTGCGATCCGGGATAGAAGTGATGCTCGAACTTCCCCTTGTACTCGTACGCCTTGATCCCCATGAAGGCGAACCCGAGAAGAGTCGTGACGGCGAGATACCGGGCCATCTTGCCGATCTCCTTCTTCATCACCGCGGCGTGCGCCAGCACCATCGTGACGCTGCTCGTGATGAGGATAAGCGTGTTGAACCCGCCGATGTTCTTCGCGAGAACCGCGTGCTGGACGGGCCACTTCCCGCCGGAGCCCACCTTCAGGACGATGTAGGTCCCGATGAGAGCGGCGAAGAACATGATTTCCGTCGCCAGGAACAGCCACATGGCGAACTTCGCGTTCGTCGTGTCGGGCCGCCAGTCATCCGTTTCGATCCGTGTCGCCGTCGCGTGCGCCATGTCGCTTCCCTCCTACGATAAGGCCTTATCGCCGATGAGCAAGCCCAAAAGGACCGGCAGGTAGATCACCGAAACCCGCAGGAGCCGCCGTGCGACCGCCTCGGTCCGGCGGGCCCAGAACCAGACCGTGCAGAGCATGAAGGCCGCCCCTAGGGCGAGCGCCCCGTAGAAATAGGAGGCGGTCCCCGTCCCGAGGACCGGCGGCAGGAGGCTCACCGGCAGGAGCGCGGCGGCGTAGACGACCGCCTGCCGGGCCGTGAGCCCCCCCGTCTCGTCAAAGAGCGGCAGCATCTTGAAGCCGGCCCGCGCGTACTCCTCGCGGTAGAGCCAGGCGATGGCCATGAAATGCGGAAGCTGCCAGAGGAAGAAGATGCCGAAGAGCGCCCAGGCCGCGGGCGGAGCCTCCCCCGCAGCGGCCGCCCAGCCGATCACCGGCGGAAGCGCGCCGGGAACCGCCCCCACAAGGGTGTTGAACGACGAAACGCGCTTCAAGGGCGTGTAGAGGCCGATATAGAGCCCGCCGCTCGCCGCGCAGACGAGCGCCGCCAGGGGATGCGCCAGAGCCAGCAGGCCCAGCCCCCCGGCCAGGGCCCCGAGTCCGGCCGCCAGGGCGTGCCCGACGGACATCCGTCCGGACGGGACAGGACGGTCCGCGGTCCGCGCCATCCGGGCATCGGCGTCCCGCTCCATCACCTGGTTGAGGGCGGCGGCCCCCCCGCCGGCGAGCATCGCCCCCAGAACGGCCAGCGCCAGCCGCGGGTCCCGCCAGGAAAGCCCCTCCGGCGCGCCGATCAGGAAGCCGGCCGCGACGGAAAACCCGACGAGAAGCAGGACTTTCCACCGGAAGAGCTGCAGATAGTCGCTCATGAGGTCCCGCCCGCGAGTTCCGCCTGGCCGGAACGCTCCATCCAGGACCAGGTCCTGGCCGTGAGCGTGGCCGCGCGCGCGAGGATCAGGGCGCCGGCCCCGACATGCAGGACGGTCACGACCTCCGGAATCCCGGCCCGCTTCAGGGCCCAGAACCCCTCGGAAAGGCGCGCGGCCCAGGAAAGCCCCCCGAGGACGATCTGGAGCCCCACCAGGAACACGACCTGACCGACGGGGCCTCCCCACGCGTCCCGAAGGGATTTCGGCGCGGCGGTCAGCGCGCGGGCCAGCAGGAACGCGGCGTACGCGACCGCGGCCGCCCCCGCCAGATGCCAGACGAGGCCGTATCCCGTGTGCCGGAGCATCACGCCGAAGAAGAGCTGCATCCCCGCCGAGACCGTCAGGAACAGCGCGAGATTCGAGATCGACCCGACCGGCGCTTCCGTCCCCGCATCCCGCTCCGGCGCGGGACGCTCCGGGGCCAGCCGCATGGCGAGGACCGACATCAGGACGAAGCACCCTTGGGCCATGACCGCGTGGAACATGGCGAAGAGCTGCGAGTCGCGCAGGACGCGCTGTCCGCCCAGGAGCCCCTGAACGACCACGGCCGCGAAGACGAGCGTCCCCAGGACGCGCGCCGGCCGCTCCGCGCGGGCGAACCAGAGCGTCAGGACGAGCGCCGTCACGATCGCGCCCGTCAGCGTCCCCCACAGGCGGTGGCCGTGCTCGATCAGGACCGAACGCGAGGCGTCCAGGAAATCATAGAACCACATGCTCTCGCCGAAGGTCGTCGGCCAGTCGGGGACCGCCATCCCGGATCCGGTGCTCGTGACCGCCCCGCCGGAAAGGATCATGATGAACATGACGAGCCACGCCGCCTGCGCGAGGCGCCAGCAAGCCCGTCCGGCCGCCGGGCTCATTTGGACTTGGAGAGGTTCCTGCTCTGCGGAAGCCAGTCCTCGGCGACCTCGGGCGAGGCGTACTCGTACGGCGCCCGGTAGACCGTCGGGACGTGCTCGCCGAAGTTCCCGTGCGGCGGCGGCGAGGCGGTGGCCCACTCGAGCGTGTTCGCCTGCCAGGGGTTCTCGCTCGCCTTCTCGCCCTTGAACAGGCTCCAGAAGAAGTTGGCCAGGAAGATGACCTGGGCGGCCCCCATCAGGAAGGCGCTCCAGGTGATGAACTCGTTCAGCGGCTGGAGGTCCGCGAGATAGGGGATGTCGGTGATGTCCGCGTAGCGGCGCGGCATCCCGCGGATCCCCAGGATGTGCATGGGATAGAACGTGCAGTTGGCACCGATGAACGTGAGGGCGAAGTGGACCTTCCCCCAGAACTCGTCCATCTTCCGGCCGAACATCTTGGGGAACCAGTAATAGATCCCGGCGAAGACGGCAAAGATGCTTCCTGTGAAAAGGACATAGTGGATGTGCGCCACGATGAAATAGGTGTCGTGGATCTGGATGTCGACCGGGGTCGCCGCCATGAAGATCCCCGAGAGCCCCCCGATCACGAAAAGCGACACGAACGCCAGGGCGTTCAGCATCGGCGCCGTGAAGCGGATCCGCCCCCCCCACAGGGTCCCCAGCCAGTTGAACGTCTTCACGGCCGACGGGAGCGCGATCATGATGGTCGAGACCATGAAGGTCATCCCGAGAGCCGGGTTCATGCCGCTCGTGAACATGTGATGGCCCCAGACGATGAACCCGAGGCCGGCGATCGACATGATCGAGTAGACCATCGGCTTGTAGCCGAAAAGGGGCTTGCGGGAGAAGGTCGAGATCACGTCGGAGACGATCCCCATCGCCGGCAGGATCATGATGTAGACCGCGGGGTGGGAATAGAACCAGAAAAGGTGCTGCCAGAGGATCGGCTGGGGGGTCAGGAAGGTCGTCCCGATCGTCCGGTCGAGGAGCTGGACGATGAGGCCGGCCGTCAACACGGGAAGCGCGAACGCCTGCAGGATCGCCGTGATGAACATCGCCCAGATCGTCATGGGCATCCGGAAGAACCCCATCCCGGGCGCCCTCATCATGACGATCGTCGTGATGTAGTTGATGGACCCGGCCAGGGACGAGAGCCCCACGAAAAGGAGGCTCACGAGCCACAGGGTCTGCCCCATGTGTGAGCCGGGCGCCGCCGATTCCGTGGTCGAAAGCGGCGGGTACGAGGTCCAGCCGGCCGCCGCCGCCCCGCCTTCCACCGCGAAGCTGGCCAGCATCACGATGAAGGCTGGCCACATGAACCAGTAGGAGATCATGTTGAGCTTGGGGAACGCCATGTCGCGCGCCCCGATCATGAGCGGGATGCAGAAGTTCCCGAAGGCGCCGGTGAGGAACGGGATCACCACGAAAAAGATCATCACCGTCGCGTGCATCGTGAAGAGCATCGTGTAGAACTCGGGGGAGATCTGCCCCCCCTGCTCGGAGAAGAGCCAGTCACCCACGATCGGCATCCCCTTCCAGGGCCAGGCGACCTGCCAGCGCACACCCAGCGCCAGGGCCCCGCCCAGGAGCAGGAAGATCATGGAGGTGAAGAGGAACTGGATCCCGATCATCTTGTGGTCGGTCGAGAAGACATACTTCCCGAAAAACCCCGGCTCGTGGTGGGCGTGCCCGTGATCGTGCGCCGATGGCTGGCTCATTGCGTCCTCCCCTGCTCGGCGAGGGCCCCCGCGAACCAGGCATCAAAGGCGGCCCGGGACGGATGGACCCGAAGTTTCCCGCGCATCTTGTAGTGGCCCCACCCGCAGAGCTCCGCGCAGACGAGATCGTAGGAGTCGGCCTTCACGGCGTTGAACCAGACCGGTATCGACATCCCCGGAACGGCATCCTGCTTCAGGCGCAGGTGCGGTAGGAAGAAGCTGTGCAGGACGTCGCGTGACTTGAGGTGGATCAGGATGTCCTCGCCCAGGGGAACGTCCAGCTCGTTCAGCGCCTCGAGGTCATCCGCCGTGTGCAGGACCCCGTCCGCGCCCGCGTAGCGGATCCGCCATTCGAACTGCCCCGCCATCACCTCGGCGAACGGCTTGGTGGTCGGAAAGTGCGAGCGGAACTTGACCTTCTTCCAGGTGTCCATCTGCGCGAACGCGATGAAAAGGAGGATGACGCACGGGACCGCCGTCCAGGCCATCTCGAGCTTGTGGCTTCCGTGCAGGTAGGCCGCCTTTCCTTCTCCACCCGAGTACTTGAACAGGAACCAGGCGAGCGCCACCTCCGTCAGGACGAAGGCGACCCCGGTCACCCACAGGATCAGGTTGAACAGGCTGTCGATCTCGCCACCGAAAGTCGAGACGTTCTCCGGAAACCACCAGCGGTCATACGAGTAGACGAAGAACAGGACCCCGCCCACCGGCACCGCCAGGAAGAAAAGCGCCCAGAGCTTCTTCATCGCCTCGCGCCCCCCTTGAGGCTCTCCAGGAAGTTGACGACATGCCAGATCTGTTCTTCCGTAAGCGCGCTGTTATGCGAGGGCATCTGGGTCCCCTTCACGCCCGAGTGGATCCGCCGCCAGAGATCGAGCGGCCGCGCCCCGCCGCGGTAGATCCCCTGGGTCAGGTCGGCCGGCAGGATGACGTTCCCCCAGTTGTCGGAGAACCCACCCGCGGGAACGCTCTCGCCGTCCCCCTTGCCTGTCTTGCCGTGGCACCCGAAACAGTTGGTCTTCGGCGACAGGAAGATCTCGCGCCCGGCCGCGATCGACTCCGGCGTCGCCGGAGGACGCGCGACCGACGGGGCCACTGTGGCCGCCCGGGCCTCCTCCCATTTCCCCGCGACGATGGCGAGGCTGTCGTCGCCGAGGCTCTCCTCCGGCTCCTCCCCCTCGTCGATGGCGTCGCGATGCGCCTGGAAGAGGAGGATCTCCGTCTCCCCCCGCACGCTCAAGTGGATCACGTAGTCGGCAGCCGCCTCCAGGGTCGCCTCATCGAAGAGATTGAAAGCCGGCATGAGCGTCCCGGGAAGGCCGCGCCGCAGGGTCTCGACCAGGTCCTGGCGCAGGGGCTTCATGCCGGCGGCGGTCGACGTGATCTTGAAGATCCCTGGCCGGTAATCGCGCGGACGGGGAATCATGAAGGGGGCCGTCGTCCCGAGCCCGTCCCCGGTGACGCCGTGGCAATGCAGGCACTGCTTCCGGTAGAACTCGCGCCCCTTCCGGAGATTCGCCTCCGGAATCCCGAAGGCGTCCGGCATCTTCGGGGACTCCTGTGTCCCGAACGTCTTCTCGAGGTACGCCTTGATCTGGGCCTGGTTCTTCTCGGGAAGCCGCTTGTCGGCCGGGAGCGCCGTCTCCTCCTTGCGAAGGGAATAGCGCGAGGCGCTGACGGGCGGCTTGAGACCCAGGCCGATGAAAGCCGCGAGCCCGGCGGCGGAGAGGATCCCGATCGCGACGGTCCTGGAATCCAAGGCGGGGAGAGACTATCCATTTGATGCTTTGGCGTCAATCCGGGAATTCCCGGTTTTTTCTGCACGCCACGGCCCGAACGCCTTTACGCAAAGCCTTAAAATCCCTGCAGTTGCCCCCGGGTCCCGCCGATA
Source organism: uncultured Planctomycetales bacterium (assembly GCA_964455625.1). Classification (GTDB taxonomy): domain Bacteria; phylum Planctomycetota; class SBBH01; order SBBH01; family SBBH01; genus SBBH01. The sequence goes on along the minus strand of CAYVXZ010000010.1, from coordinate 51,431 downwards.
GAACCGGTGAGCGGCGGCCGGGGAGCCGCGTTGGTGTCGCCTTGGGCCATACTGTCGAGGGGGCTTATGAGCGATCGACCTGAAGAACGGGAAACGGTGCCGGACCTCGTCTCGGCGATGCTCGAGGACGAGTCGTCCACCATCGCCGAGGATCTCGCCAAGGCCGTCCACGAGACGGTCAAGGGGCAGGTCGGCCGACACATCGACGAGTGGGTCCGCACCACCCGCGACATCGACGACCGGGTCCACAAGGTGTTCGAATCGGAGATGGCTCCCTTCGAGCGGAAGCTCGCCGACGACCTGCGCCGCCCCATCGACCGGATCGAGCGCGAATACACGCCCCTTTCCGAGTTCCGCTCCAACCTCGACCGCCTGCGCGACTCCCTCATGCGCATGGTGGAGAAGGAGGTCCAGTCCCTTCTCGCCGGTCCCGATCTCAAGAACCTGATCGACGACCGGGCGACCGAGCAGATCCTGCGCGAGACGGAGCGGGTCGCGACGAAGCTCTCCGACCGCCTCGAGGAGCGCCTGGCCGAGGCCCTGGCGGCCCGCCCGTCCCAGAAGGAGCTCGAGTCCCTGTTCGACCGGCTCGCCTCGGGGCTCCGGACCGAGATCGGCCAGTACGTCGCGGGCCACACCACATCGACCATCCTGAAGGTTCTCAAGAAGGAGCAGATCGTCGGCCGCGAGTACCTTCTCGCGGAGTTCCGCACCACGCTCGCCGAGGCGATCGCGAACCACACCTCCTCGGACGTCTTCCGCGAGGGGGTCGAGAAGATCCTCCAGAGCCCCTTCGCCATCGCCCGCGAGGAGCGCCTGAAGCAATCGGTCCAGGACGCCTATCGCGAGGAGCTGCGCGCCCAGCGGAACGCCCTCGTGGAGGAGATCCAGACCGGCCTCCAGGGAGCCAAGGCGGGCCGCGAGGAGATCGCCCGCGCCTTCGAGAAGCGAGCCACCGACATCATCGCGCGCCTGGCCGCCGCCGAGGAGAAACTGGGGCGTCTCACGGAATCCGCCGCACGCGCCGCCATGGACGAGGTCAGGAAGTCGCTCGCGGAAGACCGCGCCGCCATGGAGGCGATCCGCCGGGATGGGCTCGCGACCGTCGAGAAGCTCGATTCGACCCGCAACGCCGTCCTCCCCCGCCTCGACGAGATCCAGCGGTCCCTCGCGGAGGACCGCACCGCGCGGGAGACCCTCCGCCGGGAGCACGTGAGCCTCGCGGAGACGGTCGAGAAGATCCGCGCCCAGGCGACCCCCCGCGCCGAGTTCGACCAGTTCGCGCGCGAGATCCGCGGCAAGTTCATCACTGAGGAAGCGCTCGAGGGGCGCCTCACCCGTTTCGTCGAGCAGATCCAGCCCCACTTCGCGCGCCTGGAGGCGAGCCTCTCCCAGTGCATCCAGTCGGGAGAGCTGGAGCTCCGGCTCAAGAAAATCAACACGGACGTCCGCCAGGCGGTCCAGCAATGGGAGGAGCATCTTTCCTCCAACTACCTCCGCAAGGAGGTCGTCGACGCCCGGATGGAGGCGATCAATTCTGTCATCGAGGGGACGCGGGCGCAGTTCGCCCAGCTCGAGGAAGAACTGCGGCACTATGCCAAGGAGGCCTCCGTCGACGAGCTCTTCCGCGTCACCCTGCACGAGTGGCGCCAGGAGCTGGCGGAGAAGGTCTCCGAGATCCTGCATAACACGAAGCTCGACCTCCTCCCCAACGACATCACGCGCCTCAAGAAGGACCTCGAGGAGAAGGCCCAGGCCTCCCTCTCGGAGATCCAGCGCCGCTTCGACAGCGAGGTCGCCTTCGTCCGGGAGCGGATCAAGCTGATCGAGGGGAAGATCGAGCAGGAGATCTCGCGGCCGGAGGCGGAGCGCCTGATCGAGACCGTCCGGCGCGAGATCCACTCCGATTTCACCGAGATGATCGTGAAGCGCGTCCAGGACATGCAGGGTTCGTTCACGAAGGAGCTCCAGGACCGACTCATGGAGCTCTCGCGGGCCCAGGACTCGATCGTGAAGCGGATCCCGCAGGTGGCCGAGAGCGTCCTCAAGGAAAGCTCCGTCCAGGAGCAGCTCGACGCCCTCAAGAAAGCGATGAACGAGGGTCTCGAGAAGAAGGTCGGGGAGACCGCCCTCCAGCACGCCCTCTCGACCTCGCTCCAGCGGATCCAGATGGAGCTCGCCAGCCAGATCCAGCGCGCCGTCCGCGAGGCCGAGATGGCCCAGCGCACGGAAGCGCTCCAGCAGACGCGCCGGCTCGTCCAGGAGTCCGAGAGCGACATCCGCCGGATGATCCAGGAGGCGCTGATCAACTACCGGATGGAGAACTCCACCGAGGCGCGCCAGATGACCCAGCAGATCCAGGCGGACGTGAACGAGAAGATCCGGGCGCAGATCGCCGAGTCGATCCAGACCCGCCCCACCTTCCGGGAGATCGAGGAGCGCCTCTTCCGGTCCACCGCCGAAACGCGCGAGCTCGTGCTCCACATCCAGGAAGAGGTGAAGGAGCTGGCCGGGATGATCAACGACCTGGTGGGCGGATCTTCCGCCTCGCGCCGGATGACGCCGCCGATGCGCCGCCCGTTCCGGGCGCTTCCCGGACGTCCGCCCGAACAGCGCCCGCCGGGCGGGCAGGGCCCCGCCGGCCCCCGGACGCCGCCCAAGGAACGCCGCCCCGGATGGTAGGCCGGCAGCCGCCCCCGCGGGAGCCGGCGATCCGGGCGGTCCTCCTGCCCCGCGACACGAACGAGCGCGGGACGATCTTCGGCGGGATCATCTTGAGCCAGATCGACCTTGCGGGCGCCGTCGGGATACGCGGCTACGGCAATCACCGCTTCGTCACGGTCGCCATGAAGGAAGTGATCTTCCGGAAGCCGGTCTACGTGGGGGATGTCGTCAGCTTCTACACCACCGTCAGGCGGGTCGGAACCACCTCCGTCACCGTCCACGTCGACGTCGAGGCCCAGCGCCGGGACGACCCCCGCAAGATCCAGAAGGTGACCGAGGCGGACGTCACCTACGTCGCGGTAGACGCCAAGGGACGGCCGGTGCCCCTGAAACAAGGAAAGTGATCAGACCGCCGCGGACGCCGGCGCCGCACGCGCGGCCAGACGGGCCGAGAAACACTCCCAGACGCGCTCCTTGACCGACGCGAAATCGACGGGCTGCCCGAGAAGCTCCTTCATCGAGGTGATCGCCTGCGGGTCGAGGCCGCAGGGGCGGATCGAGCGGAACGGGAAAAGATCCGTGTTCACGTTCAGCGCAAACCCGTGCATCGTGACGCCGCGGCGGACCGCGATCCCGATCGAGACCACTTTCTTTCCCCGGACCCAGACGCCGGTCTGGTCGCCGCGTTTGGCGGGGAGATCGAATCCAGCGAGAATGTCGATCAGGACCTCCTCCAGGAAGCGGAGGTAGCGCCCGACCGAGCCAACCCCCGTGAGGGCCAGGATCGGATACCCCGTGATCTGCCCCGGGCCGTGGTAGGTCGCCTCGCCCCCCCGGTCGATCCACTCGACGGGGCACGCCGCACGCGCGACGTCTTCCTTCCGGGTCCGCCGGCCACAGGTCACGACCGGATCATGCTCGCACAGGATCAACGCGTCCGGAACGGCCCCCTCGCGGCGTGCGTCGGCGAGGCTCTTCTGGACGGCATATGCTCTCGCGTACGAGACGCGCCCCAGATCCACTCGGAAAAAGGGGTTCGGCGCGGACATCCCTTTCCCCGGATCGTCAGGCCTTCGCCGAAATGGGCTTGTTGATCATATGGATCGCGTGCCCCAATGCCGCTTCGGCCGATTCCATGACCCCCTCCGAGAAGGTCGGATGGGGATGGACGGTGAGCGCCACGTCCGCGACCGATGCCCCCATCTCGATCGCAAGAGCCCCTTCCGCGATCATGTCGGACGCGTTCGCGGCGCAGACGTGAAGGCCCAGGAGGCGGCCGGTCTTCCGGTCCCCCACCACCTTGACGACCCCCTCGTTCTTCCCGACGGAAAGGCCTCGCCCGGAAGCCGTCAGGGGAAACGCGCCGACCTGCACGTCGTGTCCCGCCGCCTTCGCCTGCGCCTCGGTCATGCCGACGGTCGCCACTTCGGGATCGGTGAAGATGACACCCGGGATCGCCCGGACGTCATAGCGGCTTTCCTTCCCGGCGATGATCTCGGCGGCGACCACCCCCTCCTTCGAGGCCTTGTGCGCCAGCATCGGGGGACCCGCCACGTCGCCGATCGCGTAGACCGTCGGGACGGACGACTGGAGTCTCTCGTTGACCTTGATGAATCCCTTGGGCGTGAGCGCCACGCCGATCTTCTCGAGCCCCAAACCCTCGGTGTTCGGCTTCACGCCGACGGCGACCAGGACCTTGTCGGCGGGGATCGATTCCTTCTTCCCCTCCTGTTCGATCTCGACGACGGTCTTCCCCTTCTCCTTGCGGGTCCCGAGCGCCTTCGCCTTCAGGAAGACGTCGACGCCGCGCTTCTTGAGACCGCGCGCGACCACCTTCACGAGATCCGGATCGGTCCCGGGAAGGAGCTGGTCCATCATCTCGACCACCGTGACCTTCGAGCCCAGCTTCGCGTAGACCGTCCCGAGCTCGAGGCCGATCACCCCGCCGCCGATCACGACGAGAGACGCGGGGACCTCCGTCCAGGAAAGGGCCTCCTTCGAGGTAATGACCGTCTTTCCGTCAAAGGCGAAGCCGGGGACCTCGAACGGGCGTCCGCCGGTGGCGACGATGAAGGCGTCCGCCGTGACCGTGTCCTTTCCGGATGAGGACGCCACTTCGATCTGCGTCGCCGACCTGAAGGAGGCGGTCCCGGCGATCACTTCCACCCCGTTCATCTTCAAGAGCTGCGCGATCCCGTCAGTCAGGCGCTTCACGACCCCTTCCTTCCAGGCCTGCGTCTTCGCGAAATCAATCGAGACACCCTTCGCCGTGATCCCGATGTCGCCGGAATGTCCGAGCTCGTCCACGACCGAGGCCGCATGGATCAGCGCCTTCGAGGGGATGCACCCCCAGTTGAGGCAGACCCCGCCGACCCGCTCCTTCTCGACGACGGCGGTCTTCTTTCCGAGCTGTCCCAGGCGGATCGCCGCGACATATCCGCCCGGCCCCGCTCCGATCACCACGCAGTCGAATTTCCTTTCGGCCATGCTGTCTCTCCTTGATTCGGGCCTTCAGGCCCCCGCGACGGTCATTTCCGCCACCAGAAGCGTCGGCGCCACGATCGACGAGCGCCACGAGAGGTCGTTCCCCACGGCGGAGATCCCCCTGTAGATCTGCGGCAGCGTCCCCGAAATCGTGATCTCCTGGACCGGCCAGGCGAACTCGCCCCCCTCGATCCAGAGTCCGGCCGCGCCGCGCGAGTACTCGCCGGTGACGGGGTTCACCCCCTGTCCCATCATGTCCGTGACGAAAAGTCCCCTGTCCACCGAACGGACGATCTCCTCCGGGGTTTTCCGCCCCGGCTCCAGGTACAGGTTCGTGGGCCCCGCGGCAGGAGTCCCCTCGGGTGCCCGGCCGGCGCTTGCAGTCCCCTTCATCTTGAGGCGCCTCGCCGAATAGGTGTCCAGAAGGAAGGATTTCAGGATCCCCCCCTCGACGAGCCCCAGGCGCGCGGTCGGAAGCCCCTCGCCGTCGAACGGGCGTCGGACGAGCCCCTTCGGATGCCCCGGGTCGTCCACGATCCGGATCGTTTCCGGAAAGAGGGGTTTGCCGATCCCGTCGGCCAGGAATGTCATCCCGTGGTAGATCGCGGGCCCCGAAACCGCCTGGCACAGGTGCCCCACGAGGGACGCCGCCGCCGGCGCCTCGAAAGCGACCGGCACCCGGCAGCTTTTGGCCTGCCGTGCTCCCAGGCGCCGCACGGTGCGCCGCACCGCCTCGCGCCCCACCGCCTCGACCCCTTCGAGATCCGCGAACCGGGTCGCCGCGTGATGCCAGTGACCGGTCTGCATCTCGCTCCCCTTGCCGGCCACCGGCTGGGCCGACAAGGCGTGCATCGCGTGCCGATAGGCGCCTGTGCGGCCGCGCGAATCCAGGTAGAAGACCGTGCCGCGCGCCGCGTCGTAGCTGGATCCGTTCGTGTTCGTGATCCGTGGGTCCGCCTTGCGGACGAACGCGTCCAGCTCCCGCGCCAAGGCGATCCCTTCCTTCGGGGAAAATCCGGGCGTCTCCGGGTCGAACCCCTCGTCGGGCTCCCGGAGAAGCGCCGGCGCTTCCTCCGGAAGGCCCGCGGCGGGGTCCTCCTGCATGAGGCGCGCCAGGCGCACGGCGTTCGCCGCGAGATCGGCGAGCCCTTCCGGGCTCCAGTCGGAGCTCGACGCCACGGCCGACCGGTTCCCCACGAAGACCCGCAGGCCCACGGGGCGCGTCCGGGACTGCTGGAGCCTTTCCACCTGGCCATCGCGCACCTTCACCTCGAGCGACTCCTCGACCGTGGCGTACAGGTCGCAGGCGGTCGCCCCCTGCTTCAGGGCCGCGTCGATGGCGACCCGAAGGATGGACCCCGCGTCGCCGCTCACGCCCCTCTCCCCCCGGCGCCTGCCGGCGTTTGGGCGGTCCCGCCGACCGTCATGCCGTCCACCCGGATCGTCGGCAGGCCGCAGTTGACCGGCACCCACTGCCCTTCCTTGCCGCAAGTCGCGGTCCCCGCGTCGTGGGCGAGGTCGTTCGCCACGCGGCTCACGCGCTTCAGGACCTCGGGGCCGTTCCCGGTCAGGGTGGCGTTCTTCAGTGGGCGCGTCAGCTTCCCCCCCTCGATCAGCCTGGCTTCCGAAGAGGAAAAGACGAAGTTTCCGTTGGTGATGTCCACCTGCCCGGAGCTGAACTTCGCGAAGTAGATCCCCCTGTCCACGGAGCGGACGACGTCTTCCGGGGTATCGGTGCCCGACTCCATGTAGGTGCAGGTCATGCGCGGCATCGGGACGTGCGCGAAGCTCTCGCGCCGGGCGTTCCCGGTCGGGCGCATCCCCATCAGGCGCGCGTTCTGGCGGTCCTGCAGGTAACCGACGAGCTTCCCCTTCTCGATCAGCACGGTCCGCGATGACGGGGTCCCCTCGTCGTCGGCATGGATCGCGCCCCGCATCCGGGGGAGCGTGCCGTCGTCGACCACCGTGCAAAGGGGCGATGCCACGTTTTCCCCGATGCGGTTGGCGAACGCCGAGGTTCCCGCCCGGTTGAAATCGGCCTCAAGGCCATGGCCGATCGCCTCGTGAAGCAGGATCCCGGGGCTTCCGGCGCCCAGCACCACCGTCATCATCCCGGCGGGAGATTCGACGGCCGAGAGCCCCTCGACCGCCAGGCGCGCCGCCTCCCGGGCCTTCGCCCGATGCGCGCCGTTCCGGGTCAGGAGGGCGAACCCCTCCCGGCCCCCCAGGCCTTCAGACCCCGTCTCGCGCGCGGCACCGTCCCGCGCGACGCAAGTCACCATGAACCGCACCATCGGCTGCATGTCGGCCGTCAGTTTCCCTTCCGCGTCCGCGACCAGGATCCATTTCGCGCTCACGGCGAGGCTCGCCATCACCTGCGCGACGCGCGGATCGTACGCGCGCGCGGCGGCGTCCACCTCCGCCAGGAGGCGGGCTCTCTCCTCGTGCGTCCCGAATGCCTCGACAGGAAGGGCGTCGTAAAGGGCTCCCCCGTCCCGGAATCCGGCCGCCACGGAAACGGTCCTGGCCCCGCGGGCGTCCCTCGCGATCCCGCGCGCCGCGCGGGCCGCCGAAAGAAGCGCCTCGGGGTCCAGGGACTCCGTGAAGGCGTACCCCGTCTCCAGCCCCGCCACGCACCGCGCCCCCATCCCCTGGCGGACGTTCCGGGAGGCGGAACGCACGATCCCGTCCTCGAGCGCCATCGACTCGCCCACGGTGTACTCGAAGTACAGTTCCCCCTCACGGGAATCCGGGAGAAGGAGCTGCCCCAGGACGGCCCCGATCCGGTCCGTCGACACCCCGAAGCGTTTCTCGAAGACGTTTTCCATGAGAACCGGCCTTTCTTTGCCTCCTAGAGGGGGAATGCGCCGTCCGAGCGCGCCTGCCCGGTGCGCTCCCCGAGTTCCACCCGCAACTCTTCCTTCTGCTCGACAAGTCCGGGGGGCATGCCCGCCGCGACGTCGTCGAACAGGGTTTCCGCAGGAATCGGAGCCGCCGCCTCCACCCGTCTCACGGCGGCGTCCACCTCGCCCTTCAGCTCCTCGCGAAGCTCCGCATCCTTCGCGTCCGTCCAGCCCGACTCTTTGGCCAGCAGCGCCTTCATGCGCGGGATCGGGTCGCGTTTCTTCCAGATTTCCACCTCGGCCGCGTCCCGGTACTTCGTCGGGTCGTCCGAAGAGGAATGCCCGCCCAGGCGGTACGTCACCGCCTCCACGAGGGTCGGCCCGCCGCCGGCGCGCGCCTTTTCGACGGCGTCGCGTGTCGCCTCGCGGACGGCAACGGCATCGTTCCCGTCCACCTGCACGCCGGGGAACCCGTACGCCTTCGCCTTCACGGCGATCGACGCCGTCGCGGTCTGCGCGCCGCGCGGCACGGAGATCGCCCACTGGTTGTTCTGGCAGAAGAAGACCACGGGCGCCTTCCAGACGCCGGCGAAGTTGAGCGCCGCATGGAAGTCGGTGCTGGAACTTGCCCCGTCCCCCAGGTACCCGACGCAGACGGTCTTGTCCCCCTTGAGGCGCGCGGCATAGGCGGCGCCGACGGCCTGGGGAAGCTGGTTCCCGATGCAGCTCGACCAGGAGACGACGTTCCAGCGCCGGTCGCTGTAGTGGGACGGCATCTGGCGCCCCTTCACGGGGTCCGCCGAATTCCCCACGCACTGCGCGATGAGAAGATCGATCGGCGCCCCGCGCCAGAGGAGCACCCCCCCCTGGCGGAGCGCCGGAAAGACCCAATCAGTGGGCTCCATCCCGGCAGCGCTGCCGATGACGGCCGCCTCCTCGCCGGTGACGGTCCCGAAAAAGCCGATCCGCCCCTGGCGCTGGAGCCCCAGCATCTTTTCGTCCAGGATCCGCAAAAGCAGGATATGCCGGTACATCCGTTCCCAGAGCGGGGCGTCCGCGGACTTTCCGCGGGCAGGTTTTACGCCGGATTTCCGGACAGGGACCTTCCTGGCCTCGGCGCGGGGCATGGCCGCGATTCTACTGCTTTTTGACCGCTTCGACGGAGAGGGAGACCGTCACCTCGTCGCCCACCACGAGCCCGCCGCCGTCGAGCTTGTTCGACCAGGAGACGCCGTAGTCCTGCCGGTTCAGGGTCAGGCTCCCCTTGAACCCCCGGCGCGTGTTCCCCCAGGGGTCCTTGATCGGGCCCGTGGCGGTGAACGGGATCGAGACGGTCTTCATCACGCCCCGGATCGTCAGGGCGCCGGTCGCGACATAGGCGTTCCCCTTCTTCTCGACCTTGACGCTCCTGAAGGTGATTTCCGGGAACTTCGGGGCGTCGAAAAAATCAGCGCTCCGGAGATGCTCGTCCCGCTTCTCGTTCTCCGTGTCGATCGAGGCGACCTTGATCGTGACCTCGACGGAGGACTTCGCGGGATCCTGCTCATCCACCTGGATCATCCCGGAGAACTCCTTGAAGCGCCCCTCCACGTCGCTGATCACCATGTGGGAGACGGAAAACCCCACCTTCGAGTGGGAGACGTCGATCGTGTAGGCGTCGGCTGCGCGTGCGGTCGTGAGGAACGCCGTGGCAGCCAGAAGCGAGAATGCGATCCTTTTCATGCCTACCCTTGCCTTTCTTGAGGCTTCAGGCCATCGACAGGAGGCCCGGATGCTCCAGATGGCGGATCAGGAGATTCATGAATTCCGCCCCCACCGCGCCGTCCACGACGCGGTGGTCCAGCGAGATCGAGAGATGCGCCACGTCGCGGATCACGATCTGCCCCTCGCGCACGACGGGGCGCTTCGCGATCTTGTGGACCCCGAGGATCGCGACCTCCGGATGGTTGATGATCGGCGTCGCCAGGATCCCCCCGATGTTCCCGGTCGAGGTGATCGTGAAGGTGCCGTCCTTCAGGTCATCGAGCGACAGCTTCCGGGCCCGCGCCGCTTCCGAGAGCCGCTGGATGTCGGCCGAGATCTGCACGACGTCCTTCTGGTCGGCGTCCTTCACGACCGGGACCGTCAGCCCCTCCGGGGTCGCCGTCGCGATACCGATGTTGTAGAAGCGCTTGAGGACGATCTCCTGCTTCTCGTCGTCGAGCGAGGAATTCACCAGCGGATAGGCGCGCAAGCAAGGAATCAGCGCCTTCACGACGAACGCCAGGAAGGAGATACGCGGGCCGTCCGGTCCGACCTTCTCCGACAAGGCCTTGCGCAGGTAGACGATCTCGGTCATGTCGACCTCGTCGACGTAGGTGAAGTGTGGTGCGGTGTACTTCGACTTCACCATTTTCTCGCTGATCTTCCGGCGGAGCCCCTTCAGGGGCTGCCTTTCCTCCCTGGGCCCCCCGGCCAGCACCGCTGATGGCTGATGGCTGATGGCTGATGGCTGGCTGCCCCCTTCGATATCCTCCTTCGTCACCCGGCCGCGCGGACCGGTCCCGCGGACGGCCCGGATGTCGATTCCCTTCTCTCGCGCGAGGCGGCGCGTCGCCGGGGAGGCAAGAACCTTTTCTAGGCCTTCCACCAGGTGATGAGTGCTGGGTGATGAGTGATGAGTCGATGGAGGCATGGCATGCCCCCCGCCGTTCCCGGGGGCGGGAGCGATCGTGTGCGCCGGGGCTGGCGCCTCGGCCTTCGGGGCCACATGCTTCTCTTTATTGGCTGCGGCGCTTGTCGGGGCTCCGGAAGGCGCGGCAGCGCCCTCACCGATCACGATGATGACGGCGCCCACCTTCACGACCTCCCCCTCCTTCGCCAGGACCTTCTGCACGGTACCGGCGGCGGGACTCGGGATCTCGACGTTCGCCTTGTCGGTCATCACCTCGACCATCGGCTGGTCTTCCTTCACCGTGTCGCCCGGCTTCACCAGCCACTTGACGATCTCCCCCTCGGTAAGCCCTTCGCCGATGTCCGGCAGCTTGAATTCGATCGCCATGGCCTCTCCGTTTCCTAGAAGTTGATGACCTTCTCGATCGCCTTCCCCACGCGCCAGGCGTCGGGCATGTAGACGTGCTCGAGCGTATACGGGAACGGCGTGTCGAACCCGGCGACACGCGCGATCGGCGCCTCGAGGTACTCGATCGCCTTCTCGGCGATCAGGGCCGAGATCTCCGCGCCGAATCCGGCGGTCTTCGGCGCCTCGTAGACGACGACGACGCGGCCGGTCTTGGCGACCGACTTCAGGATCGCCTCGGTATCGAGCGGCACGATCGACCGGAGGTCGATCACCTCGCAACCGACGCCCTTCTCGGCCGCCTTGGCCGCGGCCTCCTCGCAGACCGGAACCATCGCGCCCCAGGCGACCAAGGTCACGTCCTTCCCCTCGCGGGCGACGCGGGCCTTGCCGATCGGCACCGTGTACGGCTCCTCGGGCACTTCCCCCTTCACCGAGCGGTAGAGGCGCTTCGGCTCGAGGAACATCACGGGATCCTCTCCCTGGATGGCGGAGGCGAGCATCCCCTTCGCGTCATACGGCGTTGCCGGCATCAGGACGACGAGCCCCGGCGTGTGGGCGAAGTACGCCTCCGCCGACTGGGAGTGGTAATGCCCCCCCTTGATCCCGCCGCCGCACGGGGTCCGGAGCACCATCGGGCAGGTGTATTGCCCTCCGGAACGATAGCGGTACTTCGCCATCTCGGAGACGATCTGGTCGAACGCCGGGTAGATGAAGTCCATGAACTGGATCTCCGGAACGGGCTTGAGACCGTACAGGGCCATCCCGACCGCAGCGCCGATGATCCCGCACTCCGAGAGCGGCGTGTCCATGACGCGATCAGTGCCGAATTCCTTGTAGAGGCCATCCGTGGTGCCGAAGACGCCCCCGCGCCGGCCGATATCCTCGCCGAGGAGCACGACCCGGTCGTCGGCGCGCATCGCCTCGCGAAGCCCCGCATTCACCGCCTGGAGAAGATTCATCGTCGCCATCGTGTCTCCTTAAAGGGGGAACGCCCCGTCTCCGTGCCCTGTGCCGCCGCGCTCCCGGATCTCGGATTCCAGTTCCGAGCGCTGCTCCGCGAGAGTCGGCGTCATCCCCGCGAAAACGTCCGTGAAGAGCGTCCCGACCTCCGGGGGCGGGGCCGCCTCGACGGCCTTCACCACGTCGGCGATCCGGGCCCGCGCCTCGTCCCAGAGCCGCTTCTCGTCCGCCTCGCTCCAGATCCCCTTCTCTTCCAGGAACGTCCGGAAGCGGACGATCGGGTCCTTCTTCTTCCATCCCTCCACCTCGGCGGCGTTGCGGTACTTCGTGGGGTCATCCGATGAGGAGTGCCCCCCCAGGCGGTAGGTGACCGCCTCGATGAGGGTCGGCCCGTCTCCGCGTCGCGCCCGCTCGGCGGCCGCCCGCGTCGCCTCGTGGACGGCGAAGAAATCGTTCCCGTCCACCTGGATGCCGGGAAACCCGTACGCCTCGGCCTTGACCGCGATCGACTCGGAAGCGCTCTGCTGGTCGCGCGGAAGCGAGATCGCCCACTGGTTGTTCTGGCAGAAGAAGATCACCGGGGACTTCGCGACCCCCGCGAAATTCATCCCGGCGTGAAAATCGTTCGAGGAGGTCGCCCCGTCCCCGAAGTAGGTAATCATGACGGCGCCGTCCTTGCGGTATCGCGACGCCATCGCGGCCCCCACCGCCTGCGTGATCTGCGTCCCGATCGGGCTCGAGACCGACACGTAGTTGATCGAGCGAAAGGCGACGTGGTTCGGCATCTGCCGCCCTTTCACGAGATCCATTCCGTTCCCGTAGAGTTGGGCGATGAAGAGATCAAGCGGCACGTCGCGATGCACGAGGACCGCCGTCTCGCGGTAGGCGGGAAAGACCCAGTCGCGGGGCTCGAGGGCGTGGATGCTCCCCACCTGGGCGGCCTCCTGCCCGGTGCACGTCAGGTAGAAACCGATCCGCCCCTGGCGCTGGAGCATCATGGCGCGCTCGTCGAGGACACGCGTCGTCACCATCGAGCGGTAGATCCGCAGGAGATCGGCCTTGGGGAGCGGCAGATCGGCCCCCCTGACGGGCGCGGCCTTGCGCGGCTTGGCGAGTTTCGTTTTCATGATCGTTCCGTTTTCTCCGAGATCTGGTGGATCACGTCGCGCAGGAAATACTCGCCGGCCCGGTAGGAACTGCGCACCAGTGGGCCCGAGGCGACATAGAGGAATCCCATCGTTTTGCCGATCGCGCGGAGCTCATCGAATTCGGCGGGGGTCACGAACCGCTCGACGGCGAGATGCCAGTCCGAGGGGCGCAGGTACTGCCCCAAGGTCAGGACCCGGACACCGGCGGCGCGCAGGTCCTGCATCGCCTGGAGCACCTCGTCCCGCGTCTCGCCGAGTCCCAGCATCAGGGACGACTTCGTCACGAGCCGCGGATGCCGGCTTCCCGCACCGCGCAAAAGCTCAAGAGACTGTCGGTACCCCGCCCTTGCGTCCCGCACGGACGGCGTCAGTCGTTCGACCGTCTCCAGGTTGTGCGCCAGGACATGCGGCCCTGCCGAGACGACCTCTTCGACGCAGGCGACCTCGCCACGAAAATCCGGGATCAGGATCTCGACAAGGGTTTCCGGCGACGTCTCGCGGATCCGGCGGACCGTCGCCGCGAGATGCCCCGCCCCCTGGTCCGGAAGGTCGTCCCGGTCCACCGAGGTCAGGACGACGTAGTCGAGCCCCATGAGGCGCACCGCCTCGGCGGTCTTCGCGGGCTCGTCGGCGTCGAGCCACCCCTCCTTCGGGCGGCCGCTCTTCACGTTGCAGAACCGGCACCCGCGCGTGCAGAGGTCCCCCAACAGCATCAATGTCGCGGTGCCGCCTCCCCAACATTCCCCTACGTTAGGGCAGGCCGCCTCCTCGCAGACGGTGTGCAGGTTGCGCTCGCGGACCAGCTTCTTCAGCGCGGTGTACCGCTCCCCCCCCGGCGCCTTGACCTTGAGCCAGGCGGGTTTGCGTTCGCGGGGCGCGAGACCCATGGGCATCCCGGCGATTCTAGACCCGCCGGTAGGGGGTTCAAGCGGTTTCGCCCGCCGGCCGTGTAACCCTACCGCGTGTCAAACTGGTAGATCCGGCCATCCTGCGTCGTGTAGTAGATGAGGGAGTTCGTGCTGTCGATCGCGACCCCCACGACGGACGATCCGCTTGGTACCCGGAATGCGTTCGCGCCGCCGGCCCCCGTCGGATCGGTCGCGGAAAGCGCATAGATATATCCTTCGTCCGTCCCGAAATAGATCCAGTTTCCCTTGATCATGATCTCCGTATTGACCGACCCCGTCAGGTTGAAGGGGTAGTTGTTCTCGTTTACGCCGGTGCTCCCGGACAGGCGGTTGACCTGCGCGGTATCGCCGATATAGACCGGGACGGGGAAGGCGGACTGGAAGGGAGGCGAGAAGGGTGAAGACTGGAAGTTGTTGCTGTCGCACAGGTCCGCGCTGGCTCCTTGAGTGACGCCGTTAGCCCATTCGACACCGGTCATGTCGGCGTCATTGATCCTCAAGGCGGTCTCCAGGTTCACGGACCCGATGCCATTCTGCGTCAATGCGTTTTGCGAAAAGAGGATCCGCCCCCCGGTCGTTATCGTCGTCCGCGTGTAGGTCGGGCCAAAGGCCTGCGAGGTGTTGAATCCAGAGGTGCCGCCGTCGGACTCGGGCAACGTGGTCGGCGTCGCCCCCGGGCCGTTGGGAAGCTTGACCACCCCTTGTCCCGCGGCGGTCGCCAGCGCGAACGTCGTCCCCTCCACCCACAGCGGGTACATGTTGCCGACGACGCGCAACCCCCCTGCCCAGCCGGACGGGAGCGCCTTCGAGTACTCGCCGTCCGTCATGACCGTCCCGTCCGATCCCCTCAAGCGATACAGGGTACTGGTATTTCCCTGGAAGCTCGTGACGAGCAGCATGAGGTAGTTCTGCCTGTCGCCGTCGAAGACGCGCACGGGACGGCCGATCAGGTTCGTCATGTTGACAGGATTCTGCGCCAGATCCCAGGTTGGATGCGTCACGATCGTGCCGCCGTTGTCCGCGAGAGCCAGGACCGAGGAGTTCCCCTGCCGGAAAAAGAGGTTGTAGCGGCTGTTCGTGCTGTCCCAGTAGAGGTTCCCGTGCTCGAGCGTCCCCGAAGCCGAGAAACTCCGCACCAGGCCCCCGTTCGTGCGCGAGATCGCGAACAGCTGGTCCCCCGATCCTCCCTGGGTGGCGACGTAGACCACCTTGAAGGGATCCCCGTTCCCGCCGGCGGCGACAGCCGGGTTCACCATCGGCCTGCTGAACCTGCCCAGCTCCGGACGCGTGTAGACATAGTTGTGGGTCGTGTCGTCCGTTGTCCGGACCGAAGGGTAGGCGACTCCGGGCTTCGGAAGCGCGCGATGGCCGTTGTTCCGGGCCTCGAAGTAGTAGATCGTCCCCGTCGCCGCTGCCGTCGACTGGATCGCGAAGTCCATCTCTACTTCAGTGAACGGCTCCTGCAGGAAGCCGTTCTGCGCCGAGTTCCTCTCGACCTGTATCCCCAGCGTGTCCACGCCAGGCAGCGACGCCCCGCTCACCGCGCTTCCCGAGCTTCCCTGACCGTTGTAAAGGAACCACTCCGAACTCGCCGTCGTCATCTGGTCCCAATTCACCTGGTCGTCCGAAAACCAGAGCGTCCAGCCGGAGTCTCCCGTCGCAGACGCCATCCAGCCGCCGTTCGTCTCATCGATCCGCACGCGCAGGCGCAGGCGCTCCCCGTTGGGAGAAACATCGGTCAGGCGGCCCCCCGGCTCCTTGACGATCGTCGGCTCCGCCGCGTCGTCCTTGCACCAACGCCAGTTGCCGGTCCGCGGGGTATAGCGCCCCACGCGGTACTCCCAGCGGATCCCCTGCAGCGCCTGGCTTGCCGAGATAATGTTGTTCTTCACCCTGATTCCCGTATCGATCAGGTCCCCCTGCGAGAATCCGGCATCCATGTAATGCCAGAATTCCCAGACAAGATCCTTGCCGTTGGCAACGATGGTGTTCCCCACCGCAGCCGCCCAGGTGGTGTTCCCGCCCCCGTCGATCTTGTAATCCGTCTCGCCCCAGACGTCGCTGCCCACGGAGTCCAGCACGTCCCCTCCCTGAACCAGGTTGATCCCGGACGACTCGTTGCCGCTCCCGTTGTGGGGATTCTCGGAGTGCCCGTCCCAGTTTCCCACCGTGTCTTCCCAGATGAAGCAGTCCTCGATGGAGGTGTCGCCAAGCGCCCGGTTTATGACGAGTTGGCGCCCCGCCGTGTCCGAATCCCCCTCGTCCAGGAACTGATAGGTATTCCCTGAATGGTTGATGACGCCGAAATACGACTCTTGCGAGGAATCCGAGTCCCAGTTCCAGTCTGCGCCTCTCGGTGTCGCTTGCACCACCGTCCGGTACAAGGTCCCGGTCCAGTCCCCGCCGGACCCCGTCGCGTCGTCGATCAGGTTCACCCGCTGCTTCGTGAGGAGCATCAGCTTGTCCCCCGCCAGCATCGAGAGCGATTCCCCCACCGTGTCGCTCGCCAGCATCCGCAGCGTCCCGATCTCGGTCCCCGGCTCCGCCACCCAGCTGGTTCCCCGCCACAGGTAGGTCGTCCCCGAAAGTCCGGCCAGCAGGGCGTAATCGGTGCGCGCGATCGAGACGCCCGCCAGGACGTTTGACGTGATCGGCCCCGGTATGACCCAGGAGGTCCCGGTCCAGCGAAGGAGCGTCCCGGAATTCCCGATCAGGAAGGCGAAGTTGGTCGCGTAGGCATCGCCTCCCTGGATCGACTGCGTCGTGATGCCGGTCTCGTCAAGCCACGAGGTCCCCGTCCAGCGCCAGATCTCTCCCGCCCCGCCGGCCACGACGGCAAAGTCGTTCTCCCCCGGGATCGCAAGAAACGTCGTCATCTCCCCCGCGCGGGCATCCATCGGCCCCAGGGTCGAGTGGAGTCTCCACGAGGTCCCGGTCCACTGGAAGGCCCCCGCCGTCCCCGAGTCAGGGTCTACCACATACCATCCGTAGTTCGTGGCGGTCATCCCGCCGACGCCGGAGCTCCCCCCGTGGTTCAGGTGGCTTCGCCAGGTGGTCCCGCGCCAATGGAGGACCGCCCGTTCGATCGAGCCGGTCGGCGGGTCCAGGAAGGCGTACGCGTAATTCGTCGACAGGACCGAGAGCGTCCGGAAGGCTCCCAGGCCGGCCCCGCCGTCGATCTCGTGGAGCCACGACGTCCCCGACCAGCGCCACAGCTGCTGGCTCGGGTTCCCGACCACAGCAAAATCGCTCGTGGCGATCCCGATCGGGTGAATGACATTCCCGGTGTTCGCCTGGAGTTGTGTCTCGATCCAGGTCGTCCCGGTCCACCGCGCCATGCCCCGCTCGCCGGAAGCGAAGGCATACCGGGGATCGGTCCGCAGGATCTTCACGCCGAAGAGGTCCGAATTCGCGTCCGGCGCCAGCTCGCGCGTCCGCATCCAGACGTTCTGGTGCTGGTTGGCGAATGTCCGCCCCGTCCAGTGCCAGACCCCGATCAGGCTCCCCACGGAGCGCGTCGTGGAGCTTCCCTGCTTGAACACCATGACATGCGCTTCCCCAATCGTGGCCGCCGTGGCGGAGCGGGCACACGAGGCGAGAACGAGAAGCGCGGTGATCCGGAACAGGCCAAGGCGATCGCGCTCAACTTTCATGGTTCAAGGAGTTGCGGCAGTATACACCGCTTCCGCCGCACGCGCACGGGAGGGGGACAACGGAAGATCGGCGAACGTCCGTCCCGACCAGCGCCAGACCCCGATCAGGCTTTCCACCGAACGCGGCGAGCCGTTTCAGCGGTCCGTCCACGCCGTCCAGCAAAGAGTTTCGCCAGGACGCCTGAAGAGAATCCAGCATTGGCGGAAAACCGGTGAATCGGGCAAGGGCGGCGGCGGCGTGGCCGGATCCGGATCGAAAAATTCGATGTCGTACTCGAAAGCATCGCACGGAATGTCCAGCCGGACGGTCCGGTTGTCCGGAATCGGCACCGGTTGGCCCGGGCTCCCGCCCTGCCAGGGTATCAGGCGGAGCCGCATTCCCGCGTGTTCGACAATCTCCCGGGACGTGAATCCCGTCCACTGGAATCCCATGAGGCGCGCGCCGCCGGCCGGCCTGTAACGGCACGACCGGAACAGCGGGTTCAAGTGCGGATTTCCCATCCCGTGGCGCGGCTGGACGAACCGCCCGAGGACCCGCCGTGCCTCGACAGCCGCGACGTTCGGATAGGGCAGGTCGATCGCCGTCGTATAAATGCGGACCTCACCGGCATCGCCCATGGAAAAATACCGGTTTCCCGGCGTGGGCGACGCGGTCGGAATCTGCGCGGACGCCTGCCGGCCGTTCACATACAAGGAAATGCGCGTCTGCATCCCCGCGGGCTTGACGGTCACAACGGCGTGGTAGAAGCCGGTTTCCGTGATCTCCCCAAGGGGGAGGGCCGGATCCACATCCGGAATGAATACCGAGATCTCCTTCGTCTGGGGCCCCATCAGGGCGTTCGTCCATTTCACGCTCAAGCGGAACCGCGTGCCCGGCCGCCGGAGAAACGGCGCCAGGGCATCAACCTGCGTTTCGCGTACTCGCCGCAGATACAGCCAGTTCGGGGCCGGATCCATTTCCACGAGAGGAGGAGGGTTGTGAGGCAAGGGGGCCGAAGCCAGGCGAACCCCCCGGGAGAAAAGCCCCTCTGGAGGCGCTCCGGCGTCCTCCAGACCGAACCAGGCTTCCAGGGAAAATTCGTTGATGCTGAACGCCTGGTCCACGACCTCCGTCCCCTCGCCGCCCCGGAAACGGCGGGGACCGCTTTCGCCATAGACCGGCTCCAGCCGGGTCACGACCGGAGGCTCCGAAAGAAAGTCGGTTTCCGGCAGGCCGTCAAAATCCTCACGGAACGACCAATACTGCAAGGCTCCTTGCGCCCCCCCTTCGCGTCCCGCCAGACCGACCCATCCCGGTATGGCGCGCAAGGCGTTGTAGGACGCCTCCATCTGCCCCTCCGGAACGTGGGTTCGCGGGTTCCAGGCGGGCCCTGAAGCCGTCTGACTGTAGCTACGGAACTGGGGCGCCCCGCCGTCCGCTTGCGGGACCTCGTCGGATCGGGCAGGACGGTGTTCTCCCGGCGGGGGCGCGTGCGCGAAGATCCTCCGCAGGGACAGCCCCTCGCTCCCCAGGTTCTCGAACTCGGCCTGCGAGAAGATTTCCAGACGCTCGGCGAGGCGCATGCGCCCTTCCACAAGGCGCTTCCCTCCGGGGACCAGCGCCAGGGAGCGAATCCGGAACTGGACGGGCGGCGCCAGGGTCATCTTGAGGGGGGCCTCCTGGAGCGCCATCGCACCGACAAAGGGAGCATATGCGTCCGGCGTCCATGCCCCGTCGGAAGGGGGCGGCAAGAGCCCCTTGACCGGTTCCTCCCGGTCCGTCGTCGCCGGCGGCTGGGTTCCTTCCGTGTCGGGATCGACATCCCATCCCCAGGTATCCAGGATCGACGGGGACGCTCCCAGCCGGATGAAGGAAACGGCGTTCATGGCCACGCCGATCTTCCGGGCAGCCCAGCCGCGTGACGCGGCCGGAAAGGCCGCCAGATCCGACATCTCCTTCGGAAAAATCGCGTTCCGCCGGTCGAAAAGGCGGCGGGCCAGGCCCGGCCAGGACGGGTCTTCGGAACGGCGGTACGCGATCACTTCGTCCGCCAGGGCCAGGGCCTCATCCGGAAAGATGGAGGGGCAGACATTCGCGTAGGTGAGCCCGCTACCGGCACGGGAGTATGGTTGCGTAATAAACGCGTTCTCGGCCAGGAAGCCGCCGGAGATGGCGCGGCAGTATAGCCAAAGGGAGGCGAGCGTTTCCCGCGGGGCCGTCCGGAGCTCCACGAGCGTGTCGGAAACCCTGAACGGAGGAAGGGGAACATCCAGAAGCCCTTCGACCAGTTCCTCGTACGGCCCCGTGTCGATCCAGCGTACGAGCCGATCCGCTGCCGCAGCGGCATACCCGAGGGAGAGGAGCAGTGATCGCACGTGCGCCTCGTCCCGATATCCTCCGCGCGGCCGGTTCTTCAGGAGATCCTGTCCGAGCGTGGAAACGCGGATCGGTTCTCCGGTCCCCAGCGGTTCCCCGCTCGGGATGTCACGGCGGCCCGGGCAAGCCCCCTCCGGAAGGAGGAACGCCCCCAGGTTATCCAACGCGTAGGCCAACCCCTTGTGGCGATACGTGGTGAGGATATCCGAGCAGTAGGGCTCCTCCATGCAACCCGCGTTGACCGGCAGGAAACTCCCCGTGGACCGGATCTCCAGGGAAAAGCGCGCTTCGCCACCACGGATCCGCCCTGTCCAGGCGGAAAAGCGCCCATCCCCGTCGAGATCGGTCCACTGCGGGGCGGACACCACGTCGATTCCCGGATCGTACCGGCCGGCGCCGCCCGGAACCCCCGGCGTGTCCTCCCAGGACTCTCCCCTGCTGAAGGAGGGATTGAGCGTGCTCTCGAGGGGGACGGACGGGTCGTCCCGGGAACTCCAGTCATCGGACCGGTTGGCGACCGACGGATCCACTTCAGGCTTCTCCGGGTCCGAATGAAGGAGACGCGCCTCGGCATATGCCATCCCGCTCTCGGCCGAGAGGCCCGCGAGTAGCCGAGACCGGCCCGCCGCCGAGACCGGCCCTGCCTGCCGCACCATTCCGGTCAGGGCGGCCCCGACCAGCGCGAGCATCACCAGGAGGCCGCTTGCCAGGATCAGGACCATCCCGCCTGAACGCGAGCCCGGTCTCCTACTTTCCATGGTCCTTCCAGGTCCCGGAAACCGCATCCTCCCCCGCGATCCGCTCAAGGTGCGGCCGCAGGATCGCCCGGACTTCCGGATCTCCCTCCCGCGCGCAGAGATCCATCAGGCGCGCCGCATCGGACGTTTCGGCGGAAAGCCCCACAAGGAATGCCGCCAGCCGGCGCGAGGACGACGCGGCCCCCGGATCCGACAGGGCCGCCCGCCAATTGCCGGATCCTGAAAGTCCTTCCCATTCGCCGGCCAGGAGCGTCGCCGCGACGCGACCTGAAGCGAAGCCGGGCTCCCGCCATGCATCTCCCATGCCGGCGATCGCTTCCTCCCAGCGCTGCATTTTCCTTTCCTGCAGAACGGGGAAAGTGTTTCCCAGGATAATCCCCCGTCGGCCGGCCGGAACGGGAACCCTTCCGCCCGCTCCCGCAAGCTCCACGATCCCCTCTTCCACTTCGACGGCGAGAACCGGTGTCACGGTCGCGGTCCCCTCCGCACGGAGGTCATGCATCCGGAACGCCTTCACGCGGAACCAGGTCCCCACCACCGTCACAGTCCCGGCCCCAGCAACGATCCGGACGGCCCCTTTCCCCTTGATCACATCCCCCGCCAGGGTCCCCGCGTGCAGGCGGACCCTTACCCGTTCTCCGGGCCCCGGCTGATCAAAGGAGATGCGGCTTCCGGAAGCGATCTCGAAGCGGCTTCCGTCCGGAAGGGAAACGCGGAAGGGTCCGTCCGCACCGGCAGCGATCTCTCCTTCCCGTCCATCCCCCGGTACGGACACCCCGGCCGGGATATGCCTGACGGGCTCCGGCCTTCCCGCTGAACGGAGCAGAAGGAAGGAAGCGCCGAGCACTGCCGTCAGGAACGCCGCGGCGGCAGCCCGGAAGATCCGGTGGCGGATAGGCGCCTCTTTCCGCATGGCGCGCGGAACAGGGCATCGTTCCGGAGCGCGATCCGGTCCGATCCGGCGCAGGATCCCCTCGATTTCCCTTTCCCGGGGGTCCAGGCTTTCTTCGCTCATCGGCTTCCTTCCCCTTCTCCACCGTCCTGCAGGCCGCGCTGGAGTTCCGCCAGCGCCTGCCGGTAACGGGAGAATACCGTTCCGACCGACAGCCCCGTCACCCGGGCGATCTCGGGAAACGTGAGTCCCGACCAGACGTACAGCACCAGGACCTCCCGAAGGGAATCCGGAAGCGCCGCCACCGCCGTCCGAATCCGGGCTTCCTCCTCGACGCGCCCCAGGCGCTCGTCCGGCGCGGGAAACGCCCTGGCGGCCCGGGCTTCCCCGAGCACGGCCAGTCTTTGCGTTTCGCGCCGGCGCCGACGCAAGCGATCCAGGTACAGATGGCGGACCGCCAGGACAAGATATCCGACCGGGTTGTCGACAGGCTCTCCGGCCGACAGCCGCTTCCAGCAACGGATGAACGCCTCGGCCATGAGGTCCTCTCCCTCGTCTCCCCCGAGCGTCCGGGCGTAGGCGTAGACAGCATCCTTGTATTCCCGATAGAAGGCGTCGAACGAGCCCGGGGCCGGCACGGGAAGCGATTCTATCGCCTGCTCATGGACAAGCGTCTCCATGTCTTCCGCCCGCCGGCTTTCAGCGAGCCGCCCTGCCCAGGCGTCCGGATGCCTCGCGCGCGTTCACCTGGACGCGTCGGGACGGAAATACTCCCGCCAGCGCGTCGAGCAGCCGGAGCGCCTCCGTGCCACCAGAGCGCTCCAGGATCCGTATCGCGCGCAGCATCCGGCGGAGGTCCGGGTCAGGAATGTCGAGAGGGCTTTCGGCACAGGAAGCAAGGGACATCAGGCGCTCCCGCACCTCCCACTCGATTGTCTCCCCTCCCGCCAGGGCTTCCCGCACGAATGGGTCCGCCCGGCCGATCTCCGCCCGCAGGGCGCCGAACGCCTCGTCCCGACTGGAGAGGTCGGCATTGCCCAGGCGCTCGATAAGAATCCGGAAGCGTTCCTCCCCGCCTCCCGGCTCCGCCATCATGCGTCCGACGGCAACACGGACGGACGCCAGGAGCTCCGGGTACCGCAGGATCGCCGCCTCGAATCCGGCAGCGGCGTCGCCCGCGAGCGCTTCCCAGGCGGACGCCGCGCCCGGCGGCACCAGGCCCTTTTCGGGCGCCGCCGCAAGGTCCCAGACCTTCATCAGGCCGCCCGCCCCCGCGGCGGCGACGCGCCGACCGTCCGGGGAGACGGAGACCGCCAGGACCCCTTGTCCCAACCTTTCCGCCAGGATCGGCTCCGTTCCCGGGCCCGGAAGGTCCCAAGCCCGGATCGTCCCGTCCGTTCCGCCTGCCGCAAGCGTCAGGGAGTCCCTGGACAGCGCAAGGGCGCACATCTGCTTCGCGGACACGAAAAGCGTGGCCGGGTTTCCCCTATCCCGGCCGTCGTCGAGCCGGATCTGCTTCTCGATCGTCTCCTCGTCCCGACAGAAGTCCCGGACGACCGCGCCGCTCGTCGGATCGACCGCCTGGACCCGATTTCCGTCACCCGCCCAGACGAGAAGCCCTCCAGGCAAGACCAGCGCGTCGCGCGGCCTGGCCTCGAGCGTCAAGGAACCGGCAGGCGCGCCGTCCAGCCGGCGGAACAGGACGCCCGTCATGCGCGGGAAGGCCAACGACGCCCCGTCCGGGGACCAGGAAAGCTTCCCGGGCGGAAACGCCTTTCCCTCCAAAGGAAACTCCGCAAGGGTCCGGCGTTCCGCCGGATCCCAGATGAAGGCCCCCAGAACGGATGCGCCGGCAAGCCGCGTCCCGTCGCCCGAAAAGGAAAGGGCAAGCGCCCCCTTGGCCGCTTCCGGAACGTCGAACGACTCGGACGCCGGCGGCATCATGCCGGAGGAAAGGTCCCACAGGCGCCAGGCCCTCCCCCCGGGAGCGGCCGTGCCGACCGGGGCACTCGCCAGACGGCGGCCGTCCGGGGATATTGCCAGGGTCTGGACCGCCTGCGGATGCGCGTGCCAGGACCCGACCTCCTTCCCCGTCGCCGCATCGAACAAGCGGATCATCCCCTTGGCGTCGCCACAGGCGATCGTCCGTCCGTCGGGAAAGAAGATCAGGCCGCCATGGAATCCGGCCAGCCGCGTTTCCCAGGCCGCGTCGCGCGCGGGCGCGCGGACAGATCCCGTGTCCGGGAACGCGGCGACCCCGTTCCACAGGAGAACCCCGGCGACAAACCAGCCCGGAACCTCCCACTCCCCAAGCGTTCGACGCGTGCGGTGCATGTCCCCTCCCTGCCTGCTCAATTTCCTCTCTGCCGTTCCTTCTGCGCCGCCTCAAGGGCCTTCCCCTCGGTGCCGCACTTTCGCAGGAGACGCCAGACCGTTCCATCGGGCTGAACGCGTTTCCTCGGGTGGTCCCTCGGAACCCGCTTCACTTCAATCCTCTCGGCCTGGCCGGGGCCAGCGACCCTGAAGACGCCATAAGCGAGATTCCGCGTCTCCAGGTCCACCTTCCGGCGTTCCGCCTCCTCTTCCCGCCTGAACGTGCTGACAAGGCGCCGCGTCGTTCCGTCGCCATCGCGCACCTTGCTGGCCGGAACATCGGGAGGGCGCACCCGCTCGATCACGTAAGACAGTTCGCACGACTCCTCATCGCGGATCTCATACAGGACAACGATCCCCTCCGGGGATCTGGATGCTCCTCACCCCGCCGGCAGGTCCGGATTCCGGAGCACGAACAGGGCCGCCAGGGCCCCTTGCAAAACCGCGCGCAACGGCATCTTCCGCAATCGCTTCGCCAATTGGGTATCCCTCCGCTGTCATGACGTCCAGCGGGTGTGCGCTTTCAGCATTTTTTGGCTTGCCGCCAGGAAATGTGGAACCCTCCCGGGACCATCCGCTTGTCAGGGTCCGCGAATCTGCTTTAATGCGCACATGCCAGACGTCCTGGTCGTCGTCGAGCAGCGCGCGGGGCAACTGAAAAAGGCGGGCCTCGAGGCGCTTGGCGAGGGGCGGCGCCTGGCCGGCGAGATGGGCGGACAGGCCGTGGCGCTCCTGATCGGCTCCGGCGTCGAGTCCCTGGCACCGGTCCTTGCCGCCGCGGGGGCGCAGAAGGTCCTCGTGACGGACGACCCGAGGCTCGAGCGATATTCCCCGGGCGCATACGGAAAGGCGGCCGCCGACGCCGTCGGGAAGACGGGTGCACGCGTCGTCCTCATGGGGGCCACTGCCCTGGGAAAGGATCTCGCGGCGCAGCTCGCGGCGCGCCTCGGGGCGGGGCTTGCCAGCGACTGCGTCTCGTTCACCCTGGAAGGCGGGAAGCTCGTGGCCCGCCGGCCGGTCTACTCCGGCAAGGCGTTCGCGACCGTCCGGATCCTCTCTGATGTCGCCGTCGCGACAACGCGCCCCAACGCGTTTCCCGCGAGAAAGACGGACGGCAACGCCCCGGCCGAGAAGCTCCCGTTCACGCCCGACCCCGCGGATCTCCGCGTCGCGAACCGCGAGACCGTCGTCTCGGCGGGAGCGAAAAAGGACCTCACCGAGGCGGAGATCGTCGTTTCCGGCGGACGCGGGCTGAAATCCCCGGAGAACTTCCGGCTGGTCGAGGAGCTCGCGGACGCGTTCGGCGCGGCCGTCGGCGCCTCGCGCGCCGTGGTCGATGCCGGCTGGCGACCCCATTCGGAGCAGGTCGGACAGACCGGAAAGACCGTCGCCCCGAACCTCTATGTCGCCTGCGGCATCTCCGGCGCGATCCAGCACCTCGCGGGCATGTCGTCATCCAGGACGATCGTCGCCGTCAACACCGACAAGGAAGCCCCCATCTTCAAGGCGGCCACCTACGGGATCGTCGGCGACGCCCTCCAGGTGATGCCCGCCCTCGCGGCGGAGCTCAAGAAGCAGCACTGAACTTCGCCTAATCGACAACCAGTCCGAACCCCGCCCGGATGTAGTCGTTCAGCGCCTCCGCGGTGTACGCGGTCCTCCAGTTGAACCGTGACTGCAGGAGCACCTGATCGACGAAGTCATCCAGGGTCGAGCCTGCCCCCAGGGTGGCCATGTAGCTGCCGACGCCGCGGGTCGGATCGGGGTAGCCGGGCGCGGCCGCGGCCGATGTCGTGTCCCCCACCTGCGCGTTGAATTCCGTCACGCCGAGATCGGCAGAGCCGATCCGGAACCACGACGACTGCACGGCCGTGCCCCAGTACGCGTTCTCGGCGCTCTGGGCGATCGCCGCGGATTCGTGGCCGGAGCTGATCAGGACTAGGTCCTGTGTGGACTGCGTCGCGTCCGTGAAGCGGTTCCGGACGAACCGCCAGCCGGCGGCCTCCGTGGACGCGTGGGACAGGAGCACGACGGCCCGGCCGCCCCAATCGTGCACGACGTTTTCCTGGACGGTGATCGCCCGGTTTCCCCAGGTGAAATGCGGTTCGATGTTGATCGCGCGCGCCTGGTTCGATCCCGTCTGCGAGGTATTGGCGAAAAGATTGTCACGGATCACGACCCCGTCGGCATTGTGGACGCGAAGCGCCGTCGCGACACCGTCCGGGTTGCTGCTGTCCCGCCCGTCGATCGCGACGTTTCCCCGCATCGTCGCCTGCACCCAGCCGTTCGGCTCCAGGCCCGCCCCCGCCCCTCCGATCCGGAACGCGCCGGCGGACCGGGTCACGAAATTCTGCTCGATGAGTCCGCCCGACCGGCACTGCATGCCCGCCGCCGCGGGGCGGATGATGACGTTCCCTCTCTGGACGCATCCGGTATTGTTCGTCTGCACGTAGATGGCGTGATTCTGTCCGGGCGCCAGTGCGCGCGGGTCGTCGGGGTTCCACCCGCAGCGGTCGAAGACGTTCTCCTCGATCAGGAGGCCGTTCGTCAATCGCACCAGCACCCCATTGGCGGCCTGACCGTTCATAATGGAATAGGTACTGTTTAAGACGTTCCGCCTGAACGCGATCTCCGCGTTCGCGTTCGCCGCGCTCAACGGGCCGCATTCGATCCCCGCGCCGAAGCCGGTGAACAGGCATCCCTCGATCAGTATGTCGCTGCAATTCTCGTAGATGAACACCCCCCTGGGATGCGTCCCGTCCGACCGGAACGCCGCGGCGCCGTCGGTGGGATCGAAGGCCAGGTGGGCCACGGAGACATTCGACACGTTCGTCATCATGACGCCGCCGGCGCCCCGTGTATGGATGATCGGGCGCGTTTCGGCCGGACCGTACGTCGAAAGGACCATCGGCTCGCTCGGGCTCCGGCCGCTCCGCGTGAGGACGATCCCCGAGAATTGCTCGAAGCGGTCCCCTTCCCGCAGCAGGAGCCAGTCCGGATAGCCGTCACGCATCAGGGCGAGGCCCGCCTGGATCGTCCGCTTGGGGGATCCGTCGCTCAATCCGCTGTTCGAGTCGCTCCCCTGGCTGCTGCTCACGTAGATGATCCGCGTGTCGGGGCTGGCCGTGAAGACAGTCCAGCCGTCGGGTTCCTGATCGACCTCCTCCACGGTGACGCCGACAAACCGGTAGGCGTTCCCGGACGGATTCGCCGGGTCCCGGAACTGGATCGGGGCCAGGTACGCGCCGGCGCCCAGGTCTGCCAGGAGTTCCGCATCGATCGCGATCCCGACCGGCACGCTCGCCCCGGAGGGGACCGTCGCTTCCGTGGCGGAGACCGTCACCCAGGACTCTCCCGGCGTGACGCTGCAGGACAAGGGCGCCCCGCCGGTGTTGGCGACAAGATAAGCCGGACTCCCCAGGCAGCTCGACGAAAGGAGATCACCGTCCGCATCGATTTCGACCAGGAACTCGATCACCGCCGACGGGGTCACGCGCATGGCGGGATGTCCCCCTGCGGCACCCCCGTCGTCCCCGGGTGACCCGGACGGCGCCTCCCCGCATCCGGCCAGAAAGGCCGATGCGGCAAGAAGAAAAAGCGGGAAACACGGAAGTCTGCCTGGCTTCATATCACCCCCCGACAGGACTATGCGCCGTTTCTTCGGGAGTTCGAGTTTCCCGTCCGTGTCGAGACGATGATTCTGTCGGCAGGAACGCTGACGCATGCGGCGCGGATCACCGCGCCGGACACTCGGGAAGCATGCCGGAGCCTGGCGGGCATCCGGAGGTCCCTCTCCAGCCCGGGGGGAAGTCGCATCCGCCGGCCGGACCGCATTTCGTCCAGGCCACAGGGCACCAGGTCGCCTGGGGCGGGCATGTCGTGTAGGCCGTCGGGCACCACGTCTCCTCGTGCGGACAGGACGTGAGGATCACCGGGCAGTGGGTGACGTCAACCGGACAGATCGTGTCCGGCACGTTGCAGAAGGTGTAGTCCGCCGGACATGTCGTGTGCACATAGGGGCACCATGTTTTCTCTTCCGGACAGTAGGTCGGATCGCATTTCGTGGCGACGAGACATTCGGTGACCTGTGCACCGCTCGTGGGCAGGGGGCCTGTATCACATTGGTCCCTGAAATATGAAGGGTCCCACCGTCTTTGCCTTGTCCTGTACCCGTGTTGTTGCCCCGCTGCCTCGACGGTCAGCACGGCAGCCAGCACCAACAAGGCCAAGAACGCCGGCAAGCGACAGGCGGCCTTTTTCATGCGTTCATTCTGCGCCCGCAAGGCAGAAGCCGCTCCGGGATGGGGGATGCCGGGACGCTGTTTCTCCGGGCACGGATCCGGCCCCGGGCAGTCAGGCGGCTGCCGGCCGGGCGCGTCAGATCCGCTTCGGCCGTTCGATCGTGCGCGCCTCCCGGACGGCGCCCGTGTTGACGGTCGATGCGGGCTCGAACAGGAGGACCGAGACCTCCTCCTCGGCGACGGGCTTGTGCTCGACGCCGCGCGGGACGACGACCATCTCGCCGGGCCCGAGCGTCACGGCCTTGTCGCGGAACTCGATCCGGAGGCTTCCCTTCACGACGAGGAACATCTCGTCCTCGTTCGCGTGGTCGTGCCAGACGAACTCTCCCTTGAGCTTCGCGACCTTCACATGCTGGCCGTTCAGTTCCGCCACGATCCGGGGGCTCCAGTGATCGCTGAAAAGGGCCAGCTTCCGCTCCAGGACGACCTTCTCGATGGTCATGATCTCCCCTTTCTCAACGTGCCTGCCGCCCGTAGGCGTGGGAGCAGTCGTCCCCGCTGCAGGCCGCCTTGTGTGCGCGCCACCAGGCCTCAAGCGCCGCCGTCCCGGTCTCGTTGTCCTTCCAGGTGATTCCCACAAGGGTTCCCGCGGCGTGCGCATAGACGATCCGGTCCTTTCCCCCGCTTTCTTCGAGCATCTGCATCAATCCCGGTATCAGCGACCGGTCTTTCGTCACGCTCAAGGCCTGGATCGCACCGTAACGGACATCCTGGCGCTCCGAGCCGAGGTACGGCAGAAGATGCGGCGAGGCGTCCGGCCCGCCGATCAGCGCGAGGCACCTCATCGCCTCCCCCCGCACCTGTGATTCCTCCGAGATGAGCGCCAGCACGCGAGGCATCAGGTCCTTCATTCCGTGCGCGCCGATGACGCGCAGGACCGCCGCACGCATCATCGGGTCCGGGTCCTCCAGGAACGCGAGCACCGCGGGCAGCGCCCCCGCCCCCTGCTGGCGTTCGAGGATCCGGACCGCTTCCAGCCGCAGATCCGGGTCCTCGCGTGTGAGCCGCGCCGCGACCAGATCGCGCGCGACGGGCGTGCCGAACTCCCCCAGCACGCGCAGGGCCGCCACCCGGACCTGCGGATCCTTGTGGTCCAGGAGCGCGCCGATCCGGGTCGTTTCCGAGACGTCGCCCCGCTCCTTCAGGATGTGCTCCGCCACCCCCCGCTCCGGGACGGAGTCCCCGGAGAGGTATGCGACCAGGCGAGACGGGATCCCGGGATCCCCCATCCGCCACAAGGCGTCGATCGCCGTCGCCCGGACGCTCGGGTCCGGATCCTCCACCAGCGGACGCACCGCGTCGATCTCCCCGGGAGCATGCCGCGCGATCGCCAGGATCACCTGCATGCGCAGGTTGTGATCAGTTGATCCCAGGAAGAACGCCAGGATCCCGACCGCTTCCTTCCTTCGTTCCGCGGGAACCGCGTCCAGAAGGGCGCTCGCGCGGTCGCGGGAAGGTGCGTCGAAAAAGGGATCAACGGCATTTCGCGCCGCCGGGGCGTCCCCCGCCAGGGCATGCATCCGGCGGCGCCGGTGCTCGATCGGGATCCGCTCGCGCAGGCGCTGACAGGCGATCCGGACCTCGGCATCGTCAGGGTCCGCCGGAAACGCCCCGAGGACCGGCTCCGGGTCCCGCACCCCGGCGGCCAGGAGCGCCTCGAACGCCGCCTCGCGCTCGGACACCTCGACAGAGCCCAAGCGCGCCAGGAGCGCGGCCACCCCCTCGTCGGCGCACGCCAGGAAGGCGCCGGTAAGCAGGCAGAGGAGCGCAAGGGCGCGTCGGACCATCCCTTTCTTATACCGGCCGGGTTCCGGGGAGCCGCGTCCGGGCCGGTGCCGGAACGCTGATTCCGGCGGGCGCGAACGCGACGCCCGGCGAAATCAACGGGTCAGCCACCGGGGGTGATCGGTCACGAACAGGAGGAATTCCTCGAACACCGGCGGATCGGTGAAGGCGCCGGTCCCCCCCGCCGGCCCGGGGGACGGCGCGACCGGATCGTCGCAAAAGGAAGGAAAGACCTGGCCTGTCCCCGGATCGGACGGGACCTGGAAGCGGACATTGAACCGGGCGCTCCGGCACCTGGGCGCATCCAGCCAGGCGGAGGGGGCGGCCAGGGAACCCGCCGGGACCGGCCCGCCCGAAGGGCTCCCCCCCGCCGCGTCGGCATACCCCTGGATCTCGCAGGAGACCGGAGGGGTTTGCGCCTCCCGGAGGGCGCGGCCCATCGCGGCGGTCCAGCCGGCCCAGCGCAAGGTGGCGCCGCGGCCGAACACGAGGCGCGGCGACGCGTACGTCCCGACGGGCCGGAACCGGTCCCTGAAAACGCGCGCCGCCGACGGAACGGGGCGGTAGACGTTGTGGAGCGCGACCTGGTCGCAGTGGTGCATCTCGACGTCCAGGTACGAATCCTGGCCGTTGTTGCACCGGCCCATGGGCGGAAAGAAACCCAGCTCCGCGTTGAACTGCGGGAAGCCGTTCAGATCCGTGGCGATGTTCCCCAGGCTGTTCAGGCGGTACGACAGCCGCGTCACGTGCGCCTGCTCGTGCACCACGACCCCGTTCAGCGTGATGCGCAGGGCCACCTCGACACGCGGCATCGGGTCGCCGATGGCGTGTGTCTGCTTTTGCGGATCGAGCAGGTCGAACCGCTGGACCTGCAGGACCTTCCATTCAACCAGGAAATGGTCGTAATGGCCTCCCGGAAGGGCGCCTCCCCGGTCCGGCAGCGGGATCGTCACGACATGGACGGCCGGGGGAAGCCCCAGCAGTCCAGGCCCCTTGAAGTAGCCGGTCGGGCGCAGCTGGTAGGAAGGGTTTCCCCCGGGGCCCCCGTTCGGCGAGAAGGTCCGGGCGGCGGGGATCAGGTACCGCGAGACGAGCCGGTACTCCGGTTCGAACGTTGTCATGTTCAGCCCGAGTTCCAGCGATACTTCCTGCGGATTGCCGCCGCGCGCGAGCGGGTTCGACGGGTTATCTGACCACTGGTTGCCGCCGGCAGAGACCTTGACGAGCGGGACCGTCGCGCCTCCGGCAAAGCTTGCCTGGGTGACCCACGCCTCGAACCCTCCCTCCAGGAACCAGCGCGACTGGAGCCCGTGGGGCGCGTAGGACCAGTTCGTCGCGGCCTCGGCCGTCGTCTGCGGGCTCGGAACCGGCGCGCCGATCATCACGCCGTCGGAGTTGGGGAACGGCATCATCGGGAGCGGCGCCGGCACGCGCGCGGGATCCTGAATGACGGGCGGCGCGACCCCTTGAGACACGTGCATCGGCCCCCGGTCGGTCGTCGTCATGAGCGCCGTGGCCGGGCCCGGCGCATTGGCGTTGAACCGGACGCCGACGGTCGACGCCATCTCCAGCGCCAGGTCCGTGCCGGTCGTCTGCCCGCCGGAACGGGCGAGCAAGAGGTCGCCTGCCCCGAAAAGCGCCAGGGGAGAGTTGTCCCCGAACGGATACAGCCCCGTTCCGCGGGCATGTTCCGGCCCGTCGGTCCCCGCCGCGTCGAACGCGGTGTCCGGCGTGAACTCCCAACGGATCATCGGGGGAAGCGTGAAGTCGGGTTCCCCTTCCGCGAGCGTCACCCCGCCTCCGCTGTCGCCGCTCGCCAGTGCCGGAAGCGGAGGGGTGCCGCTTCGCCAGAACGACTTTCCGGGAAAGGCGTACGGCAGGGACTGCGTCCCGCTGAATGTCCCCAACTCGTACAGGAGGACATCCCGCTCCATCTCCAGCGGCCGCTCCGGAAGGATGTCCGGACTCGCCGCCGTGCGGCGGGACGAGAGGTTCTCGAAATGGTCCTGCGACTGGAAGCGCAGGCCGATGCCGGCCAGGAAGTCCCCTTCCTCCATGTGGACCGCCTGGTGATCCTCCCTCCCGGCGGCGGAGCGGCACGCCACCCGGAACGTGCGGATCGGGCCAAACCAGAATCCTGCGTACGGATTCCCGAGCGGCGGCCCGAACGGTTCCGAGATCGGCAGGTCGTACGGTTCCGTCCCGATGTAGGCGTCCAGCGTCTGCGGGATGTCGAACCCGCATTCCCCCATCGCGCGCACGAGCCCCGATTCCGTCTGGTCTCCCGGAGCGCCGGGGTTCCGGTCCAGGCCCCGCGACGCCCAGGAGCAAGGCGGAGGCAGCAGGCTGTCAAAACCGAGGTGGCACTCCGGCCGGGCCTCCCGCCGCGCGAGCAGCATGAAAAAGTCGGCCTTCCGGGCCAGGAAAAATGAACGCTCGAGAGGCGTCGCCCCGGCGGGGGCGTGGCCGGCCGCCTGCATTCCGGTCAGGACGTGCCGGTAGAGCGTGTCGAAATTCTCGAAGGCGCCGGATCTCCGCCGCTCGACGATCCCCTGGACGAGCGGGCGGATCTCCTCGGGAAACAGGGTCGTGACCTGCCCGAAGTTCCGGCCGATCCACGGATCCGGTTCGGGCGTTCCGGTCGCCGACAAGAGGAGATCCCCGGCGAGGTCATACGAAAGATATGCGGAGCGGGCCTGCCCCAGGCGATACATCCAGTGGGAGTGGAGAAGGGCCGCCGGAGCCCCCTGGTAATCCAGGAGATCGTTCGGCATGAACGCGGGGTGTCCGTAGTCGTACTGGACCAGCGTCAGATGCGGTTCGAGGACCCTCCATTGCGCGTCGGTCAGCGGAGCGGGACCCGTCGAAAGCGCCTGGCGGACCTCATCCATCGACCGGTAACCGGCTGACGTGGGACGGTTCGCCAGAAGCCTGTTCCCCAGATCCGACACGCGCACGACCTTGTAGTCGGCGCCGGCCCCCGGGTTCGCGGGGATCTCGACGAGATTTCCCATGCCCAGGACGACGCCGAGGACGTTCAGGCCGCGCGCGACGGTGCAGTCCCGCCCCTCCATGATGGTTCCGAAACCGTAATGCTCCCCGGACCAGGCCGGGCCGCCCCCCCCGTCGAGGTCCCCGTAATTCACGTTGAGCCGGCTGGTGGGACCCGGCTCGACCTTCAGGGAGAAGCGCGTGTCGAGCGCCCCCCTGCCGCCGCGGAGCCTCCCGCTCCAGGCGGAGAATCGCCCGTCGCGATCGAGATCGGTCCAGGCGCCCCCTGTCTCCTCCCCCTCATCGAACGCCCCGGCGGCCCCGCCGGGCGCGTCGGCCCAGGCCTCCCCGTGGCTCCAGGACGGGTTCTGGGTCTGCGACAAGGGCTCCGGCACCGGATAGGCCGCGAAATCGTCTCCCGGCTCCCGGCGGTACTCGCCCCCCCCGCGGTACTGCCAGTCATCGGCGCGCGCGGAGGGGACGCGGGGAGCCGACATGTCCGGCTTCTCCCGCGTCAGGCGCGCCGCGGAATACTCCATACCGCTCTCGGCGGCCAGCTCCGCCCGATGCGCCGCCAGCAACCCCTCCCGGCTCCTTCCCTGGAAAAGGATCATCTGGAGGAACAGCGAGGCCGCCAGGGCCAGGACGACGATCACCCCGGAGACCAGGATCAGGGCGATCCCCCGGGGGGCGCTTCGCATACTCGGTTTCACGTCCATCATGAATACCCCACATTCGGCGCGGCCGCCATCCCTGAAACGGCAGCCCGATGTTTCTTTACCCCGTTCTCCGCGCCCCTGCCGGAAGGCGCGGGGTGCCGGAACGATGATTCCGGACGCCCGGACACGCCTTGGCCTTCACCGCGTCCGCCTATTCGTCGAAAGCCCATCGGGGACGGCCGGTGTAGAGCAGGCTGAAGTCGTCGAACACGGGGGGATCGACACAGGCACCGGTGCCGCCGGCACCGACGGAAACGTCTTTCACGGACGCGACGTCCGGCACGTCGAAATCGACCCTGAACCGGACGCTCCAGACCCCGCGAACGTCGAGATCCGCCGTCGGGCCGTCTGCAGAAGTGATGTCAATCCATGGTGTCAGGGGTTGGCTTCCGGCCACGTCGGCGTACCCCCGCACACGGCACGCGAGCGCGGAGGGGTTCGCCTGCCGGACCGCCTCGCTCATCGCGCCGGTCCAGCCGGCCCAGGAGAGGGAAACGGGCTCCGGAAATTCGTGGACGGGCGAAAGGTACACCCCCGCCAGGCGGAAGCGGTCCTTGTAGTCCGCACGTCCCGCGCCGGCGCCGAACCGGGTGTGCAGGCCGACCTGGTCGAGATACTTCATCGAAAATTCAAGATAGGAATCGGCCCCGTTGCGCACGCGCCCCCAGGGCGGGATGAACGCGTAGCGGGTCACCATCGGATGATCCGAACCCGTCTGGCCCGGGGAACCCGGCTCCCACTGGCTGTATGTGACATGCGTATCGAAATCGTCGGTCCCGTTCCCCGTCACGGCGACGTTGTTGACAAGGACGCGCAGGCGCACCTCCATGCGCGGCATCACGTCGTCCTCGCCGGGGTGCATGGGATCGATCGGCGTGAACTTCCGGACGTCCATGATCCGCCACTCGACCAGGACATGGTCGTAGACCGGCCCCGGGATCCCCTCCCGGACCGGAAGGTCCCATTCCCCCGCGATGACAGGAGCGGCTGGCGACCAGCTTTCCGCAACCCAGGCGTCGATGGGCGAAGGACTGTAGTACACACGGGCGGGAATGCTGTATCGGCTCGTCAGGCGGTACCGATGCCGCTGGCTTACGGGATCGAACACCACCCGGAACTCGATCTCCTGCGGCCCGTCGCCGGCAGGAAACGTCGAATCCCGCGTCTGGTACCCCCGCGTGGCAAGCCTCCACCCGGCCCCGTCGCATTGCGTCACCCAGGCCTCGATCCCCCCCTGCTCGAAACAGCGCGGCTGGAGGGGATGGGGCGTGTAGACGAAATCCGGATAGTTGTTAAGGGGCGGGTTCGGCACGCAGTTGGGGACCAGGATCCTGTCCGGAGGCATCATCGGGAGCGGCGCCGGCATGCGCGCCGCGTCCGGCAGGACCGGCGCCTGGGCGGGAGGCGGCGGTGGAGGAAGAAGGGGATTCGCGAGATCGGTCGAGGTGAATCGATAGGTCAGGGTCGGGGACGATGGGCCGGAAGCATGGACGCCCGCCGACGGAAGGAAATCCTGGATCTCGAAGGCGGTGGTCCTTCCCCCCGGGTGGGCATCGATCGGGTCTCCCGGGACGAAAAGACCGCCGGTCTGCGCGGGCGAACAGGCGGGATAGAGACCTGTCCCCTTGGCATGGTCGCTCCCGTCCAGGTTTTCCGTACTGAAGGCGCTGTCCGGCGCGAACTCCCACCGGATGGTCGGTCGGTTCACGAAGTCGCTCTCCCCCTCGGACGGCAGCAGCGCCCCCGAACTGGTGGAATAGGGCGTCCACTGGATCGTGGCGGGCCGCCAGTAGGATTTCCGGGAATACCCGGGAAGCGACTGCACTCCCTGGAATTCCCCCGGACCGCGCACAAGGATGCCGGAATCGAGCCGACGGGGCCGGAAGTCGGGGGCCAGATCGGCGACCGTCGACGTGCGCCGCCAGGAAAGGTTCTCGAAATCCTCCTGGGTGGTCGCGACGAGGGGACGGGCGACGAAAAGGTTCCCCGTGCGCCGCCCCGAACGGCCTGCGATACGCGACACGCATTCCGCGCGGAACGAACGGATCGGCCCCAACCAGAATTCCTTGTGCGGCCAATACCGGGGCTCCCCCCCCGTGTTTTCGTACGGCTCGGACCCGGCGTAAGGCTGGCCCGTCTCCGGAAACAGGAATTGCCCCGGCCAGACCGCGATCGAGTCGTACTGGTCTCCGGGGGCCGCCGGATCCCGATCCAGCCCCCGCGTGCCCCGCGTGGCGGGCGGCGGGATCGCGGGAAAGGACGGTTTCCACTCGATCACGTCGGCGGGGACGATATCCGCCTTTGTGAAGTGCATCATGAGATCGGCTTTCTTCGCCCGGTACATCGCCTGCTCGGAGGGGAGCGCCACCCCCGGCGCGTGGCCGTGCCCGTTCATCCGGTCCAGCACGATCCGGCAGACGGACTGATAGCCATCAAGGCCGTTCCCGGACCGCCGGGCCGACTCGAGCGCGCGGACGACCGCGCTCACCTCGTCCGGAAAGAGCGCCACGAGCGGGCCGAAATTCACGCCGCTCCGGAAGTCGAATTCGGCGGCGGGCGGGGATCCCGCCAGAAGATCCCCCAGCCCCCCCTCATAGCGGAGCGCAAGGGAACGGGCCAAACCGATCCGGTACGTCCAGAAGGCGTGCAGGGTCGCCGCCGGCGCCCCGGACAGGTCCAGCCTCTTGAGGCCGGCCTCCGGCGGATACGGGGAGCCCGGCAGGTAAGGAGTCTCGTCCGGATCGTCCGTAAGGGTGAGATGCGGCTCCAGAATCCGCCACTCATCCTCACTCAAGGGATCGTCGCCGGAGGTCAGCGCCCGGCCCAACGCGTCCAGGGAGGCATAACCGTCTCCCGGCGGCCGGAGCGCCAGGATCCGGTTCCCCAGGTCCGAAACGGTCACGTACGCGTAGTCCCCGGGATGGGGCGGCGACGGGATCTGGACGACCGCGCCGAGATCCAGGACGCGTCCGAGGGCGTTCAGGGCCAGGGCCACTTCCGGATTCCGGCTCCCTTCCAGCGCACGGTCCCCCTTCCCGAACCCGTAATTGTTCCCCGGCCAGGGGAGGTGTCGTTCACCCCAGTTCGCATTGATCCGGCAGGTGGGGCCCGGCTCGATCCGGAGCGAGAAGGGGACGGAAAACGGACCCGCACCGCCCCGCAGTCTGCCGCTCCGGGCGCTGAACCGGCCGTCCCCGTCCATGTCGGTGAACGGTTCGTCCTCGTCCCGGACCCCGGGAATGCCGTCGGCCGCATCGTCGATCCAGGGATCCCCCCTGCTGAAGGATGGACTTCGCGTCCTTTCCAGCGCCTCCGGAACGGGGTACTCCGCGAAGTCGGCTCCTGGCTCGCGCCGATATTCCCCTCCGCCGCGGTATTGCCAGTCGTCCGCCCGGGCCTCCGGCGTCCGCGGGGCTGTCATGTCGGCGCGCCGTTCCATGAGCCTCGCCGCGGCATACTCCAGGCCGCTCCCGGCGGCGAGCTCCGCGTAACGCGCGCCCCGTTCCCCCTCGTTCCCGCACCGCTGGAAATGGACGAACTGCGCGAAAGCCGACGCCACCAGGATCAGGAGCGCGGTCACCCCGGAGACAAGGACCAGGGCAATGCCCGCCGTCTCGCCTCTCTCTCTCTCTCGCATGACGGCCATTCCGTCAGAAGGGTGCCCGGGGGAGCGGGCATTCCGGAAATGCGACCGCGTGCGGCCGGGGGTTGTACCCGCCGGCCCAGGCGCATCTCGCCCGGTAAGCGGAATGGATATTCAGCGTGTCCGGGTAGGGCATGCATCCCGGCGCGCAATGCGTCGGCGTCGGGGGGCAGAGCGTGGGATTCGGGGGACACCATGTGGGAACCGCCGACGGGCAGGTGGTGAAGACAACCGGGCAATGCGTCGGGACAGCGGGACATCTCGTCGTGGGGCCGCCGCACACCGTTTCGACATAGGGGCATTCCGAGGGGATCGCGGGGCACGTTGTCGACTGCGTGTGACAGAAAGTCTGCGGGCCCGTGCAGTACGTGTGCCCGGGCGGGCACTGCGTGTGGACCTTGGGGCATTTCGTGGTCACCTCCGGACACCTGGTATCCCACGTGCACCGTGTCGCGGGGTAGGGACAGGCGGTCGGGGTATCCGGACAGATCGATGCGGCATAGGGGCAGACGGTCCACTCGCAATAGGTGGGATCGTTTGGACACGTCGTCAGGATGGGACATGTGGTCGGTGTTTCCGTCTCGCATACCGTCGGCATCGGAAACAGGGTCTCGATCCCCCCGCGGGACGAAAGCGGAAGCAGGAAGACCACAAGCGCCAGGCAGACGGAAGTCGACGCCGCTTTCTTCTCCTTCATGCGCTCATTGTGCAACCGCGATGCCGGAGCCGCCCCTGGGTCGGGGAAGCCGGGACGCTGTTTCTCCGGGCATGAATCCGGGAACCGCGCCGGAGGCGCCATCATCTTCTCCTCGTGATATCAGCGTTTCGCCTCCCCGCACGACGCGGCGGGCGGATGCGGCGTCGGCTAGTGTTCCGGCATGAAAAGACCCTTCGCCGCCGCCCTCCCGCTGCTTTTCCTCCACTTCCTCGCGGCCGCCTCCCCGGAACCGGTGCCCGTCTTCCCCGACGCCGAGGCGGGCGCCGACCCGGCGATCCCCGCCGGACAGGGAGGTCGCGGCTTCAACGCGATCGCGGCCGCGCTCGGCTGGACGACGAACCCTGATTTCCCCCCGATCGGCGACCCCCGCGCCCGCAAGGGAGGAGATCTCGTCACGACGATCAGCGACTACCCGGGCGGCATGCGGCCGGTCGGACCGCAGGCCAACCAGTACCTCCTGATCTGGTCGTTCGAGACGCTCCTGGCCCGGCATCCGGCCACCCTGGAATGGGTCCCCTTGCTCGCCTCCCACTGGAAGATCGCCCCGGACGGCCTTGCGGCAAGCTTCCGGATCGACCCGAACGCCCGCTGGCCGGACGGGACCCCTGTCACCTCGCGCGACGTCATCGCGACATACGACTTCTATACGGACGAGACGGCCGGGGAACCGTGGCGCGGCGAGGAACTCCGCCCCTACGGACGCCCCGTCGCGTCGGGTCCGTACCTGGTCACCGTCCCCCTCCCCTCGAAAGGATGGCGCGCCTTCTACAACCTGAATTGCGTCCCGATCCTCCCGGCGTCGGCGCTGGCGCCGTTCAGGACGGCCGGCGATTTTTCCGGCTCGAAGGCGGCCGACTTCCTGTGCGGGAGCGGTCCCTACGAGATGCGCGCCGAAGACCAGGCCGACGGCCAGGCGATCATCCTGCACCGCCGCGCCGGCCACTGGAACGTCCGCGGACGGGTCAACGCCGGGTGCTGCAACTTCGACCGGATCGTCCTGAAGGTGGTGCCTGACGACGCCATCGCCCTCGAGCGGCTCAAGAAGGGGGAGTTCAACATGCTGTGCGTGGACGACCCGGCCCGCTGGGTGCGGGAGATCACGCCCGAAAAGGTGCCGCTCCTGGCCCGGGGGAGGATCCGGAAGGCCGCCTTCCCGATCCGGACCCCCGGCGGCTTTTCGGGGCTGGCCCTCAACATGACGCGCCCTCCCCTGGATGACCTGCGCGTCCGGAAGGCGCTCGCACTCCTCATGGACCGCAAGCGGATCATCCGGATGCTGTTCCATGACCAGGTGATCCCCGTCCGCTCCTACTGGGCCGGGACCCGCTACGCCAATCCCGAAAATCCCGCGAACGACCACGATCCCGCCGCGGCGATGGCGCTCCTCGCCGACGCCGGCTGGCGTCGGAACCCCGGGTCAGGACTCCTCGAGAAGGCCGACGGCTCTCCCCTGCGTTTCAGGCTGACCTACAGCAATCCGGACAACGAGCGGTTCCTGACCGTCTACCAGGAGTCGCTCAAGCAGGCCGGTATCACGCTCACCCTGGACCCGACCGCCCCCGCCCGGCACTGGTCCCTGATGGACGAACGGAAGTTCGAGATCGCCACCTACGGAGGCTTCTCCAGCGAGCCGGAACCCGGCATCCTCTTCCTGGGGGCCCACGCCCGGAAGACGCCGTCGTCGAACGTCTGGGGATTTTCCGACCCCCGCGTCGACGGGCTGATCGGGGAATACGAATCGGTCGAGACGGGGCGGGACGCCGACCTCGTCCGGATCCTCCGCGAGATCGACGGGCTTCTCGCGGCGCAGTACCCGATGATCCTCACCTGGCGCTCGCCCGAGACCCGCATCCTCCATCGGGAGACGCTCCGTCCACCCGCGAAAGCCATGTCGGCATTCGGCGCCCCCCTGCTCGATGTCGTGGCGACCTGGTGGCACGACGGACCCGACGAATGACGGCGGGCGCCGCCCAGGGGACCTACCGGACCAGGAAGGCGTTCGGCGGCCGCTTGAAGTGGCGCCGGAAGAGGCGCCGGAACGAGGCCATGTCGCTGTAGCCGACGGCCCGCGCGACCGCCTCGACCTTCATGTAGTGGTCGCGCAGGAGCCCCTTGGCGGTCTCGACGCGAAGCGCCTGCAGGTAGTGGATGGGGCTTGTCCCCAGATGCTTCTGGAAGAGATGCCGCAGGTGCGGCGGGCTCAAGGACGCGGCGCGCGCCACGGCCCCCGCGCTGAAGGGATCGGCCAGATGGTCGCGCAGGTAGGCGATCGCCCGCGCGAGACGCGGATCGCGCGGCGCCCCCAGGACGCGCTCGCTCCAGTGCGCGTTCAGGCGGTTGGGATGCTCCCTCAAGAGATGCAGCAGCAGATGCTGGATCATCAGGACCATGTCCCAGTCCCCCCCGAGCGTCTCCTGGCGGTTCGCGGCCTCCACGCAGGCGTCGATCGCGAACTTGAGCTCCCGGGTCATGGGGCGCGGCCGGGGATCGAACCCGAACGGACCCAACTCCTTCCCGAGACCGAGCGAGTCGCGCGCCTGGCGCAGGAGCGGCTGGGAGATGTGGACGGCCCGCATCTCGAGCGGAAAGGGGGTCGCCGGATCGAAAGGGGACTGCGAGGCCGGATTGACGACAAGGTATTCACCTTTCCGGACAATCCGGGTCTCGCCGTCCACGCGGACATGCACCGGAAGGCGGAGCGGCTCGACCAGGACGAGATCGAAATTGTTCTCGGCGCGCGCGATCTGCCGGAGGACCTCCCGGCGGCAGCACGGCATCCGCCGCATCCGGAACACCCCGCCCAGGAGGCGTCTCCGCGGAGACAGGGACGGGGTGAACTCGACGAACGACGGATCGGCCGAGCGGTGCCGGCAGAAGACGCGGACCGGCATGTCCGTTCCCCGGACGAGGATCCGCGCCTTCCGGGCGGGCCCGCGGAACGGCTCGACCGTGTACGACCCCGGAGCCAGCGGCGCCTCCCCTTCCAGAAGCGCGGGCCGGTCCTCCGCGGTGCCGACCGCGGCCAGGACGATCCCCTTGCCGGGACCGTTGTCGTCCCGCCGGACGCGGAACAGGGCGCGCAGGATCCCCGCCTCGCCGGAGAATCCGGGCGGCACCATCGCCTGGACGCGGACGAGCACCTTGCCCTCCGGCGAGGGAGAGGATCGCGTCACCCTGAATTTCTCGACCGGAGCGCTTGCCCGCACGGAACCGACGAGGATATCCGAACCCCGTGCTCCATCCAGCGGTTTCGGTGGAGCCCAAGGGCACGTCGAAACGGCTTCCGGGAAACATCGTCGCGGCCCCCCGCGGCCGCCTGCGCGAACCGGTTTCCGGGGCGAGAATGACATCATGCAAGCTCCGCCCCGGCGATACCTTCCGTACCGCTCCCTCCATTTCCACGCGATCTCGGAGTCGCGCGCGCTGACGCGGTTCAGGCTCGACGCCGTCAACGAGACGTCCGCCGTCCGACTCGCCCTGGCCTTGGGGATGTCCGGCTGCGGGCGTGAGGCGACCCGCCTCCTCCGGAAGCTCGGAACCGGCGTCCTGGACGATCCCGTCTGGGAAGGACGGGCCGCCCGGTGGGCCGAATCGGAAGCGTGGTGGAAGACGTCCGGCGCCGCCTTCACGGAAGCGGTGCGCCGCGGAGCGTACGAGAAGGCGCTCGAACTCCTGGGGGAAAGGGGCGACTCGTTCTGGGACAACCCGGAGGCCCTCTCGTCCCTCGCGGCGCTTGCCGGCGCGTGCGCGGAACCGTATCTGGCCCGCCATATCCGAAGACGTGTCCGGCATCTCCAGGGGAAGCAGCCGACCCGGATTGCCGGAAGCCCGGGCGCGGCCCTTCGCGCCCTCCGGGCGGCGGGCGGCCGAAACGCCTCCCGCCAGATGTCCGGGCCCCGGACGGACGGACGGCTTTCCCTCCGCGCTCCAAGGGTCCCCACAAGGCACAACTAGGGAAGAGGAACCGGGCATGCCCGGGGAGCATGCGCGGGCGCCTATAATCGGCCCGTGCCTCTCTTCCGCCCCCTCCTCCTGGCCACGTTCCTTGTTTTTCTGACAGGAGTCGGCGAGACGACGGAAAGCGCCCTTCCGATCCCCGCATCCCCCGC
This sequence comes from uncultured Planctomycetales bacterium, assembly GCA_964455625.1. GTDB lineage: Bacteria > Planctomycetota > SBBH01 > SBBH01 > SBBH01 > SBBH01. Next base: position 9,065 of record CAYVXZ010000010.1, on the reverse strand, counting down.
GATCGCGGAGGCGGTCCGCCAAGCCGAGGCGGCCGAGAAGCAGAAGGACTGGCGCTCGGCCGCCTTCTACTGGCAACAGGTGATCGCGAAGGGAGGCGCGGATCTCCATCCGGCGGGGCCGCGTCATGCGGTGCGCGCCCGCGACCTCGCCGCGACGCGCCTGGCGGCCTGGCCCGCCGGGGGAATCGCCGCCTACGAGGAGATGTTCGGGGCGCAGGCCCGGGACCTTGCCGCGCGCTTTTACGCGATCGGGGACGTGAGGGCGCTCCGGACCTGTATCGAGGAGTTCCCCGTTTCGGCCGCGGCGCGCGGGCTTCTCGCGCCAGCGGCGCTCCATCACCTCGAGGCGGGACGCCTCCGGGCCGCGACCGCCCTGTGCGAGCGCCTGCGGCGGGACACCCCGGATCCCTCGCCCCTGGCCCGGCGCGTCCTGGAGATCTGCCGGCGCCTCTCTTCCGCCGGGGGCGGCACGCCGGCCGAGGACCCCCCGCTGCCGCTTCCCCGGTTCGATACCCCTGTCCTCGTCACGCTTCCCGCGGCGCTCGCGGATCCGGAGGCGTTCGCCGCTTGCGCCGCCCGCGGAATCATTCCCTCGCTCCCCTGCTCGCTTCTCGCGGCGCCGGGGCATCCGGACCTTCTCTGGCTCGTCTCCCCCTCCCGGACGGAGGCGGTCCTGACCGCATCCGGCAGGTCCCTGTGGGCGCGGACGCATGGCGCCCCCGGCCGGCCGCTCCCCTGGGATCCGCCGGCCGCCTGCCTCGCCGGCCTGACGCTCGTCCGGCCGCTCGACGCGACCCTGACGGCCCTCGATCCGTGGACCGGAAAGACGATCTGGACGCTCGGACTCGGCCCGGACGAATCGATCGCCTCCGCTCCCGCCGCCCTGGACGGATCGGTCCTGGCGACATCCGTCGTCGCGACGGGGGACGAGGAGGAAACCGCATCCTTCCTCCTGCGCGTCGACACGGCGACGGGCCGCCTCCTCGCCCGGATCCCGATCGCGCGTCTCTTCCGTGCCCCGCTGACACCGATGGGCGCGCGTGCGCCTCCTCCCCTGCGGGCGGGCCGATTCCTGGTCGCGGGCGACGGCCTTGGAACCCTGGCCGGGATCGACCTCGAGAACGCCACCCTGCTCTGGACCTCGTCGGTCGACCCCCTCGACGATGCGGCATTCGCGCGCGCGCGGGTGCGGGGCGAGCGCTGGCGGACGCCGTTCCTGCGCGGCGTCCCGGACGGAAGCGCGCTCCTCTTCGCCTCGTCCGGAACGGACGCGCTCCACGCCGTCTCGACCGCCGACGGCCGGCCCCTCTGGAGCGTCCCGCGCGGAAAGGCGGAATGGGTCCTCTGCGTCGCCGACGGTGCGGTCTGGACCGCCGGGCGCGGGATGATCCGCCGCCTCGACACGGCAACCGGCGCGCCGCTCGCCGAGTCCGCCCTCCCCGAAGAGGCGGTCGGGCCCGGGTATCTGGCCCGGGACGCGGACGCCGTCTGCGCGATCGTCCCGGTGCGGACCGGCATCGTGTCGGTCACACCTGGCGGAAAGGCGCGTTTCCTCTGCCGCTGGCCCGGCGCCCCGCCCCCTTGCGCAGTGCCGGCTCCGCGCGCCGCGCTTGTCGGGAACGCGCTTCTCCTGGGCCAGGCCTCCGGGGATCCGCTCTCGGGGGTCGTACGGTCATTGATGCGCGGGGATCTTGCGGCGGCCGCGCAGACCCTTGAAGCGACGGCTTCCGCCGCGGCGCCGGGCGCCGACGCGGAGCGGATCTCCGCGCTGGCCGCCCACCTGGCCCGTACAGCCCCGGAAGACCCCGCCGCGGAAAGACTCGCCGATCTCGTCGTTCCTGCCGCGTCACGTGCGGAGCTTCTCCTGCAGCTGGCCGACGCGCGGACGACGGCGGGACGCCCCGAGGAGGCCGCAGGCCTCCTGGACCGCCTGCTCGCGCCGGGCCTCCGGGGCGAGACGCTCCGGCCGCACGGGATCCCCGTCGCGGCCGGCGAGGTGGCACGCGACCGCATCGCCCGGCTTCTGGCGCCGGACAGGCTCCTCGTGCTCCTCGGCGCCCCCTACGAGAAGGCCCGGAAGCAGGCACTCGCGGCCCCGGGCCTCCCCGAGCGCCTGGAATTCTTCCACCGCTGGCCGCTCATGCCCGAATCGCTCCCTGACCTGGCCGCAACCGCGCGCCGCGCCGCGGCGGCGGGGAACGCGCAGATCGCCGGAGAGGCCTGGGAGATCCTGTCCGCCGTTCCGGCCTGGCGCGCGGAGGCGCTCGAGGGGATCGCGAGGCTCGCCGCCGTCCGCGGGGACCATCACGCCGCGCTCCACGCCTGGACCGAGCGCCTCCGGATCCCCGGCCCGCCCCCGTCCCCGAAGGAACGGCCGCTCGACCCGGAGCTCCTTCCCTGGGCCTCCCTCCGCGGCGTCCCGCCCCCCGTGGATCCGCTCGCCCCGCTCTGGCACCTGCGGACCGCGGAGTACGCCGGGGCGATCGACCGGACCTGGACGATCGGCCCGCTCCTCTGCACGGCCGGGGACGGCGCCCTCTCCCGGCACGACCCGCGCACCGGTGAAGCGCTCTGGCGCTCGCCGGTCGGGAGCCCCGACTCCCTTTTCCTCACGGACGGGGCGGACGGGCCCGGCGGGAATGAAAAGCTCTTCCTCGCCTCGCGCGGGACGGAACTGATGCGGCTCGATCCGGCCACCGGGCGCCCCCTCTGGCTCCTCGCAATCCCGGCGACGGGAGGCGACGCGGAAGGACCGCCCGCTCCCGTGCATCCGGATCGGGGCCGCTTCCTCAAGTTCACCGCCGATCTCCCCCTCCCCCCGCCGCTTCGCGCCGTCCATGCCGTGGACGGGACGCTCGTCGTCCAGGTCGATGCCACACGCTGCGTCGGCATCGAGGCCGCCACCGGCAATTTCCTCTGGGACCGGCCCTGGGACGCCCCCGTCTTCCATTTTCCGGCCGGCGCGGGGGAGAAAGGAGAGATCCGGGCCGCCTCCGGCCGATTCCTCCATCGGGTCGACCCCGCGAACGGCATCAGCCGCTCGCGCGCGGAGCTTCCGTTACCCGTCTCGGACGCGCGGATGCTCCCCGGGACGCCGGCCCGGGCCTGGATGACGGGCGGCGGCCGCGCGGCGCTTGTCGATGTCGTCCGCGAGACGCCGGTCCGGGAGTTCGAGACCCCGCAGGGGCCGATCCGGGACCTCGCGTTCAACCTCCATGAAACGGTCGCCGCCGGCCTGTCCGGAAGCGGGGCCGGCCGGGCGCTCGCCGGAATCGACGCCGCCACGGGGAAACTCCTCTGGTCGCGCCCCGTTCCGGGAGACGACCCGGTCGCCTGGCGGTTCGCCCAGCAGGATCTCCTCGTCGCCCGGGTCGAGGGACGCCATCTCGTCGCCTGCCGGATCGACGAACGGACCGGCCGCGAGGTCTGGCGCTTCCCGCTGGGCGCGACGGCGCGCCCCCTCGCGTCCCCGCAGATCGCAATCAGCGGCATGAACGCCTTCCTCCATGACCCCACGATCCCCGTCGTGATCCGCCTCGACGCCGCCACCGGAGAGCGGCGCCAGGACCTCGCGGCGTTCGGTCCCGGCGTCCGCTCGCTCGGCTTCACGGACGGCGTCGCGGTCGTCCACGCGGAGCGCGGGCTTGTCGCCTGGGGCCGTCCTGCCGCCGGAGACGGCGACCGCGCGCTCGCCCCGCATCCTCCCGGGCCGCGCGCGGCATTGGCCGAGCGGGCCGGCGCCTGGCGGACGGCAACGGACGCCTGGCGCGAGGCGCTCGATGCGGCCCCTCCAGCGGACGCGCAGGGGATCCGGAACCGGATGGAATCGGCCCGGGCGCTCGCCGGACGTTTCGATCCGCCGACCATACGGGCCCTCCGCTTCGCGCGTCCGCCCGCGATCGACGGCCGGCTCGACGACGGCTGGGCCGAGGAGGCGCGCGCCGACCTCGCCGCGGCCGACCGCCTGGAAGAGCTCCCCCGGGGGGCGGCCTCCCCCTGGCAGGGGACAAGCGACCTTTCCGCCCGGCTCTATCTGGGTTGGGACGACGACTTCCTCTATCTCGCGCTCGACGCGGACGACCAGAAGGGGATCCTCTACGACGAGGAGAAGGGGTTCGCGCACGGGGACTCGCTCCTCGTCCACATCGACCCGGAAGGGGACCGCGCCTTCGAGCCGGCCGGCGCCGACCGGATGGTCGGGCTCGCCCTCCAGAACCCGGTCTTCGCGCCGGCCCGCAAGGCCGAGCGCCCGCCCGGCCGCTACGCCGTGGCGCCCAGGCCCGGGGGCGGCGGCAGCGTCTACGAGGCGGCGATCCCCTGGTCCTGGCTGCGGGGGCGCGCCGGCCCGGCCACCCCGGCCGGCCCTGACAGGAAACCGGTCCTGGGGATCGGTCTCCAGCTCGCCGATGACGACGGGGACGGCGTGGCGCGCGTCCTCACCCTCTCGCCGGGGATGCTCCTGCGGCCGTTCGCCGGTCCCGACGCCCCGCCCGCGGTCCCGCTCGAGTCCCCCGCCCCCGCCCTTTTTGCTAGACTCGTTCTTGATGACTGATGAAGTCGATGCCCTGAAGCTCCGGATCTCGCACCTCCGGCGGATCCTGAACTCCACCGCCGACATGATCATCACGATCGGCCCCGAGGACCGGATCACGGAATTCAACACGCGGGCCGAGCGGGTGCTGGGGTATCCCGCCAAGTCGATGCGGGGGCGCCACGCCCGGATTCTCTTCCAGCAGAAGACCGCCTACCGGCGGCTCGCCGGGCGGCTGCGGCGCGCGGGGATCGTCCGGAGCTTCTCGACACGCTTCCGGACCGCGGGCGGCGTCCCGATCGACGTGGACCTGACCCTCTCCCGCCTCAAGGGGCCGGATGGCGAGGTCCTGGGCTCGGTCTGCGTCGCCCGCGACGTCACGAAACAGCGCGCGCTCGAGCGCGAGATCCGCCACAAGAGCCAGTTCCTCTCCGAGATCCTGGAGCACTCGGCCGTCATGATCATCACCGCCGGCACCGACGGGCGCATCACCGAGTTCAACCCCGAGGCGACGCGCGTCCTGGGATACGCCCGGGCCGAGGCGATCGGGAAACCCGCCGAATCGCTCTACCTGCGACCCAAGGACCGGCGGACGCTTCTGGCGGCCGTTGCGCGGGAGGGAAACGTCGTCGAGTTCGACACCCGCTTCATCACGCGCGACCGCGCCGTGATCGACGTGGCCCTCTCCACCTCGCTCCTCAAGGACGACGACGGAAAGCAGATCGGCGTCGTCTCGGTGGGACGCAACGTCACCCAGGAGAAGAAACTCGAGCGCAAGCTCGAGCGCCTCTCGATCACCGATTCCCTCACGAAGCTCTACAACCGCCGCTTCTTCTACGGCGCCCTCCAGCGCGTCCGCCGGGGGCTCACGAAGAACCCGATCCCCGTCTCGGTCATCCTCTTCGACATCGACCGCTTCAAGGAATGGAACGACCGGCACGGCCACCTCGCCGGCGACAAGATCCTGAAGGCGGTCGCCAAGACCATCCACCGCTCCGTGCGCCGGAACGTCGACGTCCCCTGCCGCTTCGGCGGCGACGAGTTCACGATCCTCCTCCCCGAGGCGGACGCCGCGACGGCCCTCGTCCTCGCCGAGCGGATCCGCCGCCGCTTCGTCCAGACGGGTTTCGAGGGATGCACCTTGAGCATGGGGGTCGCCCAGTACGAGAAGGGCGAGAGCATGAAGCGCCTCATCCGCCGTGCCGACGCCGCCATGTACGCCGCCAAGCGGGCCGGCGGGAACCGCGTGGAGATCGCCTAGAACCGGCCCGAAAACCGCCTCCTGGCTTCGGCCGGCTGCGGACCCATCATGCGGCGTCGAGCCTCCTCAACGTATCTGTGCCCCTCGATACGTCTGCGTCGGCTCTCCTTGCCTGACGCGCCCTCGCGCGGCCTCGGGCCGACGGATCCGGATTTCGGGCCGGTTCTTCAGAAAGAGCCTGCTGTTGTCTTATGCTTGCTGAAGGCGTGCGTCCGACAGGTCTTGCCACGCGCCGACGGTGCCGTTCGCATCTATCCAGGAGACGTTCTGGTCGTCCGCGTTCCAGACATGGTCCTTGTCCGTCCCGTCCGCACCTTGAAAGCCTCCGGCCGAGAAGGAAAAAGGCCGCGAAGCGAGCATCATCGGCGCGGGGCGAGCGTCCAGGGACTGGGCGAGCCCCGCCCGGCGCGCAAGCGAAGCGGCCGACTCCTTGAGGGCGGGCGGCGGGGGCCGGAGGCGGGTCCTACCCATTTTTATCGATGGACCACGACAGGCTCCCTCGAAAGCACGCGCCCCGCGGCGGGAGCCTGGCCGCGGGGCTGAACCGGCAAGGCGAGGTGCGGACTGGCGTTCCCGGGGAAGGCCGGCATGGGCTTCACATCGCCGCGGCCGGTTCGCAGCGAGGCGCGCGTCCGGCGGGTTTTGCCGCGCGCCGAACGTCCCGCGGAACAGGCGAACCGCCGGGAGGGGCGCGTAAATACGATAAACGAGACCTAACCCCTTCTTCTTTGAGCAGCCTGAAACACGCTGTTCAGTGCCAGACATAGACATCCTTTTCCCACTTCACGTACTTGAAGGCGGCGTCCGCTGGCACGGAATAGATCTCAAAAAAAAGATACTCCAAAACCCCAGCAACCAGCCCCGCGTCATCATCGCACTCAAGCAACATGGCGTCGTATTGCCCCCATCGCGGGTCCGGATCCTTCTTGAGTTCAAAGCGGAATTTCCCTTTTCCCAGCGCGGACATAATTTCCCTAGCCTTCGGGCCCATCCCCTTTTGATGAAGAACTAGAATGACTTTGGACTTCTCGCCGTTCTTCCACCTTAGGACATCCACCCCCTTGGTTTTCTTCTCGGGAATTTCCGGCCAAAACCGAAGTCGATCCAAATGGCTTCCGTCCGATATCAAGGCGCGCAACCGCTCAAGCAATTCCCCCCGTTGAACAGGGACGCCAATTCTTGATTGCGTTGCGCGCGCAAAAAGACGTAGCAAGAAAAAAGCCGCGGTCAGAGCGACAAGGACGATTGCGAGTTGCTTCGCAGTCATGTTCAGTCCTTACCCGTCCCGCCCGCACTTTGAAAGCCTCCGGCCGAAAGGGAAAAAGGCCGCGAAGCAAGCATCATCGGCGCGGGGCGAGCATGCCCGCGGGGGGCGCGAACCCCGCCCTGCGCGCGAGCGGAGCGGCCGATTCCTTGAGGGCGGGCGGCGGGGGCCGGAGGCGGGTCCTACCCATTTTTATTGATGGACCACGACAGCTCCCCCGAAAGCACGCGCCCCGTGGCGGGAGCCTGGCCGCGGGGCTGAACCGGCAAGGCGAGGTGCGGACTGGCATGCCCGGAGATAAGCCATCACAGGCTCCACCTCGCCGCCGCCGGTTCGCAGCGAGGCGCGCGTCCGGCGGGCTTGCCGCGCGCCGAACGTCCCGCGGAACAGGCGAACCGCCGAGAGGGGCACATGCTCTACCCGCGAGACTTGACCCCTCTTTTATTCTTAGGGCGCTGAGTTGTTTTGCTCCCTCTTCCCGACGCTACTTTAGATAGCTTTTTCCAAGGCTCCCAATATGTGAGTTCGTGAATTGCTGCAGACTTTGAAATCAGCCTCAAACGGTTCTTTGTGCGCCATTTATTTGATGGCGTCAGCGTTTCAAACGCCAACGTCTTGCCATCCCATTTCACTTTTGAAACCACCAATTCTTCCCCGTCGCTCTCATCAGAAGCTTGAACGCGAAAGCCCCAGGGCGTTTTATCGATGATAAAGAGCACGCTGATGTGTCCCTCGCTGGCTTGCCATCGCCCAACCAGCCAGTCCTTTTTGAGTTTTCTTTGTTCTGCTGGCATCGTTCACCAATCTGGATGATTTGGCGGAGGTGGCCCGGGCGGCCGAGGCACAGGTACCCATTTTCCAGTTTGAGGATCGCGTTTCAAACCTCCTTTACTTGGATTTGCTGGATCCCTCGGCCGATATCCTTTCCACGGATTTGGATCTTTACTCTGAGTACCTCTCTCCCCATGACCTCGGGCATCAGATCTGCCAAAACAGATGTGCTCAATGAATTTCAGCCCCTGATAAATTCCATACCCGAGCGCCGCCGCTCCAATCACGGCGTCTGATGGATCTGGAGCAATAACAACGACAGCAACAGCACCAGCGGCCAGAGTCTCTCCCCATCCTTCCGGCTCCGGACCAAACGGATTTTCCCAGTCCTGCTGTTCCAGAACTTCAGGACTGTAGGGGCCCGGGGGGACCCCCTCCGGCACGAGCCCGGAAGGATCCCTCCAATTGACTCCGTCGTTCCTCACAAACGCCAACGCACAACCGAAGTTCCCATCATCCTCCCATCCTCCAATCGGATCCCTCTGGATGAATCTCCCGAGCCCTGGGTGGTAGGCGCGGTTACGCATGTGGATGAGCCCGGTCTCGTCGTCGAAGTAGGCGGCGTGGAAGCGATAGCGGTTTCCCGTGTTGCCGTTCAGGGTGACGGTCGTGTTCCCGAAGGGGTCGTACTGGTACCGCTCGACCACGTTCCCGGCTGAATCGGTCAGCGCGCAGACGCTTCCGATGCTGTTTTCGTGGGCAAACCAGGTGTCCGCGGGGGTCTGCTCCTGGACCAGCTCATCGATACCGGGGCCCCAGACGTACTGCCGCGTGATCGCGTTCGTCTGATCGCGCTCTTCGACGCACTGGATGCCGTCATAGGCGTAGACCGTGGTGCCTCCCGGCAGGGTCTTCATCACGCGCCGGTTTGCGTTGTCGAAGGAGTATTGCGCCACCAGGACGTTCCCGGCCACGAGCCGCACTTCCACAAGTCTGTTCTTGAAGTCGTAGAGGAAATTCCTCGTGCCGTCCGAGACCGAGTCGTACCGGTAGACGTCGCCGAGACTCCCATCGTGGACGCGCTTCTCGAAGAGCCGATGATGCTCCCGATCGTACCCATACTCGAAGCGGGCGATCTGTGCGTTCGCGCCAGTGCGATGGTCCTTCACGATCTCGCGGGGCCAGGCGTCATACGCGCAGTCTGTCTTGCTGATCGGATTCGCGTCGTTTCCGTAGGT
>CAYVXZ010000009.1:85687-153646 GCA_964455625.1 uncultured Planctomycetales bacterium | reverse complement strand
CCGACATTTCGGGCTGGCGGAGAACGCCGACCTGGCTTGTCCAGAGGAAAACGGACGCCAGGAGGATGACGGCCGCAGCCAGCGCCCTCATGCTTTCCGGCAGATCAGGATGCGGCGCAGGCCAAGAAGACGCATATAGGTCCCTTGTCCTAAGCGCTCCAGGAATTCCCCGAAGCGCACAAGCCAGGGCGGGCCCGCGGGGATCAGGACGGTCGTCCGTTCCGTCACGATCCGGAACCCCGCGGCCTCGACGTAACGCCGCAGCCTTCTCAAGGGGATGAACCGGTGAGGCCCCTCGCTGTGGTGGAGTTCCGTGACGGCGGCGAACCAGTGGACCGGCTCCCACAGGACATTGGGCGTTGTCAGGACCAGGAGCCCACCCCGCTGGGTGACGCGGCCCAGCTCCCGGATGAAGACGTCGGGTTTGGCGATATGCTCGGCCGTCTCGAAACAGAGAACTCCCTCGAAAGAGCCGTCCGAGAACGGAAGGTCATATCCGTCGATCTTGCGTGTCTCGAACGGGACCCCTTCTTCCTTGAGCAGATCCGCGCACAGGGAAAGGAGGTAGTCCGAGACATCGACGCACGTGGCCTTCCGGATCTTCCCCTTCCTGGCGAAATAGGCGGTCCCGTTTCCGGTGCGGCAGCAGATGTCCATCACATGCAGCGGATGCGGGATGTCGCACAGGGCATAGGCGTCGGTGAATCGGCGGTAATAGGAGTACGCTTCCGCATTGATGTCGTCGTAATGCGTGGTCTCGTCCCAATGGCGGCCGACCTCCTCCAGGCTCCAGTCGGGCCGCGTCACCTGCCTTATCTCCTGGACGAGCCGCTTCCATCCCCCGCGCAGGTTGAACCGGTGGGCCGGTCCGTGATCGGGATAACGCCGGTCCTCCCGCGTCGATTCCAGACGGTCTTCACGCATCGCCGCTCTCCATCTCGAACACGGTCTCCCGAAGCCCTCCGCGTTTGGCGCCGCGGGTGATCCGCTTCCATCCCAGGCGGGCCCGGCTGAACACCCCTCCCACCCAGGCGATCGGCACGCGCTCGAGACACCATCGCGCAACGGGCTGCCGGCAGATCCAAAACAACATCCCGAGGAGCCCCTCGAACAGGCGCCGCTTCCACGGGATCCCCGTCGGGGCGAATCCGTAGCGTGGAACCGCCTCCCCGCGCGCCCGGCGCCGCTCCATGCGGAGGAAGGCTCCCCGCTTCTTGAAATCAAGCATGTGGGAATGCATGTCGACCGCCTCCGTCTCCGGCACCGGCTGCAGGGAGAGGCGCTTCTCCCGGACCATTGCCTCGAGCACCTGCACTCCCCGGGTCGTCCGACCGACGACAAGGGACCATCCCTTCCCACGCTCCTCGTAGATCGGGGCCCAGGCATCGCCGGCGGCGATGTCGGCAAACTCGTTCGTGAGGTCCGTACACAGGAGGCACCTGTCCATCATGTAGAAGGGGATCAGGTAGTTGGCGTGGAACTTGGCGAGGGAGATCGTCCGTCCGCTGTGCAGCACCACCTCCATGCGACCTGGCCACTCCCCCGCGCGATAGCTCAAGGAGGCGACGTCCTCCAGCCGGTCGACTCCGTGGCTCCGCAGGAAGCTCCTGACCGCCTCGAAATGGAGGGCGTTCCCGCAATAGGTCCCCACCACGATCGACACCTTGGCAGCGGCCGGATGGCCCTTCTCCTGCAGCTTGCGCAGTGAATGGACCTGGCACGGCAGGCCCACGTAGGCGAAGCGCCCCTTTTCCTTCTCCAGGTCCCGCAAGATGGTATTGACCGGCGTGATGGCGTAGCGGCTCTGCTGGGTGGCCGCAAGCTCGCGGGGATCGCGGACGATGCGAACCTCGGAACGCCAGGGTTCCGACATGCTGGTCGCCAGGACCACCGCGCCGTCCACCTGTCCCCGCTCCAACAGGTAGGTCAGGACCGCCGTGATGATCCCGCCGCTGGCGGCCCGGCGGCGGACTTCCCCGTCGGTCGCGTGCCCGACCCAGAGACCGTTGTAGTTGCCGAGCAGCGCGTTTTCGGGCACCCGACCGAAAACGAAGCGGTTCAGGCGCGGAAAAGGGACGTCCAGACCGGAGCAGGCGTCATGGCAAACGCCCTCGCAGGAGGGGCAGGGCGCGGACTGCGCTGGAAGGCAGTCTCCCAAGGGGTCAGGGAACGACAAGGCCCCGTCGGGACAAACCCCGACGCAGCTCCCGCACCGGGTGCAGAGGCCCGCGTCGATCACATCGCGTTTCAGGTCTTCGAATTTCCCGGGTGTCATCTCGATCAGCGTCCACGCTTGTCGATCAGGTCCGCCAGAAGGCCGATGGCGAGGATCTGGATCCCCCCCACGAAGAGGATCGTCACGGTGGTATCGAGAAGGCGGCCCATCCACACCGCCGAGTACACGAAGACGACGGCGGACAGGCCCAACAGGAGAAAGCTCGCGGGGGCGAACACCTTGAGGGGGTTGAAATAGATCACCGTCCGGATGATGAGCTGGAAGAAACGGAGGGTGTCCTGGACGGGCCGGATCTTGGAACTGCCCACCCGGACCCGATAATCGATCGGCACGAACCGGACCTCTTTCTGCCGGGTGAGCATCGCCAGGGTGATGGTCGTCGTGAACGAGAACCCGTCCGGAGTCAGGGGAAGGAGGGGGGTCAATGCCTCGCGCCGCATCAGGCGCAGGCCGGAATTGAGGTCCGGTATCCTCCGTCCCGTGAGGTAGTTGGCAAGCTTCGTGAGAAACCACTTGGCGGGACGCCGCACGAGGGGGATCGCCGCCCCGGCCTTCGTCCGGGCCCCGACCACCATGTCGACCCCCTCGGCCTGCGCCAGGAGCCCCGGGATCGCCTCCGCCGGGTAGGTTCCGTCGGCATCCGTGATCAGGATCCACTCGCCCCGCGAGGCCCGGATCCCCGAGCGCAGGGAGGCGCCGTACCCCCGGTTTTCGGGATGCCGGACGACGCGGGCCGGAACCTTCGCGGAAGCGACCGCCTGGGCCGTCCGGTCCATCGAGCCGTCATCCACGATGACGATCTCGTACCGGCGCCCCGTCCCGTCAAGGACACGCGCCAACCCGTCGAGAACCGTACCGATCCCGTGTTCCTCGTTGTAGGCTGGAACCACCACGGACAGCATCTCTTCCGGCATGAAGGCCTTGATCATACATCACTCGAATTCGACCGGCATGACCTGTTTTCCCCGGCCCCTGCCGGGACGCGCCCGGGAAACGGGGCCCCGGCCGCCGCCACCACAGGAGGCAGGAGATGGCCAGGCCGCAGACGAAAGGCAGAACCTGCGAAAGGCCGAGCGAAACGGCATCAGGGTGTGGCCCGATTCAGGACACAGACAATCGAGCTGAGCAGAAAGGGCGTATTCGCGCTCACGACAACCGATCTGCGATTTTCCCGGTGGACATGAGCCTGGAGAAAACGGCCTGATGCTTCTGGGCGACAGATTTCAGGGAATACGATTCCTCGACCCGCTTTCTCAAACGGCTCACTCTCTGCTCATGGTCGCCCGAGAGAGCGCGAGCCAGGCAATCGGCCGCTTCCTCATGGGAATCCGGATCAAACAGGAAACCTTCCTCCTCCGAGCGAATGAGATCGACAACCCCCCCGATACGGGGGGCGACAACAGGAATCCCCATCGCCATCGCCTCGATGATTGCCAGGACGAGGCCCTCCGAAGAGGCGGCATGGAAATAGACATCGGAGATCCCCAAATAATCGGGCATGTTGGTCACGGATCCCTCGAAACGGACAAAATCCCCGAGGCTCATGGAGGAAACTTGTTGTTGCAAAGCTTCTCGCTCGGGGCCGTCGCCCACCAGGCACAGCACGGCCTGGCAGTCCCTCTGTCGAATGCCCTGAAAAACGCGGATGACCATATCGATCCGCTTGCGCTTGACCATTCGACCACCAGCCAAGATGACATGCTTGCCCGACAGTCCCCACTGCGCCCTCAAGCGCTCGCGCCGGGGCAAGTCTATCGGCTTGAAACGGTCCATATCGATACAGTTGGGGATCTGTTCGATCTTCCGCGCCGGAACCCCAGCCTGGATCAGTTCGCCACGTTGCTCGGACGTTGTCGGGAAAAATCGGTCCACCCACTGAGGCAGCTTCGTCATCCGTCGCCTCCCGCCCGGGGAACGCAGGAATGTCGCAACATCCCCCTCTTCCGACCCTCCCGTCTGCTGCTGGATGACGACCCTTCTCCCCATAATGGAGGCCATGCGGGCACCGCAGTAAACCGAATAGTTGCATCCCATGAAGAGGACAATGTCGTGCCGAAGGCACTCACACAGGAAGGCAAAAAAATAGGGGATCAGGTATCCGAACAGGTAGCTTCGGTCAACCGTCGGTCGAGCCGAGCCGAAGCGCCTCACTCTCCGGCCATCCACGATCTCGCATCGTGCCTGGCGACCATTCCGGGGAGCCAGGAGCGTTACCTGATGGCCCAGCCCGGCATACCCCTGCGCCATCAACCCCGAGAGGATCTCCGAACCTCCCAACCTAGGGTATCCCTTCGGAACGAAAATCAGGATGCGCATCACGGATTTCCGAACTTCCAGAAGGGAAGGGAGACGAGCCATCCCTTGAGGCCGTCGAGCTTCAATCCCCAGATCAGCAGATGCCCCTCGCCGTAGAGGAACTGACAGAAATGGATGTTGAGGACCTGCGCCGTGAAGGAATAGACGGCGAGGTAAGCGAGGATGTTTCTCCGCATGTCGGACGCGAGGACCGAGAGCCCCGCGCCGACCCACAGCGCCGCAAGCTCCATGCCGAAAATGACATGGATCCCGCCCGGATCGGTCACCGCCTGGATCGAGAACCCGGCGAACCAGACGGCAAGGACCCCCAGGACCCCCCAGACACGCGGGCTGTGCTCCCCCCGCACGGCATCCCGGACCCCTCGACAGAACAGGAAGGGCCAGGTCCAGGATCCCGTCAGGAAGAAAAGGGCGAACATCTTGACCGGCCCCTCGTGGCCGGAGTATTTCGGCGCGACATCGTCGGGCTGCCCCGCGAGAAGTTTCGACAACTCGAACGGATGGAAGGGGTTCCCGAAGTCCCGCCACAGCAGGTAGTGGTACGGCCCCGTGACGAGAAGCCAGACGCCGACGCCCGCCGCGAACGGGAGGCCGAACCGGACGGGAAACCGCTCCCGGAAGATCTGGCGCAGGATCCAGGCGAGAAGGGGGAAAACCCCCGCCAGAACGATGTTCTCGAGGCGGGCAAGCCTCCCCAGGCCCGTCGCCGCCATGAGCGGGACCCACATCCAGGGATCGCGCAGAGCCGCGAGGAAACAGGCGAGGGCCGCCAGGTTGAAAAGCGGCGAGACCGCGTGTGAATTGTAGGCGAACGAGCTCCCCATGACCGTCGGGTGCATTCCCGCAAGGAAGGCCGCCGCCAGACCCGCCGCCTCTCCGAAGAGATCCCGGCCGATCCGCCAGACCAGGAACAGGCTCGCCAGATACGCCGCAAGCGGGATCGCGTAATAGAAGGCATGGAAGTGGCCGATGGTCCGGAAGAGCGCGGCCGTGAACCAGGTCAACAGCGGGTGGCGCAGACCTCGGGGGATCTCTCCGTCCCGGACGCTCCTCTCGGCGTCGCCGACGTAGCCGGCCGCATCCGAGGCGCCGACGTACAGGGGATCCCCGTGCCGGACGCGCGGGATCGCCAGGTACCGCTCCTGGATACCGAAGGGAGCCAGGATCTTCCGGTGTCCCTCCGCCCCGCGCACCGGCTCCGGGGAAAGGGCCCCGAAGTGCGCCAGGCTTGCCGCAAGGCAGGCGGCCAGCACCAGGAAGATCCGCGGATTCACGACACTTTCCTCCCGCACACGAAAAGGGAAAACTCGTACATCCGCGTCGTCCCCCAGAAGCGCTCTGTCCGGGAGATCGCCAGGCGCCGGCCGATCAGGGCTTCCTGCGCGCGCCAGCCGCGCATGTGCTTCCCGCGGTCCACGTCGTGGAGGAAGCGCCGGAGCCCCGGCCGGGACGGCAGGATCGCGTCCACGACGATCACGCGCTCCGAGGTCCGGGCGGCCTCCCCCAGGATCGCCAGCGCCTCCTCGTCCGACAGGTGGTGCAACGCCTGGACCAGGAGAGCGGTCCCGAAGGAGCGGTCCGCAAACGGCATCCGGCGCGCGTCCGCGGCGAGGACGGAGCCGTCCTTCACCTGGCGGCGGGCCGCCGGCAGGAAGTTGGCGTCGAAATCGATCCCGACGTAGGGCGCCCGGATGAAGTGGGCGAGTTCCCCCGTCCCGCATCCGATATCGAGGATCCGGCCCCGGACATGCGGCGCGACGCGACCCCAGATCCGGGGGGCGAACCGTCCGTTCAGGGCGAAGCGCAGGACCCTGAAGAGATCACTGGACGTCGCGAGCCTTTCCGCGACGCCGCGGATCCGGTCCAGGACGGGTCGGGAGGAGTTCATATCAATCCAGACGATACAGGTCGATCCCTTCTCCACGCAGGTCGTACCGGGCGACCTCCGTCTTGGACAGGAGCGCCAGACGCCTGCTGAACTCGGTGTCGACGGTCTTCCCGCCCCACTCGTCTGTCACAAGGACATGCGTCGGCCTGAAACGTCCGATGGCGTCCTCATTCCAGACGTAGGGGACCCGTGCGGCGGCCTTCTCGCGCTCGGGAGCGATCCACGCCCAAGGAGTGACCACCTTGCAACGGGCGGCCACGAGGAGCGCATCGGCCGGGGCATCCCCCAGGACCACGGCATCCGGCGGAAGGTCGCGGGCGATCTCCCGCGTCACCCGCTCGAAATCGTACCGCTGGATCGCCGTCCCGGCGATCCGCTTCGCCAGGACGCCGAGCCCCAGGACGACGAAAAGGACCGCGAACGTTCCCAGCATCGCGGCACCGGGAAGCTCTCGTCGACGGGACACGCGCCAGACGAGAGCGGCGATCAGGCCTCCCGCCACGACAGCCGCCACGACCACCCCCGCGGACAGCACGGGTCCCAGCGGCCCCGGGGCGCCGGCGAGGCGGCGGACGATCCCCTCGACGGGCAGGACAAGAAATGCCGATGTCAGGAAAGCCCCGCCGGCCGCCAACCAGCGTGTTCCGTCACGCGGCACGCCCGCAATGCTCCCCAGGAAAACGGCGACCGACGGAACGAGAACGAGGGCCGCAGCGAGCGAGAGATACCCTGCCCATCCCTCCGCGACCTCGACGGCCGCACCGGAGGCGATCATCTCCCGCGCGAATGATTCCCGCAGGTAGGAGACCGCCGGGGAGGCCGCGACCAGGCCCCAGACGAAGAGGGACCAGAAGGCCCGCGGGCTCGTCACATGACGGGCGACCTCGCGCCAGCCGTCGCGGTCCGTCAGGACCCGGACCGTGAGATACCCCAGCGGCAACGCCAGCATCGCCGCGCGGCGCGGATAGGCGGGAAGCGCCGCGAGCCCCGCGAATCCCCAGACGGCGAGCCATCCGTAGAACTGGATCCGGTCCTCGTCAGGACCCTTGTCGCCGCGGCGCAGGAGATGGAGCCCCCAGACGGGAACCGCGAGCAGGATCGCCGGCACGAAGGGGTTCTCCCAGGTGAAGATCTTTGTCCGCGGATTGAAAAGAAACGCTCCGGCCTGCGCCCAGAAAGGGCGGTTGTAGTTCTCTCCGTAATGATGAAAGAAGGCAAGCGTCGAGAGCCAGGCCTCCCGGTGGGGCCACAGGAATCCCCAGAAGACCGGAACGGCGACGCAGAGGAAACCCGCCAGGAACATCCCCAGAAAGGATGTGGTGAAGGGCTTCCTGCCACGCGAAAGGCCGTACATCAGGATGGCGGGAACGAAAATGAGGCAGTGGATCTTGGTGAGGACGGCCAGCGCGTAAAAGGCCCCGCCCAGGATCCAGACGGGACGCGTCCAGGCCCAGCGCGAGATCACCAGGAACGACAGGCACAGCCAGAAGAGCATCGTGCATTCGTTGGTTCCGCTCCCGATCAGTTCGGTTACGGTCCGATCCAGTCCGAAGTAGACGACCAGGCCCGCCCTCAAGGCGAACGGGACGTCCCGGTACAGGACGAGGAGCGCCAGCAGGAGCAGGAAGATCTGCAGGCAGGAGAAGACCGCCACCGTCGTGAACCCCAGTCCCATGAGGCGGAAGGCCCAGCCCGCCATCCAGGAATGGACCGGCGTCACGAACTGCGGGGCGAAGTCGTCGTACGTCCACTCCCCGTAAAGTGCCCAGTGCTTGGCGCCATGATTCCAGGTCCCCATGTCCTGGAGCCACCCGAGCGGCGTCGGATCGCTCCCGGCGGTGACGATCCGGTAGAGCCCCAGAAAAACGGCTCCCGCCCACAGCAAGAACTCGCGCCGGGTGGCGAGGAGCCCCGCAATCGCGCGAAACGCCCCGATCCCGGTCCTTTTGATCATCGTGAAGCCCGCCATTATCCCGAAGGGATACCTTTCAAGCCCGGAAAATCATCTCGACGGACCCCGCGCCAGGTCAAGGATCCGGGCGGCCGCGCGCCCGCCGCCCATTCCGTCGCCCGCCTCCCAGGCGAGCGCGAACGGTCTCGCGGAGGCCTGCGGACTCTCCATGAGCCCGGCCATGGCGCGGCGGATCCCTTCCGCGTCGCGCGCCGACGGGATGCCCGGATCATGCATGATTCCCGTGTACCACGGGTGGCCGTCGAGGCCGTAGTCCAGGTGCAGGACGGGAATCCCCGCCAAGCCCGCCTCGACAGCGGTGGAAGAGGCCCTGGTCGCCAGGATTCGCGCCCGACCGAGAAGGACGTCGATCGATTCCCCCTCGGACAGCCGGGCTTTCCCCTTCCGATATCGCTCCAGGCACTTCCGGACGAGCCGGCGCTCCGCCGCCGACTGGAGCGGATGTGGCTTGACGACCACTTCCATGTCCGGGAAGGCCGCCGCCGCCGCCAGGAGGTCCTTCAGGAGACGGACATTGACGTCGCTCGACTCGACGGCCGACGCGAAGGGCCATCCGTTGAGCGTGCACAAGATGAGATTCCCCCGGGCCTCGCGGAACCCCAGCCCCCGCGTAAAGCGATCATTGTCAGCGGAGCCCGCCCGCAAAAGGGCGGAGGCTGCATATCCCCTTTCGGAATAAAAGCGGATGTTCCGCTCTCCTCCCCAGACCAGGAGGGGGCCCGGATGCCAGGTTCCGGGGAACGCCTTCCAGTAGTCGAACAGCGGGGCTCCATGCTGGATTCCGACACTGGGGATACCGCGTCTCGCCGCCCACGTCTGGACGACACCGTTGGCTCCGTCGAGGCTGTCTGGCGTCACCGCCAGGTCAACCCGCCCCTCGTATGCCGCCAAGACCCGGGCCGTCCGGTCGCAGGCCCGCAGCCGGCCCGGCAGGACCCGCGCCAGAAGGGAGCGCAGGAGGAACGACAGGGGAGATCCCTTCCATGTGAAATCGAGAGGGAGCGATTCAGGAAGACCTGCAGGCGGCGGGGCGGCCGGCCGAAGAGCGAGGCGCGCGTACCGGATCCCCCTTCGAAAAAAAGGCTCTTCCGGAATATGCGGGGGAAGCAGGAAAAAGGCTCCTTGCCCGGCCAGGGTCTCGATCAGGGACGATTTCGAGATTTTCGGATAAGACCACAGGAGGACCGGTCCGTGGGCCGGCACCCGGCGCCTGCAGAGGAGGCCGCCGATCTCCCGGCGTATCCGGTCCTTCATGCTGCGCAGCGCCGGAAAGGAGGGCCCGTTCCTTCGTGCCGGGCCGGCCTCGACGTGAACGATACCTCGTTGACGGCAGGCTTCCGACACCGCGGACGCGATCGGCGGCCGCATCCCCTCCGGCACCACGACCCGATCCGGGCGTTCACGGTCCAGGAAGTCTCCCAGAAGATGAAAGGTCCGGACGCACTCGACAAGATCAAACATCAGGAGGAGCGTGTCGTGCAGGGCCGGCGCGAGCGGATCCGACGACGGGAGATCCGTTACGAATCGGTGCCAGGCCCTCGTGATATCAAGGACCAGATGATCCATGTCCCGGGCGGTTTCCCGATCCACCCGCATTTCCAGCGCGCGGACCGGCATTCCGGGCGGAGGGTCGTCCGAGGCCGCGGAGGGAAGAAGCGTGACGGCGGAAGCGTGACTCCCGGCCGGTCCTGAAGCGAGTCCATCCCACATCACCCGATCCACGGCTTCCGCGACGATCAGGGTCCACGGCATAGGAAATCGCCTAGCCGTCCCTCGGGTCCTTCTGGATCACGTGCCGGTTGATCTCCGTCAGCGCCGGCTCCCGCCGCAACAGTTCCAGGACTTCTTCCCAGGAGAAATCGTCCCGCGGGGCGAAGCGCGCGTAGATCTCCCGGACGAACGCCAGGTCTTCCGCGGTATCCACCGTCCATCGCCAGCCCGCGCGGTCGACATCGCTCGTCACCGGCAGGAGCCGGAACGCTCCCGGGTTCTCGTACAGGTAGATGGTGACGTGCGCGCGCTGGTAGGGTTCCTTCGCCTCGCGCCAGGCGCGTTCCAGGGCCGTTGCCGTGAACACCTCCGTGTCGAGGCCCCGCGGGAACGACTGGGGGATCTTGTTGCTGGCATAGTCGACCGGGGGCGAGGCTTCCTGGAAGGCCCGGATCACCCGATCCGACACGCCCGGGTCGATCAGGGGACAATCCGACGTGATCCGGACGCAGGCGTCGGCCCGGGCTGACCGGGCGGCCCGGTAAAAGCGGTCCAGGACGTCGGCGTCCGATCCCCGGAAGACGGGGATCTTCCAGCCGGCGCAGGCCTTTTCGATGACATCGTCCACGGGCAGGATCGATGTCACGACCCACGCCTCGTCGATCCGCCGGAACCGCCTCACGCGCGCGACGACGCGCGACAGGACCGAAGAGCCCGCCAGGTCCAGGAGGACCTTCCCGGGAAGGCGCGACGACCCCATGTGCGCCTGGATGAAGGCGACCGTCCTCACGCGGCGCGCCCTTCCGCCTGGGCCCGGACCAGGAGATCCAGAAGGGCCGGAAAATTCCGGTTCCAGTCGGCGCGTCTCCGGACGGTCCGGACGTTGCCGTCACCGATCGCGCGCCAGCGTCCCCGCGCGGCAAAGGCGGCTTCCAGGGCCCGCGCGAGGTCCCTTCCGTCCCCGGGTCGCGCGAGCCAGCCATTGACGCCCGGCCGGACCCATTCGGGATTCCCGTATCCGGAGGTCACCACGGCAGGAAGTCCCGTCGCCATCGCTTCGAGAAGCGAGATGGACGTCCCGTCGCTCAAGGCGGAACTGACGTAGAGATCGGCCGACCGGAAGAGCCCCGGAAGCCGGCCGTAACCGAGTCGCCCCGGCGTCTCGACAGAGCCCCGAAGCCGCTCCTGCGCGAGGATCCGCCGGATCCGGTCCCGCTCCGAGCCGTCCCCCGCCAGGATCAGCCGGGCCCCCGGGTGGCCCGCCCGGAAGCGCGCGAAGGCGCCTAGAAGGACCGGAATCGCGTACGGGGGTTCCCAGCTGCGGGTCGAGACGAGGACCGGCGGCCGACCGGAAGGGCGGGGCCGAGCGGGAGGGGAGAACACCCCGAGATCGATCCCCCACGGGAACGTGACGATCCGGCTTTCAGGGAGGGACGAGAGGGTCCGGATCCGGCCGCGGACCGCCTGGCAGTCCCCGAACGCCCCGGTCGCGTGCCGGAGGGCGCTTCGCGCCGCCCGGCGGACGGCGGCGCTCCGCGCCGCCTCCACGAGGAGATCCGATCCCCACGACATCGCCACCAGCGGCCGGTACCCGGCCTCCGCGACGAGGGCGGCCGCTGTCGGGACGGGCCCCGCCAGGACCACCCCCGGCCGCCTTTCGCCAAGGACCCGCTCCAGTCCCCGCAGGCGGGCGGCGCGTCCGTTCCGGGAACCGGAGGGAAGGCGCCCCTCGGGCCAGTCGACCGCCTCGATGCCGGACGGGAGCGGTCGCGCATCGAGCCGTGCCGCATCGCCGCCATCCCACCGGAGAAAGGCGACCCTCGCCCCGGCCGCGGCGAACGACGCGAGAAAGCGGTGGTCGTGGGGCGTGTACCCCCGGGAAAAATAGAGCAGGTTCAGCCCAGGTCTTCCCATGTGAGATGCTGTCCCGCGACGAGCGCCTTCTTGAGCCGCGCCCCCACGACGCGCGGGAGGTCCTGCGGCATGACGGCCCCCGGGGTCGCCGGACGCAGGGGCTCGATGTCGGCGCGCGCGAGGACGGTCCCGGCGGCGAGATTCCGCGCCGCGCGCAGGCACCGGCGCTGGATGACGACGGTGTCAGTCTCGTTCCCCTCCACCCGCTTCACCTCCCCGCCAAGCGCCGATTCCAGCTCGCGGGTCCGGTCCACCATCTCGCGCCAGGTCCGCGGATCCATGGAGAAGCCGTGGTCCGGCCCCGTGCGCGCGCAGTCGTCCGTGAAGTGCTTCTCCACCGCGCGCGCGCCCAGCGCCACCGCGCCCAGGACCGTCGCATGCCCCGGGGTGTGGTCGGAAAGCCCGAGCACCGCGTCGGGGAACGTGCGCGCGTAGGTCTTGAGGACGTTCAGCTGGATGTGCCGGAAGTTTTCCAGGCTCGCCGTGTAGTTGGTGTTGCACTGCATGAGGACAATCTGGCGGTTCACGCGCGTCACCGCCGCGACGGCCGCGCGCACGTCCTCCAGGTCCGCCGCCCCGGTCGCCAGGAGGACGGGCTTCCCCTTCGACGCGATCCGCTCGATCTCCTCGATCCAGGTGATGTCCCCGGAGCCGATCTTGTATGCCGGCATGTGGGGGGCGAGCATGTCGACCGCTTCCAGGTCATAGGGAGCCGAGAAGAAATGGATCCTTGCCTCGCGGCAGGCCGCGACGAGCGTCCCGGTCCAGTCCCACGGAACCGACGCGGCCTCGTACACCTCGACCACCGACTTCTTCCATCCGGACTGGTGCGACATCTGCCGGCCCAGGGACTCGAACCCGTAACGGCTGACGATCTTCGCCGCGCGGAAATGCTGGAACTTGGCGGCGTCCGCCCCCGCCTCGGCGGCGAGGTGGACGAGATCGACGGCCCGTTTCAGGTCGCCGTCGTGGTTCGCGGCGATGTCCGCGATGAAATAGGTCGGGGCGCCATCCCCCACGATCCGGTCCGCGATTTTCACCTGGGCCATGTCCCGTCCCTCCTGAACGTTTCGACCGATCCCGCAAGCTCCCGGAAACGCGCGATTCCCGCGTCGACTGTCGGCAGGGAGCGCCCCAGATCCCGCGCGAGCTTCCCCACGGCGAGCGACGTGTTCAGGGGGCGCGGGGCGGCGAGCGCGGCCTCCGCCACCCGTGTCCGCCGGATCCGCTCCGGCGGAAGGCCGAAGGCGCGGCTGATCCGGACCGCAAAGTCGTGTTTGCTGCAGGAATCCGGGCTTCCGGCGTGGTAGATCCCCGACAGGGGCTTCCGGATCATCTCGAGCAGGATGCCGCACAGGTCGTTCACGAGAAGCGGCGAGAAAACCACGTCTTCGAAGCCGGGGACTTCCTGTCCGGACCGCAGGCGGCTGACGATCCACTCGGCAAGGCTTTCCCTCTTCTGATGGTTCCATCCGTAAAAATTGGTCCGGACCACCAGGGCCCCGGGACATGCCTCCCCGGCCGCGCGCTCGCCCGCGAGCTTCGTCGCGGCGTAGACATTCAGGGGGCCTGTCGCGTCCCCTTCGGCGTACCCCCCTTTCACCCCGTCGAAAACGGAATCCGTCGAGATGTAGACGAAGCGGGCGCCGGCTCCGCGGGCGGCCGCCGCCAGGCCCAGCGTCGCGTCGACATTCATGCGACGCGCGGCCGGCGGGTCCTTCTCGCATCCGTCGACCGAGGTCAGGGCGGCCGCATGGACCACGACCGCGGGACGGGCCGCATCGACCACCCGGCGCGCCTCCCCCGGAACAGAGAGATCCGCCGGAAGGAAACGCGCCCCACCGGCCGGCCCGGCGGCGCGCGATGTCGCCGTCGCGGGAAGTCCGGCCGCGCCGAGCGCGGCAAGAAGGTTCGCCCCCAAAAGACCGCTGGCGCCGGTGACGAGGATCATGCGGAAGGACGGGCGGCGAGCCATTCCCCCGTCCGCCGGATCCCCTCGGCCAGGGAGACACGGGGTTCCCATCCCAGGATCCGCCGCGCTTCCCGCGCGTCGCAGAGAAGCTTCGCGATCTCGCTCTGGGGATGGATGTGCGGGACATGCCGCACGAGCGCCGGGTCCTTCTGGACCAGGGCCGCGAGGTCGTTCACTGATATATCACGGCCTGTTCCCGCGTTCAGGATCCGCCCCTCCGCTTCGCGGGAGAGCGCCGCCGTCGCGACGAACTCCGCGCAGTCCTCGGCGTAGAGGAAATCGCGCGTCTGCGTCCCGTCGCCATAGATCTGGAGCGGCGCGCGGGCCATCGCCTTCTTCAGGAAGACCGCGATCACGCCCCCCTCGCCGTCGGCGCGCTGGAACGGTCCGTAGGTGTTGAACGGGCGCACGACCACGGCCGGAAGGCCGTAGGCGTGGTGATAGGACAGGGTCAGCTGTTCCCCCGCCAGCTTGCAGGCGGCATACGGCGAGGCGGGTTTCGTCGGATGCGTCTCCCCGATCCCCTCGGGCGAAGACGACCGGTCGTAGACCATGCAGGTGCTCATGAAAAGGAACTTGGGCCGCGCGGCGCGCGCCGCCTCGAGGAGGTTCAGGGTTCCGGTGACGTCGTTTTCGAAGGTGTCGACGGGATGGTCGATACTCTGCTGGACATTGATCCGGGCGGCGAGGTGCGCGATGAGGTCGGTCCCGCCCGCCAGGAGGGATCTCACCGCGTCGGCGTCCCTCACGTCCCCCTTCACGAAGCGGAACCGCCCCGTCTCGCCGACGAACTCCGCGATGTTCTCCCTCGAGCCGCTCGAGAGGTTGTCGAAGGCGACGACGTCCCATCCCCGTCCCAGGAACGCGCGGACCACCCATCGGCCGATGAAGCCGGCCCCGCCCGTGACGACAACCCTCATGCGATGCCCGCCCCGTCCAGGATGCGGTCGATCTCCCGGGGCGAAAGCGGCTTTTGCCCCTCCGAACGGCAGGGACGGATTTCGGCGGGACGCGTCTTCTCCGGACCGTAGCCGTAGCGGATCGCCGAGAACCGGAAGGCGGGCCGGACGATGTACATGTCGCGGGTCTCCAGGGCCCGGGCGGCTTCCTCTTCGGTCATCAGGTCCTCGTAGGACTTTTCCCCCGCCTCCGGGCCGGTGACGGAAACACGGACCTTCCGCCCCTTCTTTCCCGCGCGGCGCACGAGCGCGTCGACAAGCGCCCCCAGTTTCAGGGCGTGCATCTTGAAGATGAAGATCTCCCCGCCGCATGCCAGGCCCAGGCTCTTGAGCATGAGCCGCGCCGCATCGTCCGCGGTCATGACGAAACGGGTCATGGCGGGGTCCGTCACGGTGACCGGGCCTCCCCGCCGGATCTGCTCGAGGAAAAGCGGCACCGCCGACCCGCGCGAGCCCAGGACATTCCCGAAGCGGACGCTCGCGAAGAGGCTCCTGTGCCGGCCGCGGTAGAAATTGGCGTCCGTCACGAGCTTCTCCGCGAACAGCTTCGAGACCCCCATGGTGTTCGATGGATACGCCGCCTTGTCCGTGCTTGTGAAAATCGTGCGTCCGACTCCCTGCTCCAGGGCCGCACGGACCACGTTCTGGGTTCCCAGGATGTTCGTCTGGAGCGCCTCGAACGGGTTGTACTCGCACAGCCAGACGTGCTTCAGGCCCGCCAGGTGGAAGACGACGTCGATCCCCTCTGTCGCCTGCCGCACCCGCTCGAAATCGCGCACATCCCCGTGCAGGTAGCGCAGGCGCGCGTCCTCGCCGTACGTCTTGCGCGCGGCATGGAGGCCGTACTCGTCATTCGAGAACAGGCGAACGACCCGGGCCCCCTGGCCCAACAGCGCCGCCGTCAGGCGACTCCCCACGAAGCCGGTCCCGCCCGTCACCAGGACCTTCTTTCCCCGAACGCTTATCGCCGACATCGAGCGCCTCCGTTCATCGCTTCGAGAGCTCCGCCAGTGTGTACGCCTTCGCCTTTCCCAAGTCCAGCGTTTCCCGGAAGAAGGCGAGGTCCGCGCGCGTGAGCTCGCCGAGGAGCCGGCTCGTCGCGAGATACCCGGCCCCCGCCCCGGCACCCCCCAGGGCCGCCGCCAGGAACGGGTTATGCGCGAGTCCCGCCAGGAGCCACCCGAGAAGGCCACCCGTCGCACCTGCCGCCAGATGCCGCAGGAGGGACGGGGACGCGCCTCCTCCGCCCCAGAGACGGGCCGCCATCCGGCGGTTCATGACGGTCCCCGCCAGCCCCGCGGCGAGGGTCGAGGCCGCCGCCCCGACCGCCCCCAGACCCAGCAGGGGGACGCCGAGAAACCTCTCCGGAATGAAGACGAGGTTCAGGCCGAGGTCCACCGCCGCCATCGCCGCTCCCAGCCGCATGATTCCCGCCGGACGATCCATCCCGGCGACCGCCTGGGCGTACGGACGGTTGAGGGAAGCCGAAAGCCCCACGGCGGCCAGGATCGCGAACACGGGGGCCGCCGCGCGGGCGGCCTCCCCGTAAAGCGCGACAAGGATCGCGGCGGGAGCGGCCAGCATCACCGCGGCGGCCGGAACCGCGAGAAAAGCCAGGTACCGCTCGGTCGCATGCACGAGGCCCCGGATCTCGGCCACCTTTCCGGCGGCGGCGAGCTCGGAAATCTTGGAGAGGACAAGGTTCCCCACCTGGGCCAGGACCTGCCGGTCAAAGGTCTGGATCACCTTCTGGGCCAGCTCGTAGAGCCCCACCGCTTCGAGCCCCACCCAGCGCCGCAGGAACCACTTGTCCAGATGCAACTGGATCGAGAGGAACGCTCCCGACAGCGTCATCGGGGCCGCGAACCGCGAGTAGCTCGCCAGGCTCTCCCGGGTGGGCATGGAAAAGGGCATGCGCTTCATCCAGAAAAGGTAGTAGGCGAGCGCCACGACCGGCGTCACGAGATTGGCCAGCGCCCACCAGAGCGGCGTCCTGTCGGAAACCGGCAGGAGCCCGCAGGCGACGATCGCCGCCGGGACCTGGAGCCAGTTCCCGGCCACCACGGGAAGGCGCTGGTGGATCACCTCCCGGCGGGCGGCGCAGGTCTGGCGCCAGATGTCGCCGACCTGCGTCAGGATGACCGAAAGGACCGTCACCGCCAGCACCGCCCGCTCGACGCCGCTCCCGGCGACCGGGGACTCCCCCGCGACGATCCGGAAGACGGCGGGAGAGAGGACCACCGGAGCGAAAAGCGCCGCGAGGACGGCGCTCTGGAGAAGCCGGATCGCGCCGTAGGTCCCGATGCAGAGCGCCAGGTCCTTCCCCTCCGAGACGCGCTTCACGTGGGCGTTCGTGAACCCGGTCTCCGTGAGAAGGCTCGCGAACCCCACCATCGCCGCCGAGAAGGCGATCACCCCCCGGATCCGGACCCCCTCGCCCCCCAGGAGGTGCATGCAGACGGCGAGGCTCACCAGGCCCGCGCCCGACCCCGCCAGCGCCGCCAGGAGGTTCAGGAAGACCTTGCGGCCGCTATAGGCGGGTCGATCGTTCAATCACTGAACATTCTAGGACCGATCGCGCCCCTGTCAATCCGGGCGCCGCGCGAGAAGCCGCTCGAAAAGCGCCAGGTTCTCCGCCGCGCGGCCCTCCCAGCTGAATCCCCTCGCCCAGGCGAGGCAGTCGGCGTGCATCGCGCGCCGCAGGTTCATGTCGGCCAGGAGCCGCACGACCCGGTCGGCGAATCCGGCGAGATCCCCTTTCTCCACGAGGTACCCGGTCTTCCCTTCCTCCATCGCCTCCGGGACCCCCCCCACGCGAAAGCCGACCGAAGGAACCCCGCATGCCGCCGCCTCGAGGAACGGCATCCCGAACCCCTCGAAGGCCGAACAGGAAACGAAGGCCGCGGAGGCGGCGATCTCGCGCACGAGGGCCGCCGTCGGGAGCTCCCCGACGAGCTCCACCCCTTCGGTCGCGGCCGCCTTCTCCATGCAGGCGGCGTAGTAGGCGTCCCCCTCGCTCTTGCCGATGATCCGGAGCTTCACGGGGGGGAATCTCTTCCGGATCAGGGGGAAGACATCGAGAAGCTCCAGGATCCCCTTGTGCGGGACGATCCGCCCCACCGAGACGATCTGGCGCGCGGGAGGGGGCATGGCGGGCCCCTTGAAGACGGAAAGGTCCACCCCCGGGTGGATCACCGTCGCATCGATCCCGCACCGCTCCCTCACCTTCGCCGCGGTGAAGCGCGAGTTCGTGACGACCGCGTCGCACCGGGGCAGGAGCGACAGGATCCGGGCATCCTCCTTCTCGCGGCGCGACCGCTCCGTGCCGGTATAGAGCTCGGGGGGCGTCACGTTGTGGTAGAAGTAGACGAGCTTCCAGCGCCGCCTTTTCACCGCGAAGCACCGGTCGAGCGGGGGATAATTCACCACCACCACATCCGGCCCGGTCTTCGCCAGGGCGTTCCGGGCAAGCGCCCCCGCCACCGGGCGCGTCCAGCCGGACGAGAAAAGCCGGTGCGCCCCGCGCCGCCGCGGAAAGACCGGAACGACCGGGATGCGCGCCGAGAGATCGTCGCGCCCTCCCGGGACCAGCGTCAGGAACGAGACCTCCGCCCCCGCCGCGACAAGGGCGTTCGCGGTCCGGACCGCCACGTTCGGGATGCCGGAGTCGTGGGAGAGGGTGTTGACGGCGATCGCGATCTTCACGCCGCCGTCACTTCTTCCCGTCCTTCTTCTTTTCCTTTTCCGCCTTGCGGAGCGAGAGCGCGGCGCGCCAGACCTTCGCCCGCTCCGGGTCGCGACGCTTCCCGGCGATCTCCGCCAGGGATTCGAGACACCCGTCGACAAACGGCTCCTCGAAATGGTCCCTCACGCAGAAGGCGAGCTGGCGCTCCGCCTCCTCGAGCCGGCCGCGCTCGGCGAGGACGAGCCCCCAGCGCCAGCGGGCATCGGCGGCCAGGGGGCCGCGCGGGGGGACCGACTCGGCAAGATCCTCGAACACCTCGCTCGCGGCGTCCCAGCGCCGCCCCTCCTCGAGGCAGCGCCCCGTCAGATAGCGCGCCTTGTCCGCCCACCAGGCATGCCGGTGCTTCGTGACAAGTTCCGCGATCTCGCCGGCAAGGCGGAAACGCTCCTCCTCGGGCGTCGCGCGGACCTTCGCCTCGAGCGCCTTCCACGCCTCCGTCCCGGCGGCGATCGGCGCCAGCTCCCTTTTGGCGAAGAGGGTGACCTCCTGCGTGATCCCGCCCCATCCCTTCCCCGTCAGGCCCATCAGTGTCGCGTCGTACGGCTTCCCGTCCAGGACCGCCTGTCCGAACGCGGCGACCGTCTTTCGCCCCTTCTCCTTCTCGAGCCAGAGGAAGGCCCAGAAATCCTGCGCGAGGTCCGACGGCTCGTGCTTCCCCTCGAGGTCCCCCAGGAGCGTCTCGACGGGCTTCCGGCGCGCCGCCAGGATCCGCTCGACAACCGCCTCTCCCTCGTCGTCTCCCCCGGCATAGAGCGCGAGCCCCTCGACGATCCAGTCGGGGATCTCCTTCAGCTCCTTCTCCGCGAACCGGGCCAGGAAGACCGCCTTCACGAAGGCGCGCGCGAGGGCCGTCTCGGGGACCGCCTCGCCCGACGCGAACGGCTCCAGGAAGAGCGTGACGACGGCCGAGCCCGGCTCCTCCCCGCGGGCGACATGAAAGACGGCCCGTTTCCATTTCTTGAGCTCGGCCTCGGGGAGCGACTCGGCATCCAGAAGGCGGATCGCGATCCGGTCCGGCTCCGCGGGCGCGACGCCGGCCCGCCGCTCTGCGCGCGCGAGCGCGCCTTTCCTGATCCGCGGCAGGTCTCCGAGGAAATCCTTCAGGAACGGCGTGCCGGCGTACTTTCCCGAATACTCCGCCGCGAGCCAGGGCGGGACGTCACGGGCCGGCGCGGAAAACGCCAGCGGCGGAACCGCGAGGACCGCAAGCATCGCCCCCACGATGGCCGCGCGACGCATCGCTAGAACTTGAGAGATCGGATCCGCTCGGCCGCCAGGCGCATCCCGGCGTCGTCCGGGACGAGGGCGAACCGGACGTACCCCTCGCCGGGGTTCACGCCCCCCTCGCACGGATCGGAGATCCAGGCCCCCGGCGTCGTCACGATCGCGATCGCCGGATCGAGGAGCCGCGTCGCGAAATCGACCGATGTCATCCCCTTGGGAACTCTTTGCCAGATATAGAGGGTCCCGGCCGGCTCGCACTTTTCCAGGCCCGCCGCGACAAGGGCCGACACGATCACATCGCGTTTCTTCCGGTACATGGCGCGCATGTCGGCGACATGCGTCTCGTCCGCCAGCGCCGCGATCGCGCCGTCCTGGACGAAGGTCGCGGTCCCCGAATCGATGTTCGTCTTGAACTTCTTGAAAAGGTCCACGAGCCGCCGGTCCCCGGCCACCCAGCCGACCCGGTGCCCCGTCATGGCGCTCCGCTTCGAGAGCGACTGGAAGGAGATCACGCCGTCCCTGGCCACCTCCAGCGCCGAGCGCGTGGGCCTCTCCGTGAAGTAGAGTTCCGTATACGCCTCGTCGGAAGCGAGGATCAGCCCGTTCTTCTGCGCGAACCGGTACGCCTCCTCGTAGAACCCGTCCGGCGCCACGGCCCCCGTCGGATTGTTGGGATAGTTCACCCAGAGGATCCGGGATTTCGCGAGGACCGACGCCGGGATCTTCCCGAGATCCGGGACGAACCCGGATTTCGCGTCGAGCGGCAGGAAATACGGCACCCCCTCGGCGAACCGTGTCCCGCGCGACCAGGGGGGATACCCCGGGGAGGGGCAGAGGACCACGTCGCCCGGATCGAGGATCGCCTCCGGAAAGTGGAAGATCGCCTCCTTCGAGCCGATGGACGAGCAGATCTCGGTCGCCGGGTCGAGCGAGACGCCGAAGCGGCGCTTCATCCACCCCGCGATCGCGGCGCGGTACTCCGGGGCGCCGACGTAGCTGGGGTACCCGGTTTCCGCTCGGGCATCGACCCCCTTCTGCACCGCCTCCCGGATGAATCGTGGCGTCGCGATCGTGGGATCCCCCACGCCGAAATCGATCGGGGTGATCCCCTTTTTCTTGAGCTCCCCCACCTTCTCGTCGACGGCGGCGAAGGCGTAGGACGTCAGGGACGCGAGACGCTTCGAGGGGCGGATTTCCATAATGGAGCGCGAGTATAGCAGGAAGACCCGGGGGCCCAAGACGGGCGGGCGAAGGCGGTTCTGATGCGACCGCCGGAGACCTTTCGGCAGATGGCGCCCCAGCTCCGCTTTACGCCCCTTCCGGCGGTTCGCCCTTCTCGGAGGACGTTCCCTCGCGGCGTCCGTGCCGCTCGGTCGCTGTGTGACGCAGGCCGAGGTGCGTTCTGGCTCTCTCGGGAAAGATCCGGCCGGGTTCACCTCGGCCGTCGCGGCACTCGAGCGAGGCATGTGTGGGCGGGTCTTCCGACTGCCGAGCGTCCCGAAAAAATGGCCCCGCCCGCAAGGGCCGCAAAGCGGAGCCAAGGCGCCTTCAGATACCGCGACCCCGGATTTCCAGTGTTGCCGTTCTATGCGCCGGACTTTTTCGCCAGGCGTTTCTTGAGGTGAAGCGCGATCCCGACATCGACAAGCCAGGGGGCAGCGCGGTCGGCGAGGAGGGCCGCCCGCGCAGTCCAGGTGAAGATGATCTCGCGCCGGGGCTTCCCGACCGTCCGGACGATCGCGTCGGCCACGACGCGCGGGGACTGCCCCCGGACGGCCCGCGGGGCGAGCCCGGAGGGGGCCCGCTCGACCTCGCCGAAAAAGGCGGTGTCGGTGGTCCCGGGACAGATCACGGTCGAGAAGACGCCCGTCCCGGCCAGCTCGAAGAAGAGCGCCTCCCCGAGCGCCGCCTGGGCCGCCTTCGTCGCGCAGTAGGCGGCGGCGTAGGGGATCGCGCGATGTCCCACCACGGAGGCGACGATGAAGAGGTGCCCCCTCCGCCGGGCGAGCATCCCGGGCATGACCGCGTGAATCGATTCGTATCCGGATTGGAAATTCACCTGCCACATCCGCGCCATCCGATCCGGGGAATAGTCCCGCACCGGGGAAGAATTCCCGTACCCGGCGTTGGCCACGAGGACGTCGACGGCGCCGATGGCCGTTTCGCATTCCGCGACGATCCGCGCCCCCGTCCCGGGGACGGCGAGATCGGCGGCCCGGACCTCGACACGCGGGCTCCCGAGCCGGGCCGCCTCGTCCGCGACTTCCCGGAGCCGCTCCGCGCGGCGGGCCACGAGGAAGAGAGACACCTTCCGGCGCGCGAAGGAAAGGGCCGTCTCGCGGCCGATCCCGCTCGAGGCTCCCGTCACGAGGACGGTGGTCTTTCCGTCAACCGTCATTCTTTTTCGCCGGCTCCCCTTTCACGGGCAGAAGCAGGGAAAGGACCACCGACCCGCCGATGAGCCCCAGCACGACGAGAAGCGAGACGCCGATCGGGACCTTGTAGAAGTCGGCAAGCCCCATCTTGGCCCCCACGAAGACGAGGACGAGGCCGAGCCCCACCTTCAGGAACCGGAAGCTCCCCATGATCCCCGCAAGGAGGAAGTAGAGCGCCCGCAGGCCCAGGATCGCGAAGATGTTCGACGTATAGACGATGAACGGGTCGGTGGTGACCGCGAAGATCGCCGGGATCGAATCGACGGCGAAGACAAGGTCCGTCGTCTCGATCACGATCAAGACGAGGAGAAGCGGTGTCGCGAACAGCTTCCCCCCCTGGCGCACGAAGAACTTGTGCCCATGGTAGTCGGTCGCCATCGGGAGGATCCGACGCGCCAGGCGCACCGCAAGGTTCCGCTCGGGCCGGATCTCGTCCTCCTCGCCGTGGCGCAGGATCTTGGCGCCGGTGAAGACGAGGAACGCCCCGAAGACGTACTCCACCCAATGGAAGGCCGACAGGAGCGCCGCCCCCGCGAAGATGAAAATCGCGCGCATGACGAGCGCCCCCACGATCCCCCAGAAGAGGACCCGGTGCTGGTCCGCGGGCGGGCAGGAAAAGTAGGAAAAGACCACGATAAAGACGAACAGGTTGTCAACAGAAAGCGCCTTCTCGATCAGGTACCCGGTGAGGAACTCGAGCCCCCTTTGCGGCCCGAACCGGTGCCAGATCCAGGCGTTGAACCCCAAGGCGAGCGTGACCCAGACGACGCTCCAGGTCGCCGCCTCCTTCATCCCGACGGCGTGGGACTTGCGGTGGAAGACCCCCAGGTCCAGGGCCAGGAGCGCCAGGACGAACGCCGTGAAGGAGACCCAGAGGACCGGACTGCCGATGCTGTCGGGCACTATCGATCCAGGAGGGGCGCGCAGGTGGTGTAGGCGAGCGGCTTTTCCTCCATCCGGTAGCGGTCGCCGCCCACGGGATGGAAGACCTTCGCCGTGTCCATTTCCTTCGCGTAGATGTGGATCGTCACCGACGGCGTCTCGAGGGTGTTCGCGATCAGGTGGTAGTCCGACGGCGGGATCAGCGCCCCCGCCTCCCCCACCTCCGACAGGATCGTGTCGCCGGTCGCCAGGCGCACGTCTGTCCCCCTTGATTCGAGAAGATCGTAGCGCACGACGCGGATCCGCCCCTGAAAGACCCCCTCCACGCACCACATCCCGTGGTCGTGGATCGGCGTCCCCTGCCCCTTGTCCCAGACCATCGCGATCGCGGTGGCGCCCGAGGGGAAGCGCGCCACCAGGTGCCGCGCGTATCCCTTGGGGGAGGGGGCGGTGAAACGCACCGGGATTTCCACCCCCTGCGGGATCACGCGCTCGAAGAAGTCCCGGACCTTGAGAGGGGCGCCGGGTCCGCCGGTGAGCGGCGAAAGCTCCTCCAGGAACCGCCCGATCGGGATCACGCGCGGAAGTATATCACCGCCGGGGGAGGCGCCACATGCCTGACCCCGCTCCGCACCCAGACGGGTTACCGCGTCGGCGCCGGGAGGCCCGGATCACCCACGCGCCCCATGAACAGGACGCTTCCGCTCCGATTGTCCCGGATCAGGAACAGGAACGGGCGGTCCGCGCAAAAAGACTTCGGGGGAAGCGGTATCCCCTTGCTCAGCATGGCGACCGCCGTCGCGGCGGCCGCCTCGCTCCCCTCCTCGTCCACCTTGACGAACGCCTTGTGAATGACAGCACCGATCGACAGATCCCGCTTCCCCGTCATGCCGGAAAAGTCCGCCAGACCGGCGTCGAACGCCCGCGGCATCCCCATCGCCGAAAGGCGGGTTACCAGATCACACCCGTACGTCATCTCGAAACGGGGAAGGAGGACGGCTACTTCTTCGTGCCCCTTCTCCAGCTCCGCGATCCACCGTGACATCGCGCCTGCCGACAGTTTCTCCTCGAGCGCGGGAAGCCCCTCCTTCGCGTCCGGCAGGAAGAGGAGCATGGAAAGATCCTTTCCCTGGTAGGGAAGCGCGAGGACCGAGAAGCCGTCTCCCTGCAGGAACGGGAACGTCCCCGTCTGGCGCATGAACGGGACGTCCACCGTGCGGCCGGCCGAGACGTGAAAGGGGGCCGGCCGCGTCGCCTCCTTCCTGAACGGGCTCTCCCACTTCCCCTTGAACCAGATCGCATTCGCCAGGACCAGGCGCGTATCGACGGTCAGTATCCCCGGGGCGATCAGGTCCCTGATGCGATCCCTCGTCCT
Source organism: uncultured Planctomycetales bacterium (assembly GCA_964455625.1). Lineage (GTDB taxonomy): Bacteria > Planctomycetota > SBBH01 > SBBH01 > SBBH01 > SBBH01. Next base: position 129,018 of record CAYVXZ010000009.1, on the reverse strand, counting down.
CTCCTCCACCCACCGGTTGATCGCCTGCCGCGCCGCCTCCGTCTCCCGGACGAAATCGGCCTGGGCGAGCGGCGCCCCGTACTGCTTCCCCGTGATCGCCAGAAAGGGGTCCAGGAAGGGATACCCCGCCTGTCCCCAGAGCCGGTTGGCGATCGCGATCTGGTATCCGCCGGTCTTCTGCCCTTCCTCCAGCTGCCACTGCAGGCCCGCGAAGGCGGGGTGCAGGGACGCCGGGTCCAGGTCAAAATGAAGGACCCTCGCCATCTCGGCGGCGGTCTCCCCCCGCGCCCCGGCGCAGGTCATGGCGAGAGCGGTCGAGACGCTGTACGGCGAGAAGAAGAGGTTCCCTTTTTCCGTTTCGCGCAGCTTCGCGTAGAGATCCAGCGCGAACGCGGTGTTCCCCCGGACGAGCGTCTCCTGGGGACCCGGACAGGTCGTCTCCCCGGCGGCAGCCGTCCCGGCAATGCAGAGAAGCGCTCCGGCGATCCGACTTCGTGTTCTGGTCATATCCGGGTGAACGCGCCGGGCGGCCGGAGGTTCCCGAAAATCCGGGTTTTTTCGGACGCGAGCCCCCCCTACGATCCCGGGATGCCTGACGATCCCGGGATCTCCGTCACCGCCGACAAGAACATCCTCCGGATCACCCTCCGGCGCCCCCCCCTGAACATCCTGGGAATCCCGATGCTCGTCGGGATCCGGCAGGCGATCGAGGAGGGGGCGAAGGACCCCGCCCTGCGCGCGGTCCTCTTCGCGGCGGAGGGGCGCGCGTTTTCCGCCGGGACGGACATCAAGGACCACCTCCCCCCGAATCTCGGGAGGATGCTCGGCGCCTTTCACGCCGTCTTCCGCGCCCTGGATACCCTGGGGCTCCCGACGGTCGCGCGCGTGGACGGGGCGGCCCTCGGGGGCGGGTGCGAGCTGGCGTGTTTCTGCGACTGGGTCTTCGCCACGCCCAAATCGAGCTTTGCCCTTCCGGAAATAAAACTCGGCGCCTTCCCCCCCGCCGCCGCCGCCTTCTTCCAGGCGACGATCGGCGCGCGGCGCGCGGCGGATCTCGTCCTCACCGGGCGCACCGTGATGCCGGAGGAGGCCGCCGCGATCGGGCTCATCACGAAGGTCTCCGCCACCCTCGCCATCGACGACGACGTCGGGAAGGTCCTCGATCGCCTGCGGGAGATGAGCCCGTCCGCCCTGCGGACCGCCCGCCGGGCGCTCCGCCAGTCGGCGGGACGCCCTCCCGCCGAGGCCCTGGAGGCCGCCGAACGGATCTATCTGGCGGAACTCCCGGAAAGCCCCGACATGGCCGAAGGGATGCGGGCATTCATCGAGAAACGCGCCCCGACGTGGCGCGCCTGACCGCGTTCCGCGGCACGCAAAAAATGCAGGACCGCCCGCGCCCGCTCCGGCCGGCCCGGCCGCGCCCGCCCCGCGACGCCGCCCCGGAGGTAGAGTCCCTTCAGTGGAAAGTTTCCTCACCGTCCCGTATCTCGCGGCCGACTCCCGCCGGGCCGCATGCCTCCGCCGCTTCGCCGAGGACGAGAACGTCTCCCTGATCCTTCTCCTCGGGGACGTCACCGGCCCCGTCCTCGCCGAGGGGGAGGACCTCCTCTACCGGCAGGTCCAGGACCTGTTCCAGGGGGCCGACGCCCCGTCCGTCCCCGAGCGCGTGGCGATCGCGCGGGCATACCTGGCGCAACCCGGCGGCGTCACCGAGGCGTACCTCGACGCCGTCCGCTTCTATCTGACCCGCATCGTCGATCTGGAGCCCGAAGGAAAGATCGTCTGGAAGGAGGCGTTCTTCCGGACCTGGCAGCATCTCCAGGACATGAAGGAGGCGTTCGGCGACCGCCGGTGCCTCGCGCTCGCCGACACCCTCGTCGCCCAGGAGGTGTTCCGGGGGAGCCTCCTCGACTACCGGTCGGTCGAGGTGGCCGGGCGCGTCCTCAAGGGGGTGGGCCTCTCCCCCGCCAACCGCATCACCGTTCCCGCCGAACGCCTTCCCGTCGAGTACCGGGACGAACTCGACGGCGCCATTCCCCTGGACGAGTACGCCCGCGACTACGACATCTTCGTCGCCAACGCCTTCCCCCCCTCCCTCCAGCGGGCGGCCCAGCGCGCCAAGTGGCGCCTCACGATCCTCCCGGGCGGCTCCACCGACGCCACCTCCTACGCCGGGTCCGCCTTCGCCTTCGAGTCCCCCGGCACCTTCAGCCTCTTCAAGTGCCGCGAGGGGGAGGTCCGCCGCCAGGCGTACCGCTTCGTCGGGAGCGACGTGCGCCTCTTCCGCACCGACACCTTCGACGCCAACTTCAAGCTCGTCAATACCACCGACGACTTCGACCGCTCGGCCCGGATCTTCCTGGGCCGCGCCGATCCCTCCGCCCGCCGTCCGTCCCTGAAGCCCCAGAAGAAGCCGATCTGAAAGCGCCTTCTGCGATTGCAAAGCGGGACGTTCCATGAAACCGAAATTGCCGCCCCTTGCGGTCGGCCGCCTTTTCGCGGGACGCTCGGCATGCGGCAAGACTTCCCGACGCATGCCTCGCTCGAGTGCCGCGACGGCCGAGGTGGAGGCATCGACAGGCTTTCCCGGTAACGCCAGACCGCACCTCGGCCTGCGGCACACGCCCACGAAAACGCGTCCGCCCCGGGGCGGCGTCCCGATCAAAAAAAGAGTCAGGACCCGCCGCCGCTCCGAGACGGCCCGGCGCGCCCGGAGGGCTCGCGCCCCCCGCGGGCCTGCTCGCCGTGATCCGGGCCGGGCGTCCCGGAGCGTCCCCCCGGCCACCCGCCCCCCATGGAATGCCGCTTCGCCGGGGATCTGCCTGGCTCGCGGCTTTTCATCAAAACAGTCAACGACAAGAGGTCCGTTGTGGCCGTTGGCGGCAGGGGGCCTGTAGAGAAAAGACGCCCGAAGGGCGTCGATCCCTACGGGGGTGGGCGGGACAATGAGTTTTTATTTTTTGGCGCGAGGCGAATGCCAGGCGCCCCGCGGCGGGAGCGTTTTCGGGGGCCTGATGGAGCCGGGCCGGTCAGGACGTGCTAGGCCCGGCTCTATCGGAGCGACGAGGCGGCATGGACGCCGACGAGGAGCGTCCCCCGATAAACGTGACCGCCGGAAGGGGCGCTGAACACCAACATCAGGGGCCGCAAAAACGCGAACCACTGGCTATTTTTAACGATCAGGAACTGGCGGCGGCCGCTGCCGGCTTGAAGTGGGGATTGAAATTTTCCGGGATCTGGCCGAGGGCCTTCTCGTATTCCATGCGGAGGAAGTCGGGGCGGCGGCCGATGTCGATGTGCTGCCAGGGGAGGCGCTCTTCCTTCGTGCGCTCCCGGAAGAGATAGAAGGCGGGGTCGATCCCGGTCTCGGCGAAGGCGGCGTCCCAGTGGTCCTTGCGGAAGTGCTCGTCCCAGGAGTCGAAGCGGGCGCCGCGCTTCCAGGCGGCGTGGATGGCGGCGCCGACCCGACGGTCGCCGCGCGAGAGGACCCCCTCCACGAAGGCGCGCTCGGGCCCGTGGAACTTGATCCGGATGGGGCCCCGGACGCGGCGCTTCAGGCGCGCGCGGACATGCTCGAAGTAGGCGGTGTCGCGCATCGGGGCCCACTGGAAGGGGATATGCCCCTTGGGGACGAAGGGGGAGACGGTGGCGTTCACGCGCCCCGGGGGCTTCCCGACGTCCTTCCGGACGCGCGAGACCTGCTCGGCGAGGTCGACGATCCCGTCGATATCGACGTCGGTCTCGGTCGGGATCCCGCACATGAAATAGAGTTTCACGAGGTCCCAGCCGTGCCGGTAGGCCTCCCGCACCCCGTTAAAAAGATCCTCGTTCTTGATCCGCTTGTCGATGACGCGGCGCAGGCGGTCGGTGGCAACTTCAGGCGCGAGCGTCATGCCGCTCTTTCTCACGTCTCCCACCAATTTGGGAAGAATCTGGAGCTGCTCGCCCACCCGCAGGGACGGGAGCGAGAGCCCGACCTTCCGGTCGCGGAAGCGGCGGTTCAGTTCCAGCGTCAGTTCTTCGAGATGCGGATAGTCGCTCGTGGAGAGGGACAGGAGCGCGATCTCGTCGTACCCGGTGTTCTTGTAGATCTCTTCCGCGTATTTCACGAGCGTCTCGACCGAGCGGAGGCGCACGGGGCGCTTCACGTTCGTCGCCTCGCAGAAGCGGCACTTCCAGGGGCATCCGCGCATCACCTCAAGCGTGATCCGGTCATGGACCACCTCGGTGTACGGGATCACCGGCTTCGTGGGGAAGACCGCCGCGTCGAAATCCTGGATCTGGGCCCCGGTGATGACGGGGGAAAGCCCCGCCTCGGTCGGGACAAGGTCGGTCATCGTCCCGTCGGCGGCGTATTTGGGCTCGTAAAAGGCGGGGGCGTAGAGACAGGGGATCTTCCGGGCCAAGGCCAGGATCCGCTCGCGCCGGTTTTTCACGCCCCCCTCCGCCAGGGCGATCATTTCGGTGACGATCTTGTCGATCGTCTCTTCCCCGTCGCCGATCGCGAAAAGGTCGATGAAGTCCGCGAGCGGCTCCGGCGCCACCGCGGCGTGCCCGCCGGCGATCACGATCGGGTCGGTATCCTTGCGGTCGCGCGCGAGGACGGGAATCCCGCCCCGATCCAGCACCGTAAGGATGTTCGTGAAGTCCATCTCGCTCGAGAGCGAAAAGGCGACAAGATCCATCTCGCGAAGCGGCGTGAACGTCTCCAATCCCACGAGGGGAAGCCCGGTCTCGACAAGCTTCGCGTCCATGTCCGGGAAGGGGGCGAAAACGCGCTCTGCGGCGGCGTCAGGCCGGCGGTTCACGACCTCATAGAGGACCTTCGACCCGAGGTGGCTCATCCCCACCGGATAGGCATCCGGGAAGGCCAGGGCGACGCGCAGCTTCACGCCGTCGGGCTTCACGACGGAATTGACCTCCCCCCCGATGTACTGGGCGGGGCCCTGCACGTAGGGCAGGATGCGCTGGCGGTACTGCTCCTTCAACGCCTCGGACATGGGGCCATTCTACCCCCTCCGGCCCCCCGTTCCGCCTGCCGATAAAGGGATCATGCCGGACAAACGGAAGGAAGGGCGCGGCCTTCCGGCCGATGCCGAAGGGTTCCTGTCACACCTCGCCGACCAGCGTGGCTGCTCGCCGCACACCCTGCGGGCATACCGGAACGACCTTTTCCAGCTTGCGGACCACCTCTCCCGGACCGGAGCCGCGGCGCTCGCGTCGGCGAAGGTGGCGGACCTGCGGGGCTGGCTCCTGGAACTGAAGCAGAAAGGGCTCGCCAAGCGCAGCATGGCCCGGAAGGTCGCGACGATCCGGGCCCTCTACCGCCATCTCGTCCGGACCGGGGCGGTGCCGAAGAATCCGGCGGCGGGGCTCTCGATCCCGCGCGCGGGGCGGGCGTTGCCGTCGTTCTTGAGCGAGGCGGAGGCGAAAACCCTGGTGGAAACGGACCCCGGCAAGGCCCCCGCCTGGAAGCGCGCGCGCGACGCGGCGATCCTCGAGACGCTCTACAGCGGGGGGCTCCGGTCCGAGGAGCTGGTGAAGCTGCGCCTGCGGGACATCGACGGGTCCGAGGGGACCGTGCGGGTCACCGGAAAGGGAAACAAGGAACGGATCGTCCCCCTCGGGGGGCCCGCCCTCGCGGCGATCGAACGCGCGGCGGCGCGGCGCCCGAAGGGAGAGGCAGCGGGATCCGACGACGCCCCTCTCTTCGTGAACGCGGCCGGTCTGGCGATCACGACGCGCACCCTACGGCGGATCGTCCGGCGGGCGATCGCGGCGGCCGGGATCGCGAAGCGCGCCTCGACGCATACCCTGCGCCACTCGTTCGCGACGCATCTGCTGGACCGCGGGGCGGACCTCCGGACGGTGCAGGAGCTCCTGGGGCACGCGTCCCTCTCCACGACGCAGACCTACACGCACCTGACGGCGACGCGCCTGCGGGACGCCTACCGGAAGGCGCACCCGCGCGCCTGACGCATTTCCTTTCCTCTTAATAAAACGTCTTTACCGTTCCTTAATTTTCATCGACGGCACGTGGACGATGGCGTATAAACCCGGCCTCATGTTCGGCTTCGGTCCCGCCCGACAGGACAAGTTCTACGCGCTCTTCGCCGAGCAGGCACGCCTCATCGTGAAGGGTGCCCGCCAGCTGAAGGAGATGCTCACCCATTACGAGGACGTCGAGGCGAAGGCGAAGGCCCTGAAGGAGACCGAGCACGACTGCGACAAGGCGACCTACACGATCATCAAGGAGCTGAACACCACCTTCATCACGCCTTTGGACCGCGAGGACATCCACAACCTCGCGACGGGCCTGGACGACATCCTCGACGAGATCGAAGGGGTGTCGAGCCGCATGGTGATGCTCAAGATCGCCCGCCCCACCCAGGAGGAGATCCGGATGGCGGACATCCTGCTGGCGGCAGCGCTCGAGATCGAGCGCGCGGTCGCCAACCTCGCCCAGCTCAAGGAGCTCTCGGCCTTCTGCCAGCGGATCAAGGAGCTTGAGCACGAGGCGGACGAGATCTCGCGCGCCATGATCCAGCGTCTCTTCGAGAAGGAGGAGAACGTCAAGGAGCTCATCAAGTGGAAGGAGCTCTACGGGCGCCTGGAGTCGACCGCCGACTGCTGCGAGAACGTCGCCAATATCATCGAGGGGATCGTCCTGAAGCACGCCTGACCGCGAACCGCCCGGCCGCGCATGGACCCCGAGCTCCTCGCCTTCCTGATCATCCTGTTCGCGCTGGTTTTCGACATCTCGAACGGCTGGAACGACGCGTCGAACGCCATCGCCACCTCCGTCTCGACGCGCGTCATGCGTCCGGCGACCGCGCTGGCCTTCTCCGCGGTCCTCAACTTCGCCGGGGCGCTCTTCAGCTCCGAGGTCGCCAAGACCGTCGGGCGCGACATCGCCGACCCGAAGCTTCTCACGGGGACGACGTTCCTCGCGGCGGTCATCGTGGCCCCGATCTGGGTGACGCTCTGCACGGTGTGGGGGCTCCCGATCAGCTGCTCCCACTCCCTCATGGGAGGACTCATCGGGTCGGTCCTGGCGACGGCCGGCACCGAGGCCCTGAAAGGGCCCGGGATCCAGAAAATCCTCTTCGGGGTCTTCATCTCGCCGGTGGCAGGGTTCATGGCGGGGTTCGTGATCGTGAAGGGCATGAAGTTCCTGTCCCGGAACTGGAGCCCGGCCCTCGTGGGGCGCGTCTACGGCAAGGTCCAGATCGCGACGGCGGGGCTCATGTCGTTCAGTCACGGGACCGGCGACGCCCAGAAGGCGATGGGGATCATCACCGGGGCGCTCGTCACCATGGGAACCCTTCCGATGGGGGAGAAGGGGGAGATGGCGATCCCCCTCTGGGTGCGCCTCTCCTGCGCCGTCGCGATGGGACTGGGGACCGCCGTCGGCGGGTGGCGCGTCATGCGCACGCTCGGGATGCGGATCATCCACCTCAAGCCCTACCAGGGAGCGGCGGCGGAGCTCGGCGGGGCCGCCACGATCCTCGCCAACACCTTGAGCGGCGTCCCGATCAGCACGACGCACTCCATCACGGGATCGATCCTGGGAGTGGGGTCCGCGCACCGCGTGAAGGCGGTCCGCTGGGGGATCGGAAAGAAGATCGTCTGGGCATGGTTCTTCACGTTCCCCGTCTGCATTGGCGGCGGCGCGCTTTGCCACTGGATCCTCGACGCGCTCCTGTAGCACCCTCCGCGCCCGGTCCGTAGACTCGACGCGTGGCTGTCCCCCCTTCCCTCGCCGGCCAGGTCGCGCTCGTCGCCGGAGCATCCCGGGGGATCGGGCGCGCGACGGCGATCGCCCTCGCGGAGGCGGGCGCGCGGGTGGCGGTGGGTTTCCATTCGGACGCGCGGGCGGCGCGGGCCGTCTGCGACGCGATCGGCGCGGACCGCGCCTTCCCCGTCCGCGGGGACATCGCCCGGAGCAATGACTGCGCCCGGATGGTCCGGGAGGCCGTCCGGCGCTGGAAACGGCTCGACATCCTCGTCTGCTCCGCCGGCTTTTCATCGGCACGGCTCTGGAACGCCCCGATCGGGAAGATCCGCGACGCCGACTGGGAGCACGCCGTTGCCGTCGAGCTCACGGGACCTTTCTCTCTCGCCCGCGCGGCCGCCCCGGCGATGAAAAGGACGGGCGGCGCCATGGTGTTCATCTCGTCCGCCGCGGCCCTCGGGGGGGACGGCGGGCTTCTCGCCTACAGCGGGGCGAAGCTCGGCGTGGCGGGGCTCACGCGCGCCCTCGCACGCCATCTGGCGCCGAGGATCCGGGTCAACTGCGTCGCGCCGGGCTCCATCGCCACGGACTGGATCGGCGACTGGAAGCTCACGCGCGCCGAACTGGCGGCGATCCGGAAAATGACGCCGCTCGGCCGGATCGGGACGCCGGAAGAGCTCGCCGCGGCGATCCGCTTCCTGGCATCCGGCGAGGCGTCCTTCATCACCGGGCAGACACTGGTCGTCGACGGCGGTATCCACATCGCGTGAAGGCGCTCGTCCTCGCCTCCGGGGGGCTCGATTCGGCGGTCGCCCTCTTCTGGGCAGCTGGACGCTACGGCGCGCGGAACGTCTCGGTCCTCTCGTTCGATTACGCGGGGCGCCCGCGGGAGGAAAGGAAGGCGCTCGCGCGCCTCGCGCGCGCCGCCGGCGTCCGGATGCTCCCGGCGGTTTCCCTGCCGGTCGTGAAATCCCTGGCGGGAAAAGGCCGATCCCCCGGCTACATTCCGGCAAAGAATCTCGTCTTCTACGGGATCGCCCTCTCGCTCGCCGAGCGGGAAGGGGCACGGATTGTCGTGGGCGGCCACTCGCGGGACGACGGTCGCGCCTACCCGGACGCGACACCGGCCTTCTTCGGGCGGCTGGAGCGGCTGGCGCGCGCGGGTCGGTTCCGGCCGCGCCTTGTCATGCCCTTGATCCGCCTGACGGGCGCCGGAATCGTCCGTCTCGGACGCCGCCTCGCGGTCCCGCTCGAAGCGACCTGGACCTGCCGTATGGACGGTCCGCGCCCCTGTCTCCGGTGCGATGCCTGCCGGGGCCGCGCGCGCGCGCTTCGCGAAGCCGGATTTTCCGACAGTCGCGCCGACCGCTGACCGTTTTTCCGGCGCCCGCGCCCCGCGATACCCGGGCGCCGGCCTGGCACGGTTTCTGCGGATAAGATCCGCACATGAGGCGCCCCCTTCTTCTGGCCGTCTCCCTCCTGGTCCCGGCGGCGGGGCGCGCGCTGGAGTTCTCCGAGGCGCGCCACCTGCTGGCACGGACCGGCTTTTCCCCGACCCTGGCAGAGGTGGAGTCCCTGCTCCCCCTGACGCACGAAGCGGCGGTGGAGCGGATCCTCTCCGGCATCCGGACGGAATCCCCCCTTCCCCCGCCCGGATGGACGGACGACCCGCCGCCCGGTCCGGAGGAGATCAAGGGGATGTCCGAGGAGGAGCGCCGGACGTTCCGCGAGGAGGAGCGCAAGCGCGGGATGGAGCTCAAGGGGTGGTGGTTCCGCGGAATGGCGGAGACGGATTCCCCCCTCACGGAGCGCCTCGTCCTCTTCTGGCACAACCACTTCACGTCAAGCCTGGAGAAGGTGAAGCACCCGCAGCTCCTCTGCCGGCAGAACGCGCTTTTCCGCAGGCATGCCGCCGGGAATTTCGGGACCCTGCTCCGCGCGGTCGCGCGCGACCCGACGATGGTCCTCTACCTCGACAGCCAGTCGAACCGGAAGGGAAAGCCGAACGAGAATTTCGCGCGCGAGCTCCTGGAACTTTTCACGCTGGGCGAGGGGCACTACACCGAGACCGACATCAAGGAGGCGGCGCGCGCCTTCACCGGCTGGTCGGTGGACCGGGAAACCGGGGAGTTCCGGTTCGCCTCGCGCCAGCACGACGACGGCGCGAAGACCTTCATGGGCCACGCCGGGAACCACGACGGGGACGACGTGATCGGCATCCTCCTCGCGCATCCCCGGGTCGCCGTCCACATCACGGAAAGACTGTGGCGGGAGTTCGTCTCCGCGACGCCCGACCCGAAGGAGATCGAGCGCCTGGCGGCGCTTTTCCGGAAGGAGGACTACGCGATAAAACCGCTCCTGGCGGCCCTGTTCGACTCCCCCGCCTTCCGCGCCCCCGGGAACCGGGGGACGATGACGAAGTCCCCCGCGGAGCTCCTCGTCGGGACGGTCCGGCTTCTCGGAATCCCGGTCGACGACGGACGGCTCCTGGCCCAGGGGGCGAAGGGGCTCGGGCAGGACCTGCTTGACCCCCCGAACGTGAAGGGATGGCCGGGCGGGGAGGCCTGGATCACCACGTCGACCTTCCTCCTGCGCCGCCAGATCCTCGAGCGGGTCGTCCGGGGACAGGAAATGGAAGGGGACGGGATGAAGAAGGACGACCGGAAGCGGAAGAAGGGGATGCCGCCGCGCTGGCGCACGGAGGACCTCCTGGACGGGATGTCCGCCAGCGACCCGCGCCTGCGGCAACTGGTCCTGGCGATCCCCCCCGTGAACCCCGAACCGGAATCCGCGGACCCGCGGGCGCTCGTCACCGGCTGGCTTCTCGACCCGGCATACCAGCTCAAATGAACTGGGACGACCTCCTGGGCCGGCGCGGGTTTCTCCAGGCGGCGGGCGCCGCCGCGGTCGGGGCGTTCTTCTGGCCCGACCGTCTCCTTCTCGGGGGGGCGGCGGGCGCCGCCGGGTCCGTCCGCTGGGAGCGGGTCCTCGTCCTCGTGGAGCTGAAGGGAGGGAACGACGGACTGAACACCCTCGTCCCGTTCGCGGACAGGCGCTACCGCGAGGCGAGGCCGAGACTGGCCATTCCCCGGGACGAGGTCCTGCAGCTGTCGGAGACGCACGGCCTGCACCCCGCCCTCGAGCCCCTCATGGCGGACTGGAAGGAGAGGCGTCTGGCGGTCGTCCCGGGCGTCGGGTACGCGCATCCGAACCGCTCGCACTTCCGGTCGATCGACATCTGGGACACCGCCTCGGACGCGGACGAGCTCGCGACCGAAGGATGGCTCGCGCGCCTCTTCGCCGGCGCGCGCCCTCCCGCCGACGCGGCGGCGGACGCCGTGGCGGTGGGCCGGGCGGGACTTGGCCCCGTGGCCGGGCCCGGCATCCGCGCGCTGACCCTGGACGATCCCCAGGCGTTTCTCGCGAACGCCCGGCGCGTCCGGAAGGCCGAAGGACAGAAGGAGAACAAGGCGCTGGCGCACCTCCTTGCCGTGCAGGACGACATTCTCTCGGCTGCGGCCGTCATGGAGGAGAGACTGGGAAAAACCCCTCCCCTCGCGACGGAGTTCCCGAAGCACCGGTTCGGCAAGGACCTCGCCACCTGCGCGCGGATCCTGGCAGCCGGCATTTCCGTCCCGGTCCTCAAGGTCGGGATGAATGGCTTCGACACCCACCAGAACCAGAAGGGGACGCACGAGCGGCTCCTCCGGGAGCTCGCGGAGGGGCTCGCCGCCTTCCGGACGGCGTGCGTCGAGGCGAGGCTCTGGGACCGGGTCCTCGTCATGACCTACTCGGAGTTCGGCCGGCGCGTCGCCGAGAACGGCTCCGGCGGGACCGACCACGGGACCGCCGCCCCCCATTTCCTGCTGGGCGGAAAGGTCAAGGGGGGTTTTTACGGGGACCACCCCGCGCTCGACGATCTCGAATCGGGAGACCTGAAATTCACGACCGACTTCCGCCGTCTCTACGCGACCGCGGCCCGCTCCTGGTGGAACCTCCCGGCGGACTCTCTCAAGAAGTTCAAGCCGGTCGACTGCATCGCCTGACCCTTCTTGAAGGCGGGGCGGCTGCCGTGAGCTTCTCGGCAATCGCGTCCAGTGCGGACAGTGCCGGACTCCGCTTCACGCCCCTTCCAGCGGTTCGCCTGCTCCGCGGGACGTTCGGCGCGCGGCGAGATCCGCCGGACGCGCGCCTCGCTGCGAACCGGCGGCGGCGAGGCGGGGCCTGCGTCGGCCCCCACCGGGAGCGCCGGTCCGCACCTCGCCTTGCCGGTTCAGCCCCGCGGCCAGGCTCCCGCTGCGGGGCGTTCGCTGTCGCGTTCGTTCTGCTCGAGCGGCAAGGTCTGCGAAGCGAGCGGCCCGGAGGCGGGCGCGTTTTCGGGGGCCTGATGGCGGCGGGCCGGTCAGGATGTGAAAGGTCCGGCGACATCGGAGCGACGAGGCGGCACGGACGCCGACGAGGAGCGTCCCCCGACAAACGTGACCGCCGAAAGGGCAAGCGGGCGAGTTTTCCGAAAACCCGAACAAAAAAGCAAGAAACGCTCTAACCTGTCGGCATGGGAGGCGTCACGGTACGCAGGTCCGCCGACCGGGGCCAGACGACGTTTGACTGGCTCGACAGCCGGCATACCTTCTCGTTCGGCGACTACCACGACCCGGAGCACAGGGGGTTCCGGACGCTCCGCGTCATCAACGAGGATGTCATACGGGGCGGTGGCGCCTTCGCCGAGCACCCCCACCGCGACATGGAGATCTTCAGCTACCTCCTGGCGGGGAGGCTCGCGCACGCCGACAGCATGGGGAACCGCCGGGTCCTCGCGCCCGGCGAGATCCAGCTCATGAGCGCCGGCCGCGGCGTCACCCACAGCGAGGCGAACCCGGATCCCGGGACCGCGGCGCACCTCCTCCAGATCTGGATCTTCCCGGACGCCCGGGGATACGCGCCCCGCTACACGGAATGGAGGCCGGATCCGAAACGGGCGGACGCGGCGAAAACGCTCGTCATCTCGCCGGACGGGCGCGAGGGATCGGCCGTCATTCGGCAGGACGCCAACGTCTGGCGCCTGAAGCTCGCGGCGGGCCGATCCGTCACGCACGACCTCGGTGCCGGCCGAGGGCTCTGGCTCCAAGTGATGCGGGGTTCGGTCGCGCTGAACGGGACATCTCTCGCGGCCGGGGACGGAGCGAGCCTGGAGACGGCGGGCGCCGCGGAGATCCGCGCGACCGCCGACGCAGAGGCGCTTCTTTTCGATCTGGCGTGATCCGCAGGGATCGGATCCCGCTCTTCCGTCACCTCCCGGCCGGAACGCGGAATTCGGGATCGTTCCGATGTCTCTCCCACCAGGTACGCGCCTCGGCGACCCCGCCCGGGCGCATGTCCCAACGCTCTCCCGCACAGAGTTTTCCGAGCGCGCCGGCCGCCCCCTGCCGGGTCTCCTCGACAGGATCCTCCAGGAGCCCCGCAATGTGGAAAGCCGCGCCCGGATCGCCCGTGTCGGAAAGGGCGTAGACGGCCGCGTATCTCACCCGGGAATCATCGTCCCGGCACAACGCGGCAAGCCGAGGTATCGCGGCCTTTCCCCGAATCCGCGCGAGCGCGTGGCCCGCGGCGGCGCGAACGACCGCCTCCTTGTCCTCCAGGAGATTCTCGATCCCCGATACTTCCGAGGCCGCATCAAGAACCTGGAGCGCGACCAGTGCTTCACGGCGCACCTCGGGATAGGGATCCATCAGGAGGCGCGCGATGCGCGGAATGAACTCCCGTTTCCTTCCGTTCGCGAGCGCGCAGGCGGCATATCCCCGAACGACGGGATCCGGATCCTCCAGAAAAAGATCCACGTGGGCCGAGACTCCACCCCGCTTCCAGAGAACGGCCAGGACGGCCCGTTTCGTCCCGCTGTCCCCGCTCTCGGCCAGGGAGACAGCCAGCAACAGTGCGGCGCGGTTGACGTCCCCGCCTGCCGCCGCAACAAGCTCGTCCACCGACTCCTCCGACGGTCTGTCCGCGAGATCCCGGACGGCCTTCCAGATGGCCGGATCCGACCGCATGAGCCGCTCGGCCTCCCCGCGCATGCGGAACCAGGGAATCCGGACGCGGAGATCCTCGCATTGGGACTGGATTTCCGGATCATCGGACCTGTCCGGCAGGAACGGGAGAACAGTTTCAGGCTCCCGGACGCCGCGCTCCAACAGCGCGGCGAAAGCCCGCCGCCGGACCTCGAATTCCCGGTGCCCCAGTACGGACACCAGACGGGCGACACTCTCTCCCTCTTCGTTGGCACCTCCAGCCTGCACGCCCCTTTCTCCCGTCGATCCGGAAAGGAAAAAAAGGAAGAGAAGCACCCGAAGAACCTGTCGCATCATTTTTTCCTTGTCCTGGAAACTCCTGCTGCCGGCGGGTTCCTATTGCGTTTTCAGACAGACGGTGACGATTCGCGGAATCCCATCTCTACCGTCCGTCGCAAAGACGGCCTCCTCACCAAGGAGCACCCAGGCCCGAATGTGGAGCGAAAACTCCTTTCCCGGGATCGACTCTTCCACCGCCAGATCGATCTCGCAGTATTCCCCACGTATCCGGACCGGAGTGCACTCGAAACTGAACCGGCTCTTGTCAGATTCCACGACAACGGTCCCTTTCTCTCCCAGGCAAGGCAATATTGCCGTGTCACGCAATGTTTCTCCACCACGTCGGGTCACGGCCTTCACCAGAACAAGAGGTTTGTGATCAACCGATCTGACGTCGGCCTCCCCTCCCGAAACCGGCCTTTCCCCATTCAAGTCCGGTTTGAGGACATACTTCCCCGGCGGCGTGTCAGGGAGCGCCGGCCTGGCAGGAGGCCGCGGTCCCTGGAGATCCGCACATCCCCGCGGTTGAAGCCCCGTGAGACACCCCGCCATGAGACACGCGACAAGAAGAGACCTTACTTTTTTCACGCGATCAGGTTATTACCCGTAGCAAGATGCCGACAATCCATCGCCTCTGTTTTTTTCTCATCCATCACGTCGCGCGCGTGGCGCCCTCCGCCCGGCCGCCAAGGTTTTCACCCCGCGGCGGCGCCGGTATAGTGTCCCGGCCGCAAGGAGAGGTGCCAGAGCGGTTGATCGGGCCGGTCTCGAAAACCGGTAGTGGGCTTGCCCACTCGGGGGTTCGAATCCCCCCCTCTCCGCAAAATCGCGTATCGCCGGCCATCTGCGGCGTTGCTGCGCCGCGGCTTGCGCCTTGCATCTGGCCAACGCTACGCAAGACAGCAAGAAACGGGTGGGCGGGATGACGGCGCGTCCTATCCTGACCTCCATGAACGACTACGACCGCGTCGCGCGGGTGATCCGCTATCTGGACGGGAACCGCGGCGAGCAACCCCGCCTGGATCGCCTCGCCGCGGTGGCCGGCGTGAGCCCCTTCCACTTTCACCGCCTGTTCCGGCGCTGGGCGGGGGTGACGCCCAAGGGTTTCCTGCAATGCCTGACCGTGGAGGACGCGAAGCGGCGGTTGCGCGAATCCGCGAGCGTCCTGGACGCGGCGCTCGGGGCGGGGCTCTCCGGCCCCGGGCGTCTCCACGACCTGATGGTGACGCTCGAGGCGGCGTCTCCCGGCGAATACAAGGACGGCGGGAAAGGGATCGAGATCCGCTGGGGTCGCGCCGAAACCCCCTACGGCCCCTGCACGCTCGGCTGGACGCGACGCGGTGTCTGCCACCTGTCGTTCGGGAAGGCGGCCGGCCTGCGCCGCGACTGGCCGAAGGCGCGGCTTGTCCGCCGGGATGCCGAAGGCCGCTCCCTCGCGCGAAGGATCTTTTCCCCTCGCGGAAAAGGAAGGATCGGCGTCCTCGCGCGGGGGACCCCGTTCCAGATCGCGGTCTGGCGGGCGCTCCTCGCGATCCCGCCGGGACGCCTCGCGAGCTATTCCGGCATCGCCGCGGCCGTGGGACGGCCCCGGGCGGTCCGCGCCGTCGCCGCCGCCTGCGGTGCCAACGCCGTCGCCTGGCTCATCCCCTGCCATCGGGTGATTCGCGGAACCGGCGCGATCCACGGCTACCGATGGGGAAGGGAACGCAAGCGCGCCATGATTGCCCGGGAAATGGTCGGGAACGCGACCGGGTCAGCGCGCGCGTGAGAGGATCTCGCGGGCCACGACCTTCCCCCGCTCGACGCCGGGCTGGTCGTAGGGATCGATCCCGAGCATGTAACCCAGAAGCGCGACCTTCAGCTCCATCAGGAAAAGGAAGGCCCCCACCGTCTCGGCCGTGACGCGCGGGAACGTGATCGTCGCGGTCGGGCGCTTCGCCTCCGCGAGCGACTGCGCGGTCCCCCGGCGCTCCGCGTCAAAGAGCGCGCCGAAACCCTTCCCGGAGAGGTACGCGAACTCCGGGATGCCGGTCCGGGGGATCGCGAGATCCCGGGCGAACCTCTCTACCGCCAGGAAGAGCACCACCTTGTCGTGGGGCCCTTCCGCGTACAGCTGGATCTGCGAGTGCTGGTCGGTCGCCCCCAGGGCCCGGACCGGGGTGAACCCTGCGTGGACCACGCGCCCGCGCGCGTCGAGCCGCTTCCCGAGGCTCTCCCCCAGGAGCTGCGCGTACCAGTCGGCCAGAGACGCCAGCTGCTGGGCGTACGGCATCATGACGACGATGCGGCGGCCGCGCCCGTAGAAGTGGTGCAGGACCGCGGCGAGGCGGAGCGCGGGGTTCTTCGGGCCGGGAAAGCGGCAGAGCCGCTCCATCGCGGCAGCGCCCCGGGCCAGGCCGTCGATGTCGACCCCGCAGAAGGCGAGCGGTGCCAGGCACGCCGGGCTCAAGACGGAAAAACGCCCCCCCACGGCGGGCGGGACGGGAAACGACGCCAGCTTCTCTTCCTGGGCGATCCGGCGGAGCGGTCCCTTCGCGGGATCGGTCACCATGACGATCTGCCGGCGGTACCCCGCCCCGAGGCGCTTCTTCAGGAGGTCGCGCGCCCACAGGAACTGCGCGGCGGTCTCGGGCGTCCCCCCGGACTTCGACACGACGCAGAAGAGCGTGCGCTTGAGGTCCGCGGATCCCGCCCAGGCGGCGAGCCACTCGGGATCGATGTTGTCGAGGACGGAAAGCCGGGGACGGACCCCCCGCGCGTCGGGAAACGCGGGCCGCAGGGCCGCGGCGACCGCGGTCGTCCCCAGGGCCGACCCGCCGATCCCGAGGACCGTGACCGCGTCCCATCGGCCCCGCTCGGACCGGGCGAAGGCCCGGATCGCCCCGCGGGCGTCGGCGTCCGCGGGAAGGTCCAGGAAGGCGTGGGCGCCCGCGTTCCGGGCGCGCTCCTTCCGGATCCGCACCAGGGCCGCGGAGGCCGCGGCCAGGGACCGCGCCAGGGCCGGGACCGGCGCCCCCTGCGCGCCGATGGCGCGCGCGGAACAACCGGCCGTGTCGAACGAAAGGGACTTCTTCATGCGGGGCGGTATCCTACCCGCACTTTTGGGGTAGGCTCTATGAATGCCTGCTGAACCGGTCCCGTGCGACAACTGCGGAAAGGACATCCCCGAAAGCGCCCTCGCCGACGGGACTGCCGGGGCGCTGCGCGGCGCGACGCTCTGCCCGACCTGCCTTCCGCAGGCGCGGACGGCGCGCAGGAACCGGACACTCGCGATCGGGGGGATCATCCTGGCCCTGGCGGGGATCATTCTCCGCTTGACGCGCGAGGGCGGCCCCGCGCCGGACGACGCGGGCCCCCCGGCCGACCCCCGGCCTGCCGGAGACGTCCCCGAAGGTCCCGAAATGGCGGACGGGATCGCGGCGCTCCGGAAGGAGATGTCGGAGCGCCTCGCGGCCCTGGAACGCCCCGACGGGACCGGGACCGGAGACCTGGCGGTGCTCGCCGACGCCGTCGATGCGATCCGGATGAAACTCGCCGATTTCGAGACGCGCCTGGCGCGGATCGAGGCGTCCGGCCCCGCGGCGGATCCCTCCGGGGCGATCCCCCCCGCTTCCGCCGGAACGCCGCTTCCGGATCCCCTGCTTGACGGTATCCGGGCCGGGCTTTCCGACCGGGATCCCCGGAAGCGTCTCGCGGCGCTCGAAAGGCTCGCGGAGCTGGCGCCGGACCGGGCGGCTTCGCTCTCGCCCCGGATCGCGCCGCTTCTTGCCGACGAGTACGGCTACGTGCGGCGCGAGGCGGCCCGACAGGCCGGCACGCTCGCGCTCGCGGACCTCGCGGGAACACTCGTCTCCCGCCTCGCCGCGGAGGACGACCTCCTCGCCCGGGACCAGGTCTGCCGCGCGCTCGCCGCGATCACCGGGATCCCGTACGACCCGGCGGCCCATACGGGCGAGATGCTCGCGCGCCAGATCGAGCGCTGGAAGACCTGGACCGAGAGCAGGTAGCCCCGCCCGCCCCCGTGAAGCGAGCGGCCCGGAGGCGGGAGCGTTTGCGGGGGCCTGATGAAGCCGGGCCGATCAGGACGTGCAAGGTCCGGCGAAATCGGAGCGACCGAGCGGCATGGATGCCGCGAGGAAGCGTCCCCCGCCAAATGCGACCGCCGAAAGGGTAAAGCGAGCGAGCGGTCCGGAGGGTACGACCGTTTGCGTCAGCGCTTGGTCCACTGGAACCCGGCGCGGGCCTTGCGGCGCCCGTACTTGCGGCGTTCCTTCTCGCGCGGATCGCGGGTGAGCATCCCCTCGGCGCGCAGGATCGTGTCGGAAGCGGGAATGGCGCGCTTCAGGGCGCGGGCGACCCCCAGGAGGATCGCCCCGGACTGCCCGGCAATGCCGCCGCCCCGGACGTTGACGCGCACGTCGAACGCCCCGAGGGTCTTCGTGGCGCGCAAGGGGGCCTTCAACGCGTAGCGGTCGATCTCCCCCTTGAAATGCACGTCGGCCTCCTTGCCGTTGACGAAGAAGGCGCCGGGGCCGCGCTTCATGGAGACGCGCGCGACCGAGGTCTTCCGGCGCCCCGTGGCGCGCCAGATCGTCTTGTCGTTCTCGGGAGGAAGCGTCAGCGCGGGACCCGCGGCCTCGGCCGCGGAGGCGGCCTGGGCGACGGGAGCGGCGACCGGCCGGGCCTTCTCGGCCGCGGGCGGCTTCTTCGCGGAAACGGGGGTCGGGGGGACGGGAGACGTCGGTGACGGAGCCATCAGGAGACCTCCAGGGCTTTCGGATCCTGCGACGCGTGGGGATGGGCGCTCCCCGCGTACACCTTGAGCTTGCCGAACATCCGGTCGCCCAGTTTCGTCTTCGGGAGCATCCGGCGGACCGCCTTCTCGATGATCCGCTCGGGGTGCTTCGCCATGATCTCGGGATAGGTCTCGATCCGCAGGCCGCTCGGATACCCGGTGTTCCGGAAGTACTGCTTCTCCTGCGGCTTCTTGCCGGTCATGCGGGCCTTGGCGGCGTTGGTGATGACGACGAAGTCGCCGTTGTCGACCTGCGGGGCCCAGGTCGCGCGGTGCTTGCCCATCAGGACCCGCGCGACGCGGCTGGCGAGGCGCCCCACGATCTTGCCGTCGGCGTCGATGATGAACCACCGGCGTTCGCCCGGCTGGAGCGCCTTGAGAGCGGTCTGTTTCGGCGCCTGCTTGGCTTGACTCATGTTTCTTTCTCCAGAAGACCCGAAAAAGCTCCCCAAAAGGGAGGGGCGAGTCTACCGGCCCCCCGCCCCCTTCGGCAAGGGGGATTTGCACCTCGCCCGGGAACCGCCACAATGCCCCCGTGCCATCCCCCAAGACCGGCCCCTGGCTCCTGGGAGTTTCCCTGGGGGGGATCGGCGCCGGGACCCTGCTCGTCCTCCTGTCCCTCTTCCTGGCCCGAACCCCGGATGCGGGGATCCCCGCCTATGCCGGTTCGGAGTCGTGCCGCGCCTGCCACGCCGCCCAATACGACGCCTGGAAGGGGTCGGACCATGCGCGGGCCCTGGGATGGAACCGCGCCGGGACCCCTCCCTTCGCGCCGGACCTGGCAGGGAAAGTGAGCGCATGGGCGGTCGAGCCCGCCCCGGACGGGGTCCGCCTTTCCTTGGATGAAAGCAGCCGGACGTTCCTGGCGGCCTCGGCGATCGGGATCGACCCGATCGTCCAGTACCTCGCCGAGTTCCCCGGGGGGCGGTTTCACGCCCTCCCCGTCGCGTTCGATCCCGCGAAGCGGGAATGGCTCGACATGACGGGGTGCCCCGAGGCGTTCGCGGGGCCGGCCGAGCCCGCCCCCTGGGATTCCCGCGAGGCGGCGGCAAACACCGCGTGCCTCTATTGCCACACGACCGGCTACGAGAAGAACTACGACGCCGACCGGGATCTCTACGCCAGCCGCTGGCACGAGACCGGGGTCGGGTGCGAATCGTGCCACGGCCCCGCGGAGCCGCACGCGCGCTGGCAGGCGGAGCACGGCCGCTCCGGGGAAAAAGACCCGTTCGCGGCCGGCCTGCGCCGGACCGGAAAACCACTCGTCGAGACGTGCGGGGCGTGCCACGCGCGGCGGATGGAGCTCGACGACACCTTCCGGCCCGGCGACTCCTTCGCGGACCATTTCATCCTGGAGCTCCTCGCCACGGGGACGTACGAACCGGACGGGCGGATCAGGGGAGAGGTGTACGAGATCGGCTCGTTCCTCCAGAGCGGGATGCACGCCAAGGGGATCACCTGCAACGACTGCCACGACCCCCACTCGGGGCGGACGCGACTGGCGGGAAACGCCCTCTGCCTCACGTGCCACGACAAGGCGCTCGATACCCCCGCGCACACCCTGCACGCGGCGGGATCCGCCGGCGCCTCTTGCGTCGCCTGCCACATGCCGGGGACGACCTTCATGAAGCGCGATTTCCGGCGCGACCATTCCTTCTCGGTCCCGGAGCCGGAGCTGACGGTCCGTCTCGGGATCCCGAACGCCTGCAACGAGTGCCATACGGACAAGACCCCTCAATGGGCATCGGAGCGCCTCCGCGCCGCCTTCGGGCCGGCCGACGAAAGGAGGATCTCGCGGGCCGAGGCGGTGACGCAGGCGCGCGCGCGGGACCCGAAGGCGGTCGGCCCGCTTCTCGCGCTCCTCGCCGACGCGAAGGAACCCCCGATCCGGCGGGGAACGCACGCGGTGCTCCTGGCGCCGTTCGCGGAGCGCCCGGAGGTGCGCTCGGCCCTGGCCGCGCGCCTCTCGGACCCGGATGCGATCGTCCGGATGGCGGCGGCACGCGCCCTGGGCTCGGCCCCGGGGTTTCCCCGGGAGCTCGCGCCGCTTCTCGCCGACACCCAGCGGGCCGTGCGCCACGAGGCGGCGGCGGCCCTGGCCCCCTACGCGAAAGACCTGCCCCCCGCCGACCAGGACGCCTTCTCAAGGGCATCCGCCGAATACGCGCGCGCCCAGCTTTTCCATGCCGACCAGCCCGCCGGGCGCTTCAACCTGGGACTCTTCCACGACGTCCAGGGACGGTCCCGGGAGGCCGCGCGCTGGTATGAGGGGGCGCTCGCACTCGATCCATCCTTCACCGCCGCCGCGGTGAACCTGGGGATGATGCGTGCGAAGGAAGGCGACACGCGCGGCGCCGAGCAGGCGTTCCGCCGGGCCCTCGCCGGCAATCCCCGCGACGCGCCGGCTGCCTTCAACCTGGGACTGCTTCTCGCGGAGTCGGGACGGCTCGATACGGCAATCGACGCCCTGGAACGGGCCGTCGCATCGGACCCGGCCTTTCCCCGCGCGGCTTACAACCTGGGGGTTGCCCTCACGCAGGCGGGGAGCCTCGCGCGAGCGGTCGAGGTGCTCGGGGCGCTTTCCGACCGGGAACCGACCCCCGAACACCTCTGGGCCCTGGCGACCGTCCATGTGAAACGCGGCGACGCGGCCGCCGCCTCGGAATGCGCCAGGAAAATCCTCACGCTCGACCCTGCCCACGCCGGCGCGCTCGAGATCCTGCGGGCGGCGGGGGAATAAGCGACCGTCGGGACCTCTCGACGGGCTTTCTCGCGGGACGGTCGTCGCGGGCATCCGGCCCGCTCCTCCCTCCCATGCGCGACGGCCTCTGCTTCCATCCGCGAGGCGGACGGCGGCTCAAGCGAGGGGGCGAGGTGTTTGTAGCGAAGCGAGCGGCCCGGAGGCGGGCGCGTTTTCGGGGGCCTGATGGCGGCGGGCCGATCAGGACGTGCAAGGCCCGACGACATCGGAGCGACGAGGCGGCACGGATGCCGACGAGGAGCGTCCCCCGACAAACGTGCCCGCCGGAAGGGCAAGCGAGCGAGCCCCTGCCCGCTACCGGGCCCGGCGCAGGGCGTCGGAGGTGGCCGAGTCGATCCGGCCGCTCGGGTAGAGCTTCCGGTCGCGCTGGAAGCGGGTCAGGGCCGAGCGGGTGCGCGGCCCCATCATCCCGTCGGCGGGGCCCGGGTCGTAGCCGGCCCGCTTCAGGGCCTCTTGCGTCTGGCGCACGGAGAGGGCCCCTTCGGGAGGCGCCTCGCGGACGGCCCGGGCGGCAAGCGTTCGCAGGTCCCCCCAGAGGTCGCGGCTTCCCATGAGCGCGATCCCGACGCGCCGGCCTGCGAGGTCGATCACCCCCGCGAAGCATTTCTGCGAGGCGCGCGTGTAGCCGGTCTTCCCGACGACGTCGAGCGCCTTGTCCCAGAGGAGGCGGTTGTGGCTCTTGAGGGCGATCGCGCGCCCCGCGCGGCTGGTGATCGTCGCCTCGCGCGTGGCGAGGATCTTCCGGAGGAACGGGTCGCGCCAGGCGGCGCCGGCGAGGAGCGCCAGATCCCGGGCGCAGCTCTTGTTCCCCGGGTGCGGAAGGCCGCTCGCGTTCCCGAAGGCGGTGCGCGACGCCCCGAGATCCCGGGCCTTCGCGGTCATCTTTGCGGCGCAGGCGGCCTCGCTCCCGAACGCCCCCTCCGCCAGGGCGCAGGCGGCGTCGTTGCCGCTCTCGAGAAGCAGGGCATAGAGGAGGTCCCTCACCGTCCAGGTTTCCCCGGCCCGGAGCCCCGCCTTGCTGGGGGGCTTCTCCGCGGCGCGGCGGCTCACGGTGACCCGCGCGTCCGGATCGAGCCGCGCGAGGACCGTCATCGCCGTCACCAGTTTTGCGGTCGAGGCGGGGGGATGGACGGTCTCGACGGAGCGGCCGAACAGAAGGTCGCCCGATTCCACATCGACCGCCGCGAGGCTCCAGGGGCCCGCTGCCCGCGCCTCCGCCACGGCCGCGCCGGAAAAAAGAAAAACCGCGAGGAAACAGGCAAACGGAAAAATGGAACGCCGGTTATACATCGGCATGTCGTTTCCCGTCAGGATACATCCGCCCGCCCGAGACTACCAATCCGCACCGGTCCTTCCTACTATCGGCGTCCGGATGGACGGAATGAAGCGCCCTGTCTCCCGTTTCGTCGCCGCGGCGGCCTTCCTGTCGCTGGCGGCGGCCGGATGCGCGGGGACGGCGCGACCGCCCGCCGGGACGGCCGGATTCGCGCACCTGGAGGAGATCCAGCGCGCGATCGAGGCGGCGGCGATGGCGGTGAAGCCCAGCCTCGTCTACGTGGAGGCGACCCTCCAGATGCCGGGCGGCGGAGGGCCTCCCGGGCGGCGCCCCGGAGGCGGACCCGGTGGTCCGGGCGGCGGCATGCCCGGCATGGGGTCGCAGACCGTGGGGATGACCGGGATCATCGTCGACACGGATCTCGTCCTCCTGCCGATCCCGCTTCCCGAGAACGCCGAACGGATCCAGGTCTGGCACAACGGCAACGCGGTCGACGCCTCGGTCGCGCGCGTCGACCCCCGCGTCCAGTTCACGGTCGTGCGCGCGGCGCTCGGGGCGCCGACGGCGCCTCTCTCCCCGTTGCCGGTCCGCGCGGCCCGCACGGGGGAATGGGTCTCGGTCGTCGCCGCCTTCGGCAAGGAGGCCGAATTCCAGAAGATGACCGACCTCGGGATCATCCGGGGCCGGGTCAAGGGAGAGGTCGACACGCTGGTGGTCGGCGCGGGCCTGGCCGGAAGCCTCGGCCAGCAGATCGGCGCGGTCGTCCTCGGACTCGACGGCCAGATCCTCGGGATCTACAAGGTCATGGGAGGGCGCCCCGCCCTCGTCTCGTTCGCCGACTGCCGGGAGCGCGTCGAGAAGCTCGCCGCGCGGGCCGACAAGCCCGGGGACCCGGCCCGGTCGGGACGCGAGAAGCGCCAGCCCTGGTTCGGGGCGAACCTCGTCCCCCTGAACGAGAAACTCGCCGAGGCGAAGGGGCTCCCCAAGGAATCCCTCGTCGCGCGCGCCGTCTTCGCCGGGTCGCCGGCCGCCCAGGCGGGGCTGGCGGCCGGGGACCTCGTGGTCGGCGTCGACGGGAAGACCTTCAGCGAGACCGGCGCCCAGCTTTCGAGCGCCTTCATGAAGGCGCTGGCCCCCGAGATCGGCCGCAGCGTCACGCTCCGCGTCCTGCGCGGAGGCCAGACCCTGGAAAAGCCGATCGTCCTCGGCGAGGTCCCGGAACTCCGCACCCTCAAGGTCGATTCCCTCGGGATCGGCGTCTCCGAGATCACCGAGGAGATCTTCCACGACATGCGCCGCCAGATCTCCGGCCGGGAAGGGGTCATCGTCAACGAGATCGTCCGGGGTAGCCCCGCCGCCGTCTCGGAACAGTTCGGGCGCTCGCTCCTCATGCCCAATGACGTCATCACGGAGCTCCACGGGAGCCCCGTCCGGAATTTCGACGATTTCTCCCGGGCCGTCGAGGCGGTCCGCCGGGAATCCCCGGACATCGTCCTCGTGAAGGCGACCCGCGGGATCTTCAACATCCACGCCGCGCTCAACCTGTCCCTGGGCCGGGAGGCCGGAAAGGAAGGGGAATGATCCGCGTCCGCCGCCGCGCCGTCCCGCTTTTCACCACCCTCGCAGCCCTCGCCGCCGGGGTCCTCTCCCATGCCGGGGCCGGGGCGGACGAGCAGGTCCCCGCCCCCTCCGAGGAGATGTCCGGAGGCGCGGCCCTCTTCGCGAAGGTCGACCCGATGGTGGTGGCGATCCAGCACGAGAACGCCGGCGGCAGCGGGTTCGTCATCTCCCCGGACGGGCATATCCTCACCAACGGGCACGTCGTCATGGACCCGGATCCCGAGGACCCCCGCCACGTCGCCGAGCGGATCACGGTGATCCTCCACGACGGAAAGAACTACCGGGCCCGGGTCCTGGGACATTGTCTCGACCCGGATGTCGCCCTCATCAAGATCGATCCGGAGTCGCCCCTCACGCCTGTCGAGATCGCCGATTCCCGCCAGGTGCGCCCCGGCCAGAAGGTCTATGCCTTCGGGGCGCCGCGGGGGCTCAAGCGCACCCTCACGGGAGGGATCCTCTCCAACACCGAGCGGACGGATCTCGGGACCTTCACGAACGTCTTCCAGACGGACGCCTCGATCAACCCGGGAAATTCCGGAGGCCCCCTCTTCGACGACCAGGGACGCGTCCTGGGGCTCAACACCTACGGCGGGTCCGGCGAGGGGCTCGGGATGACGATTCCGATCCACATCGCATGGACCATGAAGGACCATTACCTGAAGACGGGCCGGTTCCATCGGGCGGACCTCCCGGGCCTCGTCCTCGGGGAGCTCTACGCCGACCTCGCGCGGGCGCTCGGGGCCGACTTCAGCGGGGTCCTCGTCGACGACGTCCTGCCCGGCTCCGACGCCGCCCGGACGGGGTTCCGGCAAGGGGACGTGATCACCGCCGTGGACGGACGCCCCGTCTCGGCCCGCACCCAGGCGCAGCTCAACGACTTCAACTGGGAGCTCACGGTCCGGGAGCCGGGAAGCCGCGCCGCGTTCACCATTCGCCGCCGGGAGGGAAACGCCTGGGTCGAGAAGACCGTGGAAGCGACCTTCGCGGAGGACGAGCCGGCGCCGAAGGCCGGATACCAGGTCGGCGAGATCCCGGAGCACCGCTTCGACGACCTGGGCCTGGGGATCCAGCAGATCGTCCGCCTCACGCGGATGATGCTGCGCCTTCCGGACGCGCCGGGCGTCCTCGTCACGGCGGTGAGCCCCGGAAGCCCCGCGCAGGAAGCGGAGCTCGCCGCCAACGACATCCTGACCGCGGTCGACGGGCAGGCGACCACCGGCCCCGAGGCGTTCATCGCGGCCGTGGAGCGCGCCTGCGCGGCCCGGCAGAAGGCCCTGGTCCTGGACGTCCGCCGGGGGAACCTCTCGTTCCAGACCGCGATCGCCCCCCCCTACCGGCTGGCCGGAAAGCGGATCGGCGTGGTGATCCCGCCGAAGGCGCGGGACGCGGCGTTCGTGCGGCGTTTCCTCACGGTGAACGGCGCCGTCCCGGTCGCGCTCGACGGCCCCGGGGCGCCGGATCCCTCGGGACTCGACGCCCTGCTGCTCCTGGACGAGTCGCCCCGCGCCGCGCATCCTCCCGCCGTGACGGCCGCACTCAAGGCCCTCCACCAGGCCGGGAAGCCCGTCGGCGCGGTGGGACCGGCTGTCGCGGCCCTCGCCCAGGCGGACGGCCTCTTCAAGGGGAAGAAGGTCACGACCGACGAGGCGACCGCCGGACTCGTCGCCGGAAAATGCGAGAACACCGGGAAGGATGTGGAGACCGACGGCCGGCTCGTCACCGCGACCGGCGAGAACCGGAAAGTCCTTCGCGCCTTCCTCGACCAGTTCCGGAAATCCGTCCTGCAGGCCCGTTAGGGCCATTCCACACGTTCGTGTGCTGACGTTCGAGGCGGGCGGGGGCGCTTGTCAGCGCTCGGGGGACCCGCCCGCCCCGCAAAGCGAGCGGCCCGGAGGCGGGAGCGTTTGCGGGGGCCTGATGGAGCCGGGCCGGTCAGGATGTGAAAGGCCCGGCTCTATCGGAGCGACGAGACGGCACGGATGCCGCCGAGGAAGCGTCCCCCGCCGAATGCGACCGCCGGAAGGGCAAGCGAGCGCGCGGCTCCTGACAGGAAACAGCTTCCATGAAACCGCACGGTCACACTTGAAACACTAGGCGTTTTCTCCGACGAAGGGGTTCGACCGGCGTTCCGCGCCGACTGTTGTCCCGGGGCCGTGTCCCGGGACCACGCGCGTCGCCGCCTCGAAGGGAACGAGAAGCTTTGTCCGGATCGATTCCAGGATCTGCGGCATCGACCCGCCCCAGAGGTCCGTCCGCCCGATCGATCCCGCGAACAGTGTGTCGCCCGAGAACAGGAGGTCCCCCTCCTCCAGGTGAAAGCAGAGGCTCCCCGGCGTGTGCCCGGGCGTGTGGATCGCCGTAAGCGCGTGCGCCCCGAAACGGACCACGTCCCCGTCCGTCAGGTAGCCGTCCGGTTTCAGGGGGTCCCCCACCTCCATCCCGATCCACTCCGCCTGCATCCGGATGTTGTCGTAGAGCCAGCGGTCTTTCTCGTGGAGCAGGATCGGGGCGCGCGTCGACTCGGCGACGCTCCGCGTCCCGCCGATATGATCCACGTGGGCGTGCGTATGGATCTGTGCCTTGAGGGTGAACCCCAGCGTTTCGACCCGGCGGAGGATCCTCGCGGGCTCGTCCCCGGGGTCGATCACGACCGCCTCGCGGGTGGCGGTGTCGGCGAGGATCGTGCAGTTGCACCCGAGCGCCCCCACCGGGAACGTCTCGACGTGGAGGCCCGTTTCGCTCATCGGGAGCGCCGCCGCACGCCGAGCCGCCTGATCGCCGCGCGACAGGTCGCGGCGACCTCGCCGGGCCCGGTGACGCAGAGCCCGAGGTCCCGGAGAAGCCCGTCCTCGAGGCGGTAGATCCATCCGTGCACGGCGAGCTTCTGGCCGCGCGCCCAGGCGTCCCGGACGACGGTGGTGGCGCAGGCGTTGGCGACCTGCTCCACGACGTTCAGCTCGCAGAGGCGGTCCGCCCGGGCGCCCGTGTCGGAAACCCCCTCCAGGAGCGCGCGGTGCTTCGCCGCGACGTCCTGCACGTGGCGGAGCCAGTTGTCGATGAGCCCCAGCTTCCGTTTCGAGAGGGCCGCCGTGATCCCCCCGCAGCCGTAGTGCCCGGTGACGATGACATGCCGGACCTTGAGGACGTCGACCGCGAACTGCATCACCGACAGGCAGTTGAGGTCGGAATGGGCGACGACGTTGGCGACGTTCCGGTGGACGAAAAGCTCCCCCGGCAGGAGCCCGACGATCTCGTTGGCGGGGACGCGGCTGTCGGAGCATCCCACCCACAGGTAATCGGGGGTCTGCTGGGCCACGAGCTTCCGGAAAAATCCGGGGTCCCGCGCGGTAACGCCGGCGGCCCAGGCCCGGTTCCGGTCGAAAAGCCTCTTGAGACGCTTCAAACCCCTACCCCCCGGCCGTCGCCTGGATGATCTCCACGTGGTCCCCTGCGCGCAGGATATGCCCGTCCCGCTCTCCGGCGGGGATCGCCGCGCCGTTCACGGCCACCATGATATCGGGGCGCGCGAGGCCCAGCGCCACGAGGAGCCCCGCCGCCGTCTGTCCCGGCGGCACCGGCCGTGGCGCGCCGTTCACGAACACCGCGACCGGACAGGTCATCGCGCTCCCGCCGTCCCGAAGGCGGGTTCCCAGTCCTTCCAGACCGGCTCGTACCCCAGCGCAGCGAGGCGCGACGCCACCTCGGCGGGAGCCCGGTCATCGGAGATGTCGAACTGCGGCTCGGCGTGATCCTCCCCGGGCTCCACGGCGTACCCGCCCGGCTCGGTTCGCGACCCGGCGCTCATGTGCGTGACGCCGAGGCGCGCGAGGTTGTCCCGGAACGCCGGCGATTCCCGGGTCGAGAGGACGATCCCGGCGTCGGGGAGCGCGAGGCGCAACGCCGCGACGATCTGGACCAGCTCGGCGTCGGAAACGGGGACCGGCGGCGCGTATCCCCCCGCCGCGGGGCGCAGGCGCGGGACGCTGACGGTGATCTCCGACCGCCAGCACGCCTTCTCGAGACGGCGCGCGTGGGAAACGAGGGCAAGGACATCCGCCCGCCAGTCGGAAAGCCCCAGAAGGACCCCCATCCCGAGGCGCCGGACGCCTGCCGCCGCGGCCCGTTCCAGGGCCGCAAGGCGCCAGTCGTAGTCGCGCTTGGGTCCTTTCGGATGGATCCCGGCGTAGCGCGCGCGGTCGTACGTCTCCTGGTAGACGACCACGGTGTCGACGCCGCTCGCGACGCACGCGCGGTACCCGTCCGTCTCCAGCGGCGCGATCTCGATCGCGACCGATGCCGCGGAAGGCTTCAGCGCCCGCACGGTCCGGCAGACGTGGTCGAGAGGCACGTGGCGGTCGTCCTCCCCGGCCACGAGAAGCACATGCCGGAATCCCTGCGCCGCGAGATGTCCCCATTCGCGCGCGATCTCGTCGCCCGTGAGCGTCCGCCGCCGGATCCGGTTCCCGACGGAAAACCCGCAGTAATGGCAGACGTTGACGCATTCATTCGACAGGTACAGCGGCGCGAACATCCGGATCGCCCGGCCGAAACGGGCCAGCGTCGCCCCCCTCGCGCGCCGGGCGAGCGCCTCGAGCCGGAAGGAACCGGCCGTTTCCGAAAGGAGCGCGGCGACATCGGACGGCGCCAGGGGCCCCGTCCGCGCGAGCGCGCGGTCGACGTCAGACAACGTCGTGACGGCGGGGCTTCCCATGTCAGCGGGCCGCGCGCGCCCTCTTCGCCGGTCCGGCGGACTTTCCGGAAGGCTCCGGCGCGGCTCCCAGGAAGGACGTGAGCGGGCTCGTGGGGTCCGCGTCGGCGCGCATGGCGGGTTGTCCCGCGAGGTACGCGGTCCGCCCCGCCTCGACGGCCAGGCGGAATCCCCGCGCCATCGCTTCCGGGTCTTCGGCGGCGGCAATCGCCGTATTGACGAGGACGGCGTCTGCCCCAAGTTCGAGCGCCTCGGCGGCGTGCGAGGGGCGCCCCAGCCCCGCGTCCACGACCACGGGCACCGTCGCCTGCTCGACGATCACGGCGAGGGCGTCGCGGGTCTTCAGCCCCTGGTTCGAGCCGATCCAGCTCCCGAGCGGCATCACGGTCGCCGTCCCGGCCTCCTGCAGGCGCTTCGCCAGGACCGGGTCGGCGTTGATATACGGGAGCACCGTGAATTTCTCCTTCACCAGGATCTCGGCCGCCGCAAGCGTCTCGATCGGATCGGGCAGGAGATACTTCGGATCCGGATGGATCTCGAGCTTGATCCAGTCCGGGTAGCCCGCGGAGCGCGCGAGCCTCGCGATCGCGACCGCCTCCTCCGCGGTCGCCGCGCCCGACGTGTTCGTCATGACGAGATGCCGCTTCGGGTCCAGGAACGAGACGATCGCCGGCTCCGGGCTCGCGAGATCCACGCGTTTCAGGGCGACGGTGACGATTTCGGACCCCGCGGCATCGACCGCGCGGCGCATCGCGTCGCCCGAGGCGAATTTTCCGGTACCGAGAAAGAGCCGCGAGCGGACCGGCCGCCCGGCGATCACCAGGTCGTCCATGGACGGGAAGTCTAGCAGAAGCGGCCGGATCAGCCGAGCTTGCCGAGGACCGCGCGGGCGATGACGAGACGCTGGATCTCGCTCGTCCCCTCGCCGATCTCGCAGAGTTTCGCGTCGCGGTACATGCGCTCCACCTCGTACTCCTGCATGTAGCCGTTGGCGCCGTGCACCTGGATGGCGCTGTCGGCGACGCGCGTGGCGACCTCGGAGGCGAAGAGCTTCGCGATCGCCGACTCCTTCGAGAAGGGCCTGTGCGCGTCCTTGAGGCGGGCGGCGTGGTAGACGAGATGGCGCGCCGCCTCGATCTCGGCCGCCATGTCGGCGATGCGGTTCGCGATCGCCTGGAAGCTCCCGATCGCGGCGCCGAACTGCCTTCGCGCGCGCGCATACGCGACGGCGCGGTCGTACGCCCCCTGCGCGATCCCGAGCGCGAGGGCCCCGATCGAGATCCGGCCGCCGTCGAGCGTCTTCATGAAGCAGGGAAACCCGTTGTGGAGCTCCCCCAGGATCGCGTCTTTCGGGACCTTGCAGTCCGAAAAGTGGATCTGCGCGGTGTCGGACGCGCGCATCCCCAGCTTGTCCTCCTTCTTGCCGGGCGAGAATCCGGGGGCGGAACGCTCCACCACCATCGCCGAGATCCCGTGCGACCCCTGGACGGAGGGGTCGGTCTTCACGGCGCAGACGTAGACCTGCGCGTAGGAGGCGTTCGTGATGAAGGTCTTCGAGCCGTTCACGATCCAGTGGTCCCCCTTGTCGAGGGCGACCGTCCGGGTCCCGCCCGAGTCGGACCCGGCGCCGGGCTCGGTAAGGCCGTAGGCGCCGATCCACTCGCCGGAGGCGAGCTTCGGGACGTACTTCCTCTTCTGCGCGTCCGTCCCGAAGGCGTAGATCGGCCAGGTCCCCAGCGACGTGTGTGCCGCGAGCGACAGCGCCGTCGACGCGCAGACGCGCGCGACCTCCTCGACCGCGAGGATGTAGCTCAACGCGTCGCCGCCCGCGCCGCCCAGGTCTTCCGGAAACGGGATCCCGACGAGCCCCAGCCCCGCCATCTTCTTGAAAGCGTCGAGCGCGAACGTCTGGCTCTCGTCGCGGGCGACCGCGCCCGGGGCGAGCTCGGCCGCCGCGAAATCGCGCACGGTGTCCCGGACCAGCTTCTGCTCGTCGGTGAGGTCCAGGTTGAGGTTCAAGGCTGTCACCTTCCCGTCCAGAGCGCCAGGATACGCGGGGAGGCGGCCGCGGCGAGGGACCCCGCCGTGAGGCGCGGGAGCGCCGGCCCCCGCGCGGAGAACAGGTGGTCGAGGATTCCCGCCGCCGGCGGGGAAAGCCCGACCACGGTCGCCGTCTCCAGCCCCGCCATCTCGTGCAGGCGGTCGAGCGCCTGCTCGTAATAGCCGACCCCGTCGACGAGGCCGTTCTCGTCGGCCTGGACCGCCGTATAGATCCGGCCGTCGGCGAGGGCGCGCCAGTAGTCGATCGTGTTCTCCCCGGCCTCGAACTTCACGGCCTTCCGCGAGTCCCAGACGATCCCGAGGAACCGCTCGTACATCTCGTCGACGAGATCCTGGAAGGCGCCCCGCTCGTCGGCGGTCATGGGGCGCGTGAAACTTCCCATGTCCTTCATCGGGCCGGATTTCACCACCTCGAGCCCCACGCCGATCGTCTGGACGAGGCGCGAGAGGTCCGGAAAGACGCTGATGACGCCGATCGAGCCGGTGATCGTCGTGGGCTGGGCCCAGATCTCGTCGGCGGCGCAGGCGACGTAGTAGCCGCCCGAGGCGGCGACGTCCCCGAAGAAGGCGAGGACCTTCTTCCCCTCCTCGCGGCACCGGGAGACCGCATGGTGGATCTCGTCGCTCTCGGTGATCCCGCCGCCGGGGGAATCGACGACGAGCAGGATCCCCTTCACATGCCCGTCGGAACGTGCGTGGTCCAGGAGGTCGATCGTCGCGTCGACCGGGTCCCCGCCGCGGCCGAAGGCGTCCTCCCCCTCGCCGCGGATGAGGGCCCCCCGCAGGGTGATGACCGCGAGCTTGTCCGTCCCCTCCCCTTCCAGGATGGTTTCGACCACGGCAGCGTGGCGCCGGTCGAACTCCTGCCGGAAGGCGCGGGCCACCGCGGCCGCGAAAAGCGGCAGGATGACGAAGAGGATCAGGGCCGTCCAGAAGGCGCGTCGGATCCAGCTCCGGAGCGGACCCGGCCGCTTCGGCTCTTCTCCCGAGCGTCGCTCTCCGGCAGGCGGCCCCTGGAACGTGTCGTCCATCGGAAGGGCGATTCTATGCCCCGGGGCGGACGTTTCCTAGGAGCGCGGCGAGATACCGCGACGGCAGGGTCTTCCCGAGCGCGGCGGCCAGCGCCAGGGAGGCCGCGGCCACCTTGTCGAGCGATATGCCCGTCTCGACGCCGCATCCGGCAAGCATGTAGAGGAGATCCTCGGTCGCCAGGTTCCCGGCCGCGCCCGGGGCGTAGGGGCACCCGCCGAGCCCGCCGGCGGAACTGTCGATGGTCGCGACCCCGCAGGCCAGGGCCGCGAGCGTGTTCGCAAGCGCCGTCCCGCGCGTGTCGTGCCCGTGGAAGGCGAGCATCCCCGCGGGGATCCCGGCATCGAGGAGCGTCTTCACGGTCCTTTCGATGTCCGTCGGGACGGCCGCCCCGACCGTGTCCCCGAGGGAGATCTCGTCGACGGAGAGGGGCACCAGACGCCGGACGACGTCGAGGACCGCCGCCGGCGCCACGGGCCCGTCGTACGGACAGACCCAGCAAGTGGAGACGTACGCCCGGACCGGGATCCCCTTCTTCTTCGCGTCCGGAACGAATTCCGAAAAGCGGTCGATCGATTCGGCGACCGAGGCATTGATATTCTTCCGGTTGAAGGCCTCGCTCGCCGCGGTGAAGACGCCGATCCCGTCGATCCCGGCCGCGACCGCCTTCTCGAACCCCTGCCGGTTGGGAACGAGCGCCGTATAGGCCGTCCCGGCCCGCCGGCGGACCGACCGGAAGACCTCTTCCGAGTCGGCCATCTGCGGGACGCGGTCGGCGCGGACGAACGCCCCCGCCTCGACGACGGGAAGACCCGCGTCCGCGAGCGCCTCGACGAAACGGATCTTCGCCGCGAGCGGAACGACTCCCTTCTCGTTCTGGAGGCCGTCCCGCGGGCCGACCTCGACGACCTTCACGCGCTTCGGGAGGTCCATCATCATTCGATCGTCACGAGTTCCGTGCCGGCGTCCACCGTGCGACCCGGCTCGACCAGGATCTTCCGGACCGTGCCGTCGCGCCCGGCCTGGACAGGGCATTCCATCTTCATCGCTTCCATGAGGACGACGACCTGTCCCCGCGTCACCGCATCACCGGGGGCCGTGAGGACCTTCCGGACGATCCCCGGAAGCGGGGCCAGCGTCCGGGACGGGGCCGCCGCGGCCCCGGGTCCCTTCCGGGTCCCCTCCGCGACGACCACGACGGACGATGCCCCGTCCACCGCGAGGTGCAGCCCCTCCCGCGCGCGAAACGACTCGACCCGGAACGCGT
The DNA here is from genome assembly GCA_964455625.1 of uncultured Planctomycetales bacterium. Taxonomy (GTDB): domain Bacteria; phylum Planctomycetota; class SBBH01; order SBBH01; family SBBH01; genus SBBH01. Next base: position 95,422 of record CAYVXZ010000009.1, on the reverse strand, counting down.
TCCCCTCGAAGGAGACCCGCCAGGACCCGTCCCCCAGGCGCTCGATCGACGCCTCGACGACGCGTCCCTCGCCGGGAAGCTCCAGCCGCACGGCCCCGGGAGCGGTGGATTCCCAGCCGAGCGCCGCATCGCGGCCGTCGATCCGGAACGCGGCCGTCTTCACGACGCCCCTCCCGGACGGAACCCCGCGAGCGCCGGATGCGCCCAGGGATCAAGGGCACTCCCGGACGGGGAAGACGCCGTCGCGCGCGCGCCCCCCGCCTCCAGCCTCTCGCCGGCGGCAAGGAGGGCGGCAACCGAGACCAGGGCGGCGCGATGACGCTCCTCACGGGCCGCCGCGAGGTCCCCGGCGTGGCGCGCCAGGAAATCGGTCGAAAGCTCCATCTTCCGGAACGGTTCCGACGCGAGGATGTCCTTGAGGAAGCCGATGTTCGTGGGGCACCCCAGGACCGTCGTCCCGCCCAGGGCCGCATGGAGGCGCCGGGCCGCCTCGTCACGCGTGGCACCCCACGCGACGACCTTCGCCAGGAGCGAGTCGTACCGCGCGCCGACCTTCTGGCCGCGGTACAGGGACGAATCGACCCGCATCCCGGGACCCGCGGGCTCGCGGAGCCGCTCGACCGTCCCGGTGCGCGGCAGGAACCCGGCGTCCGGATCCTCGGCACAGACGCGGACCTCGATCGCGTGTCCCCGCAAGCGCACGTCTTCCTGGCGGAAGTCCAGGCGCTCGCCCGAGGCGATCCGGAATTGCCATTTCACGATGTCGATTCCGGCGCGCATCTCGGTCACCGGGTGCTCGACCTGCAAACGCGTATTCACTTCAAGGAAATAGAAATTCCGGTCGGGGGTCCACAGGAACTCGACAGTCCCCGCGCTCTGGTAACCCACCTCGCGGCAGAGCCGGACGGCCGCGCGGTGGATCTCCGAACGCTCGTCGTCGGTGAGCAGGGGAGCGGGGCTCTCCTCGACGATTTTCTGGTGCCTGCGCTGGATGGAACAATCCCTCTCGCCGAGATGGACGACGTTCCCGAAGGAGTCCGCGAGGATCTGCACCTCGACATGCCGGGGGTGGCGCACGTACGACTCGACCAGGACCTCGTCGGAGCCGAAGGCGGCCTTCGCCTCGCGCCGGGCGCGCGCGAGCGCGTCCGGGAGCCCCTCCGCGGCGGCCACCACCTGCATTCCCTTCCCGCCGCCGCCGTCGGCGGCCTTGACGAGCAGGGGGAACCCGATCGCGGGGGCCGCCGCCAGGAGCTCCGCGTCCGTGGCGCCGGCCTTCGCGAACCCGGGGACCACCGGCACCCCCCAGTCCCTCGCCATCTGCCGCGCGCGGCGCTTGTTCCCCAGCTTCTCGATCACCCCCGCGGGCGGGCCGATCCAGACAAGCCCCGCGTCCACGACCGCCGCGGCGAATGCCTCGTTCTCGGAAAGGAACCCGTACCCCGGATGGACCGCCTGCGCGCCGGTCTTTTTCGCGGCGTCGATCAGCTTCCCGATATGGAGGTAGCTCTCGGCCGGGTCGCCGGGACCCAGCAGCACGGACGCGTCCGCCAGGCGCGTGTGGAGCGCCCCGGCATCTTCCTCCGAGAAGACCGCGACCGCCTCGATCCCCGTCTCCCGCGCGGCGCGGATGATCCGGACGGCGATCTCCCCGCGATTGGCGACGAGGACGCGATCGAACATCCGGTTCAGGAAGCCGGAGCCCAGGGGGCCGTCTTCTTCTCGAGGAACGCCGCGAGCCCGGCCTGCCCCTCGGGGCTGGTGCGCTGCGCCGCGATCGCCTCGAGGCTCAATTTTCCCGCCTCGTCCCAGGTCATCGTCGGGTAGGAATGGGAGAGTTTCTTGGCGAGGGCGACCGCCGTCGGCGCGCTCCGGCGGAACGAATCGACGAGCTTCCCGATCGCGCCGTCCAATTCCGCCTCCGCCACAACTTGATGGACGAGGCCGATCCTCAAGGCCTCCGGCGCCTCGATCAGGTCTCCCGTCACCGCGAGCCTCGTGAAGGCGGAAACACCCACCTTCCGGAGCACGAACGGCCCCACCATCGCAGGGACGATCCCGAGCCTCACCTCGGTGAGGCCGAACCTGGCATGCGGTACCGAGACCGCGACGTCACAGGCCGCGACAAGCCCGGTGGCGCCCGCGATCGCATGGCCATGGACGCGGGCCACGATCGGCTTCGGACACTCGAGGAACGCGAGAAGCGCCTGCCGGAACCGCGCGGCGTCCTTCTTGTTCTCCTCGAAGGTGTACCCCGCGACGCGCTTGAGCCAGTTGACGTCGGCGCCGGCGGAGAAATTCTTCCCCGAGCCCGCGAGGACCACCACCCGGACGGCCGCGTCCTTCCCCGCCGCCTCGAGCGCCGCCTTCAGCTCGTCGAGGAGGGTGTCGTTCAGCGCGTTATGGACGTCGGGGCGGTTGAGCGTGATCCGGGCGATATCCCCTTTTGTCTCGACGAGAATCGTCTCGGGCATCCGGGGCACTATACCAGTTCAGTCGTCCAGGAGTACCGCCGCCCCGAGGGCACGCTCGAAGGCGCGGCGGACCTTCCCGGCGCGGTCGATCTCGACCGCGGGGACCCCTCACCCGGCGGCGAGGATCCGTCCGTCAGGCAGGACCTGAACCGACAGGGGATTCCCGTGGGGGACCGACCAGAGCTGCTTCCCTCCGGCATCGAACGCCGCCACCCGGCCCGGCTCGGCAACGACGTACCCCCCCTCGACCGGCGCGGCGTCGCGGAACTGGCGGGGCTTGTCCTGCGGGAGGGCGAGCGTGAAGAAGCGCTTCCCGGACCAGTCCGTCTCGAACACGTCCGTTCCCGCCACGAGAAGCCGCCCCCCGGCGGTCTCGCGCACGGCCCCCAGATACCGCGTGGGACCCAGCTCCAGGCGCCGGACCTCCTTCCCCTCGGGGGTCATCTCGATCGCGACGCTCCCCGGAAAGCCGCCTTCCCCCTGCTCTCCCGTGTAGCCGACGACGAGGAAGTTCCCGTTCGCCAGGAGGTCAGCCGCACGCGCGTGGCTGACGGGCGCCTTCCCCCCGGGCCACCGGAATTCCCGGAGGAGCTTCCCCTTGAGGTCCATTTCGGCAAGCCCTTCGGGGCGCCCGCTTCCATCGGCGAGCGTGAGGAAGAGCGTCCCGGCGCCCGTGAGGCGCATCGCGTAGACGTGGCCGAGCCCGCCCGAGAGCCAGACCTCCTGCCCCCGGGGATCCGTCGCCTCGAGGATCGACGTCTCGGAGCCGTCCGCGGCATCCTCGGCCGCGAGCTCGCAGACGAGCGTCCCGCGGTGGCGATACGCCTCCGGCTCCGCCCCGGCCGCGCACACCCCGGCAAGAAGGGAAAGGCCGCCGAGCCAGGCGCGTCGCATCACCGCGTCACATCCGGTAGACGCCCGGAACCGTCTTCTCGACGGGCGCGTTGAGGGAGGCGGAGATCGCCAGGGCCAGGACGGAACGCGTCTCGACCGGATCCAGGATCCCGTCGTCCCAGAGACGCGCGGTGCTGTAATAGGGAGACCCCTCCTCGTCGTAGCGCGCGAGGATCTCGTCGCGCATCTTCTTCTCCTCTTCGGCGGGCCACGCCTTCCCCTCGCGCGACACCTGGTCCTTCTTGATCGTCGTGAGGACCCCGGCCGCCTGCTCGCCGCCCATCACGGAGATCCGGGACCCCGGCCACATGAAGAGGAAGCGCGGCAGGTACCCGCGGCCGCACATGGCGTAATTCCCGGCGCCGTGCGATCCCCCGATCATGACGGTGAATTTCGGGACGCGCGCCGTCGCGACGGCATGCACCATTTTCGCGCCGTCCTTCGCGATCCCCCTCGCCTCGTATTCGCGCCCGACGATGAACCCGGTGATGTTCTGCAGGAAGAGAAGCGGGATCCCCCGCTGGGCGCAGAGTTCCACGAAGTGGGCCCCCTTCTGGGCCGATTCCGAGAAGAGGATCCCGTTATTCGCCACGATCCCAACCGGGTATCCCATGATCCGCGCGAACCCGGTGACAAGCGTCGGCCCGTAGAGCGCCTTGAACTCGTGGAAGCGGCTCCCGTCGACGATCCGGGCGATGACTTCCTTGACGTCGAAGGGTTTGCGCAGGTCGGTCGGGACGATCCCGTACAGTTCCTGCGGGTCATACTTCGGCTCCTCCGGAGCGATGACGTCGAGTGAGATGTCCTTCACCGTGCCCAAGTTTTCCACGATGTTCCGGGCGATCCGGAGCGCCTCCTCCTCGTCGGCGGCATAATGGTCGGCGACGCCGGATTTTCGCGTGTGGACGTCCGCCCCGCCCAGTTCCTCGGCCGAGACCGTCTCCCCCGTTGCCGCCTTCACGAGCGGCGGGCCGCCGAGAAAGATCGCGCCGTTCCCCTTCACGATCACCGCCTCGTCGCTCATCGCGGGGACATAGGCGCCGCCCGCCGTACAGAGCCCCAGGACAACCGCGACCTGCGGAATGCGAGATGCCGACATGATCGCCTGGTTGTAGAAAATCCGGCCGAAATGCTCCTTGTCCGGAAAGACCTCGGCCTGGAGCGGCAAGAAAGCGCCACCGGAGTCGACGAGGTAGACGCACGGAAGGCGGTTCTCGATCGCGATCTCCTGCGCGCGGACGTGCTTTTTCACCGTCAGCGGGTAATAGCTTCCCCCCTTCACGGTCGCGTCATTGGCGACGATCAGGCATTCGCGCCCCGCGACGCGGCCGATTCCCGTGACGATTCCGGCAGAGGCCGCCTCGCCGTCGTAGAGCCCCCAGGCGGCCAGGGGCGACAGCTCCAGGAAGGGGGAGCCGGCATCGAGAAGCCGGTCGATCCGGTCCCGGACCAGGAGCTTCCCCTGCTCGGCGTGCCGCTTTTGCGCCCGCTCCCCTCCCCCTTTTCTCACCTGGGCGAGGCGTTCCTTGTAGGCGTCGACTATTTTTTTATGGGCCTCCGCGTTCGCCTGGAAAGCGGGATCACGCGGATCGACGCGGCTCTCGAGGACGTCCATCTCCGCGGAAGTCTCTCATATTTGCAGAAGCATTGCAGGCCGAATCGGCACGGAATGGATCGCCGGCACCATCCCGACCTTCGCGCGCACCAGTCAGGTTCGGCTTACCGAACGCATCAGGAGCGGAGGCCGGGCCGGAATCCGGACGCCCCTCGCCTCGAGCGCCGCCTGCGCGGCGGCGAGGCGCGCGACCGGGACCCGGAAGGGGGAGCAGGAGACATAGTCCATCCCGGCGGCGTGGAAGAAGCGGATCGAGTCGGGGTCCCCGCCATGCTCGCCGCAGACGCCGACCTTGAGCCCTTGCCGTGCGGCCCGGCCGCGCCCGATCCCGAGCCTCACCAGCTCTCCCACGCCGGCGGCGTCCAGCGTCTGGAACGGGTCCTTCCGGAAGACGCCGTTCCCCTTCTCCCCCACGTACTCGGGGAGGAAGCGCCCGGCGTCGTCGCGCGAAAGCCCCATCGTCATCTGCGTGAGGTCGTTGGTCCCGAACGAGAAGAACTCGGCGCGCCCGGCGATCGCCCCGGCCCGGAGAGCCGCCCGCGGGATCTCGATCATGGTTCCCACGAGATATGACACCTTCATTCGCGCGCGTGAAAAGACCTCGCGGGCGACCCGGCGCGTCTCGGTCTCCAGGACCGCAAACTCCCTTTCGTCCATCGTCAGGGGGTGCATGATCTCCGGAATCGCCCGAAACCCCTTCTTCCGGCAAATGATCGCCGCCTCCAGGATCGCCCGCACCTGCATCCGGAGGATCTCGGGATACGTGATCGAGAGCCGGCACCCCCGGTGTCCCAGCATCGGATTCGTCTCGTGGAGCGATTCCACGCGGCGGGCGACGGCCTCCGCGGGAATACCCAGGCGCCGACTCAATTCCCGCTGCTTCGCGCGCTCGTGCGGCAGGAACTCGTGGAGCGGCGGGTCGATCAGGCGGATCGTGACGGGCTTCCCCGCCATCGCGGTGAAGATCCCGATGAAGTCCGCCCGCTGGAAAGGCAGGAGCTTATCGAGCGCCTTTTCCCGCGCCGGAAGCGTGTCGGCAAGGATCATCTCCCGGATCGCGAATCGCCTCTCCTCCGTGTCGAAAAACATGTGCTCCGTCCGGCAGAGACCGATCCCCTCGGCCCCCAGCGCCACGGCGTTTTTCGCGTCATAGGGGGTGTCGGCGTTCGCGCGCACCCCGAGGCGCCGGAAGGAATCCGCCCAGGACATGAGCGTGCGGAAGCTAGCCGGAAGCTCCGGCCGCACCAGGGGAAGCTCGCCGGCGTAGACCGACCCGTCGGCGCCGTCGAGGGTGACAAACGCCCCCGCGCGCAGGACCTTCCCCCCGACGCGCATCTCCTGCCGGTCGGCGTCGATCACGGCCGACTCGCATCCGACGATGCAGCACTTCCCCCAGCCGCGCGCGACGACGGCGGCGTGGCTCGTCTTCCCCCCGGTCGAGGTCAGGACCCCCTGCGCGGCGTGCATGCCGCCGACGTCCTCGGGGGAAGTCTCCTTGCGGACCAGGATCACCGCCTCGCCCGAAGCGGCGCGGCGCTCCGCCTCCTGGGCGGTGAAGGCGATCCGTCCGGATGCCGCCCCCGGGACGGCGTTGATCCCGCGGGTCAGGCGCGCGGCGTCCTTCCGGCTTGCCGCGACCTTCGGATCGATCACGGGATGGAAGAGGCGCTCGATATCCTCCGGGGCGATGCGGCGGACGGCCGTCGCGCGATCGATGATTCCCTCGTTCGCCAGGTCCACCGCGATCCGGAAGGCGGCCGCCGGGGTACGCTTCCCCGCTCGGCACTGGAGGATGTAGAGCGTCCCCTCCTCGACGGTGAACTCGATGTCCTGCATGTCCCGGAAGTGGCGCTCGAGGCGCTTGCGCACGTCGACGAGCTGGCGGTAGATCCCGGGCATCGCGCGTGCGAGCTCCGACAGGGGCACGGGGGTCCGGATCCCCGCGACGACGTCCTCCCCCTGGGCGTTCACGAGGTAGTCTCCGTAGAAGGCGTCCCGGCCCGTCGAGGGATCGCGCGTGAAGCAGACCCCCGTTCCGGAACTCCCCCCCTTGTTGCCGAAGACCATCTGGACGATGTTGACGGCGGTCCCGGCGAGTCCCGTGATCCGCTCGACGCGCCGGTAGGTGACGGCCTTCTCCGCCATCCAGGAATCGAAGACGGCCCGGACCGCCCCCCACATCTGCTCGGCCGGATCCTGCGGAAAGGGCTTCCCCGCAAGCTCCCGGTAGATCCCCTTGAACGTGTCGACGACCTCCCGGAGCCCCTCGACCGGAAGTTCCGGGTCGGTCCGCGCGCCCCGGGCGCGCTTCACCCGCTCGTGCGCGACGACGAACCGCTCGCGCGGGAATCCCATCGCCACGGACGCGTACATCTGGATGAACCGCCGGTAGGCGTCATAGGCGAACCGCGGATTCCTGGTGCGCGCCGCGAGCCCCTCCACGGAACGGTCGGTGAGCCCAAGGTTCAGGATCGTCTCCATCATCCCCGGCATCGAGCGCGCCGCGCCCGAGCGGACCGAGACGAGAAGCGGGTCGTCCGGATCCCCCAGCCTCTTCCCGGCCGCCTTCTCGAGGCGCGTCACGTGCGCGGCGACTTCCGCCTCGAGCCCGCGGGGGATCTTCCGCCCTGCCCTGTAGTAGAGGTCGCAGACCGTCGTCGCGATCGTGAATCCGGCCGGGACCGGAAGCCCGATCCGGGTCATCTCGGCGAGCCCCGCCCCTTTCCCTCCGAGAAGCTCCTTCTGGTCGCCGCGCCCTTCGGCTCGCCCCCCGCCGAAGGAATAGACATGCTTCGCGCGGGCCATGGGGGCGGATTATAGGGGGGGCGGCGGGAGCGGGTCACTGCCGGTCTCGCGCGCGCCCGCTTCCTTGAACCCGGGCCGGAAGGAAGCAACCGCCAGGAGGGCGCCCAGGACGGGAGCGGCCAGATAGATCCAGAGATGTTCCGTGCGCCCGGAGACCAGGGCGGGGGCCAGGGATCGCGCGGGGTTCATGGAGGCGCCCGAGACGGGACCGGCGAGGAAGGCCTCCAGTCCCACCACGGCTCCGACGGCGAGCGCGGCCAGCCAGCCTTTCCCCTCCGCTTCCCCGGGGACATTCAGGATCGCCATCATCAAGACGGCCATCAGCACGACCTCCAGGCTGAAGGATTGCCAGGAGGACCCGTCGGGCAGGGTGGCCCCCAAGGTCGGGTGCGCGGGGAAGAGGACGCGCAGGAGCCCGCTGGCGAGAAGCGCCCCCGACACCTGGGCCAGGAGGTAAGGCAGGACCGACCGGCCGGAAAAACGCCCCGCGGCCCAGAACCCCAGCGTGACGGCGGGATTGATGTGAGCGCCCGAAATGTGGCCGAACGCGCGGATCATCAGGAACACGATGAGGCCGAAGGCCGCCGAGATGCCGGCGCGGGTGACCGCCCCTCCCGTGGCGTCATTCACGACGATGGCGCCCGTCCCCACCCCGACGAGGGCAAACGTGCCCAGGGCCTCGGCGAGGAATGCTTTCACCAACGCTCCTAGGCGGAACAGCAGGTGGCGGCCGGGCGGATCGCCTCCCCTTCAAGATCATGGTTGATGCTGTAGATCTCCCATTCCGTCCCGTCAGGGTCCTTCACCCAGAACTTGTCCTGGTTGGCGTAGCAACAATCCACACCGATCTCTTCCCGCACCGGAAGACCCTCCGCCTTGATCCGGGCGAGCTGTTCCTGGACCTCCCGGGAGGACGTCATCTGGATGCCGAAGTGGTTGGCGGCCACGGCGGGAGATCCGGCCGTGATCGCCAGATTGAGCGGGGCGAAGGACGGCAGGAATTTCGCGTAGTCCGCCTTCTCCTTCGCGGGCTCGCCCCAGAGCTTCCGGTAGAACGCCCGGCTGCGCGCCAGATCGGAGACCTTGAGATGGATATGGACCTTGCCGGTCATGGGTTCCTCCTTGAGGTCGGGCTCAACAGCAGGGTTGACCACGTCCCCCCTTGCAGCAGTCCTTCCACAGGTAGTCCGTCAGCTTCTTGAGCGCGCCGTAACGGGCGGCATAGAAGAGGCTCGTCCCGCTTCTTTGCCGGTGAAGGAGCCCGGCGCGCGTCAGGGCATCCAGATGATGGCTCAAGGTGGAGGCGGGGATCTCGAGAGTCGTCTGGATCCGGCCGGCGGGCGTCCCCTTCGGGGATCCCTGGACCACGACGCGCAGGAGGGAGAGGCGCAGGGGGTGGCCCAGGGCCTTGAGCTGTCCGGCGTGGCGGGCATGCGGGCTCATATTTCCATTATTCTCGAAATATTAAACTGGATGTCAAGGAAAGATCCCTGGACGCACCGCCTCCTCCCGGCGGCGGTGCTCGCTGCGCTCGCTGGGCGCTCGCGTTTCGCGCGCAATCCTTCGGCGTTTCGCGGAGCGCGGGCCAGATCCAAGGCGCGAGCGGCGTTCAAGCCGGAGGGACCCGGTCACGTTCGCGGCGGCTTCGTGCCACCGCTCCGCGACCCCGGGTCGCGTCCCTCTGGCGCATACCAGCCGCCGCGTCGCTTTCTGAGTGATCGCGCGAATCCCGGAGGGCTCGGCCACACTCGGCGTCTCCCGACGCCTCGCGCGGCCCCGGGTCGGTCGCCTTTCGTCGCCCTCCCGGGCTCCTCACCCCTTCGGGGCGGCGACCTCCCTTCTTCGTCCCTCTCCGCCGCCTCCCGGCGGCGGTGCTCGCTGCGCTCGCCGGACGCTCGCGTTTCGCGCGCAATCCTTCGGCGTTTCGCGGAGCGCGGGCCAGATCCA
>CAYVXZ010000009.1:0-85587 GCA_964455625.1 uncultured Planctomycetales bacterium | reverse complement strand
AGGCGCGAGCCATGCCGTCGTGTCTACGTGTGACACCCGGCATGGCGAAGCAACGCCGGAGATGGCCTGCGATATGCGAAACGCTCGCGCCCGGAGGGACTCGAACCCCCAACCCCCTGGTTCGAAGCCAGGTACTCTGTCCAGTTGAGCTACGGGCGCCTGTCCGCACAAGGATACCGCGCGGACCGCCCGGATGCCTCCGTCACGGGCCGCGAAACGGCCCTCAAGTCCCTGTCAGTCGCGATCCCCCTTCCGGTCCCCGCCCGGCTCGGCCAGGGTGCGCGCGAGCCCTGCGGCGAGCGCCTCCTTCTCGCCGGACGACAGGCGGGCCTCGGGGTGGAGCGGCAGGTAGAACCAGGGGGGCATCTCCCCTTCCAGAAGCGCCTCCGATGCCTCCCCGGCCTCCTCCTGCGGACGATCCCACTCGGAGAAATTGAGCTTCGCGCGCCCTTCAGACACGTCACGGAAGACCAGCCATGACACGGGGGCGACGCGGGAATACCAGGGCCAGCGGCTCTCGTTGCTGTGACAGTCGAAACAGGCGCGCCGTGCCAGCTCGCGCGTGAGCGGGGAATCCCAGGCGGGCTCCCTGCTCACCGGAGGGTTCGTCCGGCCCCGTCCGTACGGGACAAGCTGGATCACCAGTAGCAGCACCACCCCACCCCCTGACAGCATCCGGAGGATCCTCCGCATGCGACATATCCTTGCAAACGGGGGGCCGTGGCCGTTCCGGCCCGGCCGGCACGTGCCGCGGGGATTTCCGCGCGCACGGTGAGAAAAAAAACCGCGGCCTCCCCTTCCGCAACCGGGGAAACAGGGGGATAGTCCCCCGGCGAAAGGGCCGATATTCTGGGGGACATGACCGCCTGGGCCCTGTCACAGAACGCCTTCGGATCGGCCCTCGAGCCGGTGGGCCGCCTCATCCTGGGCGCCTCCCACGGCGCCGGATACGGCGTCATGCTCCTGGGACAGTCCCTCTGGTGGCTGCGCGCCGCCTGGAAACGCCGCCCCGAGATCCTGAAACAGATGCACTTCAGCGGGGTCACGAGCCTGGGGGTCTGCCTCGTGGTGGCGCTCTTCACGGGGATGATCCTCTCGGTCCAGGCCGGGCGCGAGCTCGCCCGCTTCCAGCAGCAGGAGATCGTGGGGTCGCTCGTCGCCGTCACGATGGCGCGCGAGATGGGTCCCTTCATGACCGCGATCATCCTCGCCGCCTGCGTGGGATCCGCCATCGCCGCCGAGATCGGCACGATGCGCGTCTCCGAGGAGATCGACGCCCTCGAGGTGATGTCGATCAATCCCGTCATGTTCCTCGTGATGCCGCGGGTCGTGGCGCTCACCCTCGTCTGCCCGGCGCTCACGATCCTCACGAACGTCGTCTCCGTCGTGGGAGGCGCGATCGTCTGCAAGTCGCTCCTCGGGGTCGGGTACTACGTCTACTTCGACAACGCCCTCGAGATCCTCGAACTCAAGGACCTCTACAGCGGTCTCGCCAAGGCGACCGTCTTCGGGATGACCGTCGCGACGATCGGCTGCACCCAGGGGATGCTCGCCTCGGGCGGCGCCCGGGGGGTCGGGGACGCCACCCGAAACGCCGTCGTCCATGCGCTCCTCATGATCCTGATCCTGGGATACTTCCTCACACGGGTCTTCTACGACATCGCATGATCCGCCTCGTCGACGTCCGGAAGAGCTTTGGCAGCCGCGTCATTCTCGACGGGCTTTCGCTCGACGTGAGGGAAGGGGAGACCTTCGTCCTGATCGGGCCGAGCGGGACGGGCAAATCGGTGACCCTGAAGCACATCGTGGGGCTCCTGCAGCCGGATTCCGGCGAGGTGTACGTCGACGACGAGCCCGTGCACACCGCCACCCCTCCGCAGCTCCTCGCCATCCGCCGCAAGATGGGGTTCCTGTTCCAGAACGGGGCGCTTCTCGCCTCCATGAACGTGACCGAGAACGTCGCCCTCCCCCTCCGGCAGCACACCGACTGGCCCGAGGAGAAGATCCGGGCCGCCGTCGAGGAGAAGCTGGGCCTCGTGGACATGGAGGGACGCGGCGACGTGATGCCGTCGGACCTCTCCGGAGGGATGCGGAAGCGCGTCTCGCTCGCCCGCGCCATCATCATGTCGCCCCGGATCGTCCTCTACGACGAGCCCACCTCGGGCCTGGACCCCGTCATGTCGAACGTCATCAACAAGCTCATCAACGGCATGAAGACACGGCTGGGGATCACGTCGATCGTCGTGACCCACGACATGGCCTCCGCCTATCTCATCGCCGACCGGATCGGGATGATCTTCAAGGGGAAGCTTGTCGAGTCGGGCGCCCCCAAAGACCTGCTCAAGACCACGAACCCCATTGTCCGACAATTCATTGATGGGAAGACGGAAGGCCCTCTCACGGCGGAAGAGGTGACGGCGCGCCCCAAGGGGCCCGCCGCACGGGTCCGATGAAGCTCAACCGGGACGCGCAGGTCGGGGTCCTCTTCTTCGCCGTCCTCTCGTCCCTCTTCTTCCTTACGGTCTTCATCGGGGACATCAGCTTCTTCAAGGAGTATTACACCCTCACCGTCGAGTTCGACGAGGTGGTGGGGCTCCAGGAAGGGGACAAGGTCCTCCTCTCCGGCGTCCAGATCGGCAAGGTCGAGCGGATGTCCTTCCAGGAGGGGGGCACGATCCGGGCCGAGCTCAAGCTCGAGAACGGCCCCCACCGGATCTACACCACTTCTCCCGTCTGGATCGCCTCGACCACCCCCCTGGGCGGAAAACACGTCGAGATCGGACGTCCCCCGGCCGGATCCGGGGAGGTGCAGGTCCCGCGCGACGGATCGGCATTCCTCAAGGGAAGCGAGGCGCGCGACATCGGTCGCGAGCTCGAGACCGCCGCCCGGAAGATCGGCAGCGTCGCCGACGAGGGGAAAGAGGTGATCCGCAAGGTGAACGAGGGGGAAGGGACCATCGGGACCCTCATCAATGACCCGAAGCTCTCGACCGACCTCAAGGAGACCGTCCGGAACATCCGGGAGGCATCCGAGAAGATCAACACCGGAAACGGCGTCGTCGGCGAGCTCCTCAACGACACCGGAACCGCGCAGGACCTGAAGGACACGATCAGGAACATCAAGGAGATCACCCGCAAGATCAACGAGGGGGAAGGGGCGCTCGGGAAGCTCGTCAGCGACAAGGAAACCGAGAAGAAGACCACCGAGCTCATCGCCAATGGCGCCGACGCGATGGGTTCGATCAAGAAGACCTTCTCGATCAAGACCTTCATCGGGATCGACAGCCGGTCGGTCCCGGAAAACGAAGTCCTCTACTCGAAGGTGTACCTGCGAATCGAGCCCTCCGACGACAAGTACTATCACGTCGGCGCCGCGATCATCGACATCGACCGGGAATCCCGGTACAGCACCCCGCGGCGCCTCGCCAAGATCACGAGTGCCTCGGACGAGGTCGAGGTGAAGGCCGAGATCCTCCTGGGGTGGCGCTTCTACGAGCGTCAGCTCTCCTTCAGCGTCGGGCTCCTTGAAGGGGAACCCGGCGGGACCCTGACCGTCGCCCCGAAGACGCTCGCGAACCCGGGTTCCGTCGTCGAGCAGACCTGGTTCACGATCGAGGCACGGACCCCCTTCGAGGACAAGGACATCGAGGAGAGCATCGCCGACGCCCCGCTCATGACCCGCCTGGAGCTCGGGACCAACCTCCGCTTCCACGAGCGGATGCCGATCGTCCGGCTCCACGCGGGGGTCGAGAACGTCCTCGACGACTCCGTCTGGATGTTCGGCTTCGGAATCGAGCTCGAGGACAAGGACCTGAAGAACCTGGTCGGCGTCCTGGGATCCGCTTTTTAGCCGCGCGCCGCCAAACGCGGGGCCGGGTCGTCCGTTCGTCGTATATACTTTCATGACCGGTGCTTAGATGAGATCCACCCTCGCGATCCTTCTCGCCCTCCTCCTCGCCCTTCCGGCGGGAACCCGCGCCGCGGACGAGGCGGATGCGGATTCGGAATACCTCACCCTCTCCTGGGAAGAGAACACGCCGCTCGTCCAGATCATGGACTTCGTGAAGGCCGCGATGGACGCCGCGCCGAAGTTCAGGACCGGCGGGCAGGTGAAGGGGTTCGTCTTCCCGACGAAATTCAAGGAAGTGCGGCTCAACTTCAGCTCGCGCCTCCAGGTGCCGGTCCCCAAGGGCGCCACGCTCGACCAGCGGGCGGAGGTCCTGCTGCGCCTTTTCAACACGTTACTCGAGATCAGCGAGTTTGCCCTCGTCGACCGCGGCTCCGTCTACGAGATCGTCGAGGGAGCCAAGCGCGTCAAGAAACCGGTCCGGATCATCACCCAGGAGGAGGCGATCGCGCTCCCTCCCGACGACGTCCTGGTGACCCTCCTCTACACCTTCAAGCATTTCGATCCGGGCAAGGTGACGGCGGTCCTCGGGGACTTCCTCAATGCCAGTGCCGGCGAGAAGACGAACCACATCATCGACACCCGGACGATCATCCTGACCGCCCTCTCCTCGAAGATCCGCGAGATCTACAAGCTCCTCGACCTCGTGGACGCGAACGCCCCCGAGATGTCGATCTTTTTCGTTCCCCTGTCGCACGCCAGCGCCACCGAGATCGAGCCGACGATCTCCCAGATCATCAAGGCGCGGGAGGTCTCCGGCTCCCGGGGCGCGCTCGCCGCGGGACAGCGGACACAGGCGCAGATCCTCCCCAATCCCCGGACGAACAAGGAGCTGATCCTGCTTGCCACCCCGAACGACGCCGGCGAGATCCGGAAGCTCATCGAGAAGCTCGACACGGAGCTCGCCTACGGAAAGGCGTCGGTCCGCTTCTTCCAGATCAAGCACCGGAGCGCCTCGGAAGTGAAGAAGATCATCGACGACCTGTACGCCCAGCGCCGGGAGATCACCGCCCCGCCGCCCGGCGCGAACCGCCCCCCCCAAGGGCTCCCCGGCCAGGGGACAGGACAACCCTTTCCCGAGAACACGCCGCTCTCCGAGGAGGCGCGCTCGCTCTTCATCGCCCCCCGGATCGTCGCCGACGACAGGTCCCTCACCGCGGCGCTCGCGGCGGGCGGCGCCGGCTCCGCCAGCCCTTCCGGGACGACAAGCCCCGTCGACACCCCCAGCGGCGGGACGAACATGCTGATCGTGATCGCCCCCAGCGAGCGGGTCCTGACCGAGGTGGAGGAGATCATCAACCAGGTGGATCGCCGCAAGCCCCTCGTTCTCATCGAGGCGACCGTGATGGAGCTCGGCCCGGACGCGAGCCGCGAGATCGGCGTGGAGCTCGCCGGCGGCGACCGGCCGCGTGACAATTCGGTCCGCGCCGGCGGCGCCACCTCGTTCGGGATCTCGACCCCCAATTTCTCGACCTCCCCCCCGACCCGCACCCCGTCGGGCGCGACGGGGCTCACGGCGTTCCTCTTCAAGGACTCCGCGAACCGGATCCCGTTCATCATCCGCCTGCAGGAGACCGACAGCCTGACGGACGTCCTGGCATGCCCCAAGCTGCTCGCCAACGACAACGAGACCGCGACCTTCAACATCTCTCGCCAGGAACCCTACCAGCGCCAGGAGACCACCTCCGGCGGCGTCATCACCACGGCGCAGGCGTTCGAGAAGGCCGAAACCGAGCTCGAGTTCACCCCCTCGATCAGCACCGAGGCCGAGCCCGTCCGGATGGAGACGGGAGAGCTCCTCAAGGACGAGAACGGAAAGATCGTCTACGAGGAGCGCAAGTACGTCCGGATGAAGGTGAGACAGCGGATCGAGTCGTTCAAGGGGGCGGCGACCTTCGCCGGGGGGACCCCGCCGAAGGAATCCCGCGAGGCGGCGACCACCGTCACGATCCTCGACAAGAGCACGGTCGCGATCGGCGGATTCACCAGCAAGAACAAGCGGAAGACCACCAGCAAGGTCCCGTTCCTCGGCGATATCCCGCTCCTGGGGTTCTTCTTCAGGGACGAATCGGAAAGCGACACGATGACCACGCTCTTCATCTTCATCACGCCGCACATCGTGGACGACCTGCGGAGCCTCGAAGACCTCCCGGAGGCGTTCCGAACCCCGGAAAAGATCGAGGAACTGAAGCGCAAGTACAAGGGACACTTCCCCGACGCCGCGTTCGAGGACGCGAAGGACGTCAAGAAGGACAGACCGGCCCCGGACGCCCCCGCGCCGGCGAAATGACCCCATGCAGGAGAAGCTTCTCGCCTGGCTCTCCGGCGCCGACCGCCTCGAGGCGAAACGGGCGGACGAGTTCCGCTCCGCCGCGGCCAAGCAGGGGGTCCCCCTTGACCGGATCCTTCTCGAGAAAAAGGTCCTGACGGAGCCAGAGCTCCTCCGCTTCTACGCGGAAGCGTTCTCGATCCCCTTCCTCGAGACCCTGCAGGGGGCGTCCGTCCCCCCCGAATTCGTGAAGCGCGTCCCCGCCCAGTTCGCCCGCAACAACCACGTCGTCTCGATCGGACGCGCGGACGGGGCCTTCCGCGTGGCGACCGCGCGCCCCCAGAACCTGTACGCCCTCGACGACCTGGCGCACATGCTGGGCGCGCGCGTCTCGGCCGCGGCCGCGCCCGTCGCCGAGATCGCGGACCTCATCACGCGGGGATACCGCAACGAGGGGGAGGAGGTCGTCGAGGAGACCCTGAAGGGGGTCGAGGAGGCGGATTTCGGGGAGATCTCGAAGGAGATCGAGCTCTCGGAGGACCTTCTCGACATCGCCAACAAGGCCCCCGTCATCAAGCTCGTGAACATGCTCATCTTCCAGGCGATCAAGATGCGCGCGAGCGACATCCACATCCAGCCGTACCAGGACCGCCTGCAGGTGCGCTATCGGGTGGACGGCATGCTCTACGACGTGATGAGCCCCCCCAAGAAGCTCCAGGAGGCGATCATCTCGCGCGTCAAGGTCATGGCGAAGATGGACATCGCCGAGCGCCGGCTTCCCCAGGACGGCGGGTTCGCGCAGAAGGCCGCCAACCGCGACATCGACTTCCGCGTCTCCTCCATCCCGACGATGTTCGGCGAGCGCGTGGTGCTGCGGATCCAGGACAAGTCGAAGGGAATCTACGACCTCGAGAAGATCGGCCTGTCGCCGGAGAACCTCGCCCGCATGAGGGAGCTCATCGAGTTCTCCCACGGGATCATCCTGGTGACCGGCCCCACCGGAAGCGGGAAGACCACGACCCTCTATGCCGCCCTCTCCCGGATCAACACGAAGGACATGAACATCATCACGATCGAGAACCCGATCGAGTACCACCTGCCCGGGATCAGCCAGATCGAGGTGTCGACGAAAAAGGGGATGACCTTCGCGACGGGGCTCCGGTCCATCGTCCGCCAGGATCCGGATGTCATCATGGTCGGCGAGATCCGCGACTTCGAGACGGCCGAAGTCGCGATCCAGTCGGCCCTGACCGGCCACCTCGTCTTCTCGACGATCCACACGAACGACGCCCCCGGCGCCATCACGCGCCTCGTGGACCTCGGGGTGGAACCGTTCCTCGTCTCCTCCTCGGTGATCGCCGTCGTGGCCCAACGCCTCGTGCGCCTCATCTGCGAGAAGTGCAAGGAGCCGTACGCGGACGATCCCCGGAAGCTCGTCGAGCTGGGATTCCTTCCCGAGATGGCCCGCAGCATCACGCTCTGGCGCGGAAAGGGGTGCGAGGAGTGCCTCATGAGCGGCTACCGGGAGCGGACCGCGATCTACGAGATCCTCCCCATCGACGACGCGATCCGCGACCAGATCATGCGGCGGGAAAGCGCCAGCCGGATCAAGAAGGACGCCGTGGCGCGCGGGGCTCTCAAGACCCTCCGCATGGACGGGACCGCCAAGGTGATCGCGGGGCTCACGACGGTCGAGGAAGTGATGCGGATCACCCAAAGGGACAGCTTTTAGGCCCCCCGCATGCCGGTCTACGCCTACAAGGCGGTGACGGACCAGGGCGGCCCCGCCCAGGGGATCGTCGATGCCGATACCCCGCAGGAGGCGCGCGCGAAGCTCCGGGCGATGCGCCTGCATCCCACGACCGTGGCGCCCCTCGGCGGCCCCCCGAAGCCCGGGGCGGGCGCCCTCCCCGCCGCCCCGTCGCTGCGGGAGGCGCTGTCGCGCAGGCGCCTGCAGGACCTGCCGCTCCTCACGCGCCAGCTCGCGACGCTCCTCAAGGCGGGGATCCCGCTGGTGGATTCGCTCACCGCGCTCATCGAGCAGACCGACGACCCCGAGGCCGAAAAGACGTTCCGGATGGTCCGCGAGCGGATCAAGTCGGGCGCGTCCTTCGCGGAGGCGCTCGCGGACCACCCCCGCACCTTCGGAAAGCTCTACGTCAGCATGGTCCGCGCGGGAGAGGCGTCGGGCAGCCTTGACGGGGTTCTCCGGGACCTCGCCGAGTTCACCCGTCGCCAGGCCAGCATCCGCGGAAAGGTCTCCGCCGCGATGGCGTATCCGATGGTCCTCGTCGCCGTCTCGATCGGCGTCGTCGCCTTCCTGATGGGCAAGGTGATCCCGACCCTGACCGGCGTCCTCCAGGCCCAGGGACAGGAGCTCCCCCTCTCGACCTCGCTCCTCATCGGGGCAAGCGACCTCTTCCGCTCCGCCTGGTGGGCGGCGATCCTCCTCGCGGCCGGCGCCTTTCTCGCGGCGCGGACCGCGCTCGCGAGCCCCGCCGGACGCCTCGCCTGGGACACCTGGAAGATGCGCCTGCCCCTGGCCGGAAACGTCCTCAAGAAGCAGGCGGTCTCCCGCTTCGCGACCACGCTCGCGACGCTCCTCAAGAGCGGAATCCCGGCGGTCGACGCCATCCGGATCACGCGCGACATCGTGGACAACGCGCTTCTCGCGCGCACCCTCGACGACGTCGCCAACAAGATCGTGGAAGGGGAGGACATCGCGACGCCGTTAAGGCGCTCGGGGATCTTCCCGCCGGTCGTGAGCTACATGATCGCGATCGGCGAGGAGTCCGGCCAGCTCGAGGAGATCCTGGCGACGATCTCGCAGGCGTACGAGGAAGAGGTGGACCTCGCGCTCCAGAAGTTCATGTCGCTCCTCGAGCCCCTCATGATCGTCGCCATGTCGGGGCTCGTGGGATTCATCGTCTTCTCGATCGTGAAGCCCATCCTGCAGATAAGTCAGCTACAATAGGACTCATGAAGAAACATCATGTCAGGGGTCCGATCGCGAAGCGTCCAGCGCGAAGCGTCCGGCGATTCGCTTCGCGCTTCGCGCTTCGCGCTTCGCGCGGTTTCACGCTCGTCGAGATCATCGTCGTGATCATTCTCGTCGGGATGATCGCGGCGGCCGTCGTCCCGGGAATCATGGGACAATTCGCCAAGGCCAAGACCGACACGGCCCGGATGCAGCTCGACACCGTGAAGCGCCAGATCGAACTCTTCTACTTCAGCGAGAGCCGCTACCCCAAGCAGGAAGAGGGGCTCGTCGCCCTCACGAAACCCTGGCCCACCTACAACAACAACGCCTACCTCGCCGCGAAGCAGATCGTGGACCCCTGGAAGAACCCCCTCGTCTACACCGTCCCCGGGCCGAGCGGAAAGCCCTTCAACCTCGAGACCCTGGGCGCCGACGGAAAGCGCGGCGGGACGGGCGAGGCGGCCGACTTCGGCGTCTGGGATGACGAGCTCAAGGCGCCCAAGTAGCGGCTTCACGCTCATCGAGATCATCGTCGTCACCCTGGTGATCGGGATGGCGATCGTGGCGGGGCTTGCCGGCTTCGCGCGCCCCGCGCGCCTCGCGCTCTCGGAGACGGGCGGCGCGCTCCTGGCGCTCGCGGAGTCCGCCCGGTCGTCGGCGCGGCTCCACGGCGCCGCGCGCACGCTTGTCTACGACCTGGACGCGGTCCCCCAGAAGGCCTGGATCGAGATCCCGCCCCCCGCGGACGACCCGACGCGAGACCCGGAAGCGGTCCTCGAGACGGAGCTCCCCCGGGAGATCCGTCTCTCCGCGATCGAGACCGGTCCGCGGGAACGCGCGGAGTCCGGCGTCGTGCGCCTCGCGGCGGATCCGAGCGGCTTCCTGTCCCCGCACTTCCTGCGCCTCTCGGCCGGCGAGGGGGTCCCGGAGCGGACCGGCGTCATCCGGGGCTTCCCGGGGGCGTCGCGCCTCATCGAAGGGACCCCCGGCTGGGATGACCTGATGCAAGGGTACACGGAGGAAGACCCCGACGGCGTGAAGCCGCTCCCCCCGGAGGAGAAATGAGCCGCGCGCGGCGGAACGGGGGATTCACGCTGGCCGAGATCCTGGTGGCGCTCGTCATCATGGCGTTCGTCGTGACCGCATTCCTGGCCGTGAATTCCGAAGGACTCGCGAAGACCGGGCGCGCGCGCCAGGTCTCGGCCTGCGTCGACCTCGCGCGCGCGAAGCTGGCCGAGATCGCGCTCGCCCCCGCCCCCTCCCGGGAGGAAGAGACCGACTGGCTTTCCTTCACCGACCGGGACGACCGCGAGATCGAGAACGGCTACCGCTGGAGAAAGACGGTCCGCGAGGTCCCGTTCGTCCCGCCGGAGGCCGCGGAGCCGATCGCCGGATACCGCGCCTGGGAGGTATCGGTATCGGTCGCCCCCGCGGAGGAGATCGTCCCCGAGCGGACGGTGACGGTCGTCCGCTGGATCGACGTCCCGCCGGTCCCGACAAGCGGAGAAACCGGACAGTGAAGGGGAAAACCGGTTTCACGCTGCTGGAGGTGATCGTCGCCGTGGGGTTCGGGGCGTTCCTCGCCGCCGCCGTCTACGGCGTCATCATCGAGACCCTGACGCTCTCGCGCATCACCTCGGAAGGAACCGAACTCGACCGGGAAGGACGGATGATCCTGGACCTCATGGCCCGCGACCTCGCCTCCCTTCCGGGGTATGCCTGCGACGGCAAGACCGAGCGCTTCTCCGGAAAGACCGAGCGCGAGCTCCCGCGTCTCGATTTCCTCTCGTCGGCCGACTCGATGACGACGCCAAGCCGCGCCCCGAGCGACCTCACCGAGGTCGGGTGGCGCCTCGCGCTCCGGGAGGACGATTCCGGGCTCTTCCGCCTCTACCGCCGCGAGGATTTTTTTGTCGATTCCAGGCCCCTCTCCGGCGGGACGCTCACTGTCGTGAGCGACCGCGTGAAGGGAATGTCCCTCGAGTACCGGGGGGAGATCCACACCGATCCCTGGACCGCGACATGGACGGATCTCGGATCCGGGGCGCTCCCCGCCGCCGCCCGCGTCGTCCTGGTGCTGTCGCGTCCGGATCCGGACGGGCCCGAGGGTCCGGGAACGGCGGACGAGAAAACCTTCGAGACGATTCTCGAAACACGCCCCTGACGGGACCGCCCCCCGATAAAATGGGGCTCATGGACCCCCGCGGCATCGCCATCCTGGGCTCGACCGGATCGATCGGGACCCAGACCCTGGACGTGGTCCGCTCTCTCGGCGGAAGCTATCGGGTCCTGGGGCTCACCGCGCGCGCGCGCTGGGAGGATCTCGCCGCGCAGGTCCGCGCGTTCGGGCCCGGCGCGGCGGCCCTGGCCGACCCCGACGCGGCCGGGCGGTGCCGCGCCGCCCTCTCCGGAACGGCCTGCCAGGTCCTCTCCGGCGAGGAAGGGCTCATCCGGGTGGCGACGATCCCCGAGGCCGGGATCGTCGTCTCGAGCATCGTGGGGGCCGCCGGGCTCGCCGCGACCCTTGCCGCGGTCGACGCCGGAAAGCGCGTGGCGGTGGCCAACAAGGAATCCCTGGTGGTCGCGGGAACCCTTCTCATGAAGCGGGCCCGCGCCTCGGGGGCCGAGATCGTCCCGATCGACAGCGAGCACTCCGCCATCTTCCAGTCGCTCCGCGCCGGGGCGGCCGGAGAGGTTGAAAAGCTGATCCTCACCGCCTCCGGCGGCCCCTTCCGGACGCTCCCCGCGGACCGTTTTTCCGGCATCCTGCCGGCAGACGCCCTCAAGCACCCGAACTGGCAGATGGGACCCAAGATCACCGTCGATTCAGCCACCCTCATGAACAAGGCGCTCGAGGTGATCGAGGCCAAATATCTCTTCGGGATCGCACCCGACAGGATCGAGGTGGTGATCCATCCCCAGTCGATCGTCCATTCCGCGGTGGAGTTCCGCGACGGCTCGGTCGTCGCGCAGATGGGGCTTCCCGACATGCGGATCCCGATCCAGTACGCGCTGACGCACCCGGCGCGCCTCGCGGGGACGGCGCCGAGGCTGGATCTCGCCCGACAGCCCCCCCTCGCTTTCGAGAGGCCCGATCTCTCGCGCTTCCCGGCCCTCGCGCTCGGGTACCGCGCCGCGCGGACCGGCGGCACGATGGAGGCGGTCCTCTCGGCCGCGAACGAGATCGCCGTCGAGCGGTTCCTTGCCGGCGCGATCCCGTTCACGGCGATCCCCGTGGTGGTGGAGGCGGTCATGGACGCCCACGCGACGGACCCTGATCCCGACCTCCCGGGGATCCTCGCCGCCGACCGGTGGGCCCGCGCCGAGGCGGCCCGCGTCGCGCAGGACGTCGCCTCTCCCGCCCTGTCCCGGAGCGCCCGGTGATCGCGCTCCCGGCGGGCCTGGACACCGCCTGGACGGCCGTCCAGATGATCGCCGGCCTGGGGTTCGTGGTCTTCGTCCACGAGCTGGGGCACTTCCTCGTCGCCAAGTGGGCGGACGTGAAGGTGGAGCGGTTCTCCCTCGGATTCGGCCCGAAGCTCGCGGCCTTCACGCGGGGAGAGACCGAATACTGCATCTCCGCGATCCCGCTGGGCGGCTACGTGAAGATGGCCGGCGAGACCGCGGAGGACGAGAAAACGGGGGACCCGCGCGAGTTCGCGGCGAAACCAGCCGGCTGGCGCGCGGCGATCCTGATGGCGGGGGTCGCCATGAACTGCGTCTTCGCGGTCCCGCTCCTCGCCCTCGCCATCTCCCTGGGCGGGAACTTCCGCGCCAACCAGGCGAACGCCGTCGGCTCGGTTGCCGCCGGCTCGGCGGCCGAGCGGGCCGGATTCCTTCCCGGCGACCGGGTCGTCGCGGTAAACGGCGAGACCGTCTCGCGCTGGCTCGACCTCGAGGCGGTCCAGGCCGGCTCCGATCTCGGGCTCTCCGGCGAATGGCCCGACCGGATCGGAGAGTTCGACCCGGCGGCGTTCCCGGACCTGGCCCGCGCGGAGGTCCGGCCCGGCGACCGGATCGTCTCCGTGAACGGCGCCCCCTTCTCCTCGAGGGGGGATCTTGACCGCTGGATCACCGGGAACCCGGGCGCGGTCCTGCAGCTCGGGATCGCGGCGGCGGACGGCGCGGGCGGCCTCCGGACCGTTTCCCTTCCCGTCGCCCGCCACGACCAGTTCGAGAGCGGGATCACCGTGGAATCGGACCCCTCCGCGACGATCGGAGACGTCGTGCCCGGCGGCCCCGCCGCCCGGGCGGGGCTTCTCCCCGGTGACCGCGTCCTCAAGGTGGACGACGTCGACATCGATTCCTGGAGCGGCATGCGCGACGCCATCCAGAAATCGACCGCGGCCGTCATCCGCCTGACGGTCGCGCGGGACGGCGAGACCCTTCTCCTGCCGGTCGAGCCTGTCCGGAGCGCCCAGGATGCCGTCTCTTCCCTGGCCTTTCTCGTCGAGCGGGACGGGGCCCGGCGGGAGATTGTCGTCCCCTCCACCGACACGGGACGCCGCATCGGGATCTCGACGGCCTGGCGGGTCGCCGGGACGGCGGGTCCTGCCTTACCCCTTGCGGCGGGGGACGTCATCCGGTCGGTCCGGTTCACCCCCGGCACCGGGGAGCCCCGCGACTGGCCGGCGGCCTCGCTCGGCACCCCCTCCGCCGAGCCGGGCACCCTCGCTGTCTCCTACCTGCGCGACGGCCGGACGGCGTCGGCGACGGTCCCGCTCGCGCCGCGCGCGACCGGCCAGATCGCGTTTCCCGCCGGATACGTCGAGCGCGTCCATCCCCGGGGGGTCCGCCGGGGCCCCGTCGCACTCGCCGCGGCCGGCGCCGCGGAATCGGCCTGGATCCTCCGCTTCTCGGTGCGCCGCCTCGGGGATCTCGCCCGCTCCGTGACGCGCGGAGAGACCCACATGCTGAAGCAGCTTTCGGGCCCTCTCGGGATCGGGGCCATGACCTTCGTCTCGGTCCAGCAGGGGCACAGCCCCTATTTCTGGTTCCTGGCGCTCGTCTCCCTGAACCTCGCCATCATGAACGTCCTGCCGATCCCGCTTCTCGACGGCGGACATCTCCTGTTCCTCTTCTTCGAGAAGGTCCGCGGAAGGCCCGTGAGCGAGAAGGTCCAGGTCTACACCCAGTACACGGCGCTGGCGGCGCTCCTGGGAATGGTCCTTCTCGCCACCTGGAACGACATCAACATCATCGACCAGCTCCGCCGCATCTCCCGGTAGGCCATGTCGCACGACGCGAAATCCCCCCTCGCGGAATACCTGGGGCACCCCGTCGTGGTGGACGTCCGCTCGCACACGATCACCTATCTCGGGATCCTGAAGGAAGTGACCCCGTTTTCCGTGGTTCTCGCCGACGTCGACGTCCATGACATCCACGAGAGCAAGACCTCCCGCGAGGTGTACGTCATGGAGTCGAAAAAGTACGGCATCAAGGCGAACCGCCGGGAGGTGGCGATCCTCCTTCACGAGGTGGTGAGCGTCTCGCGCCTGGACGACATCATTGTCTATTAAGCAGACGATCCTGTGGGACAACGACGGGGTCCTCGTCGACACGGAGGCGCTCTACTACGACGCCACCCGGCGGATCCTGGGAACGGTCGGGATCGACCTCTCGCCCGCCGACTACCGGCAGCTCTTCCTGAAGGAGAACCGGGGAGCCTGGCACCTGGCGGCAGGGCGCGGTCTCTCCCCCGACCGGATCTCGGCGCTCCGCGAGGACCGGAACGCCCTCTACGCGCGGCTCCTGGCCGAGAGGAACCGCGCGCTCCCCGGGGCGGCCGGGACCCTCGCCTCGCTCCACGGCCGTTTTCCGATGGGGGTCGTGACGAGCGCCCGGCGGGAACATTTCGAGATCATCCACCGCGCCACCGGATTCGCCCGCTTCTTCGACTTCGTCGTCACCTCGGATGACGTCCCGGAGACGAAACCCGACCCGAGGCCGTACCTGGCGGCGCTCGCGCGGGCCGGATGCGCGCCACGCGAGGCCGTCGCCATCGAGGATTCCGAGCGGGGCCTCGCCGCGGCCGTGGCCGCCGGGATCCCCTGCTGGGTCCTGCCCACTCCGCTGACGGAAGGGGGCGACTTCACACGGGCCGACCGCGTCCTCTCCCGGATCGAGGAGGTCCCCGGCCTTCTGGCGCGATGACCATGCGCGACTGGCTGGCACTGGCCCGGTTCCCCCTGGCGTTCACCGCGGTCGCCGATTCCGCCGCGGGCTATCTCATCGGCCTCCCGGCCGGAACCGCCGCCGACTGGAGGATGCTTCTCCCGCTCGCCGGGGCCTCCGCCTGCTTCTACATGCTCGGGATGGCCCTGAACGACCTGGCGGACCGCGAGAGCGACCGCATCCAGCACCCCGCGCGCCCGATCCCCGCCGGGAAGGTGACGCCGGGGCAGGCATCTCTCCTCATCCTCGCGCTCGCGGCCGCGGGGCTTTTCTGTCTCAAACCCTTGCCGGAATCCTCCTTCCTGGCCGGGATCGGGCTCCTCCTGGCGATCCTTTTCTACGACCTCAAGACGAAACGGCATGCTGTCGCGGGCTCCCTGGCAATGGGGGCCTGCCGCTTTCTCAACATGACGATGGGGCTCGCCGTCCACGCCCCCGACCGGTTCCAGCCGGCCCTCGTCCTCGGAACCTGGGTCGCGATCGTGACACTGGTAAGCACCCTCGAGGAGAGGGATCCGCGCGTCTTCCCGCTCGTCCGCTGGGGACTCCTCCTGATCATCCCCCTGGATGCCGTCCTCGTCTGGCTCGCGGGGCGCCCCGTCGAGGCCGCGTTCGTCCTCGCGCTTCTCGCGCCGCGCCTTCTCCTGGGCCGGCTGCTTCCGGTCAACTAGCCTTGAAGGCGCCGTTGCTCGGCTTCAGCGCCCCTGTCGGCGGTTCGCCTTTATCGGGGGACGTTTCCTCGGCGGCATCCATGCCGCCTCGTCACTCCGATAGATCCGGGCCTTTCACATCCTGACCGGCCCGGCTCCATCAGGCCCCCGAAAAGGCTCCCGCCGCGGGGCGCACGCTGTCGCGTTCATCCGGCTCATCCCAGATACAAACCGGAAAAACATCCACCCGCTCCCTGTCGTATCTGAGGCGTCTGATAAAAAGACCACTCAATCCGGTCACTTCTTCGCCAGCTTCTCCAATATCTTAAAAGACTCCGTCCGATACTTCTCGGAAAGGTCTGCCCAACCGGCCTCCGCGCAAAAACCGGTTTTCCAACCCGTCTTGAAAGCATCCGACTCTCCTTCGTACTCATACATCCTCGCGTATTGCTGGTACATGTTCTCGACAAGGCGTTCCCGGATGGCATCCGGATGGCCCCGCAGAGAAAACAACTGCGGGCCCATCATCTGCGCGACTTTTACACCCGTCTTGTGACCCCTCCCGGTATCCTCGGTAAATTTCCCCACCACACGCACTTCATCATCAGTCAGTCTTCCCTTGCCGGCCTTCTCGTTTCGGTCCCGCTCCACCTTCTCCCTGGCGATCCTGGCCCTCTCCCGGATCTTCTGCTCCTTTATATCTGCAAGAAGCCTCTTCGCCTCCTCATCTCCCCCCTTGGATGCTCGTTCGAGCCACTTCAGGGCCTCTGCCTCGTCAGTCGAAACACCGGTCTCGCGTAAGTAGGTCCGCCCGACACGACACATGGCGGAGGCGTCTCCTTTTTTTGCCGCCTCAAGGTACCATTCCAACGCCGCTGTTGGCTGCTTGGGACGCCGCAGAAGATAGTGATCACCCAGCGCAATTTGCGATGCCATGTCCCCCCGCCTTGCCTTCTGTTCCAACTCGGAGAGTTCGATTGCCGCCCGTCTCTCCCGCGCAGCTGGGTGACCGGCCTCGGCGGAAATCCCGTACCATCTCTTGGCGATCTCCAAATCGGACGTGACTCCGACTCCGTTTTCAAAGGCCAACCCAATCTGGTATTGGGCATCGGCGTGGCCGGCGTCGGCCGCCTTATGTAGCCACTGCACGGCCTGCTCCTTGTTTCTGGGGGCGTCCTTTCCCTCAAGGAGCATCATTCCCAGCCTGTGCTGCATTTCCCGATTCCCGCCTCCGGCCGACTGACGAAGCCACTCCATGTATTCGGTGTCATTTCCGGAGACGCCAGTTTCGGCTAGATAAGCCGACTCAAGATCCTTTCGCGACTCGCCTGCGCCGTTTGACAGGGCCTTCCGTAACCACATGACCCCTTCGGAATATTTCGCGGCATCACGGCCATTCAAGTAAAGACGGCCAAGAGCCAACTGGGCAGGGGCATCATCCGCTTGGGCGGCGGAGCGGTACCAAAATTCAGGTCTCTCATTCATTACGGTGACGGCATCGGCTCGAAAACGGCCGGCCGGGAGTGCATCCGCGCCCGACGCGAGCCCGATGAGGATCGATGCAGCCGCGGGGGCCGGCTCCTTCATTTCCCGAAAGGTCTTCCCAATGATTGACTTGCACAATGCTTCACTTCGATTGTTCTGGACCGTAGCGTTCCTTTTCAGCACGTCAAGATAGACGGGGGTACTCACGGCCTCCGGGACATGCAGCTTCCCGAGAGCCCAGACAACTCTCTCATCAATCTCAACATTACGTGTGTCCTTCAACTCATTGGTTACGTAAGAGATGAACAGTTCGTCAGCCACAGGCTTGACCTGCTCGATCGCCTCAATGGTCCTATTGACCTTCCATTGAACTTCGGAATCCCTCGGGTCCCCCCCCAAGCATGACAAGAGTCCGGAAATCACCGCTTTCTTTTCCTCATCCTTCAGCGCGGAGAGATCATCGAGCGCCTTTTCCCTTACATCTCCAGAACGGGATAGAAGTCTTTTCTCCAGGGAAAGCAGATTCTCGTAGTTGGCGTTCAACATGGCATCCATCATGCCGCCCGAGCAACCGGAGAAAACAAAAGCGGACAGCAAGGCCGACGGAACGATTGTCACCCGCATGGCTCTTTCTCCTGCCCCCGCCACATCAGCGGGACGATGGCCCGTAGACAGGGATCATTCTTCCCTGGATCAGATGTGGCATGGTCGGCCGCGTTCCGTCCAAGCAGGGCGGGAAGGGAGCGCCCCGGCCTCTTTTGAATGCCGCCAAAGCGGCCTTGGCATCCTTGACATGAGATGCGGCCCCCCGCTTGAAACGCTGGCCCTTCCGAGAGACAAACGCCTCCGCGAGCCAGAGCCGCTTCCCCTTTAAAGCAGAGTCTGCTCCCATCCGCTTATCCAAAACCCGAAGAAACTCCATCGCCCCTAAAAGCGTCGCGGCGCCGGCATTGCACCACCAGCCGCGACCGCTCTCGAACTCTCCCCGGCACGCGGGCAGACCATCGGCGTAGCGCAGACTCATCGGGGCCTCGACGAGCAGGACGATCCGGCCACCCGCTCCGGATCGTTTTAAGATATCGACGACCGCGTCGGACAGCGCGTTGAACATGCAGGAAAACTGCTTTTGGCCGTCAGACGGGTCGCTTGCGACACCGCAAGAAGGCCTTTCGCCCGAATGCCCCAGATCGACGGCAATGGCGAGCCGGCATTGACCCTGATCGTTGGGGGCCCACGCGAGAAACCGCTTCATGCCTTTTTTTCCCTACCCAGAGGAACTGCCTTCACCGGTGCATCACGAACCGATATTTGCGAGTTCCCCCGGTCGGACGCGACCGTTGCAGGCCGCCCGAAGGAGGGCGGCAAGGACTTGTTTCCGATCAAGCCGGACTCCGGAAGAGCGCTCCGCCTCATCGATCAATCGATCCAAGATGGCGATCTCCTCTCCAGAGAGGGAGATCGCCACCTTTTTGATCCTCCGCTTCGTTCCGATCCGCAGTCTCCTAGTTACCATATATCCGTATTTACGGAAGTCAAGCCAGCCAAGAAAGAAGCCCGGAGCCCATCGCCCGAGCTTTCCCCGCTACACCGCTTTCCTTCCGCGCCTTTGCTTTCTCTTCACCTCGATCGCTTCCAAAATGCGGTCCTCCAGTTCTTTTTCGTCCCGGACCTCGCTCACATCCACGTCCAGGCGCTTCAACACCTTGATCAGGGCCCGAATGATCTCCGTACGGGCCAGCCTGTGCCCACCCTGCCGTTTCGCCTTCTCCCCGAACTCCACCAGGTACTTGTCATGCTCCTCACGAAGCGTCAGCTCCGCTCTCCATACTTTTTCGTCCTGCTTTCGGTTCTTCAGCATCCAGCCCCTCTCCGGCTTCGCGGCCCGGCCCTATCCCTTCCGCCCGATTCTCGAGGAAACCGATGGTAAAGGCGTTCCGGTTCTCGGACAAGAGAGCGCCACGCCCCCCCTCTCGATCGCGCGGCGTCCAAGATCTCTCCGAACATCCAGGTCACGTGATCGCAGACGTCCCAGAGGACCTGAATCCCGAGGAAACAGTCTGAAAGCCGCGAGATAGCAATAATCCACCCCGCATTGCCAGGCAGATCCCTGACGAGGCGGGGTCCGTGTAAAGGTTGAGCTGGACCTACATTAAACGCACGCGACAGCACGCGCCCCGCGGCGGGAGCGTTTTCGGGGGCCTGATGGAGCCGGGCCGGTCAGGATGTGAAAGGCCCGGCGACATCGGAACGACGAGACGGCACGGATGCCGCCGAGGAATGTCCCCCGACAAACGCGAACCGCCGACAGGGGCGCAAAGCGAAGCTTCAGAGCCGTCCGCGTTCGAAACGTATCGTATTACCGCTTCGCGAACATCCAGAGGCCGATCCAGCCGAGCCCCACGAATCCGATGATGAGAGCCCCGACCACGATCATCGTGAAGGGGTCGGCGGTCGGCGTCACCCAGGCCGAGAGGACCGCCGCGGCGAAGATCACGATCCGGACCTTCCCCCGGAAGAAGTCGGGCGAGAGGACGCCGAGCCTCCCCAGGACCGCCATGACGAGCGGGATCTCGAGCATGAGGCCGCACAGGAAGAGCATCGCGATCTCGGTGGAGAAGTATTTTTCCATCGTCCAGAGCGGCTCGATCCCGAACCCCCGCTGGCTCGAAAGAAGCGCCCCGAACATCCAGGGCATGAGCCATCGGTAGCCGGCCCAGACGCCCCCGTAAAAGAGGGCGGCGCCGAACCCCACCACCGGGTAGATCGCCTTTCGCTCGCTGCCGCGCAGGGCCGGATCGACGAACCGGAACGCCTCGTAGAGGATCACCGGGAAGGCGGCGCCGACACCCGCGAGCATCGATGCCTTGAACGCCACGACGAACACCTCGACGGGGCTCGTCGCGACAAGCCGCGTCGCGATCCCCTGGAGGCGCCCCGCCTCCTCGAGCGGCCAGGCGAGCCAGCGCACCAGGGGCTCCGCCCAGACGAGCGCGGCAAGCCCCGCGCATCCCGCCGCGGCGAGGCAGACGATGAGCCGCGCGCGCAGCTCGTCCAGGTGCTCCCACAGGGGTCTCGGCGCGTCGTCGGCCATCTACCCCCCCAGGTAGGCTTCCCGGACGCGCGGATCGCTTTTCAGCTCCTGCCCCGTCCCGGAGAGGGTCACGCGCCCCGTCTCGAGGACGTAGGCGCGGTCGGCAAGGTCCAGCGCCAGGGCGGCGTTCTGTTCCACGAGGACCACCGTCACCCCCCTTTTCCGGATCCCGACCAGGGTCTCCGCGACTTTCTTCACGAAGAGCGGGGCGAGTCCCAGCGAGGGCTCGTCGAGAAGGATGATCTCCGGATCCGACATGAGGCCGCGGGCGATCGCCAGCATCTGCTGCTCGCCGCCCGAGAGGGTCCCGCCCGGTTGCCCCGCGCGCTCCCGCAGGATCGGGAAGAGGTCCAGCATCTCCTCGAGGCGCCCGGCGAGATCCCGTCCCCGGCGCAGGAAGGCGCCCATCGCCAGGTTCTCGCGCACGGAAAGGCGCGGGAAGACGCGGCGCCCTTCGGGGACGAGGCAGAGCCCGCGCGCGAGGACGGCATGGGCCGGTTCCCCGGCGTAGGCGGCGCCCGCGAGGCGCATCGACCCGGCGCGCAGGGGCAGGACCCCGGCCGCGGCTTTCATGAGGGTCGATTTTCCCGCCCCGTTGCACCCGAGGATCGTGACGATCTCCCCGCGGCGCACCTCGACCGAGACGTCCTTCAGGACCTCGACGGGGCCGTAGCCGGCCCGAAGCCCTGCGAGTTCCAGGAGGGGGCCGCGGACGGCGCTCATTCGGACTCCTGCCCCAGGTAGGCGGCGATGACACGGGGATCCCTCCGGATCTCCGCGGGGGTCCCCTCGGCGATCCGGACGCCGTGGTCGAGGACCAGGATCCGGTCCGAGATCCCCATCACGACCCTCATGTGGTGTTCGATCACGATGATCGTGATCTCGGAATCCCGGATCGCGCCGATGAGCCTCATGAGGGCGTCCGCCTCCGTCGGGTTCATGCCGGCGGCCGGCTCGTCCAGGAGCAGGAGGCGCGGCCGTGACGCCAGGGCCCGTGCGATCTCGAGGCGTCTCTTCTGCCCGTACGGAAGGGCGTCCGCCTCCTCGTGAATGCGCCCGGAGAGCCCCACGAAGGCGAGGTGCTTCTCGGCCGTCTCGCGCAGGGCCCGCTCCTCGGCGCGGACCGCCCCGCCGCGAACAAGCCCTCCCGCCACCCCGGCGCGCGAGCGCACGTGGGCGCCCACGAGGACGTTCTCGAGCACCGTCATGGCCCCGAACAGGCGGATGTTCTGGAAGGTCCGCGCGATCCCGCGGGCGGTGACGGCGTGGTCGGGGATCGGCGTGATGTCCTCGCCGGCGAAGAGGATCCTGCCGGAACTCGGGATGTAGACCCCCGACAGGCAGTTGAAGAAGGTCGTCTTCCCGGCGCCGTTGGGGCCGATGATGCTCGCGATCCGCCCCTCTTCCACCGAGAAGGAGACATCGTCCACGGCGGTGACGCCGCCGAACCGCATCGAGAGCCCCTCCACGGAAAGGAGCGCCGTCACCGCGCGCCCCCGCCGGCGGCGGCGGCGCGCCGCGCGCGGCCGACCATGACCGCCACCAGGAGCGCGCCGAAAACGAGCATGCGCCAGGTGCCGGCGTTCCGCAGGAACTCCAGGAGGACCGTGACCCAGAAGGCGCCGAGGACCGCGCCCGAGACGCCCCGCATCCCCCCGAGGACCACCATGACGAGAATCGTGACCGACTCGAGGAAGGTGAACGACTCCGGCGTCACGAACCGGATCCGCGCCGCGAAGAGCGCCCCCGCGAGTCCCGCCCAGCCGGCCGCGATCGCGAACGCCTGGAGCTTGAGCCTGAAGGCGTCGATCCCCATGGCGCGCGCGGCCGTCTCGTCTTCCCGGATCGCGCGCCAGGCCCGGCCGATCCGGGTGTCCGCCAGGCGCGCGTGGAAAAGGACCGCCGCAGCCGCGGCGGCGAGCGCCAGGTAGTAGTGCCAGACCGCATTCGGATAGGCCCACGTCCCCTTGAGGGGCTTCAGCATCGCCGGCGTGATGTTGACGCCGTTCGTGCCGCCGGTGACGTCGCTCCAGTTCTTCGCGACGAGGACGAACGCCTCGCCGAAACCCAGCGTCACGATCGCGAGGTAGTCGCCGCGCAGGCGCAATGCGGGGATCCCGACGAGGAGCCCCGCCAAGGCCGCGAACGCCGCCCCCAGGACACACCCCGCCCCGACCGCCTGCCAGTACGGGAGGAATCCCCTGAAGACCTGGAAGCCGTCTTCCATCACGGGAAGCCCCGCCGCCAGGAGCGCCATCGCGTACGCCCCCGCCCCGTAGAAGGCGCCATAGCCGAGCACCAGGACCCCGCACTGCCCAACGATCAGGTTCAGGCCCAGCGCCAGGATCACGTAAAGCCACAGGTTCGTGAGGGTGTCGAGCGTGAGCCACCCCAGGGGCTGGAGCGGGACCCCGAACAGGCCGGTCTCCCAGCCGGCGAGATCCCGTTGCACGTCCGTCGGCAGGAAGGGGAAGCCGAGGACGGCGATCGCCCCCAGGACATATCCCCCGCGGACGACAGACGGCCGCGACAGGGCGCGTCCGGCGGCCGCGAGAAGCCTCCCGAACATCTCCCACGGAAGCGCCGTCGCGAGGCCGGCGAGGGCCACCGCGATCCCGACCCAGACCGGCGCCCAGAGGGAGAGGGACCCCGCGGCAGCCGTCTGGAAGGCGAGCCCCTGGCCTCCTTCCGGCAGGTAGAGGATCGTGAACCCGGCAAGCGGCGCCGAGACGAGAAACGCCGCCGCGCCCCACACGACCCCGCGGCGGAGGACGTTCATACCTTCACCACCGCCTTCGTCCCCAGGAGCCCCGCGGGCCGAACGAGCAGGATCGCGAGCAGGATGAGGAAGGCCAGCGCGTCCTTGTACTCCGGCGCGGGAAGATAGGCGCTCCCCGCGGCCTCGACGAGACCGAGAAGCAGCCCCCCGAGCATCGCCCCCGGGATCGAGCCGATCCCTCCGAGAACCGCCGCCGTGAACGCCTTCAGGCCGGCGAGGTACCCCATGAAGGGATGCGCGTTCCCGTAGCTCAAGGCCACCAGGACCCCCGCCACCGCAGCGAGGATCGACCCCAGGAGAAAGGTCCCCACGATGGCGCGGTCGACCGGGACCCCCACGAGCGAGGCCATCATCGGGTCCTGCGAGACGGCCCGGAGCGCGACCCCCCACCGGGTGCGCGTCACGAACAGGTGAAGGCCCGCCATGCAGGCGAACGCAGCCAGAAGGATCACGCCGTCGATCGGCGTCAGGATCCCCCCCGGAAGCCCGCCTCCCTCGAAGGCGCCGCGCACGCCGTGCGGGAACACCTTGTTGTCGGTCCCTTGCGCGATCTGGACGTAGTTCTGGAGGAAGATCGACGCGCCGATCGCGCTGATCAGGGGCGCCAGGTGGTGCGCGCGGCGAAGCGGCCGGTAGGCGACGCGCTCCAGCGCCGCGGCATGGAGCGCGCAGGCGGCCACGGCCCCCAGGAGGGCGCAGGCGAGGGCCGCGAGCGGCATCCCCGCGGCCGCGCCCCAGCAGGAGAAACCGGCCACCGCCAGGATCCCGGCGTACGCCCCCAGCATGAAAATCTCGCCGTGGGCGAAGTTGATCATCCCGAGGACGCCATACACCATCGTGTAGCCGAGCGCGATCAGGGCGTAGGACGCCCCCTGCGAGAGGCCGATGAAGAAGGTCCGCGCGAGGGACTCGAACACGGTGCCGGACGTTAGCGTGGGGCCGGAAGTCGGTCAATCATCCGACGCGCCCCGACGGGGCGGAAACTACTTCGGATTGTCAGGACAAGGGACGAACTGCCCCTTTTCGACCCGCCAGCAGATGTACGGGGCGACCTTCACGTCCCCCTTGGCGTCGAAGGAGATCGCGCCGAAGGCGCCGTCGTGCGCGCGCGCGCGGATCGCGCCGGAAACCGCCTCCCCGTCGAGGGAGCCCGCCTTCCGGATCCCTTCGAGAAGGATGTTCGCCGCGTCGTAGGCATAGATCGAGTAGGGGCCCGCCTCGCCGAACCGTTTTTCATACGCCGCCAAGAACGCCTTCGCGGTCGGAAGGGTCTTGTGGTCCGGTCCGAACGTGACGAGCGCCCCTTCCGCGGCGGGGCCGGCGATCTTGAGGAATTCCTGGTCGATCGTCCCGTCGCCGCTCATGAAGAGGGCGGGAAGCCCGATCTCGCGCGCCTGCTTGACGAGCCGGCCCGCCTCGGGGTAGATCCCGCCGAAGAACCAGAGGTCCGGCCCGGCGCCCTTCACGTTCGTCAGGATCGCCTTGTAGTCGAGGTCTCCCTGGGTGATCCCGCCCGTGTAGGCGACCGCCACGCCCGCGCCAAGCCCCTTCCTGAACTCGTCGGCCAGACCCTTCCCGTACGTCGTGTTGTCATGGAGGATCGCGACCTTCTTCACCTTCAGGATCTCGACCGCGTACCGCGCGGCGACCCGCCCCTGCTGGTCATCCCGGCCGCAGACGCGGAAGACGTTCTCGTAGCCGCGGTCGGTGACCTGGGGATTCGTGGAGGCGGGCGTGATCATGACGATGCCGCTTTCCGTGTAGACATCCGAGGCGGGGATCGTGCAGGAAGAATTGAAGTGGCCGATGACGCCGGCGACCCCGTCGTTGGCCATCTTGACGGCGACCGAGCGCGCCTGCTTGGGGTCGTGCTGGTCGTCGCCGGAAACGATCACGACCGGGCGACCCAGGACCCCTCCCCGGGCATTCCACTCGTCCGCGGCGAGCTGCGTCCCGCGGAGCATGTCCTGCCCCTGCTTCCCCTGGTCCCCGGTGAGGGGACCGCAGACGGCGATCTTCACGGGTTTCGCGTCCGCGGACACCCCCGGAAGGGCGACGGCGAGCGCCCCCCAGAAGGAGAGCAAGGGAAACGCCGCGCGCAGGAAGGCCCGCCGCTTCATCCGGTTATTTCTTGCCCTTGGCGGCGGCCGCGTCCCGGGGAAGGACGCTCACGCGCTTCCCGGCGGCGAAGGTGACGACCCCGTCGGCGAGGGCGAACAGCGTGTCGTCCCGGCCGATCGCGACGTTCGTCCCCGGGCGGAAACGCGTTCCGCGCTGACGCACGAGGATCGATCCGGCCGTGACGAACTGCGACCCGTACGCCTTGATCCCCAGCCGCTGGGCGTTGGAATCGCGCCCGTTGCGGGTGGAGCCCTGTCCTTTCTTGTGTGCCATGAATCCTCCTACGCCTCGATCTTGACGATCCGGACCTCGAGCGCCTTCTGCCGGTGCCCGCGGCGCACGTGCGACTTCTTGCGCCGGCGGTACTTGTGGGTCATGACCTTCTGTCCCTTCACGGCCCCGAGGACCTCGGCGACCACCTTCGCGCCCGCGACATGGGGCTGGCCGATCCGGACGTCCTTCCCCTCCGCCCCGCCGCAGGCGAGGATCTTGTCAAAAACAAGCGTGGCGCCGGGAGCGGCCGTTCGGGAAGCGACCCAAATGCGGTCTCCCGAGCGGACCCGGTACTGGTGAGCCCCGTCCTGGACGATTGCGTACATGGTTTTCTCCTTCTGGAAAAGGGGGGCCATTATACGGCTTTCCCCTCCTTGTCCAGCGCTGAAATCAGGTAGGTCCCCGGGGCCAGGGCCGGGTCCGTCAGCACCCGGATCGCCTTTCCGGAGCCCGCCTCCAGCTCCGCCAGGGTCTTCCGCTTGGCGTTCAGGAGGTGGTGCCCGTCCCGGTCGGCGCACCGGATCTGGATCCGGGCCGCCCGTTCGGAAAGAAGGGCCACCCGGGCGTCCCGCAGGACCTTCAGGGCCGTGCTCTCGGCGGTCTTCACGCGCCCCGTCCCCTGGCAGGACGGGCACGCCTCGTGGCTCATCCGCTCGGCGCCGGCCCGGATCTTCTGGCGCGTGATCTCGATGATCCCGAACCGGCTCATCCGGGTGAAGCGAGAACGCGCCCGGTCCTTCTTCATCTCGGACTCGAAGAGCCGCTCCACCTCGCGGATATGCTCTTCGGAATCCATGTCGATGAAGTCGCAGATCACGAGCCCCCCGAGATCCCGCAGGCGGAGTTGTCTCGGGATCTCGCAGGCCGCCTCGAGGTTCGTCTTGTAGCCGGTCTCCTCGGCGTCGCTTTCCTTGGTGAACTTCCCCGAGTTGACGTCGATCGCGACCAGGGCCTCCGTCTGCTCGATCACGAGCCCGCCACCCGAGGGGAGCGACACCCGCGGCTCGTAGAGGGACGCCACCACCTCCTCGATCCGGTGATGATGGAAGAGTGGCGCCTTCTCCTCGTGGAGCTTCACGCGCGACTGGTAGCGCGGCATCACGGTCCGCAGGAAGTCGCGGACAAGGCGCTCCCCCTCCGGCGTGTCCAGGATGATCGACTCGACGTCCGCCGAGAAGATGTCGCGGATCACGCGGATCACGAGATCGCTCTCCTCGTAGAGCGCCGCCGGGCCCTTCACGCGCTTGGCGCGCTTGGCGACCGTGTCCCAGAGCCGCAGGAGGTACTGCAGGTCGCGCGCCAGCTCGTCCTTCGTCCGGTCGACGCCGGCCGTCCGGACGATGAAACCCATCCCCGGCGGGGGTTTCAGGGCCGCCAGGGCCTCGCGCAGCTTGTCGCGCTCCCGAACGTCGGTGATCTTGCGCGACACGCCCACCTTGTCGAACCCCGGCATGAGGACCAGATACCGTCCCGGCAGGCTCACGCGCATCGAGAGGCTCGCCCCCTTGTGGTCGATCGGTTCGCGGATCACCTGGACCACGACTTCCTGGCCGCGCTTCAGGACCGACTGGATCGTGCGCTCCTTCTCGCCGCGCTTCTCCTTCGCTCCGGCCGCCCCGGCACCGGGAGCGGAGGCCCCCTCGGCCTTCCCCTGCTTCCCGGTCCTCTCCGGAAGCTCGGTGACGTGCAGGAAGCCGCTCTTCTCCTTCCCGAAGTCGACGAACGCCGCCTGGAGCGCGGGCTCGACGTTCCGGACGATCCCCTTGTAGATGTTCCCGACGAGGGACGCGTTCGCCGTCCGCTCGGAATAGAACTCCTCGAGGTTCGCCCCGTTCATGACGGCGATCCGGCACTCTCCCGGCTCGCTCATGTTGACCAGCATCCGTTTCATGGAATCCCCCCTGTTCCCTAGCGCGACCGCCGGATCCGGTTCCCGGGCCGGGCGCCGCCGGATCGCCCCGCGAAGGCGGGCGGCGGCTCGACGGCCGCCGCCGTCGGCGGGATGTCGGTGGCCCGCTTCTCGATCCGCGTGGGGACCGACCCGAAGTCAAACCCCAGGAGGCGACAGAATTCCTCCGGCCGTGCGGTCCCGGTCGGCGTCACCTCGAAAGCGAAGACGAGCGCGCCCCTCTCGATCCGCGCCTCGATCAGGTATTTCTTGAGATCGATCGGCTTCTGGTTGCGCTGGCGGACGATCTCGAGCGAGCTTCGCGCCAGGAGATCCGCAAGGCGGGGCGCGAGTGCTTCCGCCTCCCCGGGAGAGAGCGCCACGGCGTATTCGACCCGGTTCACCTGGCCGCGCTCGCCGGGGGCGAGAAGCTCCAGCTTCGCGATCCCCATCCCGGGCGGCAGGCAGGGTGCGAGGGCCTCGAGGATCCCCTGGGCGGTCACCCAGCGGGAGAGGTCCACCTCGACCACCTCGTCGCGTGAGGCGACACCGATCCCGAGCGCGAGCGGCACCGAAAGGCGCGGCCGGGGATTGAACCCCTCGCTGAAGGCGATCGGAAGGCCCGACCGGCGGAGCATGCGCTCCCACAGGCGCATCACGTCGTGATGCGAAATCCAGACCAGGTCCCCGGTCTTGGTGAACCGGATGCGGATCCGCTGCTTCATGGGCGGCCCCCGAAGGGGCGCTCCGGGGCTACTTCTTGTCCCCGGCTCCCGGGAGTCCCGGAGCCCCCTCGGCCGGAGCCGTGGTGGACTGCCGGAGATCCCAGACCCCGCGGCGCAGGACCCGACCCATCTCCCCGGAGGCGTCCCTGAACGTCCGGACGATCTCGGGGCGGATGAAGATCATCAGGTTGTCCACCTTGTAGGTCCGGTTCCGGTTCTTGAACAGGAACTCCAGGACCGGGATGTCCCCGAGGATCGGCCACTTGGTGACCTCCTCGGAATCGTTCGTGTCGAGGAGCCCGCCCAGGACCACCGCCTGGCCGGATTCCAGCAGGAGGTCCGTGATCACGGTGCGGCTCGTGACCCGCGGCAGGTCGATCGTCTGGGTGCCGTTCGTGAATGTGTCGAACCCGGCCTTCGTGGTGCTCGTCCCGGAAAGCGACGTCGAGTTCGGGATCACGGTCATCCGGATCTGGTTCTTCTCGATGATGATGTTCGGGATGATCAGGAGCTGGAACCCCACCTGCACCGGCGAGGAGGCCGCCTCCTGGAGGACAAAGGTCAGGGTCCCCGACTGGGACGAGGAGGCCGACGTCTCGGCGAACCGGACGGAGTCACCGACGAAGATCGTCGCCTTCTCGCGGTCCAGGGTCGCGATCTTCGGCGCCTGGACGACCTTCGACTTCACGTCGCGCTTGATGAATTTCAGGATCGCCTGGACCGAGGTGAAATCCATGACGCCGAATTCGAAGGCATGCGGATTCGTGGTATCGACCCGGTCAGCCAGGTAATTGTTGACCTCCGTTCCCTGTCGCGTGCGGGTCAGGTCCCGGTCCTTGAGGATGCCCAGCTCGGTGAGCCCGCCTCCCCCGAGGTTGAACGGGAGCGCCGTGAAGGTGGACGCGCCCGAGATCGAGGGGGCCGGACCCGAATCACCCCAATCGACGCCATAGTCCAGGAAGTCCGTGTCCGACGTCTTGATGAAGTTGACGTCCACGAACACCTGCGCCGGCTGCTTGTCGAGGACGTTGAGTATCCGGCGCACCTCCTCGAGGCGCGGCCGGATGTCCTGGACGATGATCGAGTTCGTGCTGTAGTCGTAGTCGAGCTTCCCGATATTGGGCGTCAGCGCGTTCTTCAGGACCGGGATCAGCGTGAAATCGACCTGGGAGTAAGGAGGATCCTTGAACTCCCGGTTCGTCTTCCCCTTGAAATCGCGCTTCACGGCCAGGTTCGTGTCCGGAACCGTCGGCCGGAAGTCCGTCGGCGGACGCAGGTAGTTGAGCCGGTAGACTTCCGTCTCGACCTGCCCCATGAGGACCGCGGACTCCACGACCCGGATCACGCCGCCCGGCTCCTCGACCATGGCGAAATCGCCGGCGGTCCGAACGGCGTCGCGCAGGGCCTGCTTCCAGGGGAGGTTCGCCGCCTGCATGTAGACCCGTCCCTGGACGTTCGGCGAGACGAAGACGTTCGCCCCGGCCGAAAGCGCGATCGCCTGGACGACCGCCTTGACGTCCTCGCCGTCGGCGCCCGTGCTGTAGGTGACGCGCGGCAACTCCTTGAGCATGTACCAGTTCTCGCCCTTCTTCTCGACGTCGGCGCCCACCAGCTCCGCGACCGTGCGCAGGACCTGCTCGAGATCGCCGGCCACCACGGTCTGGGGCAGGGACTGACCGGCGATCGCCTCCGCCACCCCGATCGTCGCGCCGTACTCGCGCGAGAGCTGCGCGGCGAACTCGCCCAGGGTCAGCGCGCCGATCTCGCGGGGCGCCGACGCGGACCTCTCCGGCATCTCCTCGGAGCGCACCAGGCCCGCCGCCAGGACCACGGCCACGCACGTCACCGCCAACCGCTTGGTCATCTTAGTCATGATACCCCCTCTATCGTTCCGCCCGGGAAATCGGCAAGGCGAATTGCATGCCCTTGTAGACGACGATGACCCCCTCGCGGCGGATCTGGTGCACCGTCACCCCGTCATCGAAAGACTCCTGCGTCCGGACCAGCTTCCCTCCGATCGAGGCCACCGAACGCTCGGGCATGGCCTCGTTCACGACGACGAAATGGACCGTGTACCCCCTCTGGAGGAACACCTCGCGTGATTCCACCTTGGAGGCGAGCGACCCCGCACGCTGGAGGAGATCCCCGCGCTGTTCGATCTCCTCCGGTTTCTCGGGAGAGAGCTTCGCAAGCTGCGCTTCAAGGGCCCGGACGTCCTTCACGGGCGGGACATCGCCGTAGCGTCCCTGCTCGAATGCCTTCTCCCCCTTGCCGATCTTCTCCGCGCACTCCTGGAGGAAGCGCTTGTGATCTTTCGCGGACATTTCCCGGCCCGCGCCCGCCTGCTTCCCGCCCCGCTTG
Organism: uncultured Planctomycetales bacterium; assembly: GCA_964455625.1. Taxonomy (GTDB): domain Bacteria; phylum Planctomycetota; class SBBH01; order SBBH01; family SBBH01; genus SBBH01. The sequence goes on along the minus strand of CAYVXZ010000009.1, from coordinate 54,884 downwards.
GCGCCCGATTTCCCGGAAGGGACGGCAGCGTCCCCGCCAGCTTCTGGCACCTGGAAGGGGTTCGCACGCCCGTCCGCCTCGATCGTGATCGCGGTATGGATCCCTCGCCCCCCCCGCCGCATGGAGAGCGGTTCCCGGCGGAAAGGGCCAGAGACCGCCTCCCAGAGACGCTCCGCCTCCGCATCAGCGGCCGAACCTGCCGTTGCCAGGACCATCCCCATCACCGCAAGCCATCCGCGCGTCATCTCGGCCTCACTTCTTCCTGGGCGCCCGCATGAAAATGGCGACGTCGACATCGAAGAACTTCCAGCCGGGGCGGACCGAGGTGGCGCTTTCCCCCTCGTCTTCCTTGCTCCCGGATTTTTTCACCGTCTTCACGCCCTTCACCTCGAAAAGGCGTCCGCCGCCGTCCATCGCCTTGCGGTCGACCTCCTTCTCCAGTCCCTCGACGAACCGGACAAGCCCCAGATAGTCCGTGAACAGCCGGAGCGTGACCACCTTTTCCTTATAGAGGGCCGCCGCCGGGCTTTTCTTCTTTCCGCTGTCCTTTCCGGCCTTTCCCGACAGGATGAACGCCCCGGCCTCCTCCTCGATGTCCGCGAGGATCCGCATCGTCTCCACCGGAAGGTCGTCCCCGTCATTGGGAAGCATCCGGTAGTAGTAGTCCCGGGTGCCCCCCTTCTCGTATTCCTCGTTTTCCTGGAGGATCTTGTCCAGCCTCGACTTCTGGGAAGCCAGGGTCTGGCGCCCCTCCGAGATCTCGTCCTTGAGGCCCGACGAATGGCGCCACGCCCAGACCCATCCGCCCACCACCAGGAGGAACACGCCCCCGATGGCCGCGAGTATGATCTTCAGGTTCTTTTCTTCCTTGGCGGCCACGTGCCTCCTAATTATTCCGGTTTTGCGGGGGCCGGCGTCTTGGCGGGGGCGGGCTTCGCCACCGTCAGCGCCGTCTTCTGGAAGACGATCTGCACGACGCTCACCAGGTTCGGACGGCTCGCGCCGGTGTCCGAGGGCGCCTTCCGCGCCCACCCGCCCTGCGACAGGCCGTAGCTCCCCTTGATATGCGGATGATCGAGGATCGCCTCCATGAAATCAGCGACGCGGCGCTCGGACACCATGTCGTACTCCGTGGCGCCGTCCGAGAAATCGCTGCCGGCCAGCTCGAAGGAAAGTCCTACCCGGGGCCCCTCGTTCGGCCCCGGCTTCTTCCCCGCCTCCGGCTTCAGCTCCTCGAGGGTCAGCGACTCGATCCAGAAGCCGCCCAGGTCGTCCGTCACCGTCCAGGCGGCATCCAGCACCCCGCTCCAGAGGGCGCGCTGCCCCTTGATCTTGAGGGCGAGGTCGCGGCGCTCCAGGTCGTCCTGCTGCTTCTTCTGGAGCGCCTCGGCCCGCTGGAGTTCCGTCTCCTGTTTCTTGAGGTCCGAACGGACCTCGTCAAGATCCTTCGCCTGGTCCCGGATAGTGAAAAAGTAGAAGCACCCCAGGAGCACCGCGGCGGCCAGGGTCGCCGTCCCGCCGCCCGCCATCAGGGCCGAGTACGGCGTGGTGGCCCGCTCCTTGGGCCGCATCTCCTCCGGCAACAGGTTGATCTCGATCATGTCCCTATCCCGGCTGTCCCTGGACGCGGATCCGGGCGGCCAGGCCGATCGCCACCGCGTACTGGGCGGCATTGTCCTTGAAACCGGTTACGTCGAGCCCCTGGGCGGGCGTCAGTTTCGCCACCGGATCCCAGGGCGCGGTCGTCTTCCCGAACACGCCCTGGAGCAGGTTGTCGAGACCCGCGAGCCTCGCCCCTCCGCCGGAAAGCTTCACGGTCTGGACCTCATCCTCGAACTGGCTCTCGAAATAATCGAAGGAGAGGCGGATCTCGTTCCCCAGGTCCTCGGCGACGGACGTCACGGCGTCCAGAACTTCGGTGCCGCGCTCGCCGGGGCCCCGCTTCAGTGTCTCGGCCTCGGCCGGGTCGATCCCGAGGCGTTTGGCGATCACCTCGGTGAAGTCGCGCCCGCCGACATACACCTCGCGGGTAAAGCACGAGATGTTGTTCTTGATGATGTTGATGCTGGTCTTCGTCGCGCCGATATCGACAAGCGCGGCCACCTCGCCCTCCTTCTGGTCGCCGGCGAGCTCGTAGGAATTCCCCAGCGCGAAGGCGTCGACGTCCACCACGGCGGGCGTGAGTCCGGCCTGCTGGAGGAGCGCCACATGCTCCTGGACCAGGGCCTTCTTCGCCGAGACCATCAGGACCCGCATTTCCTGGTCATTGCCGCCGATCGCGAGCTTCTGGCCGTCGAGGTACAGCTCCGCCACGTCATAGGGCATGTACTTGTCCGCCTCCATGGGAAGCGCGGTCTTGAGATCCGCGTCCGGCATGGCCGGCATCGTCACGTATCGCACCGTCACCGAACGGCCCGAGACGGCCGTCACCACGCGGCCCGAGGGGGACCCGGCGTTCTTCAGCGCCTGCTGGAGCGCCTCGAGCTTCCGGTCTTCCTGGACGTCCGCGAGACCGAACCCCGAGACGACGACCGACTCGCCCGCCTCCTCGAATACGACCACCTTGGCGCAGGCGCTGCCGAGATCCACGCCGACGACACGGCGATGCCGTTTGATCGAGTCAAACATGCGCGGGCGAGTCTACATCAAGCGCTGCATGGCGGCAATGTTCTCGCGGACATGCTCCGCCGACAGGAAAAGCGCCTTCTTTTCCTCCGCCGTCAAGGGAAGCTCGATCACCTTCTCGACTCCCCCCGCGCCCAGGACGACCGGTACCCCGGCGAAAACGTCCGACAGGCCGTACTCCCCTTCCAGGCGCACGCAGCAAGGGAGGAGCCGCTTCTGGTCCAGGAGGATGCTTTCCACCATCTGGACCACCGAGGCGGACGGGGCGTAATAAGCGCTTCCCGTCTTCAGGAGCTGGACGATCTCGGCACCGCCGTTCCGGGTTCGGGTGATGAGCCGCTCGATCGCGTCCTTCGCCAGGAGCTCCGTGATCGGGATTCCGGCCACCGTCGAGTAGCGGGGCAGCGGGACCATGTCGTCCCCGTGCCCACCCAGCACCATCGCGCTCACGTCCTTGACAGAGACCTTGAGTTCCATCGCGATGAAGGAACGGAAACGCGCCGAATCGAGGACCCCCGCCATCCCGACGACGCGGCGCTTGTCGAACCGGCTCTTCGCCCACGCCAGGTGCGTCATCACGTCCAGGGGATTGGAGACCACCACGATGAAGGCCTTGGGGGCGTATTTCACGATCTGCTCGGTGACGCCGCCCACGATCTCGGCGTTCTTCTTCAGGAGGTCGTCCCGGGTCATGCCGGGCTTGCGGGGAAGCCCGGCGGTCACCACCACCAGGTCCGCGCCCGCCAGGACCTCGTACGTGTTGCTCCCGGTCAGGACCGCGTCGTACCCCTCGAGGGGGCCGGATTCGGCAAGATCGAGCGCCTTCCCCTGCGGGACCCCCTCCATGATGTCGATCATGGCGACGTCCCCCAGCTGGCGCTCCGCGAGCCGCTGCGCCAGGGTCGCCCCCACCTGTCCCGCCCCCACCACGCCGATCCTGTGACGCGCCATCCCGGGCCTCCTTTCACCGCTTTTCGAAGGGGGGCATTCTACCCGCGACGCCCCGCCGCGAAGGCCAAAAATCGCCCCCTGCGGCTCCGGCTCCCCCCCGAAATGACCGATAATACGGGAAGCCCGGAGGGCGCGCATGGACATCTCGACCCTGATCGGCCTCGTTCTCGGTTTCGCGTGCATTGTCTACACGATCATGCACATCACCGACAATCCGGTGGTCTTCGTATCGGTGGCGGAACTCATCATCGTCTTCGGGACGACGATCGGCGCGCTTTTCATGACTTTCAAGCTCTCGGACGTCTTCGCCGCCTTTCGGGCGGCCCTGCGCATCTTCGTGGCCCCCAAGGAGGACCCCGAGGGAACGATCGCGCAGATCGTCAAATGCGCCGAGGTGGCCCGCAAGGACGGGATCCTGGCCCTGGAGCCGATCGCCCAGCAGGTGACGGACCCCTTCCTCTCGCAGGGGCTGCGCCTCGCGATCGACGGGACCGACCCCGACTCGATCGAGACGATCCTCCAGAACAAGCTCGACTCGATGGAGGTCCGCCACAACCGGTGCAAGTTCTTCTACGACATCGCGGGACGCGCCTGCCCCACCTTCGCCATGTGCGGCACCCTGATCGGGATCATCGTGATGCTACAGTCGCTCGAGGACCCCAAGAAGATCGGGCGGGGGCTGGGCGCCGCGATGGTGGCCACACTCTACGGGGCGGTGGGCGCGAACCTCCTCTTCCTCCCGATCGCCGAGAAGCTAAAAAATCAGCATGGGGATGAAATGCTCTCCCGCAAGATCATCATCCAGGGGATCGTCTCGATCCAGGCGGGCGACAACCCCCGGATCGTCGAGGAGAAGCTGATGACGTTCCTCGTCGGCAAGAAGAAGGCGGCGGCGTAGTTTCGGATTTGCCGTTTCGGATTTCCGGGACACACTTTAGTCAGGAAAGGAAGGTCTCGGCGTGGCTCATCCCCCCGGCGGCGACGGAAAAGGGCACAAGAAGAAGCATGCCCACGCGGCCAAGCACGAGGAGCATTCCTCGGTCGACGCCCCCTTCTGGTTCATCTCCTGGGCGGACCTCGTGACGCTCCTCTTCGGCCTTTTCGTGGCCCTCTTCTCGATCTCCAACTTGAGCGAGGTGAAGCTGAAGGAGTTTCTCTCCGGGATCAAGGCGAACTGGGGCTCGGGCGGCGAGGGACAGTCGGCGCTGGAAGCTCTCAAACAAGGAAAGACGCAAATCATCATGCCCCGCCAGGGGAACTACTTCAAAGGGGACCAGCGTCACCCTGGCCCCTCCCCCGAGCAGACCCTGGTCCCCGGGAAGGACCGTTCCGCCAAGGATATCCGCCCCGGAAGCCGCCTCATCCGCGGCGGGAAGATCCAGTTCCCCGCCGGCGGCGACGGGCTCACCGAGGCGGCCCGCACCGAGCTCCTGCAGATCGCGACCGCGCTCCGGGGATACCGCTCGAAGATCGACATCCGGGGATACGCGACCGGAACCGAGCTCGACTCCGACAACGTCTCCGAGGCATGGGACCTCGCCTACGAGCGGGCCAAGCGCGTCGCGGACTTCCTCACCGATCCGGACCACGGCAACCTCCTGGCCAACCGCCTGCGGATCGTGGTGGGGGGCCCGGTGGACCCCATCAGCGTGGCCTCGGACGAGAACCAGCGCGTCGAGATCGTCGACACCGAGGAGTTCACGCACTTCCCCTGGCAGAGCAGCCACTACCTCTACCAGCAGTGGCTCGCCGAGACGAACCGGACCACGGCGAAGCCTTCCTTCCCCGCCGAGGAGATGGCGAAGTTCGACGCGATCCGGGAAGGGATGCAGCCGGCGGACGTCGAGAAAAAGCTGGGGACTCCCCTCGAGAAACAGCGCTACAGCTTCGCCGAGGAGACCTTCGAGGAGTGGCGCTACCCCGGCGGAGTCGTCCGCTTCTTCGTGCATGGTTCCGGCGAGCTCGGCACTGTCGTCACGATCGGCAAGGGGAAGTCCTGGCGGTTCACGGAATAGACCGTCAAGCGCGAAGCGTCCTGCGCGAAGCGCCTCGCTGATCGCTTCGCGCTTCGCGCTTCGCGGACAGACCTCTCCGAAAAAACTCCTCCGCGATCTGGATCGCGTTCAGGGCGGCGCCCTTCCGCAGGTTGTCGCCCGAAAGCCAGAGCGCGATCCCGTTCCGGACGCCGATATCCCGCCGGATCCGCCCCACGTAGACCGCGTCCTTCCCGGCCGCCATCAGCGGCGTCGGGTAGTGGCGGCGTGACGGGTCGTCGGCGAGCGCGACCCCCGGCGCCCGGGCGAGGAGCTTCCGCGCGGCAACGGCCGAGAGAGGCCTCTTCGTCTCGATGAAAACCGCCATCGAATGCCCCCGGACCACCGGGACGCGCACCGCCGCCACCGAGACGGCGAGGCGCGGAAGCCCCAGGATTTTCCGGATCTCCCCGACGATCTTCCATTCCTCGTCGGTGTAGCCTTCTTCCTCGAAGGTTTCGTGCGCCACGCAGTTGAACGCCATCGGATGCGTGAAAACCGTGGCGCGGGCGGGTTTTCCCGCAAGGACGTCCCGCGCCTCGGCGTGAAGCGCCCGCACGGCGGCCGCTCCCGCTCCCGACACCGCCTGATAGGTGGACACGACGATCCGCTTGAGCCCGGCCGCGCGCGCGATGGGCGCCAGCGCCACCGCCAGCGGGATCGCCACGCAATTGGGGCCGGTCGCGAGGCGCGTCCGGGACGTCACGACGTCCCCGTTCACCTCGGGGACGACGAGCGGAACCCCTTTTTCCATCCGGTAGACGCTCGAATGGTCCACCACGAACGCCCCCTCGCGCGCCGCCTGATGCGCGAACTGCTTCGAGACCGGGCCCGGGGCGTCGAAAAGCGCGACATCGGCCCCCTCGAACGAGCCGGGCCCCAGGACGCCGACCCGGATTTTCTTCCCCCGGAACCGGACCGTCTTCCCAAGGGACCGCCGGGACGAGAAAAGCCGGATCTCGCGGATCGGCCAGGGGCGCTTCTCCAATATGGAGAGCATCTCCTGCCCGACCGCCCCGGTCGCACCGATCACGGCCACGCACAACGGCTTCATGGGAGGGGAGATTCTATAGGGAGGGAGGCTGTTTTCAATCGCTGGTACCGGTGGCGTGGATGCTCTGCTTATGCGCCCCTGTCGGCGGTTCGCGTTTGTCGGGGGACGCTCCTCGGCGGCATCCGTGCCGCCTTGTCGCTCCGATGTCGCCGGGCCTTACACATCCTGACCGGCCCGGCGTCATCAGGCCCCCGAAAACGCTCCCGCCGCGGGGCGCGCGCCGTCGCGTTCGTTCGGCGCAAATCCCGAACACTACATTTCTTACAAGCCCCGCCTCGCCGGGGACTTGCCCGGCGAGGCGGTTAAAATAGCCAAAGCCAGTCACCGCTTGGAACCCGCTCGCTTGTCTCCGACTTTTCGGACCAGCAAATCAACAATCGCATCTATTTGCCGGGCAAAGTTTTCGTCACGATTGAAAGTGATGCCGCCAACCCGCGTGCTTTCGTCAAACATTCCTGGCGGCGTATTCGTAAACCACACGGGAACCACCGCCCCGGACTTAAAGCGGGCCTTGAATTGGTCAGACTCAAATTTCGTCCAGATCCTTTGTGGGAAGTCCGGCCCGAGAAGGGCAACAACAAACTCTGCATCGGACTGATAGATCGGCCGCAGATAATCTTCAATGTCTTCCGCAAGAATTCGATGCTGCTCGTTCAGATCGTAAAAAACCTCCAATTCCCTGTCCTGCAGTGCTGCATTCAGCGCCGCCGCCACATCCCTATCTGATCCAGCAAAGGAAAGAGCAAAGTCGTAACGGGAGGGGAATTCTATGGACAAAAAGCCGACTTCTTCAGGGAAATGCGCCCAAGGCAGGTTACGAAGAAAGTAAATGTACTGCGGATCCTCAACCGTTAACACCCGCGACTCCGCGTCAAAGTGCAGTACGGCGCTAATTTCAGCATCTCCAGCTATGTGATCGCGAAGATATCCTTTCTCCACGATTTGCGTAATGCTGCCTGCAAGTCCGGGGTTAGCCAGGATTGCCTGATCAATCACAAGCGACCACTCATCCGAAGTCGCGAGCATGTGGATTAGACGTAAATAGGGCGCTCGCCCCTCGCGCCTAAAGCGCGTTCCGCGCGCAAAGCGCTTTGTGCGTTCCATGAATGTCCGAGAGAGCCGATCAAAAACTTTTCCTCGAATAGCAGCAAAACTAATCGATGTCTCCACCCGAGCCGCCTGCTCTTGGAGAATGCCAGCATCCAGACACGCTTGATGACACAGCATCTGTGCCGCATAGAAGCTTCCATGCGCCGCGTCGCGTATCTCCGACTTGATATTAAGCCTGATGTTCAACACGTTCTCGCCAAGCGAAATCAGTTCTTCGATTTTCTCGCTGGGGTTTGCCTCGAAAGGAATGATCTCTAGCCGATTGTTCAAATCGTGTGCGAATCGGATTAGCGATTCACCAGCTTTGTTGATTCCCAAGACGATGAGCTTTTCATTGGGACGCTCTTCGTCAGCGAAAACCTTCATCAGATCCGCGATGGAGCTGCGCAGATGCGCATCGAGCTTGTGGAAGTCATCTATCAGAACAGTTCCTATTTTATTCATTGTCGACAGCTCATTGATAAGTCGGACGTCTTCAGGACGACGCGCTGAGAGTCTTGTTACACGACCACCCAGCCCGACCTCTTCAAGTGCTCGCGTTACGGCTGTTGTCTTTCCAATACCGGAGGGCCCCTCAATGACTACTCCGCGCCCGGGTGTTCGCAAAGCCACAAGCAATGCCGGGTACTCAGTAGGTCGAACAAAAGTGTGCGTAGGGATCCCGTTGGTCTTGAAAACCTCCTCTAACAGGTGCGGCACTTGCTAAAACTCCATGGTGTGTAGCCTTGCCGTCCAGCAGATATTGAATTCCAGCATGACGGCATAGTAACTGCCTTGGGCAAGCGGAACGGAAGAAAAAGCCTCGCCGCAGGCGAGGCGATTCCGCAGGGTTATGCAGTAGTGCGTAACGGACCAGACTCACGCGAACGCACGCGGCCCCGGGCGGGAACGGTCGTCCGGGGCGTGTGGAACAACCAAAGTGAAGCGAGCGGCCCGGAGGCGGGCGCGTTTTCGGGGGCGTGATGGAGCCGAGGCCGATCAGGATGTGCTAGGTCCGGCGGAATCCGAGCGACGAAGCGGCACGGATGCCGCGAGGAGCGTCCCCCGAAAACGCGACCGCCGGAAGGGCAAGCAAGCGAGCGTCCCCGCTGATCCGCTCCCGGCATCAGGGGCCGCAAAAGCGGAGCATCCGCGCCGGAGGCGCCCTACAGCTTCTTGTCCGTGAGCCGGTTCAGGACGGCCGCGAGGTCGTCGGGGAGGGGGGCCTCGATCTCGACGGAACGCCCGGTCACCGGGTGGGTGAAGGCGACGCGGCGGGCGTGGAGGAAGAGGCGGCGCAGCCCCGCGCGCTCGGCCATGAAGCGGTTGAAGGCGAAGTCGCCGTAGCGGGCGTCGCCGGCCAGGGGGTGGCCGACGGCCGAGAGGTGCACGCGGATCTGGTGCATCTTCCCGGTGAGGATCCGGACCGCCAGAAGCGACGCCGAGCGCCAGGTCCTTTCCACGGCCCACAGCGTCTCGGCCGCCTCGGCCCCGTCGGGCCCCCGCCCGCGGGTCACGCGCACGAGCCGCTTGCCGGTGCGGGGGTCGGTCTTCTTGATGAGGGAGAGATCCACGCGCCCCTGGGGGTCCGCCGGGATCCCGCGCACGAGCGCGAGATATTCCTTTTCGATCGTGCCGGCGCGGAAAATGTCCGCCATCTTCCGGAGCGCGTCGCCGGTCTTGGCGACAAGGATCACGCCGGAGGTCTGCTGGTCGAGGCGGTGGACGAGCGCGGGCGCAAAGAGCGACCCGTCCGGCTGCTTCCGCCCGGCGAGATACACCTTCGCCATGTCGATCAGCGTCAGGCGCTTCCGGTCCCAGTCGTCTCCGGGATGGACGGGGAGGCCGGCCGGCTTGTCCACGGCCAGGATCGACTCGTCCTGGTAGAGGATCCGGAAGTTCTCGCGGAAGAAGGGCCTGGCGACCAGGTCCGGCGAGAACCCCCCGGAGGGGCGGTCCTTCGCGTCCGCCTTCGGGATCGTCGCCTCCACGCGCTCTCCGGCGGCGAGGAGGCGCTTCCCCTCGCGGCAAGGGACGCCCCCCACCCGGACCCCCCCCGTCCGCACCAGCTTGTAGACGTGGGAAAGGGGGACGCGGAAGAGGCGCTTCCGGAGATACCGGTCGAGACGCACCCCCGCGTCATCGACGGAAACGGTCCATGACGGCTCCGCCTCGCCGGGTACGGGAGGGGGGGCCGGAGGCCGCGGGGCTAGCGCCGGGCGGAACCGGTCGCGCCGCGACCGTTTTTCCCGCTCCGGACGGCCGCCTTCGGGGCCCCGGCGGAGCTTCGGGTCCTCGACCCGATCCCCGCCTCGCGCGCGAGGACGTCCGCCTTGTCGGTCTTTTCCCATGTGTAGGCCGCTCCGGTCCGGCCGAAATGCCCGTAACGGGCGGTCTCGAGATACACCGGCCGCAGGAGGTTCAGCGACTCGATGATCCCGCGCGGCGTGAGGCGGAAGTTCGCGCTCACCAGCTCATCGATCTGGGTCTCGGGAATCACGTGCGTCCCGAAGGTGTTGACATGCACCGAGGTGGGCTCGGCGACGCCGATCGCGTAGGAGATCTGGACCTCGCAGCGCGAGGCGAGCCCCGCCGCGACGACGTTCTTCGCCACGTAGCGCGCGGCGTAGGAGGCCGACCGGTCCACCTTGGAAGGATCCTTCCCCGAGAAGGCCCCGCCGCCATGGCGGCCCATGCCGCCGTAGGTATCGACGATGATCTTGCGGCCGGTGAGCCCGGTGTCGCCGTGCGGTCCGCCCACCACGAAGCGGCCGGTGGGGTTCACGTGGTAGATGGTGTCCTTGTCCAGGAACTCGGACGGGACGGTTTTCTTGACCAGCTTCTCGATCATGTCGGAGCGGATCGTCTTCTGGTCGGCCTCCGGCGTGTGCTGGGTGGAGACGACCACCGTGTGGACGCGCACGGGGCGGTCGTCCTCGTACTCGACGGTGACCTGGGTCTTTCCGTCGGGCCGCAGGTATCCGATCTTTCCTTCCTGGCGCAGGCGCGCGAGCCCCTCCGTGAGGCGCCGCGCGATCGTGATCGGGAACGGCATCAGCTCCGGCGTCTCGTCGCAGGCGTAGCCGAACATCATCCCCTGGTCGCCGGCCCCCTGCTCTTTCGCGGAGGAGGCGTTCACCCCCATCGCGATGTCGGGAGACTGCTTGTTGAGGGCATTGATCACGGCGCAGCATTTCCCGTCGAAACCGGTGGCAGGATCGTCGTAGCCGATCTCGAGGATGGTCTTCCTCACGAGGTCGGGAAGGTCGACCCACCCCTTCGAGGTGACCTCTCCCGCCACGAAGGCGATCCCGGTCGTGACCAGGGTCTCGCAGGCGACGCGCGACCGGGGATCCTGCGCGAGGAAGCTGTCGAGGACGGCGTCCGAGATCTGGTCGGCCACCTTGTCCGGATGCCCCATCGTGACCGACTCCGACGTGAACAGGAAACGCTGGCTCATGGAAAGAACCCCCTTCGTCCTCCCCCCCACGGCAGACCGGCTCGTCCCGGAACGAGCCGCCTTTTGTACCCCAAGGCGGGAGCGCGCCGCAAGGACTTACCGCAGGAACGCGGCCAGATCCGCCGCCACGCGCGCCGACACCCCGCGATGGGACTCCACGAAGCGCCGGGCGCTCTCGCCGGCCCGGCGGCGCGCCGCCGGATCGGCAAGCCAGACCGTCAGGACCTCGATCAGGCGGTCCGTGTCGGCCACCTCGGCCCCGCCCCCCGAAGCGGCAAGCCCCCGGCATTCGGCGACGAACTGCGTCGCGTGGGGCCCCCAGAGGACGGGAACGCCGCAGACGGCCGGCTCGAGGACGTTGTGCCCGCCGATCGGGACCAGGCTTCCTCCCACGAAGGCGGCGTCCGCCTCCCGGTAGAGCGCCCCCAGCTCCCCCACGGAATCGAGGAGGCAGACGTCGGGCCCCGGCGCGGCCCCTCCGGAGGCGTCCCACCGGGAGCGCCGCGCGAACCGGACGGAGGCCTCCTCGAGCCACCGGGCCACGCCGTCGAACCGCTGGGGGTGACGCGGCGCCAGGACCAGCTTCACCGGAAACCTCCCCCGCAGGCGCGTCGCCACCTCGACGAGCGCCGCCTCCTCTTCCTCGTGGGTGCTTCCCGCCACGAGAAGCGCTCCTTTCCCCTTCCAGAGCCGGATCCCCTCCAGGAACCGCTCCGCCTCGCCGGACATCCGCGCGTCGGGGATGTCGAACTTCGGGTTCCCCGCGACCGAAACCCGCGTCATCGGGGTCCCCAGGTCCGCGAACCGCTCCGCGGCGGGCGCGTCCGTCGCCCAGACGCGTTCCAGGCCCGGGAAAACCGCGCGGACGAACGGACCCATCAGGGAAGACGAGAGGCGGCCGAAGCTGCGCTCCGAGATCGATCCGCCGGCGACCGTCACCGGGATTTTCCGCGCGCGCGCGACCCGGCAGAAGTTCGGCCAGAATTCCGATTCCACCAGGACCACGGCCGTCGGCTTCAGCCGGTCGAACGCCCGGATGACGATCCAGGAAAGATCGAGCGGGAACTTGAGGACCGTCGCCGCCGGATAGAGCCGCCGCGCCTCGTGCCAGCCGGTCTCCGTCTGCGTCGTGATGACGAGAAGGAGATGTGGTTTCAGCCGCGCGAGCTCCGCCACGATCCCGCGGACCGCGCGGACCTCTCCCACCGAGGCGGCGTGGAGCCAGACGCGGCCGTTGGGGGCCGGGAGCATCTCCGGATAGCGCGCCAGCCGGTCCGCGAGCCGGTGCCGGTGGCGCGGAACGGTCAGGATCGCCCACAGCCAGACGGGCGAGCCCAGAAGGAGCGCGAACAGGTAGACGAGGTCGAAAAGCACGGCGGGGATTCTAGGACGTTTTCGGGGCACGCGCTCGCTCGCCCTTCCGGCGGTCGCGTTTGTCGGGGGGACGCTTCCGCCTCCGGGCCGCTCGCTTTGCAGGCAAAACTCAAGGAATGACAAGTCTCAAAAATATTTCCGGTTTTTTCGCGCGCGCGAAGCTTTTCGCGCCTCTTAGTGTGTAGCCGGTCGTTGAGGAGGCCCCCGCCCCGGCGGGGAGGCACAAGGAATGAGCGACACCCAGGACCTGGCGGCGCGGGCCATACAGGGAGACGCCTCGGCGTTCGAGCTCCTCGTCCGCAAGTACAGCCGCCTCGTCTGGGCCGCGATCTACGGGGAGATCCACGACCCCGGCTGGACGGAGGACCTCGTGCAGGAGACCTTTTTACGCGCCTGGAAGGCGATCGGACAGCTCGAAAGCCCCGCCGCCTTCCGGCCATGGCTTCTCTCGATCGCGCGGCGGCTCGCCTTCCGCCACCGGGAGCTCGCCCGGAACACCCTGCAACTGGCGGCGGAACCCGCCGCCGGCCCGGCGCCATATCCGGATGAAGACGAAACACCGCGCAAGGTCCATGCGGCGATCCAGAAACTCCCCGAACGGGAGCGCGTGCCGGTGATCCTGCGGTTCCTGAACGGAATGGACTACGCCCAGATCGGCGAATCGCTGCATCTCTCGAACGGGGCCCTCCGGGGACTCCTGAACCGGGGGCTCGCGCGCCTGCGGCGTGATCTCTCATCCGTCGCCAAAGAAGGAGGCCTTTCATGACGCACGACGAATTCGACGTTTTCATCGACGCCCATCTGGCTGGAAGCCTGACACCTCCCGAAAGGACGGCCTTCGAGGAGCACGTGAAGGCGTGCGACGGGTGCGCGAAAAACCTCGCCGCCGCGCGGGAGTTCGCGCGGTTCCTGTCGGGGGCGCTCGAACCCCACGGCCCGGCTGAAGATCTCGACGACCGGATCCTCTCGGCCCTGCGCGCCGAGGGGTTCCAGAAAAAGAGCAAACGGCTCCGGCTGAAGTTGCCGCCCGTCCCCCGGTTCGTGCGCGTCGCGGCGGCTGCTTGCTTCGCGATCGCGGTCGGGGCGGCGGCGAGCGCGCCTCCCTCTTCAAAGGGATGGTCGGCGAGAGGTGATTCGGAGTCATGGGATATGGCCGTTGAGAGCTTCGGCTACGACGGAAGGGAACGGGATATGGCCGACCTGTCGCTGGAGATCGACGACGGAAGGAAGGCCGGGGCGGCCGGCGATGCTTTAATGGAACAGCGAAAACTGCCAAACTCGGTGGTTTCCGAATCCATCCCCAAGAACGAATTCAAAAGCGACTCCCTTTCGCGTCGCGGCCATTTCGAGGAAGCGGATAAGGCCGGCGAGGGCCGGGGCGGCCAGAGAAACCTCACCTTCGCCGGCGGAGGAGGCCGACAAGACGGACAGAACGCGAACAGGTCCGAGTCCCCCGCGCCCGCCGAGAGCTCCTCCCGGAAGGTGATCCGGACGGGGTCTCTCGAGATCGAGGTCGCGTCGTTCGAGCAGGCGCACCGGGCCGTCGTCGCGATCCTGCAGGAGCTCGGGGGATTCGTGGCATCGGCGAACACGCAGAAACTCGCCAATGGCCGCGTCCGCGGGACGGTGACGGTGCGCTTCCCTGCCGAGGCGTTCGACGCCGCGACGGTGCGCTTCAAGGATCTGGGCGAGGTGAAGAACCAGGCGGTCTCCACGCAGGACGTGACGAAGCTCTTCTTCGACACCGAGGCGAACCTGCGGAACAAGAAGACGCTCGAGGAACGTCTCCTCGAGATCCTGAAAAAGAGCAAGGGGAACGTGAAGGAGCTCCTGGAGGTGGAGAAGGAGCTCGGGAACGTCCGATCCGAGATCGAGCGGCTCGAGGGGGAGATGAAGTACCTCACGAACCAGGTGTCGCTCTCGACCCTGAACCTGAACCTGTACGAGAAGGATATCGGCCAGCCCTTCGAGTACGTGCTGACCCAGGAGGCGCAGGTCCAGCTCGTGACGCTTGACGTCCCGGCCGCCTACGAGCGCGCCCAGGAAACGCTCCGGGCCGCCGGCGCCGTGATCCTGTCGCGCGACCTCCAGCAGCAGGCCGCGGACGCGGCCTATGCCAACATCACCGCCCGCGTGGACGTGGAGCATTTTGGCGGGACGGTCGAGACCTTGAAGAAACTGGGAGAGGCGGCCCAGGCGACGATCTCCCAGAACCAGCGGGCGGTCGGCGGGACCCCGGAGAAGGCCGGCGCTGACGCCCCCGTCCGGAAGGAAATGGCCACGGTGAACCTCGCCATCCGGACCCCGCCCGAGGCGGTGACGGTGCGCGCCTCCGTCGAGATCGAGGCCGCGGACGCCCGGGCCGTCCACGAGGCGGCGCGCGGGATCCTCGCGGGCGCCCCGGGGAAGATCACCGGCGGCGGTTTCACGCGCACCGCCGACGGCGAACAGGGGTCGATCACGGCGGAGCTTCCCCCCGCCGCCTTCCATGAGGCGGTCGCGCGCTTGAAGGCGCTCGGCACGGTGAAGTCGTCCGCCATGAACCAGGAGGAACCGTCCGACAAGGCGCCGCTCCGCCGCGAGAAGGGGGTCGTGACGCTCACGGTCCGGACCCCCGCCCCCATCGTGACGGAAGAGACCGGCCCCGCCGCGCTCTTCCGGAAGACGCTCGCGGGCTCGGTCGCCGGGGTCGTCTGGTCGGTCCGGATGCTCTTCGTCGGGGTCGCCTACATCGGCCCCTGGACGGCGCTCCTCTGGGTCCTCTGGAAGCTCGCGCGGCGAAAAAAGGCGCAGGCTTGAACGAAGGGAATCCATGAACCGAAAAGAAGCCTTTCTCATCCTTGCCCTGATCGCCGGGACCGCCTTCATGCCGACGGCGTGGCCCCTGGGATGTGATCACGGCAGGGACCTGACGCCGACCGCGTCGGACAAGTGGCCTGCCGGACTCGTCAGGGCCCTGGATACCGAATGCCGCGTTCACGGGTTCTGCGTGAACACGAACGACCATTTCTTTTTCAGGGGGGACGCCGACCGGTTGAACACCTTCCTCGCGCTTCTCCAGACTATCGACGGGAATGAATCGGAACGCCGGATCGTCTTTCACGACGGCGCCGGACGCGCCCGGTCTCCCTGGGACAAGGGGGAGGGAAAACCGTGCGACTGGTCACTCGACGTGGAGTACGCCTTCCTCAATGCCCAGAAAGAGGTCGTCTTCCAGAAGCAATCACGCCTGACGATCCATGTCTGGCTCGCCGGGATCGAACGCGACGCGGTGTGGGTTCCCCCCTCCTTCGAGACCTTCAACGATCTCAAGAAATAGACACGTACACCAAGAGCCGACCTGGAAACCGGATCCGTCGGCCCGAGGCCGGGCGAAAGCGCGTCGGGCCAGGAGAGCCGACGCAGACGTATCGAGGGGCGCAGGATACGTTGAGGAGGCTCGACGCCGCCCGGCGCGCTTGCAGCCGGCCGAAGCCAGGAAACGGTTTTCAGGTCGGCTCTAGCCGTCGGCCCCGTGGCACTTCTTGTACTTCTTGCCCGAACCGCAGGGGCAGGGGTCGTTCCGGCCCACCTTGGGGGCGGCGCGGACGATGGGCTTGGCCGGATGGCGCGATCCTTCCCGCGCCGCCTCCTGGGCGTCCGCGTGGCGCGTGAACTCGGCCCCAACGTCGATCGACGGGACAGGGGCCGACGACTCCGGCCGCGACTCCGACGCCCCGCCCCAGATCCGTCCCAGGCGCTCCTCGACCTTCTCCTGGGACTCGGTGACCTCGATCTTGAGGGCGAGCTCCGTCACCTCGTCCTTCAGGGAGTCGACCATCGCGTCGAAGAGCTCGTACCCCTCCTTGCGGTAGGCGATCTTGGGATCCACCCCGCCGTAGCTCCGGAGGTTGATCCCCTTCCGGAGCGTGTCCGTCGCATGGAGGTGTTCCTTCCACTTCATGTCGATCTTGAGGAGAAGCAGGAAGCGCTCGCGCATCCGCATCGCCTCCGCCCCGACGCGCGATTCCTCGGCGTCGTAGCGCCCCTTGAGGGTGGCGAGGATCTTCTCCTTCAGGGCATCGAACGGCAACGCGCGGACATCCTCCCCCGTGATTCCCGCGGCGTACTTCCGGTTGATCCAGGAGACGAACCCGTCCGGGTTCGTCTCGACTCCCTTTTCCGGCGGACGCAGGAAGTGGTCGATCGCGAGATCCACCGACTCGTCCATCCATCCCCAGATCGTCTCCCGGAGCCCTTTCCCCTCGAGCACCTTCTGGCGCTGGTCGTAGATGATCTTCCGCTGCTCGTCCATGACGGCGTCGTACTCGAGGAGGTTCTTCCGGATCTCGAAGTTGTGCTCTTCCACCCGTTTCTGCGCGCGCGCGATCCCGCGCGTGACCATCCCCGACTCGATCACGTCCCCTTCCTTCATGCCGAGCCGGTCCATCATTCCCTTCACCCAGTCGCCGGCGAAGATGCGCATCAGGTCGTCCTCGAGCGACAGGAAGAAGCGGGAAGACCCCGGATCCCCCTGGCGCCCCGCGCGCCCGCGGAGCTGGTTGTCGATCCGGCGCGCCTCGTGCCGTTCGGTCCCGATGATGTGGAGGCCGCACGGGATGTTCATGTAGTCGGGCTGCTTGGCGTCCCCGAAGTGGCACTTGTCGTAGCGCTTCCCGGAGCCGCAGGGGCACGGCGCGGCGGTCCGGAGCTCGCACCGCGCGTAGACCCCCTTCGCACGCTGCTCGTGCTTGAAGCATCTGGGACACCCGCGCGCGACATCCCGCTCGGGGCGGTCGCACTGGATGCAGCACCAGGTCTCCTTCGTCTCCGGATGGAGGCACGGCGGGTTCACGACGCCGGAGCCCAAAAGGATGTCCGTCCCGCGCCCCGCCATGTTCGTGGCGATCGTGACCATCCCCTTCTGTCCCGCCTGGGCCACGATCTGGGCCTCCCGCAGGTGCTGCTTGGCGTTCAGGACGTCGTGCGGGATCCCGCGGCGCGTGAGGCGCCCGGCGAGCATCTCGGACTTCTCGATCGAGGTGGTCCCGACGAGGATGGGCCGGCCTTCGGCGTGGACGCGGCTGATCTCCTCCTCGATCGCGTCGTACTTCTCCTTGGCCGTGCGGTAGATGACGTCCTCGTGGTCGACCCTGCGAAAGGGGCGGTTCGTGGGAATCTTCACGACGTCAAGCTTGTAGATCTTGTGGAGCTCGTCCGCCTCGGTCATCGCGGTCCCGGTCATCCCGGCGAGCTTCCTGTAGAGGCGGAAAAAGTTCTGGATGGTGACCGTGGCCAGGGTCTGGTTCTCCCGCTTGATCCGCAAGCCCTCCTTCGCCTCGATCGCCTGGTGCTGCCCGTCCGACCAGCGGCGGCCCGGCTGGAGGCGTCCCGTGAACTCGTCGACGATCACGATCTCGCCTTCCTGCGAGACGTATTCCTTGTCGCGCCGGTAGAGATGATGCGCCTTCAGGGCCTTCTCGATGTGGTGGGGCCAGTCGACGTCGACCCCCTTGTAGATGTTGTCCAGGCCCAGGAGCTCCTCGGCCCGCCGGATCCCCTCCTCGGTCAGCGCCGCCGTGTGATCCTTCTCCTTCACCTCGAAATGGGTCCCGGCGACGAGCTGTCTCACCACGCGGTCGGCGGTGTAGTACTTGTCGGTCGATTCCTCGGCGGGTCCGGAGATGATGAGGGGAGTGCGCGCCTCGTCGATCAGGATCGAATCGGCCTCGTCGACGATCGCGAAGAAGTGCCCTCGCTGGACCTGGTCGTCGGCGCGAGTCGCCATGTTGTCGCGCAGGTAGTCGAATCCGAACTCGGAATTCGTGCCGTAGGTGATGTCGGCGGCGTACGCCTCCTTGCGGGGGGCCGGCCGCCAGTGGTCGAGCCGTGCGTCCCCCGTGGGGCGGGGCGAGACGAAGGCGGGGTCGTACACCCCCGTGAAGTCGGCGCAGATGACGCCGGTCGTCATCCCCATCGCGTGGTAGACCGGCCCCATCCAGCCGCCCCCCACCTGGGAGAGGTAGTCGTTCGGGGTCACGAGGTGGCACCCCTTCCCCGCGAGCGCGTTCAGGTACAGGGGAAGCGTGGCGACGAGCGTCTTCCCCTCGCCGGTCGACATCTCCGCGATCGAGCCCCGATGGAGGACGATCCCGCCGATGAGCTGGACGTCGTAGTGCCTCTGCTTCTGCGGATGGAAGCGGCTGGCCGCCTCGCGCACGACGGCGAACGCCTCCGGCAGGATGTCGTCCAGGGTCTCTCCGGCAGCGAGGCGCCCCTTCAGGAACGCCGTCTTCCCTTTCAAGGCGTCGTCCGGGAGCGCCCGGAGCTCCGGCGCCAGGGCGTTCACGCGCGCGACGACCGACCGGATCTCGGAGACGATCCGGTCGTTCCGGGAGCCGAAAAGCCCCGTCAGGGCCTTCCCCAGCTGATCGGCGACCGAATCGACCGTGATGGGCATGGC
This sequence comes from uncultured Planctomycetales bacterium, assembly GCA_964455625.1. Taxonomy (GTDB): domain Bacteria; phylum Planctomycetota; class SBBH01; order SBBH01; family SBBH01; genus SBBH01. The sequence continues at coordinate 35,856 of CAYVXZ010000009.1, read as the reverse complement.
GGGGAAGGCCGGCCGGACTACCCGATCTGTGACTTGATGGTGAAGCGCTGGATGCGGGAGCGGTCTCCGTCCGAAATCTCGTCGAAGGAGAGCCCCATCGGGAAGATGCCGCTCTTCTCCTCCAGGCGCTCGATCCAGGCCGCGCGGGCGATCGCCTTCACGGGAGCCGTGTCGCCGGGGATCGCCATGTTGAGGGCGATCCGGATCCGCTGGGCGAGGAGCTCCACCACGTAGGAAGGATCGGGGAGCTTCCCGTCGAGAAGGACCCCCCCCGTCGAGATGTTGACGGTGCTCCCCTCGAAGAGGTCCTCGACCACCTTCTCGCCGGTGGGGCGCACCAGCTTGTAGCGGATCGGGACCTCCATCCGCACCCTGACGAACTGTCGTCTTTCCATTCCCATCAGAACCCCGTGATGTTCCCGGCCGCGTCCACGTCCATCTTCAGCAGGCTCGGCGTCGATCCCAGCCCCGGCATGAGCTGGATCTTCCCCGAGACCGGCGTCACGAACCCCGCGCCCGCCGACAGCCTCACCTCGCGCACCGGCAGGATGAACCCCTCGGGGCGCCCCCGGAGCTGCGGATCGTGCGACAGCGAGTACTGCGTCTTCGCCATGCAGATCGGCAGTCCCGAAAACCCCCAGCGCGCGAGCCTCGCAAGGGCCGTTTTCGCCCCTTCAGTATACTCCACGCCCGACGCCCCATACATGCGCCGGGCGATCATGTCGATCTTCCGCTCGAGCGGCCAGTCATCGGGATAGAGGAATTGGGGCGCGGGGCGCCTGGCCCCCGACGGGGACGCCGCGCGAAGGACGGCGCGCGCCAGGTCCTCGCCGCCCGCCCCGCCGCGCGCGAAGACGTCGCTCGCCGCGGCCTCCACCGCCCCGGCCTTCCTGGCGCGTCCGAGGATGAACTCCATCTCGCGCGGGGTGTCTCCCGGGAAACGGTTCACGGCGACCACGACCGGAACGCCGTAGGCGAGGACGTTCTCGATCTGCTTGTCGAGATTCGCGCATCCCTTGTCCAGGGCCTCCAGGTTCTCCTCCACCAGTTCCTTCGGCAGGGGCTTTCCCGGCTTCACCGCGACCGAAAGGCCGTGCATCTTGAGGGCGCGCACCGAGGCGACCACCACCGCGGCGTCCGGCCAGAGTCCGCTCGCGCGGCACTTGATGTTGAAGAACTTCTCCGCCCCCATGTCGGCGCCGAAGCCGGCCTCCGTCACGACGACGTCGGCGAGGCCCGCGGCGATCCGGTCGGCCACGACCGACGAGTTCCCGTGCGCGATGTTGGCAAAGGGGCCGGCGTGTACCAGGCACGGCGTCCCCTCCGTGGTCTGGAGGAGGTTCGGTTTCATCGCGTCCACGAGGAGCGCCGCCATCGCCCCCGCGGCGCCGAGCCTTTCCGCCGTGACGGGGTTTCCCGGACCGTCCTCCGCCACGACGATCCGGGCAAGGCGCGCGCGCAGGTCCGCGGGGTCCGAAGCCAGCGCCCAACACGCCATCACCTCCGAGGCGGCGGTGATGTCGAAGCCTGTCTTCCGTTCGACCCCGTTCTCGGGGCCTCCCTGGCCGATCGTGATCTCGCGAAGGGCCCGATCGTTCATGTCGACGACCCGGCGCCAGGTGATCGACTCGGGGCGGATCCCGAGGGGATTCTTGAGAAGGACCGTCGTGTCGATCCAGGCGGCGAGCAGGTTGTTCGCGGCCGAGATCGCGTGGAAGTCCCCGGTGAGGTGCAGGTTCGTGTCGGAAAGCGGGATCACCTGCGAGGCGCCGCCTCCCGTGCCGCCCCCCTTGATCCCGAAGACCGGCCCCATGGAGGACTGCCGCACGGTCGCGATCGCCTTCTTCCCCAGGCGCTGGAACGCCTGGGCGAGGCCGATCGTCGTCGTCGTCTTCCCCTCCCCCAGCGGGGTCGGCGAGATCGCCGTCACGAGGACGTAGAGCCCGCGGGGGCGCGACGCGGTCCGCTCGATGACCGACAGGCTGACCTTCGCCTTGTGCCGGCCGTACGGCTCGAGCTCGTCGGGGAGGATCCCGGCGCGTTCGGCAATCTCCCGGATCGGGCGCAGCTCCGGCTCGGCGGACATCGAAAGGGCGATTATACGCATCGCGCGCCGCCGGGCGACGGCGGATTGTCCGGCGGGGAACGTCCGCTGGCCGCTCCCCCCGAACTTGAACACCGGGATCAAAAATCCTCCATGCGCCTGCGGGACCATGACCTTCGATAAAACCGGAGGAATTTGCGTGGGGCGAACAATGAAAGGCGGTTATAGAGATACTGATGGGCAGGAGCGCGGGTCTCCTCGTCATTGCGGCAGGATCCATCTGGGCATGCGGTGCCCTGACCGGCGGAGATCCCGTCGAAAGCTGCAAGACAGGGTGGCCCTCCATCAAGCGGGACCGCTGGCCCACGCAAACCTGGGAAACCTCCACGCCCGAAGCGGAAGGATTGGACGCGAAGCTTCTGGCAAAGGCGGATCTTCACATGCGAGAGAGACCGGGATCGCGCTGCCTCCTGGTGGTCCATCGCGGAAAGATCGTCCATGAGACCTACCACCACGGCGACTCCGCGGACACCTGCTACAACATCAAGTCGGCCTCGAAAGGCGTGCTCTCGGCGCTTGTCGGAATCGCATTGCGCGAGAAGTTGATCAAGGGAGTCGACCAGTCGATCGCGGAACTTCTCCCTGAATATTTTGAACGGATCGATGATCCGCGCAAGAAGGCCATCACTCTCCGACACTTGCTGACGATGCGCGCGGGCCTGGCCTGGGCGGAGAACGGCCCATCCACGCATGAGTGGTTTTTCAGCAATGATCTGACGGAATGGACCCTCAACTCCAGGCTGTCCAGCGAGCCGGGAACCTCCTTCAATTACAGTACGCCCCTTACACACACGTTGGCAGTGATCCTGGCGCGGACGAGCGGGACGGATCTGTTCGACTTCTCCAGAAAGCATCTCTTCGATCCTGTCGGAATGAATGTCCGCTTCTGGTTCAGGGACATGCAGGGAAATTATTTCGGCGGTTCGGAAATGCACATGAGCGCGCGGGACATGGCCCGGTTCGGCTTTCTCTATCTCAACAAGGGCCGTTGGGCCGGCCGGCAGATCGTCCCCGAAAACTGGGTCGTCGAGTCGGTCCGGAAGCAGACGGGAAAGGACCAGCCGCCCTACGGCTACCTCTGGTGGATCGGGGAATGCCTGGGGTCACCCCTCTTTGCCGCAAGCGGTTGGGGAGGACAACTGATCTGTGTCGTCCCCGACAAGGACCTCGTTGTCGTGATCACCACCGATCTCAAGCAACCCGGGGATGACGGTATGAAGATCGTCACGGACTGCATCGTCCCGGCCGTCCCCTCCGCCAGGCGCGATTGACGATCTCCAACGTCGGGGGGATAGTGGGCAACGTGCCGCGCCCGCTCGTCGTCCTCGATGTCGTCGGACTCACCGGAAAGCTCCTCGCCCGGACACCGCGGATCGCGGCCGTGGCCCGGACCGGGTTTTCGGCGCCCTTGGCCCCGGTCTTTCCCGCCGTCACCTGCACGGTCCAAAGCACGTTCCTGACCGGCCTTCCGCCATCGGCGCACGGGATCGTCGCGAACGGCTGGTACTGGCGCGACCTTGCCCAGGTGTTTTACTGGCGCCAGGCGAACCAGCTCGTCGCGGGCGAAAAACCCTGGGAAGCGGCACGAAAACGCTGGCCGGGATTCAAGACAGCAAAACTCTTCTGGTGGTTCAACATGCATTCGACGGCAGAAATCAGCATCACGCCGCGACCCGCCTATCCGGCCGACGGCCGGAAGATCCCTGACCTCTACACGCGGCCGGCGGGGCTTGCGCGGACGCTCCAGGAGAAGCTCGGCACCTTCCCCCTGTTCCATTTCTGGGGACCGGCGGCGGACATCCAGTCGAGCCGCTGGATCGCCGATTCGGCGCGTGAGGTCTTCGACGCCGAAAAACCGGACCTCTCGCTCGTCTACCTGCCGCACCTCGACTACGACCTCCAGCGGTTCGGGCCCGACTCTCCCGAGGCCATGCGCGCCGCGGGCGAGATCGACGCCGTCGCGGGGGATCTCATCGACCATGTCCGCGGACGGGGCGCCGAGGTAATCGTCCTGTCGGAGTACGGAATCGAAGCGGTCTCGACCCCCGTCCACCTGAACCGCGTCCTGCGCCAGGAAGGATTCCTCGCCGCCCAGGAGACGATGCACGGCGAGCTTCTCGACTGCGGGGAGAGCCGCGCCTTCGCGACGGCCGACCACCAGGCGGCGCATGTCTACGTGCGCGATGCGGCGGACGTCCCGGCCGTGAAGGCGCTCCTCGAAAAGACACCGGGGGTCGAACGTGTTCTCGACGCGGCAGGCAAGCGCGAAACAGGCCTTGACCACGCGCGCGCCGGGGAGCTCGTCGCCATCGCCGCGCCGGGACACTGGTTCACCTACTACTACTGGCTCGATGACGCTCGGGCTCCGGATTTCGCGCGCACGGTCGACATCCACCGGAAACCCGGGTACGACCCGGCCGAGCTTTTCCTGGACCCGGCTCGCCCGCTCGTCAAGGGACGCGTCGCCTGGAACCTCGCCAGAAAGGCGCTCGGGTTCCGCTATCTCATGGACGTGATCCCGCTCGACGCTTCGATCGTCCGGGGATCGCACGGCCGGCTCCCGGCACATCCTGCAGACGGTCCTGTTTTCCTCTCGAGCCTCAAAGCGGGCGATCGCGGCAAGATCCGGGCGACCGACGTGAAGACGATCCTGCTGGAGTCGCTCGCGGTCCTGCGATAATCGGCCCATGCGCGTCTACGTCCTCGGCTCCGGGCAGGATGGCGGCGTCCCGCAGGCGGATTGTCCCTGCCCCCATTGCCGTGCGGCCGCAAGCGACGCCGCGAAGCGGCGGCTTCCCGCCTGCGTCGCCTTCCGGGGGGACTCCGGGCTCCCCTTCCTGATCGACGCGACGCCGGCGTTCCCGGAGCAGATGGAACGGCTCCGGACGCTCGCGGGGATTCCGGCGGGGCCCGGACGGGGGCTTCCGGTCGCCGGGATCTTCCTCACGCACGCCCACATGGGGCACTACCTGGGGCTCGTGCAGCTCGGGAAGGAAGCGGCGCACACGCGGCGATTTCCCGTCTACGGCACCGCGGCGATGCGGACGTTCCTCTCCGAAAACCGTCCCTTCTCCCATCTCTTCGAACGTGACGAGATCGACTTCCGGATTCTCGACCCCGGACAGGCGATCGAGCCGGCCCCCGGAATTTCGGTGACGGCCTTCTCCGTTCCCCACCGCAACGAGGACGCCGACACGGTCGGCTACGAGATCGCCGGTGGCGGGAAGCGCGCCGTCTACATTCCGGACGCCGACACCTTCCCGCCGGACGTGGTGGAGCGGATCCGCGCGGCGGACCTCGCGCTCGTCGACGGCACGTTCTGGACGCTCGCGGAGCTGGGGCTTTCCGGACGCGACGCCAGGTCGGTGGGTCATCCGCCGATCGAGGAGACGCGCGCCCTCTTCGCCCGCCCGCGCGGGACGTTCCGCTACACCCACCTCAACCACACGAACCGCGCGCTCGGCGACCCCGCGCTCGCCGGGGGACTTGCCGCCGACGGCCTCGGGATTGCCGAAGACGGACAGGTTTTCGACCTGTAGGCAGTCTTACACGCTTCTGATGGCGCCGTTGCTTGGCTTCAGCGCCCCTTCCGGCGGTTCGCCTTTGTCGGGGGACGTTTCCTCGGCGGCATCCATGCCGCCTCGTCACTCCGATAGAACCAGGCCTTTCACATCCTGACCGGCCTGGCTCCATCAGGCCCCCGAAAAGGCTCCCGCCGCGGGGCGCACGCCGTCGCGTTCGTCCGGTTCATTCGGTCCGGATGCACGCGGATGCGCGCAGGGGTGGCCGGCGACAGGAGCCGTAGGCGGGCGGGTGAGAGGGGCCTCTCCGGCCGGCCGAGGTGCGGTCTTGCGTTGACGAAAAAGAGACGACCGTCGGCTCCACCGAAGGCGCGGCCGGAGCGGAGCGAACCGCGCCGAGGGAGAGCACGTCACGCGGTGAGCGTCCCCTCGAATCCCCGGCCGCCGAGAGGCTCCCGGCGGCCACCCCTCCGCCCTAGAACCTGAACCCCCAGGTCAGCCCCCAGTAGGGATCTCCGGGGTCGTCCTTCTGCGTCACGTAGAGGATCCCGGCCGAAAGCCGGTCCGTCACCCCCACGTTCAGCATGTGGTGGACGGTCTTCCCGTCGTAGAGGTGGGTCGTGGAGACACGATCGGTCCAGAAGATGTTCCCCCCCCCGATCGGGTCGAGCTTTCCTTCGTACGTCCCGTAGGCGACCCCGGCATACGGCGCTACGGGAATCCCCGTCATGGATTCCAGATTCCGGCTCGCCGTCGCGTAGAACGACTGGCCGTGCGGCGTCCCGATCCGGTCGGAGCTGGTCCCGACGATCAGGGCCGGCCGCCACCCGCTCTCGGCGACAACGCGCCAGTTGGCGAGCGGGCTCAAACCGACCCTTTCCTTGAGCGGGTTGTACTCGATCCCCGCCTGGAACGACGGCGTCACCGTGTACATGAGCGTGTTCCGGATGCGGGCCCGCTCCTGCGGGATGTCCTTCACGAAGCGCGAGCTGAACGTCCATCGCATCGGCTTGCCGTCGGCGGTCCCACGGACCGCCACCCCCTCGCCGGGTCAGACCGGTCAGCTGGGGACCTCGGAGGGGCGTTCGACGGGCGGGGCGGGAGGTTTTCCGGTGTCCGGCGCCTCGCCGCCGCGCGTTCCGGGCGAGGCGGCAAGCGCAAGACAGGCCATCAGGAACCAGGTCGGAATCTTTCGGAATTCCATCGCTCACCTTCCTTGTCAATGTCCGTGATCATGCCCGAAATGGGCGTCCAACTGGATGTGGTAAGGCTTCCCGCCAAGCGTGATGGCGATCCGGCCGTCCAGGGGATCCGCCTTGAACCCCTCGTCCGCGGCCTCGAACTGGGAGGCGGAGCCGTCCGCGGCCGGGTTGACCGCCTTCATCGGAACCTGCCTGTTTCCCGCCTTGGCCTTCAGATTGATTTTCGGCGCGTCCTTGATCGCGACGGGGGTCTTTCCGTCCTTTCCGAGGAGATACAGAGTCAACTTCCCGGCCGCTTGGTCGTGGACAAGCTCGGCGTGGGTGTCATCCTTGTCGCCCAGCTCCTGGATTTCCCCTCCATGAGAACCCTTTTCTTCATGGCCGTGGCCGTGATCCCCTCCCGCCCGAGCCGGTTGCCCCCAGCAAAAGGCGAACAGGGCCGAAACCGCCAACGTCCAAAACGCTTTCCTGCTATCCATGTGCCATTCTCCTTTCAAGGTTTCCGTCATCGGCCATCGGTCCAGATCGTCCGACCACTGTCACGGGCTTCCGGCAATAAAACATCCGAGTATGAAAACCGTTCGGGAGGGCCGAGCGCAATACCATTTCCAGATCCGCCCAACGGGGATATGCCACGGACGGGATCATTCCCCAATGCACCATCCAATCGAAAAAGCCGTTGCTTTTTCGGATCGCTTTCGAACGGATCTCATCAAAGCCCGTTACTCTCAAGTCCTCGGCGATTTTCCCCGGCGAGACGCCAAGCCGGCCCAGCTTCCGCGCGAACCGTTCCACGAGAACCAACCTCCCGCCGCGCTTCAGGACCCTCGACACCTCCTCAAGGATCGGCTTCCACTTTTCCTCCTCAAGTAGCGGCCGCAGGACTCCCACACAGAGACAGACGTCCACAGACGCATCCCGAAACGGGAACCGCAACCCGTCATACCGCACGCAAAGGCCGTCCGAACCGAGCCGTTCCTTCGCTCGCTCCAGGAACTGCCCGTCAATATCCAAACCCGTCACGCGCCACCCCCGCACGGAAAACCGACTGCCCCTCAGCCCATCGCCACAACCTATATCGAGAAGCACGCGGGAGGAGCAGGCTTCTCCGCCAACGTCCAGGCAAAGCCACTTCCTCATCGCCCGCTCGACAAGCGTGATCTCGTAGAGCCGAACGCGACGAGCCGATGGCCTCTCCGCTACGGGCATTATTCGTTTCCGGTCAGGGCATCCCCTCCGCGAGGCGACATCGCCGGATGAGGCAAGAACTCCTCCTCCATTGCCTCCGCCGCCGCGTCTTTCCGGTGCGGTTGGGCCACCAACCGCTCGGCATCCCTTTTTCCGAACATCCAGAAAAGCCCCGGGGTCACCAGGAAGTCGAGGAGCGTGCTCGAGATCAGCCCCCCGATAATGACCGTCGCGACCGGATAAAGGATCTCGCGGCCCGGCTCGTCGGCGGCGAGGGCCAGGGGGACGAGCGCGATGCCACTACAGAGCGCAGTCATCAGGACCGGCACCATCCGCTCCTGCCCCGCGCGCACGATCATCGCCTCACTGAAAGTCTCGCCCTCTTCTCGCATGAGGTGGAGGTAATGATCCAGAAGGAGGATCGCGTTCCGGGCCGCGATGCCGCCGAGCGAAATGAGCCCGACGAGCGTCGCGACCGACATGATCTGGTCGCTCAGGACGATATAAGCGGCGGCTCCCACGAACGCCATCGGGATGCTCATCAGAACTTGCAGGCTCAGGTTCACCGATCCGAAATGCATGAAAAGGATCAGGAACATGGCCGCGAGCGCGACGACGCTCAAAACCGCGATGAGCCTCTGGGCCTCCGCCTGCGCCTCGAACTGTCCGCTCACCCGGATCGAATATCCCGGCGTCGCCGCCAGCTCTTTCCGGATCGGCTCCAGGGCACGCTCCACGTCGGCGACCACTTCACCCAGGGAGCGTCCCGAGACGTTGTGCTGGACGACCGCCCGGCGCGAGATGTTCTCGTGGTTGATATTGTTCGGGGTCTTGATGAGGTCCACGTCCGCCACGTCCCTCAGCAGCACGCGCCCGCCGTCGGGCGTCCGCAGCTGCAGATTTCGAAAGCTCTCAAGATTCCGGCGGTCCTTCTCGGCCAGACGCACGATGATGGGGTAGCTCACCTGTCCGACGGTCATCCGGCTGATCTCCTCGCCGCCCCCCCCTAGTTCGATCGTCTCCGCGATCTCCCTGACCGTGAGCCCCACGTTAGCCAGTTTCTCCCGTTTGGGCGCGACGGCGATCTGGTCCACCAGCACCATCGGCTGGGTGTAGAGCCCCGTCACTCCCTGGATGGGACGTATGGCCGCCTCGATCCTGGCTGAAACCTTCCGCAGGACGCCCAGGTCGGGCCCGTAGATCTTGATCGCCACCTGGGCGTTGACGCCGGAGAGGAGATGGCTCAAGAGATGCGCCAGAGGCTGCTCGACCGCGATGGCAACGCCGGGAAACTCATCCTCGAGGCGCTTCTGGATCTCGTCCCGGACCTCGTCCCGGCTTCGCCCGGCCGCCGGGTCGATCGTGACGATCGCCTCGGAGACGTTCGCCCCCTCCGCATGCTCGTCCCCCTCGGCGCGCCCGGTGCGCCGGCCGATATTCTTCACTCCCTTGACCTCGACGATCACCTCCTCCATCCGTTTGCCGTAGGCGTCTGAGGCGTCGAGGCCGGTGTCGGGCGGCAGGATCAGGTTGACCTGATAGGCCCCTTCGTTGAATGCGGGGAGAAATTCCGATCCTCGGGCCGCCAGCAGGGCGACGCCGGCCAGAACCGCGATCCCAAGAACGCCCAGAACCAGCCCGGCCCGGGCGATGCTGAACCGGATGGTCGCGCCTGCGGCCTCTTTCAGTTTCCTCACGAGCCAGCCGTCCTCGGCATGCCCGGCCGTGAATCTCCCGCCCAAGAGGTAATAGCAGAGGACGGGTGTCACTGTCAGCGACACCACGAGCGACGCGAGCGTGCTGATGATGTAGGCCAGGCCGATCGGCGTGAAGAGCCGCCCTTCGAGGCCCGTCAGGTAGAAAAGCGGGAGGTAGACGACGACCACGAGGAGCGTCCCGATCAAGATCGGATTCCTCACCTCGCTGGAGGCCTTGAAGATGACATAAAGGAGAGGGCGCGGCTGCGACGACGCCGAGTTCTGCCGCAGGCGCCGGAAGACGTTCTCCACATCGACGATCGCGTCGTCCACCAGGGCCCCGATCGCCACCGCGAGCCCTCCCAGGGTCATCGTGTTGATCGAGAGGCCGAACATTGAGAAGACGATCGCGGTCACGGCGACCGAAAGCGGGATGGCGGTGAGTGTGATGAAGGTCGTCCTGAAGTTGAGGAGGAACAGGAACAGGATCACGACGACCAGGACCGCCCCGTCCCGGACGGCGTCCTCCACGTTGCGGACCGCCCGATGGATGAAGTCGGCCTGCTGGAAGACGTCGTTCACGATCCGGATGTCTTCTGGAAGCGCCTTCTGGAGGTCCGCGAGCTCTCGATTGACGCGATTTGTAAGATCGACGGTGTCGATCCCCGGCTGCTTGAAGATGACGGAGATCACGCCCGGTTTGGCGTTGACGCCCGCCTCGCCCGTCCGGAGGGCGGCCGGCCCGAACCGAACTTCCGCCACGTCCTCGACCCGGACCGGCCGCGTCGAACCCTGCCGGACGACGGCATTCGCGATCTGGCTTTCGAGCTCGACACGGCCCGTCACGGTGATCACCGGCCCCTTGGCGCCGATATTGAGGAATCCCCCCGAAGCGTTGAGGTTCGCGTCCCTGACCGCCTCGGCGACCTCTTCCAGGGTCGCGCCGAAGATGCGCAGCTTGTCCGTATCCACGACGATCTGCATCTGCCGGGGGGCGCCGCCGATCGAGACGATCTGGGCGATGCCGTTCACGGACATGAGACGCGGCTTCACGTTCTGGTCCACGAGCGCCCGGATCGTGGAGATGTCCGTCCGGCCGCTTTTGGACTGGAACCCGACAAGCTGGATCTGCCCCATGATGCTCGCGATCGGGGCCATCTGGACCTGCACGTCGGGGGGGAGCTTCGACTGCGCCAGCTGGAGCTTCTCCTGGACGACCTGGCGGTTCCGGAAGATCTCGGTGTCCCAGCCGAACTCGACGTAGATCACGGCGAGCCCCAGCCCCGACGACGACCGGACGCGCGTGACGCCCGTCGCGCCGTTCAGGACCTGCTCCAGGGGGCGCGTCACGAGGCGCTCCACGTCCTCGGGCACCATCGCGTGGGCCTCGGCCATGATCGTCACCGTGGGACGGTTCAGGTCCGGCAGGACATCGATCGGCATCCGCAAGGCGGTGTAGATCCCGTATCCAGCGACCAAGAGGGCGGCGATCACGACAAGGAGTCGGTTCTTGAGCGAGAAGGCGATGATTCGGTTCAGCATGGCGCGCCTCTAGTGGTTGTGTCCCGCATGCGGATCCACGGCGCCGGAACCCGCCTTCAAGGCGAGCCCCAACCCGAACGCGCCGCGCTGGACGACCGAGTCCCCGGGAAAGAGCTCGGAATGTTCCGAGTCCAGGACGACCACTTCATGGTCCTGATAGAGCACCACAACCTTAGTCGGCCTGAAGGATTCGCCGTCCTGGATGAAAACGACCTTGTCGGGACCGTCGTCCGTCACTGCGCCGGCCGGGAGGACGAAAACATTGGACATGGTTTCCGACGGGATACGAACCATGAATCTCTGTCCTCCTCGCAAAAGCCACGTCCGACAGCTCCCGAGAGACTCCACGTCACAAAGCTTGAAAGGCTCGTTGGAAACGAGGATGAAGCCGTCCGTCCCATGGGTGTCAGAGTCGCTGACGATATAGGAAATTCTCAAATTCTTGAGATGCGGCCCTTCCCCTTCGACGAGAGGCACCGCCTCGACGGGGAGACCCCGCGCAAGGGCGTCGAGCATCACCTTCGCTTCCGCTCCAACGGGTTCCGTCTTGAGGAGCATCTGCCGGGGGTTCGCAAGCGTCAGGACGCGCGTCCCGGCCTCCAAGCGCTCGCCCCACTTGACGTCGATCTGGCGGATATCCCAGTCGGAGACCCCGGGCGCGGTCGGCGCCGAGAGATCGACGATGACTCCGGCGTCCCGCATCCGTTTCATGAGGTCCGCGTCGCTGATCTCCTTCCCCTTTTGGAGAAAGTCCGCGATGGCCTGGAAGATCCTTCCCTCCAAGGCATCCGAGATGCCGGTCTCAAGCTCCTTGATCTGGGCGTCTGTCACACCGAGCCGGCGCAGTCCCGTGCGGACATTCAAAAGGTCGAGAGGCGTTTCACCGCCGGGAAGCTGGGTTGCGAGCAATGCGGCCGAGCGGGAGGCGCGCCGGAGCGCGTACGTCGCCTGGAGGAACTCCTCGGAGTCGCGCAGGATCGTCACCAGGACCTCTCCCGCAGGGACAAGCGCCCCGGGCCAAGCGCGGATCTCCATGACACGCCCATCTACGGGGGAAAAGAGAGGGCGGATCCCCGTCGGGAGTTCCATGACGACCGCCGGGATGGAGACGTATTTCGAGAAGGTCCCCGCCTCGGCCTCCTTGACCTCGATCCCGAGGTTGCGGAGCGCCTGGGGGCTCAAAGATGCCTCGGGGCCAGCGTGCCCGTGAGCTTCCTCTCCGTGCTCGTCGTGCGACTGGCCTGGGGACCCCACCTTCGAGAACACGAGCCACCCCCCTCCGAATCCCAAGGCGGCCGCGACGAGACTGGAATAAAAGACGTTTTTCATCATTTCTCTCCTCCCGCAGACTCTGGAATCGAAGGCAGGCCCGCCGGTTCCTCGCCTGGAAACGCCACCAGGGGGCAACCGACGGCCTGTTCCAAGTCGAACCATGCGCCCCATGCCTTCTGTTCTGTTTCGATAATGGCTTTAGTGGCCTCCCGGCGTGACCGCTCCGCCTCAAGAAGATGGAGCGGCCCGACCAAGCCCGCCTGTAGGGAGCGCCGGGCGAGATCCGAGTTCTCGCGCGCCTGCGTGAGCGCCGTTTGCGCGATCTTCTGCTTCTGGATAGCGAATAAGGCCCTCCCCTGGACTTCGTCAAGCGTCCCCAAGGCGCGGTTCAAGACAGCCTCGTATTGGATACGGACCTCTTCCCGTCTCTTCTCGGCGGCCGCGATCGCCTGCTGGTTCCGGTCGAAAAGAGGGATTTCGGCCCCCAGGGTGAGGCCGAGGATCTGTTTGTCTTCGCCGACCTCCTTTGAAAAAGAGGGACCGAACTGGAAATCGGGGTATTGCCTGGCGATCTCAAGGCGCAGTTCCCGCTCGGCCACCGAATACGACGCCCGGAGCCGTGCCAGTTCCGGATGGTGAACGATCATGAGGTTTTTCATCCGATCGGCGGCAGGGGGATCTTCAGGAAACTTCGGCAGGGGTTCCGCCGGGAGCACTTTGAAATATCCGGCGTCGACGCCTAGAAGCCTTGAAAGCTGGGCATCGGCGGCGATGGATTCTTCTTCCCCAGAGAGGTGTTCCGTCTTCGCCTGCGACGCTTCCAGGGAGAAGAACTGCGCTTCGAGGACGGCGATCTGTCCGAGAGCAGCCCACCGCCTCGCTTTCTCAGACGAGTCGGCGGCGGAATCGGAAATTATGCCGAGCTCCTGCAGCCTCTTTCGAGAGAGGGTCAGATCGGAATAGAGATCCCTCAGCGTCAGATAGGATTCGCGGTGCTTGAGGATCCACTCAACGCGGGCGAGTTCGGCCCGGGCCCTGTTCAGTTCATCCTGGCGACGCAGCCGGCGACCCGTCGGGATCGTGAAACCGATTGCGCCGAACGGCTGCGTGGCCCGCGACTCGGCATCGCTTCCGGAACCGAAGTTGAATCCCGCCTCCACCGAAGGGTTTGGTAGCGGTGTCTTGATCTTCGCGACCGCCAGCGACGTCTCGTAGGCGGCCTTGGCCTCCTTGAGCGCAGGACCGTGACGCGCCAGGATTCCTGCCGCCCGTTCGAAGGTGAGCGGAATTCCGGCGTCAGTCTCTCCGTCAGGAAACGCGCGCGCGCGGGAAACGGACGCGGCGATCTCTTCCGGCACCAAAGGCATCGACTGATACCGCTCGCAACCTGCAAGCATGAGCGCGGCAGGAACAAAGCACGACCGGGCCGCGCGACGCGATAGGTCACCCGGTTTTTTCTGGCACGAACGCATACGCCCTCCCCTTCCGCACAAACGGAATGTCTGACGACAGACGGACAGGGAGCGATCTAGAACAAAAAGGCGTGCTGGAGCAGGAACGGAGCAAGGTATCGGGGTGATGGGGATCCCCTGGACCGGAAGAAGGCAGGGGCGTGCGAGGACGCGTCAACCGGGTTGGCGACCGAAACCGGCAGGACCGCCCCGCCAGGAAGGGAAAAGGCCTGCATGTCGGGGCGTTCGACCATCTTCAAGCAAAAGCAGTCGTCGCAGGAATCCCCGTCACCGTGGTGGTCGGCGTCGCGATGCGTGTCCGGACAGCATTCCACCGGACACGCCCCCGCACAGAAGGGGAAGAAGACGACGAACGCCAAGACGAGGCAGAACCACCTAGCAACCATAACCCCCAGTGTAACCCCCTCCCGGCAAAAAGGTTCTCAATGTTTCCGGAATTTTGCCTTGAGGCGCCTCTCGACGCCGGGCGGGACGAAATGCGAGAGGTCCCCGCCGAGGGAGGCCGTCTCCTTGATGAGCCTGGAGGACAGGAAGGAATACTCCTGGCTCGCCATCACGAAGATCGTCTCGAGATCGGGCGCGAGAAGCCGGTTCGTGAGCGCCATCTGGAACTCGCTCTCGAAATCGGCCACCGTCCGGATCCCGCGCAGGATCACGGTGGCCTTGCGCTTCCGGACGGCGTCGACCGTCATCCCCTCGAACCGGCCGATCGCCAGGCGCGGGATCCCCTTCGTCGCCTCGCGCAGCATGTCGAGACGCTCCGTCAGGGAGAAAAGCGGGTTCTTCTCGACGTTCGTGGCGACCGCCACCACCAGCTCGTCGACGAGGTTCACCCCCCGCCGGATGATATCGAGGTGGCCGTAGGTGACCGGATCGAAGGTGCCGGGGTAGACGGCACGCCTCACCGGCCGACGCTCCGGTAGACGAATCCCATCTCCTTCATCCGCGCGGGCTCGAACAGGTTCCGCCCGTCCACGACCGTCGGGTGCGTCATCGACTTCTTCACGCGCGCGAGATCCAGTTTCCGGAACTCGTCCCACTCGGTCACGATCACGAGGCAGTCCGCCCCCTCGGCCGCCGCATAGGCCGAATCGACGTACCGCACGCCCGGCAGGACCTTCCGCGCGTTCTCGGCCGCCTTCGGGTCGTAGGCCCGCACCTTGGCCCCCTTGGCAAGCAGGGCCTCGGCGATCGTCAGGAAGGGCGCCTCGCGGATGTCGTCGGTGTCCGGCTTGAAGGCGACCCCCAGGATCCCGACCTCCTTGTCCTTCACGACCCAGAGCTCGTCCTCGATCTTCCGGATGAAATGCTGGCGCTGGAACCGGTTGATCTCCTGGACCTCTCGCAGGAGGCCGAACCGGTACCCCAGTTCCTCCGAGATCCGGGCGAAGGCGTCGACGTCCTTCGGGAAGCACGACCCGCCGTAGCCGATCCCGGCGTTGAGAAAACTCGCCCCGATCCGCTTGTCGAGGCCGATCCCTTTCACCACCTGGCCGATGTCGGCCCCGGCGAGCTCGCAGATCTGCGCGACCGCGTTCGCGAACGAGATCTTCATGGCCAGAAAGGCGTTCGCCGCATGCTTGATCATCTCGCTGCTCTTCACGTCCGTGAAGAGGACGGGACACGAGAATCCCGCGTAGAGCTCCTTCATGGCGGCGCGCGCCTTCTCGGACTCCGCCCCCACCACGATCCGGTCGGGATTCATCGCGTCGGCGACCGCCTGCCCCTCGCGCAGGAACTCCGGGTTCGACACGACGTCGAACGTCGCCCCGGGCGGGCAGTATTTCTCGAGGGTCCGGCGCACGCGCTCGCCGGTCTTCACCGGGACGGTGCTCTTCTCGACGATCACCTTGTAGCCGGAAAGATGTTTCGCGATCTGCCGCGAGGCGGACTCGATGGAGGAAAGGTCCGCCATCCCGTCATCCTTGGGCGGCGTGTCGACGCAGAGGAAGACGACGTCCGCCCCGCGCACCGCCTCTCCCATCTCCTCGGTGAAGACGAGCTTCCCGGAGGCGACGACCTCCTTGAGGAGATCCTCCAGGCCCGGCTCGAAGATCGGGATCTTCCCCGCACGGAGCGCCTTGATCTTCTCGAGGTTCTTGTCGTTGGCGACGACGCGGTGCCCTTTCGCGGCGAAACAGACGCCCGAGACAAGCCCCACGTACCCCACCCCGACGATCGCCAGGTTCATCGCGGGGAATTCTAGCGCCTGGAACCGGGACGTGATCCGAAAACTAGCGCCTGCTCCCCGCCCGGAGGCCGACCGACATCGTGAGCCCCAGGCGCTCCCCGCCCCGGACCTTGAGCGCGATCCGCTCCCCTTCCCGCTCCACCAACACCTCGACTTCCGTCCCGGGCCGGCTCCGGGCGATCTCGCCGGAAAGCGTCACGGGAGAAACCTCCACGCCGCCGTAGGAGAGGATCCGGTCGCCGGCACGGATACCGGCCTGTTCCCCGTTGGAACCGGGCTCGACGCCGCTCACCGGAACGCCGGTGCCGTCCTCCGGAAACGCCCCCTCCACCATCACATGCCGGCGGGCCGCCGCGGCCAGCGCGATCCATGCCAGGGGAAGGGGGCCCCTCTCCCGGAACACCCAGCCGTCGGCCGTCGCGGCCGCCTCGATCGCCTGGGGAGCGAGCACCTCCCCCAACTTGGACGGATCCGCGAGGATCCCGCGCATCGGACCGTCCACGCCGGGCGCCGCCGCCAGGAGCGGCAGGAACGGGGCGACCAGCGAGAGATCCCCCCACAGGAAGGCGTGCGCTCCGGCCGGGGCCCCCGCGCGGGACTTGCGGAAGGAGGCGGATTCCCGGAGCCCCGGCTGCCCCGCGTCCGCCCGGGCGAGCGCCGCCTTCAATTCGAAGACCGGTCCGACCAGGACCCATTCCCCGTCCACGGCGTAGCCGACCTGCAACGGGTGGTTGGCGTCATACCGGACCGTCCGCCCGCGGTGCGCGAGTTCCTTCCAGACGCTCCTGCGTCCGGGTTTCCCGTCCCCGGCCGCGGCATCGGCGCCGACGCGCACGGCCGGATGGTCCGCTCCGTCCCCCTGCAGGCTGATCGCGATCCGCGTGTTCCTGTCCCCCTTTCCGACCGCCTCGGCCGCGGCGAGGAACGCCAGAAGGATCCGCTCCACCCGGTCGAACGTCTTTCCCTTCTTCAGCACCAGGCATCCGGACGGCGGAAAGGAATTCGTCAGGTAGAAGCCCGCCTGGGGACCGACCGCCGAGAGCCAGCCGTCCGTCGGCACCGAGAGGGCCTCGTCGAGAAACGTCCGGACCGCACGCGCCTTTCCGAACGCCTCCCGTCCCGCCTCCCCCGCCGCGAGCGCCCCGGCGGCGAGCGTCCGCGCCGCCGCTCGCGCGTCGAGGGAGAAGATCCCGCAGGCGAGCGTCCCCGCCGGTGCGTATTTCAGGAGCGCGTCATCCGCCGCCGGGCGTACGGCCGCCAGGAGCGGGCTCCCCGGGGCATGGACATAAAGGGCGCTCCGGACATCCGGACCGTCGGGGACGATCCCGAGGGAGACCGCCCCGACCTTGAGGAACGACGCCAGGCCGTCGGCCGACGGGGTATCCCGGAGCGCCGCCAGGAACCCGCAATCAAGGTACATGAAAGCGGCTTCCCTTCCGCCGCCGCCCGCTGCCGCGAGCGCCGCCAGGAAGGCGGGGTTCGATGCCAGGGAAAGCGCGGGGGGCGACCCCTGCGCCCGCACGAACGCGAGGACGTCCGGTTCCGTTCCGACCACGACGCGCCCCTTCCCGCGCGCGATGCAAACGGTCATGCCGCTCACCAGGACACCGGTCCCCGCGGCCGGAGCGCTTTCGATCCGGAACGCCCCTTCCTGGCGGACCTTCCGCCCCTCCGCCGACGCGATCGAATCGACCAGGGAGAGGAGCCCCTTGTTCCCCGGCTTGTCGTCCACGGCGACCAGGAAGACCCCCCCGGCGGGAGGGACGGCGGCGCCCGCCACGGGCTCCCCGCCGCGGATCATGTCGGCGAGCGGCCTGAAGCAGGCCAGAACCGCCTCTCCCTCTCCCTGTTCCAGGTGCGTGAGGACCGGCGCCAGCGCTCCCCGCGACGCGCCTTCCCGGAGAAAGGCGGTCGCCGGATCGTTCCAGAGGCGCCAGAGCGGGGTCTTCCGGAACTCGGGCCCCAGCGCGACGCGCGCGTAGAAGGCCGTGTCGTGCGGAAGCGTCTCCTCGATGCGCGCGGGGGCC
The DNA here is from genome assembly GCA_964455625.1 of uncultured Planctomycetales bacterium. GTDB lineage: Bacteria > Planctomycetota > SBBH01 > SBBH01 > SBBH01 > SBBH01. Next base: position 17,640 of record CAYVXZ010000009.1, on the reverse strand, counting down.
GCCATCGCGGTCGACACGAGAGTGAGCGAGCAGGCAATCCATTTGGCTGTCCGTTTCATGGTCTTCTCCTTACAAGCGTCAAAAGCTTCTCGTCTCCCCGGTCCAGGCGACGAGGTCCCGGACGACCGCCCGCGCGTCGGCGCGCACCGCGTCGACAACCCTTTCCGCACCCCCCTTCAGGGGATCCGCGATCCAGCGCCGTCCCGCCTCCTCCGCCAGGCGCCCCGCCAGGGGGACCGACCCGTCGACCGCCTCCATGAAGCCGGACGCCAGGACCCCGGCGAACGCCACCGTCTCGACAAGCGCCGCGGGCGCCGGGGCGGCAGCCGTCTCGACGGACCGGTTTTCAGGAACCGGATCCTCCGGTGGCTGCACGTCTCGCGGGCGAAGTCCCTGGAAGGCCCAGCCGGCAAGAAACGCCGCGGCGGCCGCGGCCGGAATCCAGACACGGAGCCTCCGCCGGACGGAGGTAGCCCTGCCTTGCGCGATCGCCGCGCCGAGGGCGCGACGGCGCGCGGCCCACTCGCCGTCCGCCGGCGACGGTTCCCCGCTCCGAAACGCCTCGCCCCATTTCCGCTCGCGCTCGTTCATTTCGTCCATCCGGACCTCCCGATCATGCCCCCGCCTCACGGACCAGCCCCTTGAGGCGCGTAAGTCCCCGCGCCAGATGCGTCTTCGCCGAGCTCTCGCTGCATCCCAGGGTCGCGGCCACATCGGCGACGGGCAGTTCCCCGAAAAAGCGCAGGGTGATCGCCTCCCGCTGCATCGTCGGGAGCCGCGCGAGCCCCGCGCGAAGCGCCTCCCCCAGGCCCGGGTCGGGCGGCTCCGGAATCCCCGGGTCCGCCCGCGCGGCCGCCTCCTCCCCTTCGCCGAACGGCCGGAACAGCTTCAGCCAGGACCGTTTCCTGCGCGCGGCGTCGCGGCCCGCGTTCACCGCGATCCGCATGAGCCACGGCGCCACCGAGTCCCCTTCCGTCCAGCGATCGAGCGACCCGTGAAGCTTCATGAACGTCTCCTGCCAGAGATCCCAGGCGCCCCCCTCGTCCGCGGCGTAGCGCCGGCAGACGGCGAGCACCCTCGACTGGTAGCGCGCGACGATCCCGTCGAAGGCCGACGTCTCTCCGGCCCGCGCGCGGGAAACCAGTTCCCGATCGGTGGGGGCGGCCTCTCCGGTCGTCACGACGCAGGCACCAGTCACCTCTTCCGGGATAACGGGATTCCCGGCCGGGGGTCGACAGGAAAAATGGAAGGCCTGTTACTTTCCGAAGAACGCCCGAACGGAGGCGATCACGTGATCCTGCTCGGCCTCCGTCATTTCGGGGAAGAGGGGGATCGCCAGGTTCTCCGCCGACGCCTTCTCGGCCAGCGGGAAGCTTCCGGGGCCGTATCCGAGGAACCGGAGGCTGTCCTGGACGTGGAGCGGGATCGGGTAGTAGTGCCGGCTCTCGACATCCCGCCCCTTGAGGAACGCCACCATCTCGTCGCACCGCGGGGTCCGCACCGCATAGAGATGGTAGACGTGCGTCGTTCCCGCGTGGGCGGGCGCGGCGGGAAGCACGAGGTCGAGCCCCGAAAAGGCCTCCGTGTAGCGCCGGGCGATTTCCGCCCGGCGGGCGTTCCAGGCGTCGATGCGTTTCAGCTTCACGTCGAGGACCGCCGCCTGGATCGCGTCGAGCCTCGCGTTGTAGCCGAAAAGCTCGTGCCGGTACTTGTTGTCGCGCGCGCTCCCGTTGTCGCGGATCTGCGCGATCCGCGCGGCGAGCGCCGGATCCTTCGACGCCACGAAGCCGGCGTCGCCGAAGGCGCCGAGGTTCTTCGCCGGATACGCCGAGAAGCATCCGACGTCCCCCCAGGCGCTCACCCGCTTCCCCTTGTAGGCGGCGCCGATCGCCTGGGCGCAATCCTCGATCACCGAAAGCCGGTGCCGCCGGGCGACCTCGAGGATCGGATCCATGTCCGCCGGAAGCCCGTAGAGGTGGACAGGGATCACCGCCTTCGTGCGCGGCGTCACGGCCCGCTCGATCCGGGCCGGGTCGATATTCATGGTGACCGGGTCGATATCCACGAACACCGGTCGCGCACCGACCCGGACCACGGACGCGGCCGTGGCGAAGAAGGTGTGCGGCGTGGTGATCACCTCGTCTCCCGCCTTGATCCCGAGCGCCATGAGCGAGACCACCAGCGCCTCGCTTCCGGATGCCACGCCGACCCCGGTCATCCCGGGGCCGCAGTAGGCGCCGAGCGCCTGCTCGAAGCGCTTCACGGCCGGGCCGCCGATCACCTGCTGGCTCTCGATCACGGCCTCGATGGCGGGAAGGACCTCCGCCTTGATCGCGGCGTACTGACGGACGAGATCCATGAGCGGGACGCGCATGGCGGCGAATCATAGCGGAAACGTCCTTTCGTCTCTCCCCTTCTGTCTATAATCGCCGCATGCGTTCCGTCCGGATACCGGCCGCGCGCGTCCACGCGACCCTTTCCCGGAAGATGCTCGCCGAGGGGTACGACCTGGTCCTCGACCTCGAGAAATCGGAAGGGGTCCGCCTGCGCGACGCCCGGAAGGGGCGGACGTTCCTCGATTTCTTCTCGTTCTTCGCCTCGAGCCCCGTCGGGATCAACCATCCGGGACTCCACGAAAAGGCGTTCGAGCGGGAGCTCCTCGCGGCCGCCCGGCACAAGCCCTCGAATTCCGACGTCTACACGGCCGGGATGGCCCGGTTCGTGGAGGTCTTCTCCCGCGTGGCGATCCCGAAAGAGTTCCCGCATCTTTTCGTGGTGGAAGGAGGGGCTCTCGGCGTCGAGAACGCCCTCAAGGCCGCCTTCGACTGGAAGGTCCGGAAGAACCTGGCCAGGGGAAAGGGCGAGAAGGGGTCCCAGATCGTCCATTTCCGGCAGGCCTTTCACGGCCGGAGCGGATACACGCTTTCGCTCACGAACACCGCCGATCCCCGGAAGACCCAGTATTTCCCGAAGTTTCCCTGGCCCCGGATCGAGAACCCCAAGCTCTCCTTCCCCGTGACGCCGGAGGTCCTGAAATCGGTGATCGCCGCCGAGGCGCGCGCCGCCGGCCAGATCAAGGAGGCGTTCGCGAAAAACCCGGACGACATCGCCGCCATCATCATCGAGCCGATCCAGGCCGAGGGGGGAGACAACCACTTCCGCCCTGAATTCCTGGCCACCCTTCGGGTCCTGGCGGATGAAAACGAGGCGATGCTCGTCTTCGACGAGGTCCAGACCGGGATCGGGATCACCGGGAAGATGTGGGCGTACCGGCATTTCGGCGTCACGCCCGACCTGATCTGTTTCGGAAAAAAGGTCCAGATGGGGGGGTTCCTGGCGGGAAAGCGGATCGACGAGGTCGCCGACAACGTCTTCCGGATGAAGAGCCGCATCAACTCCACCTGGGGCGGTAACCTCGCCGATATGGTCCGCGCCGCGCGCCTCTTCGAGATCATCCGGGACGAGAAGCTGGTGGAGAACGCCGCGGCGACCGGCCGGCATCTCCTCGCGCGGATCGACGGACTTTGCCATGAGTTCCCGGACGCGGCCGGAAATCCCCGCGGGCGCGGCCTCATGTGCGCCTTCGACCTCGCCGACGGGACCGCGCGCGAGGCCGTCCGCGCGGCGGCCTACCGGCACGGGCTCCTGATCCTCCCCTGCGGCGAGCGGAGCCTGCGCTTCCGGCCGCCCCTCACGATCCGCCCGGCCGAGATCGACGAGGGGATGGAGATCCTCCGGACGGCGGTCCGGGCCGCCCGGCCGAAGAAGGCCGGTCGCTGATGCCCACGTGGCTCCGGTTCCTCGCCTTCGGGACCGGGATCGTCCTCCTGGTCGCGGCCGGCGACTGGCTCGTCACGACGGACGAGGAGTCGATCGAGGCGGAACTCGACAGGATGGTCGACGGGGTCCTGGCGAGGGACCCGAAAAGGGCCGTCGCCGCCGTGGCGGACGATTTCGAGCAGGACGGGGTCACAAAGCCCGCCATCGCCGCGAACCTCCAGCGGCTCCTGAAGCAGTCACCGCCGAAATCGATCGAGTGGATCCAGAGGACGGTCGAGACTTCGGGCGAGACCGGGTCTGCCCGCGTCCGGATCCGTTACGTCCCGGCGCCCCCCTCCCCGTTCCCCTACCCGATCGACACCGTCTGGACGATCGGGTTCGCCGAACGCGACGACGTCTGGCGGATCGTCCGGATCACCCCCGTCGAGATCGCCGGAAGCCGCGCCCCGGACCTTCCCCGCGTCATGCGGATGGCGAACGCGGGGCGGGTGTCGGAATAGAGTCCGGTTCATCGCAAACGCGACGCACCATCCTGTACGGTCGGGCTCCGCTTGCACCTCTCACGGCGGTTCGCGTTTGTCGGGGGCCTTTCGGCGGACGTGTTCGGGGGACGGTCGTCGCAGACATCCGGTCCGCTCCTCCCTCCCATGCGCGACGGCCTTCGCGCCTGTCCGCTCCGCGGACGGAAAGCGCGTGGCGTCCTGCCACCGGCCTGCGCACGAGGCCCCCTCACACGCCCACCTACGGCCCCTCCATCTGCCTCCAGAAACCCCTGCTTCACAGGAAGGAAGGCCGCTTTTATAGTGGTCCCTTCTTGCGCCCATAGCTCAACTGGACAGAGCGTTGGCCTCCGGAGCCAAAGGTTGTAGGTTCGACTCCTACTGGGCGCGCACGTTTCCCGCGGGAGCGGGAAACGGCCGGCCAGTCCGGGAGCCGAAGGAAGGCCGCCGCCCCGAAGGGGTGAGGAGCCCGGGAGGGCGACGAAAGGCGGCCGACCCGGGGCCGCGGAGGGTGCCGGGAGGCACCCGAACATGGCCGACTCTGCAGGCGCGCGCAATCCGGCCGGCGCCCGGTATGATCCCCGCATGAAATACGTCACCCCTCTCGCCGCGATCCTCCTGGCCGGCTGCGTCTCCTCCGCGCCCCCCCCGCCGGCCGTCGAGGCCGGTTCCGGGAAACCATGGATCGGGGTGATGGGGCTCTCGGCGACGAAAGAGATACCGGCTGCCGGCGGAAAGCGGTTCCCGATCGCGATCCATGTCGGCAGGGTGTTCGTGGACGGTCCGGCCGACGCGGCCGGAATACGACCAGGGGACCTCATCGTCGCGGCCGAGGGGGTCGATTTCGCGGGGGACGAGGCGAAGCTCCCCGATCGCCTGCGCGCGGCGATCGCGGCGCGTCGGCCCGGGGAGACGCTCTCGCTGACGGTGGTCCGCGACCGGGTGGAGTCCGACATCCGGCTCGACCGGGTCCCCGTGGATCCGGAGCCCCGGACCCCCGGGGAGATCCTGCGCAAGGCCCGGCCGGACAGCCGCTATACGGTGGATGCGCGGCGACGGCAGGATCTCCTCAATCTCTCCGTCCGGATCGGGACGATGCGCGCGGCGCGGAAGATCCCCGCGGACGCCGAGATCTTCCCGGATCCTCCCGAAGAGACGCATGAATCGCTTCTCGCCCGGAAAATCGCCCGCGACGCCGGCTACGACGCCGAGGAAAAGGATCTCGTCGAGCGGCTCGCCGCGACGCACCTGGTGGCGGATTTCTGGCGCCTCCCCCGCATGGCATACGCCCACCGGAACCCCTGGCGCCTCGCCGGAACCTCCCAGCGGCTGATCCACGAGACGACCGGGACCGCGTCGGCCGCCGACCGGTTCCGTGCCGGCGCGGCGTGGCTCGACCGGCCCCTGCCGGCGGACGCCCGGCCGTATCTTCCCGCGCCGGAAACGCTCACGCTCAACCAGCGCCTTTCGGAGATCGAGACCCTCCTCGGAAGGATCCGGTCCCGGTGGGACGCGGCGTTCGCGCGCCTCTCGCCGGACGACATGACGTACCTGGAGAAGGCCCTCGACAGGCCGGACCGCGACTGGATGGAGTTCGAACCGGAACGGCGGATGCTGGCCCTCTCGGAGAAGGTGGACCTCGCCGCCCTCTTCTCGGCGGCCGGGACGGCCGCCCGCTTCCTGGAGGAGACGCGGGGCGCGTTCCTGACGGACCTCGCGGCGGGACTCGCCGCGGAAGCCACGGAACGGATCGAGCGCGACACCCCGTTCGGCCGGATCGTGGTCTGCGGGAACGGAGACGACTGGCACAAGGGGGACCCGCCTGCCTTTCTCGTGGACCTCGGCGGAAACGACCTCTACACGCACGGGGCCGGGTCGTCAGCGGGGCGCGCGCGTCCGGCATCGATCGTCCTCGACGCCGGCGGCGACGACGCCTACCAGTCGAGCGACGGCTGGAGCCAGGGGTGCGGGAAGCTCGGTGTCGGGATCCTCGCGGACATCGCCGGCGACGACCGGTACCTGGCGCAGGACTGGGGACAAGGGGCGGCGTTCCTGGGGGCCGGACTTCTCCTCGACCTCGCCGGCGACGACGCGTTCCGGGCCAACGATTGCGCGCAAGGGTGCGCCCTCTGGGGGATCGGGCTCCTCTGCGACATGGACGGGCGCGACCGCTACGCGGCGACGGGGTTCGCCCAGGCGTGCGCGATGCCGGGCGGGTTCGCGATGCTGGAGGACGCCGCCGGGGACGATTCCTACTTCTGCAAGGGGCGCCATCCCACCGGGTACGGCGATGCCGGCCTTTTCGAGGCGATCGGCCAGGGAAGCGGCTACGGGTTCCGGAGCGTCAACGCCTCCGGGGGGATCGCGCTCCTGGCGGATCTTGCCGGCGACGACCGGTACGAGGCGGGACATTTCTCCCAGGGAGGCGGCTACTACTACGGCTGGGGGCTCCTCTTCGACCGGGCGGGAGACGACGGCTACCTGGGGTCCCGCTACGCGCAAGGGTTCGCGGCGCACCAGGCGCTGGGGTACTTCGAGGACGCGGACGGAAACGACCGGTACGCCACCCTGCAGGCCGTGGCGCAGGGGTGTTCCTGGGACGAGACGGCGGTCGTCTTCCTGGACCGCGCGGGAAACGACGTCTACGAGGGGGGGACGGGGTTCTCCCAGGGCGCCTCGGCCCACAACGGCTTCTGCCTCTTCGCCGACCTCTCCGGAAGCGACACCTACCGGGCGGGGGGCGGGCAGGGGATCGCGGGGGACAACAGCTACCACGGAGGCCACAGCCTGTCGGTCTTCCTGGATTCCGGGGACGGGACCGACCGCTTTTCGGGAGCCCGGGAACCGGTGCCCCCCGGAGCGGTCACGAGAACCTCGCCCGGAGGGGTGGTCTCCGACCCCGCCAGCCCGGCCACCCCGGAGAAGGAGCCGGTCCCCGAAAAATAACGCGATTTTCAACCGGCCTCCCCTTCAGAACCGGCCCGGCCCGGCCGATAAGAACATCAGAATGCCTCCCGTCAATAACGTCCTGAATCTGGGCCAACCGTTTCCGGGGTTCTACCGGTGGACGGCCGGCGCCCTCACGATGCACAACCTGCTGGGATTGAGCAATTCGGCAGGCGGCTCGCGCGACTCCCAGGGGTCCGACACGGCTCCAGGCGTGGGCCAGAATCCCACCGTCCACACCAATCTGACCGTCTAGCCTCTTCCCGATTCCCGAAGCGCATACCGGTCGGCCCGGCTTCCTGTATAATTTCCCCCGCTCATGCGGCCGCCTGCGATCGTCCTGGCCTGTGTCCTTGCCGGCGGATGCGGCGGGACGCGGCCCGCCATGGAACCAGGGCAAGCGGCCCCGGCCGGAGAGCCCGCCCGGGTCCCTGTCGCGGCTGCAGCCCCCAGGGAACGCTCCTATTCCTTTGACGCCGATACCGGCGGAAGGCTCGCCACCGGCCTGTCGGCGCTCCAGGATCCGGCCGACGGCGCCTGGCGCGTGGAGGCGACCCCCGTCGCCGCCAGCGTCCCGCACGTCCTGTCCTGGAAGGCGAAGGGATCCGGCGAGGGGAAGGCGCTCCTGATCGACATCGCGGGCGACCGTGTCGACCTCTCCGTCCAGATCCGGCCGGGCGGGGCGACACCGGCCGGCGAGGCGGGGATCGTCCTCGGCTACCGGGACGTGACCCGCCACTGGGCGGCGTCCTGGGATCCGGCCGCGCGCACCTGCCGCATCTTCTGCGTCACCGGCGAGACCCGCGAGCTCCTGGCGGAAGGGTCGCTCCCTCCCTCGGACGCGCCCGGGGCGGGGTGGGACACGCTCACCGTCTCCTGCCGCGGCGACACGATCTCTTGCGCCGTGAACGGCGTCCCGTGCGGCGCCGTGCGCGACAAGACGTTCGTCCGGGGGCGCGTCGGCCTTTTCGCGCGCGGGGGCCCTTTCCTTTTCGACGATCTCGCGGTCAGGCCGCGCTGACCCGCCTACCTTGCGGAAATCCGGTCGAGAAGCCGCCGCGCCTGCCGGTGGTCGGCATCGCGGGGATCGTGCGTGATCCGGAGGATCCGCGCGAGGTCCCGACGCGCGCCGCTCCAGTCCCGAAGCGCGTGGTTGCGGCGGAAGGAGACCCAGAGCCGGTCGAGCGCCGCGCGCCGGCGGGCGGCGAGGTCCATCCGGACCCCCTTCAGCCGCGCCGCCACCTCCTTCTCCTCCGGCGTCCGGTCACCGGTCTCCGCGAGGACGCCCTGGACGGCGCGCAGGGCGGCCGCCACCGTCTCGCCGTCGGCCGCGGCGCGCGACAGGACCCATCGGGCGTACGTCTCGGCCCGGCGGGCCCGGTCCGCGGCCTGGTCCGGGGACAGGTCCCCGGAGCGCGGCGCGGCGTCCGGACGTCCCCCGCTTTCCCGGCCGCCCGAGGCCAGGAGGGCAAACCCCGCCGCGAGCAGGATCCCGGCCGACGCGAGCCCCCAGACGGCGGCGCGCCCGGACGTCATGCAGGCTCCGCGTCGGCGACCGACAGGCGCATCCCGGGAACGATCCCCGCCGCGGCCGCGCGTCCCGCCGGAAGCTCCACGACCCCCCACGCCCCGACGTGCGCCGCGAACCGCCAGGGGGCCAGGTCCGGCCGGACCGCGAGGACCGTCGTGGCCCGGTCGACGAACACGACGTCGATCGGGATCCTCATGAAACAGGTGTGAACGGAAGCGCATCCGGGCAGGTAGAGCGCCTCGCCGGGGGAAACGTCCTCGCGCCCCATCCATCCCCGCAGGCGCGACGCGCAGGAGCGCGCCTCGACGACCCGGGATGCCACCACGCGCCCGTCCCGGTCGAGAAGCGGCATCATCCCAAAAGGCGCGAGAGGGCCGGCGCCAGGAGCACCGCGAAGACCGCGGGCAGGATGCAAAGGACGATCGGGAACAGCATCCGCACCGGCGCCCGGTGGGCGCGCGCCTCGGCGGCGGCGAGCCGCCGCGCGCGCAGGTCCGCCGAGATCCGCGCGAGGATCGGCGAAAGCGACATTCCGGTCGATTCGGCCTGCGCGAGGGTCGCCGCGGCCTCGTGGACAGACACCGACCCGGTCCGGTCGGCGAGCCCCGACAGGACCTCGGTCCACCCCTGCCCGACCGAGCGCCCGGCGAGGAGGCGGTTCATCTCCGTCTTGAGGGGCCCCTCCGCCAGGCGCGGCGTGATCCGGCGGATCGCCCACTCGACGGTCATCCCGGCAGCCACCGAAAGCCCCACGAGATCCACCACGAACGGGAATTCCCCCTCCACCGCGGCGAGCCTCCGCTCCGCGCGGGCGTTGAGGACCGCCACCGGAAGGAAGGCGAAAAGGACGCCCGCGGTCATTCCCGCGGGCCCCCCGACCATCCCTCCCCACAGGGCGCCGGCGGCGCCGCAGGCGGCGGCATACGCCCCCCAGGTCTCGGGCGTCCGGCCGGAATCGCCGGCCTGCCTCTGGAGCGCGGCGATCCGGGGGCGGAGATGCCCGGACCACCCCGGCACGCGCGCGAGAATCGCCTCCCGCCGCGGAACGCCCGATCCGGCGAGAAGAAATCCGCGCACCAAGAGACCGGCGCCGATCGCAAAGGCGGCCGCGAGCAGGAACGGCGCCGCGTCCATGGGATCAGACGAGGCCCGGCGGGAGCCCCATCCCGCCCGTCAGCTTTCCCATCTCCTGCTGGAGCATCTTCTGGGCTTCCTGCGTCGCGGCGTTCACCGCGGCGACGATCATCTCCTCGAGGACGTCCTTGTCGGAGGGTGTCAGGACCTGCGGGTCGATCTTGAGGGCCACGAGCTCCATCCCGCCCGTCACCTGTGCGGTCACCATCCCGCCGCCGGCCGATCCCTCGACGACGCGCTTCTTCAGCTCCTCCTGGACCCGCGCCATCTCCTTCTGCATCTTCTGCGCCTGGCGGAGCATCCCGCCCATGTCGAATCCCTTCATTCGCGGACCTCCTTGCGTTGGGTGATCACCCGCCCCTGGAAGATATCGGCGGCGCGCTTCAGGAGCGGATCCGCCCCGGCGAGACCATCGTCTGGACGCGCGGCGGGCGCGGGAGCCGGCGGCGGCGCGGGCTTCCCTCCCGCGGCGAGAAGCGTCTTCACGCGGAGCGCGGCCGAAAAGACCTCCGCGAGGCATTTCTCGAGGACCGGCCGGTGGGTCGGGCTGTCGACGGCATCCTTGTGGAACCGGCACTCGGCCGGAAACTCGATCTCGAGGACAGCCCCCTGGATCCCGGCGGGACGCGCCTCGGCAAGGAACGCCGCCGTGGACCGGCTTTCCTTCTTCACGCGCTCGATGAAATCCCCCCAGAGGCCCGTCACCCGCGCGAGATCCGGTCCGGCCGCGGGCGCCGGAGCGGGCGCGCGGGGCGGCGGCGCCTTTTTCGGAAGCTCCGCCTCCCGCCGCGGCGCTTCCGCCTCACGGACAGGAGCGGGCACGGACGGGGAACGGGCCGGAACCGGCGGCGGCGCGGCGGCGGAGGGCGTCTCGACCGGTTCCAGCGCCTCGAGAAAGGCCCACTCGAAGGCGGTGCGCCCGGCGCGGCCCGCGGCGAGCTGCGGCCAGACCGCCAGAAGCCGGGAGCCGAGCGCCACGAGGCGCGCCCGTCCGGCGGGAGGCGCCTCCCCCACGCGGGCGGTCGCCGCCTCCAGCACCTGGCGCGCCATCGACTCGAGGTCGCGTCCCGCCATCCAGGCCGCGTCGACCGCGGAGAGGATCCGGCCCGCGTCGCCGGCGAGGACCGCCGCGAGAAGCGTCTCCATCTCGTCCGCGCCGGAAAGGCCCAGCATCTTCCGGACGCCGTCCGCCGAGACGCCGGCCGAATCCCCGGAGGCGCGCGCCTGGTCGAGCAGGGTCAGCGCGTCGCGCATTCCCCCTTCGGCCCGGAGTGCGATCTCCCGGAGCGCCTCGGGCTCCGCCGCGATCTTCTCCTTCCGGCAGACGTCGGCGAGCCGCTTCGCGATCGCCTCCGGCGGGATCCGCTTCAGGTCGAACCGCTGGCACCGCGAGAGGATCGTCGGAAGCACCTTGTGGGGATGCGTCGTCGCGAAGATGAACTTCACGTGCGGCGGCGGCTCCTCGAGCGTCTTCAGGAGCGCGTTGAAGGCCGACGCCGAGAGCATGTGCACCTCGTCGATGATGTAGACGCGGAAAGATGATCGCGCCGGGAGCGTGAGGACGTTCGCGCAGATCTCGCGGATCGCCTCGACGCCGTTGTGGCTGGCGCCGTCGAGCTCCAGGACGTCGAGGTCGGCCCCTTCGGCGGTCCGCTCGCACGGCTCGCACGTGCCGCACGGATCCGCCTTTCCCTCTTTTCGTTTCGGACAGTTCACCGCCATCGAGAGGATCCGGGCCAGCGTGGTCTTCCCGACACCGCGGGGGCCGGCCAGAAGATAGGCGTGCGCGACGCGGCCGGCCTTGAGGGCGTTGGCGAGCGTCGTCACGACCGGCTCCTGCCCGATCACGTCCTCGAACGACTGCGGCCGGTACTTCCGCGCAAGCGCCAGGTACGACATGTGAAGACCCATTCTAGGACATTTTCTTCTTTTCTTGTTCACCTGCTTCGGCGGGCGGGGGCGCTTACGGGCGCTCGGGGGACAGTGCTCGCTCATTCTCGTCCGGCGTCCGTGCCGGCCTGCGAGGGCTCGGCCTGACCGCCTCTTCCGTGGGGCGGTCCGCGGCCTCGCACTCCGCTCGCACCGCCCCCCTCGCTTGAGCGGCTGTCCCGCCCGCCCTGCAAAGCGAGCGGCCCGGAGGCGGGAGCGTTTGCGGGGGCCTGATGAAGCCGGGCCGGTCAGGACGTGTAAGGCCCGGCGACATCGGAGCGACAAGGCGGCATGGATGCCGACGAGAAGCGTCCCCCGCCAAATGCAACCGCCGAAAGGGCAAGCGAGCGAGCGGCCCCCGAGAGGGCGTCGCTTCCACGAAACTGAAGAAGCCGTGCACCCCCCATCGACTGGGATCCCGGGGACTTCGCGGCGCGTCCGGCTCCGCCCAGGCGACCCCACGGCACACGGAAGGGCCGGCGACCGTTGCTTCCTTCCGGACCTGGCGGGGTTGGCCGGCCTCCCGTTGCATGGGACCCGGGCCTCAACGCCTCGCGCGCCGCGTCGCACCGCCGGGACCCGCGGCCTCCGGGGGGAATTCGACCCCGCCTGAAGCGGACTTGCGGGTTACAGGGGGCCGCTACCCCCCCGTCTAGCACGGCGCGGGAACGATAGCGCGAAAGGCGCGCCGGGCGACAGGACTACTTCTTGCGCTGGTTCGGCCGGGACTTCCGGGAAGACGACCTGCCGGCCTTCCCGTTCTGCACGGATCCGGTGCGGATCCCCTTCAGGACCTGGTCGTCCCACATGTACTGGATCCGGGAGCGGCGGGCGAGGACCCCCTTGCCGAAGAGATGCGCCGTGAGGAGCGGAAGCGAGACCGAGGGCTCCACCTGGGCCATGGCGAAATCCGCCTCCTTCTTGATCTTCCCCCACGATTGCGCCTCGCCGAGGGTCGATCCGGAAAGCCCCCCGTCCCAGGTGTTGGCGGTCGTGATCTGGATCGCGTAGGTGTGCCCCTTCTCGACCCCGAAGATGTAGCCGGCGACGACGGAGTCGTTGATGAAATTCTTCGGGACGCCCCCCGCCACGTAGATCGCGGCGGTCTTCTTCGAATGCACCACGAGCTGGGTCAGCTCGTACGCGTCCCGGATCGAGCTGATGATGACGCCGGGCTTCCCTTCCTGGACGCCCCGATGGTAGTGCTCCGTGAGGCCGATCCCGATCGAGGAGTCGTTCAGGGCCGGCGCGAACATCGGGATCCCCAGGCGCCCGCACTGGTAGACGATCGACTCGGGATCGTCGAGGCGCTTGGCGAGTTCGGCGAGATACGTGCGGCTGGAGTATTCCCCGGGCGGCAGCTCGTCGGCCACCTTGCCGCACCACATGTCGGTCTCCCAGAACTTCTCCTCGTCGACGTAGGTGTCGTAGATCCGGTCGATGTAGAGGTCCCGCAGTTCCGTGTCGTCGGCGGTCGGGGTCCCCTTGTAGTGCCTGAAGCCGCGCGCCTGGTAGATGTCCTGGTAGAGGACCGCCCCCGTCGAGACGATCGCGTCGACGGCGCCGGAGACCACGAGGTCCCGGATCACGCGCCGGAGCCCCGCCGCGACGAGCGGACCCGCCAGCCCCAGGATCACCGTCGGGCGGTCGGGATCGGTCATCATCCGCTCGAGGATCCGCGCGCACTGGCCGAGATTCCGCGCCTGGATCGACATCCCCGCCATCTGCTCGACGAGATCCGAGGCGGCCATTTCCGGCGTCACCACGATCGGTTTCACCGGCGTCGCGAAGTGGCGGGATTTCCGCGCCAGCTGCTCCTTGTTGAGGGGCTTTTCCGCGTACAGGTTCTTGATCTTCTCGCGCGGCAGGTTCCGTTCGATCATGGTCGCGTCATTGTGACCCCTGCGCGGGCCGCGGCAAGCGCGAAACACCGGAAAGGGAAAATTTTTTTCGCGGCGCGCCCTAGAATGCGCGCGTGACCGCGAGACGGGACGGCTTCGCGCTGATCCTGACATTGTTCCTCGTGGCGCTCCTCGCGGCGATCGTCGTCCCGTTTTCCTTCCGGACGCAGGTGGACGCCTCGAACGCCTTCCATCGGGCCGCGGAGCTCCAGCACGAGATGGCGCTTCGCGCCGGGGCGATCCACGCCTTGCGGATCCTGCGCCACGACACGGCCGCCGACACGTTCCGGCAGTTCCCCTACGACGGGGCCGACGAGGGGTGGGCCGCGCCCGCCGAGATCGCGGTCGGCCCGGCCGCGGTGAGGATCGCGATCCGCGACGAGAAATCGATGCTCCGGATCAACAGCCTCGTGGACGCGAGCGGCATCCTCCTCGACGCGCCCGACGCCGAGGACCCGAAGGACCGCCTGTTCCGCCTCTTCACCCTCCTGCCTGACCGGGAAGCCTCGGACGCGGACCTCCTCGAGGCGCTCGTCGACTGGCTCGACAAGGCCGCCGACGGGAACCCGGAGACGGGGCGCTTCGAGGAGAACGCCGGGAACGGGCCGCTCCACACGCTGAAGGAACTCCTTCTCGTTCCGGGATTCTCCCGCGAGACGCTTTACGGGTTCCGGCTGGACAACGGGACGTTCGCGCCCGGCCTCGCTTCCTTCTGCACGTCCCGCTGGGGGGACGGCACGGTGAACCCGAACACGGCCCCCCTCGAGGTCCTGCGTTCCCTTTCGGCCAACATGACGCCGGAACGCGCCGAGACCCTGGTGAAGCTCCGCGCGACGACCCCGTTCACCTCGATCCAGGACGTGGCGAACGCCATACCCGAATGGACGACGCTCATCGCCGAGATCGGACCGCTCCTGTCGACAAAATCCGACCTCTTTCTGGTCGACATCACCTCGACAATCGGAAAGACCGAGACGTTCCGCGGAACGACGCGCCATGCGATCGCCCATGTGATACGCGACACGAGCGGCGGCCGGATCCTCGCCTTCGAGCCCGACTGACGGGGCCCGAATCGTGCCTTGACCCCCCGGGGTCCCCCGCTACAATCGCGCCCGCTTTTGGAGCCGAAGAAAAACCGGAGCGCCGTCCGAACAGCCCTGGCGTATTCCCATATGGGGCTGCAGCTTGCGGCGACCGTCGGGGTCTTCGGTTGGGGAGGACGCTGGGCCGAGGCGCGCTGGGGATTCGCTCCCTGGGGCCTGGTCGGCGGGATCCTCCTCGGGGCAGCGGTGGGGCTGACTCTTTTCCTCATCGGAGTGTCCCGACTGGACCGGGAGGACGCGGAATGAGGCGATGGATCCCCTGGAGCCTGCTTCTGGCGGCGGCGGCCGCGGCGGCGCTCCTTTGGATCCGCACCGCCCCCGGCTCCGTCCTCCTGGGGTGCGCGGCCGCCGCGGCGATGACCGCGGCGACCCGGTCCGCCTTCACCCGCTCGATCGGCGGCTCCCCGCAGGCGTTCGCCCTCGCCTTCTTCGGCGTCTTCGGCGCCCAGGCCGCCCTTTTCGCCATGTTGTCCCTGGCCGCGGCGAAGACGGCGCTCCTGGCGCTCCCCCTCCTTGCCACCTACGGGGCGGGCGTGATGCTTTCCACCCTGGGTCTGGGCATCTCCTTCCCGGCCGTCCCCGCCCGGAGCCCCGCATGATCGCGTCCGCGGCCGGCGGGAACCCGATCGAAGGGGTCTTTTCCCACCTCGCGGACCACCGCCACCGCCTCACCGACTGGGGGCTGACGGTCTCGGGACACACGGTGATGTCCTGGATCGCCGGCGCTCTTCTCGTCGCGGTCTTCGTCTGGTTCGCGCGGCGCATGAAGAACCGGAAGGGACTGGCCCCCGAAGGGGCGCTCGACAACCTGTTCGAGTCGTTCATCCTGTTCATCCGGGACGAGGTGGTGATCGCCAACATGGGGCACCACGGCCATCACCACGCCCACTTCCTCCTCTCGACCTTCTTCTTCATCCTGTTCGCGAACCTCCTCGGGATGGTCCCCGGGGGCCAGACCTGCACCGGGAATTTCGGCGTCACGCTGGGGCTCGCGGTCGCCACGTTCCTCTACGGCGCCTGGCAGGGCGTGAAGGCGCAGGGGCTCCTCCACTACCTGCAGAACCTCGCCCCCGCCGGGGTCCCCGCGTTCGTCCTCCCGATCCTCTACCCGATCGAGATCATCGGTCTCGTGATCAAGCACGGGGTCCTCGCGGTGCGTCTCTTCGCCAACATGCTCGCCGGGCACCTGGTGCTGGGGATCATGCTGGCGATCCCCGCCATGCTCTCGATGCCGGCCCTGAAAGCCCCGTCGGTGCTTCTCGCGGCGGGGATCTCGTTCCTGGAGCTGTTCGTGGCGTTCCTGCAGGCGTATGTCTTCACCATGCTGGCGTCTCTGTTCATCGGTGCAGCGGTGCATCCGGAACATTGACCGTTAACGGAAGGAGGCTGTGATGGAAGGTGTCGAGATGGTGTCTTCCCTGTTCGGCGGCGGTTCGACCGCGGCCCATTTTGCGGCCGGTATCGGGGCGGGTCTGTCGATGATCGGCGCGGCCTACGGGATCTCCAAGATCGCCGCGCAGGCGATGGACGGGACGGCCCGGCAGCCCGAGGCGGGCGCGGCGATCCGCACCGGCATGATCATCGCGGCGGCCCTCATCGAGGGGCTCGGGTTCGCGACGGTCGGCGTCTTCTACTTCCTGGCCACGAAGTAGTCCATGACCGCCGTCCTTTCGCTCCTGGCTTCAGGCGACGCCCACGGGGGGGGCGGGTTCAATTTCATGGACCTGCTCATCCCGGACCTGGCGACGTTCGTCCAGTCGCTGATCCTCTTCTCGATCCTGGCGGGCGTCCTCTGGAAATTCGCCTGGCCCGCGATCCTCGAGGCGCTCGAGGCGCGCGAGCACCACATCAAGGACGAGATCGCGCGGGCGGAGAAGGGGCGCGCGGAGAGCGAGCGCCTCATGAAGGAGTACCAGGCGAAGCTGGAGGCGTCGCGGGCGGAGGCCCAGAGGATCATCGACGAGGGAAAGGCGGACGCGACGCGCCTCAAGGACCAGATCCTGAAGGAGGCGCGCGAGGAAGGGGAGCGCCTCGTGAAAGGGGCCCGGCGCGAGATCGAGCTCGCCGAGGCGAAGGCGATGGAAAGCCTGCGCACCCGGGCCGTGGACCTCGCCATCGGCGCGGCCGGACGGATCCTCGAACGGAGCCTGAAACCGGAGGACCACCGCGACGTCGCCGGACGGTTCATCCAGGAGACCGAGCGGGCGCTCGGGAACAGGTCCTAGATGGCATCCTCCACCGTCGAGAAGGCGTATGCGGAGGGACTGTACCGGGCTTCCAGGAAGGCCGGGAACGCCCCCGCCGTCGCCGAGGAGGTCGCCGGTCTCGCCGCCGCCTTCTCGGACGACAGGCGCCTCAAGGCGTTCCTCGGGACCCCCGCGATCCCTGTCGCCGCGAAGCGGCAGGCCCTGAAGAAGGCCCTCACCGGAAGGGTGAGCCTGACGACGCTGAATTTCCTCCAGTTCCTGACGGACAAGCGCCGCCAGGGGCATCTCGGGGGGATCGCGGTCGAATTCCGGCGGCTTCTCGACGCCGACCAGGGGACGGTGCGCGGAGAGGTGGTGCAGGCGGCCGCGGACGAGTCCGTGGCGGGGCGGGCCGAGACCGCCCTCTCGGCGCACCTGGGAAAGACCGTGCGCCTCGACCGGCGCGTGGACCCGCGGATCATCGGCGGGGTCGTTGTCCGGATCGGGGACATGCTCCTGGACGGAAGTTTCGCAAGCAAACTCAAGGCGCTCAAAGGCAAGATGCTGGCCGCAGGCGCGTAAGGAGACCAGAAGATGAAGCTCGCAGCCGAAGAGATCGCGTCGGTCATC
>CAYVXZ010000008.1:113397-154803 GCA_964455625.1 uncultured Planctomycetales bacterium | reverse complement strand
GAGGCGAGGGGCGGGCCGGCGCGAGCCCGCCGCCGCGTCCGCCGGGGCGACGTCCGGAACCCACGGAAAAGCCGGAAGAACCATAATTCAGTTCACGTCCGCGTCGGCCGGACCCGCGCGTCCGGGGACGAGGACCCCGGCGCGGGCGAGGAGGACGAGAAGCGTCTCGATCCTCCGGGGGACGTCGGGCTCCGCGAGGATCCGCTGACGGTCAGCGGAATCGCGCAGGGACGCCTCGGCCGCCAGGTCGCAGAGCGCCCCGGCGCCTTCCAGGGGATCCGGGCCCCTCGGCAGGGCGAGGCCCGCCGCCCGGCAGAGCGCCGCCAGCGCGCGCAAGGCGTCCGGAAAGCGTCCGAGCGCCGCGGGATCGCCGGCGGAGCGGAACGGCTCCACGCGCGCCAGGCGGTAGGGCTTGTCCTTCTCGAGGCCGACGATCCGCGCGCGAGAGAGCCCCGCGAGCGTCAGGTTGTATTTCCCGTCGGGAAGCCGCGCGCACGCGGTGATCCGCCCGATGCCGACCACCTCGTG
Source organism: uncultured Planctomycetales bacterium (assembly GCA_964455625.1). Taxonomy (GTDB): domain Bacteria; phylum Planctomycetota; class SBBH01; order SBBH01; family SBBH01; genus SBBH01. Next base: position 154,275 of record CAYVXZ010000008.1, on the reverse strand, counting down.
GACGGGCGGGTTTCCGTGATAGTCCGGCTCCCAGCCCGGCGCCAGAAGCGCCATCGCGATGAGGCGCTCCCCCGCCAGGGCGTCGGCGACCATCGCGCGGTACCGGGGCTCGAAGACATGGAGAGGGAGGGAACGTCCCGGGAAAAGGACGACATTCGGCAGCGGAAACAGGGGGACGCTCCCGGAAAAGCCGGCCGGGAACGGGTCGGGCACTACTTCTCGCGCAGGAGGCTGACCGAGAGGCCGGCGATCCCGGCCGAGACGACGAGGAAGAAGGCCGCCACCCAGGTCTTGGGGACGGGGCTTCCGGTGAAGAGGTTCACGGCAAAGAGGACCGCCAGCCCCGCCGAGACGACCGCCGTGAACAGCGTCAGCCACTTTCCCATCGGACCGGTGATTGTACCAGCGCCCCGTCAGGCGTCCACTTTTTCGGCCGGGAGCGTTCCGGCCCCTTCCATCTCGATCCGGCGCGTCCCGTCGGGGAGAGCCGTCATCCGGATCCGGACCGCGTCCGGCGGGACGATCCCGGGAACCCGGTCGGCCCACTCGACAAGGCGCACCGCATCCGCGAGATCCTCCCAGCCGTCGCGCGCGAACGCCCCCGCGTCCTCCACGCGGTAGGCGTCGGCATGCGCGAACACCAGGCGGCCGCGCCCCCGGTGGACGGCCAGTCCCAGGAACGTGGGGCTCGTCACGGCGTCCGGATCACACCCGAGCCCCGCCGCCACGCCCTTCGCGAACACGGTCTTTCCGGCGCCGAGGTCCCCGACCAGGGCGAACGTCTCCCCGCCCCGGCAGCCCGCGCCGAACCGGCGGCCCAGGGCGAATGTCTCCTCCGGGCTTCGCGTGACGAGGACCTGCCGGCCGGACGGCGCGGCGGTCACGACGCCTCGAGTTCGTCCCGGAGCTTGTTCAGGGTCTCCTGCACGGATCCGATCCGGGTGATCATCATCCCGAACTTGTCCCGGATCGTGATCGCCTCGCCGGTCGCGATCGCCTTGCCGCCCACCACGAGCTCGATCACGTCCTTGTGCGACTTGTCGAACTCGACGACCGACCCCGTCGACAGGTGCAGGATGTCGTCGAGAAGCATCTGCTTTTTCGCGAGGACCACGGTCACCGACACGGGGATCCGCATCAGCTGTTCGACGTTCCGGACGGGGCCGTCCTTGGCGACCGGGACGACGCCGGCACCGGGCGCGGAAGGGGTGCCGGGAGCGGCCTGGGGGAAAGGATTGTCGGAATCCGCCGTGGGCGGCGCCGGCACCGGAGCGGCTTCCTGGGACTCGGCCATGTCTTCCCTATCCTCCGGAGCGGCGAAAGAGGTTCCGGACCTCTTCCGAGCCGGCGATCCACGCTACACCGAGATAGACGAAAACGCCACACAGAACAGCCCCCAGCGTCATCGCCCCGCCGGCGATCCCCCCGCCTTCGCAGTGGGGCCGCGCGGCGGCGAGGAATCCGGCCAGCGCCGCGCAGGCGAGACCGGCCCGCAAAAGCGAGAGAAGCGGCCCCTTCCAGGAAAAAGGGGTTCCGGCAAGACGCGTCGCGAGAAGCCATCCCGTCGCGGCGGCGGAAAGCCACGCGGCGGCGGAGCTGGCGAACGCGACCCCCGGCTCGGCCCACCGCCCGACAAGAAGGAGGTCGAGAAAGACGCTCGCCGCCACCGTCGCCGCCCCGACGAGGGCGGGGCCGCGCCGGTCCCCCAGGGCGTAGAGCCCCCGCACGAACAGCTGCTGGAGCCCGAAGGCGGCGAGCCCCAACGCGTAGGCGGCCGTGACGCGCGCGGTCCAGAAGACCGCCTGCGCGTCGAACTCCCCCCGCGCGTAGACGAGCCGGACGACCGGCTCGGCGAAGACCGCCAGCCCCACCGCGGCGGGAAGGAGGAGCGAGACGACCTGCCGGCAGGCGCGCGAGACCGCCTCGGCCAGCCCCGCCGCGTCGCCGCGCGCCCCCAGGCGCGAGAAGAGGGGAAACGACGTCGTCGCGATCGAGACCCCGATCACGGCGAGCGGCAGATGCACGAGGACATGCCCGTATCCCAGATGCGCCACCGCCCCGTCGCGCGGCACGCACGCCTCGGCGACCCAGCTGTCGAAGAGGACCCCGACCTGGGCCGGCGCGAGTCCCGCGACGACCGGCAGCATCCCGCGCGCGACGTCCCGGAAATCGGGGTCCGCCGCATCGAGGCGCATCCGCACGCGCCCCAGCCCCTCGCCGGCGCGCGCCAGGCCCCGCGCCTGCGAGAGGTACTGGACCACCCCCGCCGCGAGGACCGCCCCCGAGACCCACCAGACCGCCTCCGCCGCGCCGGCGCGCCCCGTCGCGACGAGCCCCCAGGCGACGGCGAGCCCCGCGAGGCTCACGACATTGAAGAGGACCGGGGCCAGCGCCGGCACGAGGAAACGGTCGAGGACGTTCAGGACCGCCCCCTGCGACGCCGTCATGCAGATCAGGATCACGTACGGGAAGAGGACCGCGCAGAGCCTTCCCGTCAGCTCGACCTTCGCCGGATCGGCCGACCGCGCGGCCACGTACGGCGTCGCGGCCAGGATCGCGAGAACCCCGGCCACGACCAGCCCCCCCAGGACGGCCGCCTGCATCCCCAGGATCGCGCCGGCGGCGCGCCAGACCCCCGCGAGGCCCGTGCGCTCCCGCACGCGGGAGAGGACCGGAACGAGGGCGCTCGCGAGCGCCCCCTCGCCGAAGATCCGCCGGAAGGTGTTGGGAAGCTGGAAGGCGATCCGGAAGGCGTCGGCGACCGCCCCCGCCCCGAAGACCGAGGCGAACATCACCTCGCGGAGCATCCCGAGGACGCGGCTGGCGACGGTGAGCGCGCCGACGAGTCGCGCCTGCCGGAGGGGAATCATGGACGCCGGGCGGAGAGCCCCGCCAGGATCGCGCGGGCCGCCTTGCGCGGATCCGCGGCGTCGAGGATCGCGGAGCTGACGGAGACGCGATCGGCCCCCGCGCGGCGCACGCGGGCGACAGAATCCGCCGACACCCCGCCGATCGCGAAAACGGGAATCGCGAGGTCCCGGGTCGCCCGGCCGACATGTCTCAAGCCGATCGCGGGACGGCCCGGCTTCGTGAGGGTGGGCCAGAGCGGCCCGAATCCGATGTAATCGGCCCCGGCCCGCGCGGACGCGCGCGCCTGCGCCAGGGAATGGGTCGAGAGCCCGATGATCCCCCCCTCCCCGGTGATCCGGCGCGCCGCCTCCACGGGAAGATCATCCTGCCCCACATGGACCCCGTCCGCCCGGCTCAAGCGGGCGAGGTCCGGCCGGTCGTTCACGATGAAGACCGCCCTTTCGCGCGCCGTGACGGCGCGCAGGCGGCGGGCAAGCGCGAGGATCTCCCGGTCATCCCCTTCCTTGACGCGCAGCTGGACGCAACCGGCCCCGCCCCGGATCGCCTCCGACACGACCCGCTCCAGGCGCCGCTCGCTCCAGCCCGGACGCGGCGTGGCGACCAGGTACAGCCGGACGCCCGCCAGGCGGGCGGAGCGCGAGAGGGAGAGCCCCGATTCCCGTTCCAGCGCGTAGGCCGAAAAACGCGCGCGCGAAAAGGCCCGGGCGGCCGGGAGCGAGACGAGGCGCGCCGCCTCCTCCAGGCTCCGCGCCGCCTCGGAAAGGCGCCGCCAGTTGGCCGCGAGGAGCGCCCCCGCGTCCGGATAGGCCGCGCGGATCGCGTCCGGTCGCCCCGCGTCGCGCGCCGCGTCGCGCGCGGCGAGGCGCGCGGCGGCCGGGATCCCGAGCCCGCGCACGGCCGCCGCGAGGGCATGCCGCAGGTCCTTGAGCGGCCGGGAAAACCGGTCGGCGGGCGGCCCGCCAAAGCGGTGCCAGTCCTCGAGGACCCGCAGGGCCTCTCCCGCCCGGTTGGCGCTCGCGTCCACGATGCGCGCCAGGGTGTTCCCGTCCTCACTTCCCATGGAAAGGGGGATTCTATCCGACCGGTCCCCTCTTGAGGGGACGCGGACCCACCGATACGATGCCCTGTCCCATGCGCTTCCTCCGGTACCCCCTGGGCATCCTGTCCCTGGCCGTCGGCCTCCTGGCCCTCGGGGCGTACCTCGCCCACCAGCTGTCGCATCCCGCCGCGTGGGAGGGGGAAAGCGCGAATGCCGCCATCCGCTTCTTCCAGTCGTCGTTCATCATCCTGGGGACGAAGCCGGTGGCGCTCCTGTCGCTCTTCGCCGGCGGCGCGGTCCTGACGGCGCTGGGCGCCTTCCTGATCCGCGCCTTCCCGGCGCTCCTCTTCGCGGCGAGCGCCGGATGCTTCGCGGTCGTCGGGGCGGCGTTCCTGGCCCAGCGGCCCGGGGGGAGCGAGCCTGTCCTCGACGCCGCGCAGGGAGCGGTCGAGGCGTTCCGGAAGCACCCCAGGGACCTCGGGATCATCGCGGGGCTCGGTTTTTCGGTCCTCCTGATCGTGGTGTTCGTCGCCGTGTGGCGCGAGATCCGTTCCGGAAAGGGAAAGAAGGGAAAAGCGAAGGCCAAGGCGGGAGCGGAGGCCGCGGAGTAGAAGGAGAGGGGATCCATGGACGTCGAGACCCAGAAGAAACTCGTCGAGCGGTACAAGGGACTGCTGGCCAAGAAAGCCGGGGCGAAGGCGCCGGCGGACAAGGTCCGGCTCTTCCGCAACAAGCTGAAGATGCACCAGCGGCGGCTCGCCAAGATCCAGCCGAAGAAGAAGGCCGGCGAGGAGGGAGAGAAGCCCGCCGAGGCCGCCCCCGCGAAGGCGGAGGAAAAGAAGTAGCCTTCCCATGGCCGCCGCCAACGACATCCGCAAGGGGGCCGTCATCATGGAGGGGAACGACCTGTTCCTCGTCCTCGACTGCCAGCACCGCACCCCCGGAAACCTGCGCGCCTTCGTCCAAGCGACGCTCCGGAACATCAAGACCGGCATCTCGCACGACCGCCGGATGCGCTCCACCGACAAGGTGGAGTTCGCCGAGCTCGAGACGCGCGAGATGGAGTACCTCTACCCGGAAGGGGAGAACTACTGCTTCATGGACACCGAGACGTACGACCAGATGTTCGTCCAGCGGGAGCTCGTGGCGAGCTCCATCCCCTACCTGCGCCTCAACGACAAGGTGAAGATGCAGATGCACCAGGGGAAGCCCGTCACGATCGACCTCCCCGCCTCGGTGATCCTGAAGGTCGCGGAGTCCGAGCCCGGCGTGCGCGGCAACACCGCCACGAACGTCTTCAAGGACGCGAAGCTCGAGACGGGGCTCGAGGTCAAGGTGCCGCTCTTCGTGAATCCCGGCGAACACGTCAAGATCGACACCCGCACGGGCGAGTTCATCGAGCGGGCAAACGCACCGCAATAGCCGCTCGGCCTTGCCCCTTCCAGCGGTTCGCCTGTCCGCGGGACGTTCGGCGCGCGGACATCCCGCCAAACGCGCGCCTCACTGCGAACCGGCGGCGGCGAGGCGGAGCCTGCGACGGTTTCCCCGGGAACGCCGGACCGCGCCTCGCCTTGCCGGTTCAGCCCCGCGGCCAGGCTCCCGCTGCGGGGCAGGCCTCGCTTGCGTCATGGGTGGAGCCGCCTCCGCCTCTCGGCGTCGGCGCTTTTCCACAATCCGCCGCCTTATGCTCGTGACCCCCCCGTAACCCTCCAGCTACAATACAACCATGACAAACAAGAACGACAAGAGCCACCGCGGAAGCGCAGCGCAGTTTTTTGTGGCCGCGGAATTGTGCCGTCGGGGATTGGTGGCCAATGTCACGTTGGGTAATTGTCCGAATGTCGATGTTCTCTGCACAAACAAGTCCGCCAATAAATTCGTCCACATCCAAGTCAAAACCTTCGTTCCAGGGAATCGCACCTGTGCGGTTGGCATCAAATCAGAGAAAGACTTTGGAAATTCATTTTTCTGGATCCTGGCGGGAATTCCCGAGCCAGGACAGAACGCCGAATTCCAATACTTCATTATTCCGTCCGCAGACATGGCTAAGAACATGAAGGAACAGCATTTGGTCTGGGCTGCCACACCAGGAAAGCGGGTCCAAAAGCACGATGCGTCAACAAAATGTCGGGGGCTAGTCCTACCACCCAGGGCCAATCACAACGGCTGGAGAGTGGATCGTTATTTGAACAAATGGGATTCCATCCTCGACAGGTTTGGCGCATCTTGATGATCGGGCGGCGGATGCAAGGTGGCCCGGCCGGAAGTGAACGATAGAAGCTAAAAGCTCGGCCGCTCCGGCGGCCCGCGGCGGGTGCGTTCGACGGGGCGTGTGGAGCAGGGCCGGAGCATGGACGCGAAGGCCCGTAGCCGTTCCCGCGCTTCGCGGGCGGCGGCGCAACTCGAGTGACGAGCGGCAGGACGCCGCGAGGAACGTCCCCGGAGAACGTGCCCGACGATCAGGGCCGCCCTCGGGAGCGGCCATCGGCGCCCCAAAAAGAAGGTTTGCTACCGTCCCCAGCGGAGGCGCTCGCCCAGGATCTCGGGGAGCCCCGCCGCCAGGATCGACTCGGCGGCCGCCTCGACGTCGTATTCCACGCGGCGGATCGTGAGGACCTTCTCCTTCGTGTCGTAGACGGCGAAGGCGGCGCGCGGGTCGTCGTCGCGGGGCTGGCCCACGCTTCCGATGTTGGCGAGCGTGCGCCCTTTCGGGTCGACCGGGACCACCGGGTCGAGGGTGTAGCTCACGGACTTCCCGCCGAAGAAGGCGACCGGGACGTGCGAGTGCCCCACGACCGCGAGGGGGCGGTTCAGGGCCGCGAACGACCTTTCCGCCTCCGGGATCGACTGCAGGTAGTGGTACATCTCCGGCTCGTACGGCGTCCCGTGGACAAGCGAGAAATCGTCGAAGAAGCTGATCATCGGAAGCCGCGCGAGGAATTTCAGGTCCTCCTTCGAGAGGACGGAGCGCGTCCAGAGGACCGCCTCCCGCGCGAACGGGTTGAAATAGCTGTCGTCCAGGGTCCCCACCACCGCCGCGTCGTGGTTCCCGCAGACGACGTGGCAGCGGATCTCCCGCAGGCGCGCGAGGCACTCCCCCGGCTGCGCCCCGTACCCCACGACGTCCCCGACGTGGTAGTAGGAATCGACCCCCTCCTTCTTGAGCTCCGCGAGGACCGCGTCGAGGGCGAAGATGTTCGAGTGGATGTCGCCGAGGAGGCCGTATTTCACGCGACGTCCCTCCGCGTGAGGATCAGGCAGGCCGCGGCGAGAAACAGCGCGGCGGAAAGCGCCCCGTAGAGGGTCCCCGCGGCGACATGGCTCCAGGGGACGACGCGCTCCATCGCCAGGGCGTCGGCGATCCGCAGGAGCGAGAGGTCCGGAAGCCATCCCCAGAGCCACGCCCCCCAGGCCGCGTCGCGTCCGGGAAGCGACCCGGAGAGGTGTCCGCCGACGAAAAAGAGCCCCGTCACGGCCGCGGCCGCGACGGTCGGAAGCGCGCTCGAGGCGGCGACCCCGACCGCCGCGACGACCGACACCTCGACGAGGGCAAGCGCGGACCCCTGCAGGGTCCCCCGGTCCCAGAAAGGGGCGCTTCCGCCTCCCGACGGGTCGTCGGCGTGGCGCGCCTCGTTCCGGACCGCATGCAGGAGGACTCCCGTGAGGACCGCCGCGAGGAGCGCGAGCGCCTGGAGGATCCCCGCGTACTTTCCCAGGACGAACTGCGCGCGCGAGACGGGCTTCGCGAGCACCATCGCGGCGAGCCTCCCCTCGACATCCTCGGCGACCCCGGAACCGGCGTAGAGGACGGCGAGCGCCCCGCCGGCGAGCACCATCGTGGCGAACCCCATGTCCATCACCAGCTTGATCTCGCTTTCGGCGTCCCCGAAAAAGGGGAGATACTGGGAAAAGAGGATCAGCACGGCCGAGACGCAGAGGACCAGCCAGAACATCCCCTCGCGGAGGATTTCCGAGCGCGTCAGGCGCGCGACGGCGAGAAGGGGAGCCATGTCCCGACTCTAGCGGGGCGGCGCGGACCGTACAATCGGGGCGTGCGGACGCTCCGGCGCCTGGCGGCGTCGCTCGTCACCCTCTGGGCGGCGGCGACCCTGGTCTTCTTCCTGATCCGCCTCATCCCGGGAGACCCGGCGACGGCGATCGCCGGGGAGCACGCCGACGCCGAGGCGGTCGCCCGGATCCGCGCGCGCTGGAGCCTCGACCGCCCGCTCCATGTCCAGTACGGGGCGTTCCTCGCGAACCTCGCCCGCGGCGACCTGGGGGAATCGATCGGGTCCGGCCGCCCCGTCGCGCGCGAGATCGCGGACCGGTTCGGCGCGACGGCCGAGCTCGCGGGGGCGGCGATGCTCCTGGCGGCGGCCTTCGGCATCCCGCTCGGGATCCTCGCCGGGAGCCGGCGCGGCGGAGCGGTCGACGCGGCGGTGAGCGGGGTCTCCCTGCTGGGGGTCTCGGTCCCGATCTTCGTCACCGGCTACGTCCTCATCCTCCTCAAGGTCCAGGGCGGAATCTCCTTCCTGGAGTTCGCCGGGCGGAAGTCCGAGATCTCGGGGACGGTCTTCCGGACCCCGTTTTTCGCCCTGGAAAGCCTCGCCACGCTCGACGGAACACGCCTCGCAGAGGCGCTCGCGCACCTCGCGATCCCGGCCGCGACGCTCGCCACGGTCCCCCTGGCGATGCTCGCGCGGATCACGCGCGCCGGGATGCGGGAGACGCTCGGGATGCCGTTCATCCTCGCCGCGCGCGCGCGCGGGATCCCGCCGGCGCGGCTCCTCTTCGTCCACGCCCTGAAAAACGCCGCGACGGCGCTCTGGACGGCGGCGGGGCTCCAGGCCGGCTACCTCCTGGGAGGCGCGGTCCTCACCGAGACCGTCTTCGCCTGGCCGGGGCTCGGGAGCCTTTTCTACGAGGCGGTCATCTCGCGCGACTACCCGGTGGTGCAGGGGCTCGTCATCGCCGCCTGCGGCGTCTTCCTGGCCGTGAACGCCCTCGTGGACGCCCTCTACCCGAAGCTCGACCCGCGGGTGTCGGGATGAGGCCGCCGACGGGCTCCTTCGCGCGGCGGGCCGGCCTCGTCCTCACGCTCCTCGTCGCGGCGACGGCCCTCGCGGGGTTCCTCATGCCGTGGATCGGAAAGGCCTTCCCCGTCCTCGACCCGGAGCGCGTGGACCTCTCGGCGGACTCCACGGGGCTCCCCCCCCTGTCGGGACCGCACCTCTTGGGAACCGACGACCAGGGACGCGACTGCGCGGCGCGGCTCGCCGCCGGGGCGGCCCGCACCATCACCGCGGCGCTTGCCGCCACGGCCGTCGCCGCCCTGATCGGGATCCCGCTCGGGCTTGTCTCCGGTTTTTTCGGGGGAGCGGCGGACATCGCGATCATGCGCACGGTCGAGGTGCTGATGGCGTTCCCGGGGCTGGTGCTGGCGATCGCGATCGTGTCGGCCCTGGGGCCCAGCCTCGCGAGCGTCGTCGTGGCGACGGGGCTTGTGGGCTCTCCGGCATTCGCGCGTCTGGCGCGCGCCGTCGCGCGCGTCGAGACCGCGAAGGAATATGTCGCCGCCGCGCGGGCGCTCGGCGCGGGATCATCCCGGATCCTCCTCTCCCACGTCCTCCCCAACGCCGCGCCTCCTCTCTGGGCGCTCGCGACCCTCTCGATGGGGACCGCGGTCCTCGAGATCGCCGGCCTCGGCTTCCTGGGCCTCGGCGTGGAGCCGGGCGTGCCGGAATGGGGGACCGACGTCAGCCTGGGACGGAACCAGTTCCTCACCGCCCCCTGGACGGTCCTCGTGCCGGGGACCGCCTGCGCGCTCGCGGTCCTCGGGTTCAACCTGCTCGGGGATTCCCTGCAGGAACGCGACTAGACCGGCGGCGTCTTACTTCCGGAGGAACGCGAGGCGCTTGCGCATCTTCTTGTACTTGTGCTTGTTCATCTTCTTGCGGCGCTTCTTGATCAGGCTGCCCATATCGCACCTCCTTTCTTCCGACACTGTAGCGGGTTTCCCGTCCCGGCGGAACCGGACGACGTCGTCCGGGCGGTTCAGGTTCCGGAAGGACGCGCCGGCCGGATCGGCGCGCCGGACCGCCGGCCAGGGGACAATCCGCGCGCCGGAGAGGCGCGCGAACCGGTGGACCGGGACGCTCTGGCCCTCGTGCAGGAGCCGCGCCAGGACCGTCGCGGCATCGCGCCGGTAAAAACCGAAGAGCGGCTCGGTCCCGTCCGGCCCCTCCGGCACCGCCCCCCGGCCGCGCCGGGCGGCGCGCCACAGGAGCCGCACGAGCGCCGCCGACGGGGACGGCATGTCGCACGCCATGACGAACAGGAACCGTCTGCGCGTGGCCCGTGTCGCCAAAAATGCGGCATCGATCCCGGCGGCGGGGCCCGACCCGGGAAAGCGGTCCCTAACGCCCCGCGTCCCGCGCGGGACCGGGAGGCGCCGCGACCCGGTCGCGACGAGGATCTCGGGAAAGAGCGGGCGCAGGAAGCGGGCCGCCCGGTCGACCAGGCGTTCGCCGCCCAGGGGCAGCGTCGCCTTGTCGCGTCTCATGCGGGTCGAGCGCCCCCCCGCCAGGACCACGGCGGCGGCCGGTATTTTTCGCGCGCGAGAAATCACGCCGGCGGGAACAGGATCTCCTTCAGGGCCGCCAGATCGATCTCGAGCGCCGCCGCCGGGACGCGGATCCCCCAGGCCGAAAGCGTCTCTGGCGCGACTTCACCGACCACGCCGACCTTCCGGGCATCGACAGAAATCTCGCCGAGACGCCCCGGAATGAAGGCGGGATCCGCCCTCTCGGGCTTCCGGATCACGGCCTTTTTCCCCCAGGGGGCCAGGAAGGCCCAGAGCGACGCCTGCAATTCCGAGAAATTCGCCTTCTCGTGGGCGACGAGCGCGGCGAGGCGTGTCTCCGTCCGGAACGTCCCGCCCGCGGACACCTCGACTTCTCCCGCCTCGAAGACACGGTGGGGATAGAGCGCCTTGGCGCTCGCCGCCTCCACGCGCAGGAGGGACGGAAGCAGGGAATCGCGCAGGACCGAGTAGCTCGCCGAGTAGGGATTCCTGATCCGCGCGACCGGACCGGACCGGCCGTTCATGCGCGCGGAAAGATCCTCCCCGGCCGCGAGCACGTTGGAGAAGATCTCCTCGAACCCGAGGCCGATCCACCCCTGCCGGGCGGCGTCCACGAAGGAGACTTGCGCGTCGGGGCGTCCGACCGTGAACTCCGCCGGCATCGCGGGACGGACCGAGTCGAGCCCGCGCGCCAGGAGCACGTCCTCCACCAGGTCCACCGGGTGCATGAGATCCATCCGCCAGGCGGGGATCCGGCAGGCGATCTTTTCCTTCCCCGACGGCGACGCTTCGACGCCGTAGCGGGTCAGCGCCTCGACGATCTCCCCGGCCGGAAGCGCGGCCCCCAGGAGCTCCCCGACGAGCGCCACCGGAAGCTCCGCCTCCCGGATGAAGCAGTCGGTCAGCGGATGCGGCGCCGGGACCATCCGCCCCAGGGGAGGCAGGCTCCCCTCCGCGTAGAGGGTGTTCACCGCCTCGATCGCGTACCCGCGGTCGGCGAAATTCGCCGCGCAGATGTTGAGCCCGAGGGCCACTTGCCAGAAACTCGTCCCGGTCATCTCGACGAAGAGATCCGTGTCGCCGACTTTCACCTCTCCCGAGGCGCGGCTGTTGATGATCGGCGGGAAGGAGAGCGGCTTCCCTTTCGCGTCCTCCAGGATCGGGACGGGCCCGTCCCCCGGAAGCGTCGACTTTCCGAACTGGATTCCCTTCGGATGCTTCTCCAGGATCTCGGCGAGCGTCATCTCGCGGTCGAACCCCAGCGGGACGAACTTCCGGTCGGCGCGCCCCACGGCGCGGCAGCAGACCGGGAACGCGATCTCGGCCGCGCGGTAGAGCCCCATGGAAAGCGTCTTGCGGAACGCCCCGAAGTTGTCCGAAAGCTTTTCCTGCGTCTGGATCATCGCCTTGAGCGACGCGTCGGTCACCGCCGGGCCCCGCGCCAGGAAGCCGCCCACCCAGGGGCGGATGCCAGCGAGCGCCGGATCCGCCTGGATCGTCGCCGTGGCGTGCGCCGGACGGTCGAAGAACGGGTAGCGCTGGGGGCCCAGCCGCCGCGCGCGCCACTGGCGCGCGATCCCCTCGGGGCACCAGAGGTCGGGACGATTCGTGTCGTTGAGCTCGATCCGGACCTCGTCCCCCTCCACCCCCTTCAGCTCCCCCTTCACGAGCGGCAACAACCCGTCCAGGGCGGAGGCTGAAATCGGCTCGCCGGCCAGCTTCGAGAGATCCGTGAGCGACGCGGTGATCGTGGGCATGTCAGGCCGGCTCCGAAGACAGCGCGGAAATGTCCGAGGCGGGATGCGGTCGACGGAGCGTGTGGAGCAGGGCTGGAGCAGGACGCGAAGGCCCGTAGACGTTCCCGCGCTTCGCGAGCGGCGGCGCAACTCGAGCGACGAGCGGCACGGATGCCGCGAGGGGCGTCCCCGGAGACCGCGACCGCCGAAGGACGCCATTTCCGCGTCTCATAGAAACACCGCCGGTTTCGACCGCAGGAATTCCAGGTCCGCGCTGAAGAGGTCCCGGATGTCGGAGATCCCCAGGGCCGACATCGCCATCCGGTCCAGGCCCAGCCCCCAGGCGATGACGCGCGCCTCCTTGTCGGCCAGGAGGGGATGCGTCACCTCCGGCCGGAAGATCCCCGACCCTCCCATCTCCATCCAGCCGATCGTCGGGTGCTTGATATGCACCTCGACCGACGGCTCCGTGTACGGGAAGTAGGCGGGAAGGAACTTCACCTCCTTCGCGCGCGCCACCTCCTCGGCGAACAGCTTCAGCAGGCCCAGGAGATGGGTCATGTCGATCGTCCTCGAGACGACGATCCCTTCCACCTGGAAGAAATCCGGGGCGTGCGTGGCGTCCACCGTGTCGTTCCGGAAGCACCGCGCGATCCCGAAATATTTCCCCGGGACCTTGAGATCCGGCCTCGCCATCCAGCGCGCCGAGAGCGCCGTCCCCTGGCTCCGGAGGATCATCCGCCGCGTCCACTCGCGGTCGAAGGCGTACCGCCAGCCGCGCGACCCGGTCCGGCCGCCGTTCTCGTGCGCGGCGGCGACCCGGTCGAGATGCGGCTCCAGCCTTTCCGTCGTCTTCGCGAACGGCTCCCCCGCCCCCCCCTCGACGTGATAGACGTCATGGATCGCCCGCGCCGGGTGGAACTGCGGCATGTAGAGCGCGTCCGAATTCCAGAACTCGCTCTCGACCATGTCTCCGGTCATCTCCTCGAACCCCAGCGACACCAGCTTCCGCCGCACCCAGTCCAGAAAGGCCCGATACGGATGCGCCCGCCCGCAGACGATGCGAGGCGGCGAAATCGAGAAGTCATACTGACGATCCAAACCGGCGGCGGAACGAGCCTCAAAAGCTGACAATGCCGAACGACCAAGAGCCGTGATGAGATACTGTCTCTTGTTGACCACGGCTTTCTCGAACAGATCTTTTCCGGATCCCCGTGACTTCTTAGAACGTTTTTCGATTGCCTCTCGCTGCTCCGGAGAGAATCCATCCAGACGGAGCTTTTCTGAACTTGCAACCTTCTCAAGGGCCTCGTCTAAAGCCCTGATTTGTTGCTCGCCCGGCCCGTCTTTCCATTGAAGACTACCGTTCTGCGCCACTTCGATCAGTCCGAGTTTTTTCAAATTCCCAAAAGCGACGCCCCATTGCTCTTGGGACAGATTCAGGCTGTCTCTCGCCTTCAGCGGAGTGGGGCCCGGGTTTTCCCGAAGATATTTCCCTATTCGCCCTTCAATTGATCCGGCCCTGGCCTGTTCATTACTAATTCCACCCAAAAGCACGTAAGTCTCGATCTTGTCTTCTTCCACTGATACGGCCCCCTTCAGTTTGAGCCGCTCCGCAGCCGATCGGACCTGCGCCTCCTCAATGCCTGGATTATTTTCTCGAATGAGCGAACAGAGCATGGTTCCTTCAAAATACGTATCCACATTTGGATTCGATCGATTGAGAACCTTCAAAACCTCGACCTCGTGCGGATGTAATCCTTCCGCGATCTGCTCCGGCGTCAGATCAGACATACTTTGCCTCTGTCGCGCCCCTATCGGCGGTTCGCCTGGTCCGCGGGACGCTCGGCGCGCGACAAGACCCGCCGGATGCGCGCCTCGCTGCGAACCGGCGGCGGCGAGGTGAACCCTGCGGCAACCTACCCCGTAAACGCCAGCCCGCACCTCGCCTTGCCGGTTCAGCCCCACGGCCAGGCTCCCGCCACGGGGCGCATACCGTCCGGCACCGGCTCCCCAGATGCCGGCCCCCGCATTTTTTATAAATAGGGTCTGGCCCGCCCACCCCCGTCGGAATCGCCTCGCTGACGCTCGGCTCTTTCCCCATAGGCCCCCGCCTTCCCTGTTGTTGGCGGCAGGGGGCCGGTGGAAAAAAGACGCCCGAAGGGCGTCGATCCCTATGGGGGCGGGCGGGACAACGGGTTTTCTCTTTTTGGGCGATTTCCGGACGCGCGGAAGGAACGCGACAGCGCGCGGCCCCGGCCGGGAGCGGGCGTCCGGGGCGTGTGGAGCAGGGCCGGAGCATGGATGCGAAGGCCCGTAGCCGTCCCCGCGCTCCGCGGGCGGCGGCGCAACCCGAGTGACGAGCGGCAGGACGCCGCGAGGAACGTCCCCGGCGATCCGCTCCCGGCATCAGGGGCCGCATAAGCAGAGCATCAGCGCAATCCGCGCCGAAAGGCCCCTGAATGGAGCGCGCCGCGTAACGCATGACGGTCAGACCCGCTCGAAGGGGTGGAAGAGCTTCTGGTACTCCTCCTGGGCGTACCGGTCGGTCATGCCGGCCACGTAGTCGGTGATGATCCGCTTCTTCTGGCCGGGGTCCCTCTCGACGGCCGCGCGGTACTCGCCCGGCAGCTGGTCCGGGTGGTCGTAGTAGGCCATGAAGAGCTCGCGCAGGAAGCGCTCCGCCTTGATCTGCATGCGGCGCACGCGCCAGTGGCCGTAGAGCCGCGCATGGAGGAACGCCTGCAGCTCCTTGCGCTGGGCCGCGAAATCGGGCGAGAACCCGACGAGAAGCGGCGCGGCGCGCGCGGCATCGGGAGAGTCGACCTTCGCGGCGGCGATCTTGGCGGCGGAGGCGGTGACGATGTCGGTCACCTCGCGGTCGATGAGGTAGCGCACGGTAGGGATGCGGCGCTCCTTGAGGGAGAGCGCGGGGTAGCGCCGGGCGATCTCCTGCTGCGCCGCGCGCCAGATCGACACGCCGGCGAGGTCTTCCTCGGTGATCAGCCCCGACTTCAGGCCGTCGTCGATGTCGTGGTTGTCGTAGGCGATCGAGTCGGAGGCGTCGGCCACCTGCGCCTCCAGGAGCGGCCGCGTCGAAAGGTCGATCCCCTCGACGACCGCTCCCCCGGAGGTCCGGGCGTGTTTCGCGATCGATTCCCGGACCTCGAAGGTGAGGTTGAGCCCGTCGAATTCCGGGTAGCGTTTCTCGAGGACGTCCACGATCCGCAGGCTCTGCCGGTTGTGCTCGAAGCGCTTCGGCTCGGTCCCGGGATCGACCTCGGAGACGATGGCGTTCAGGGCGTCCTGGCCCGAGTGCCCGAACGGCGTGTGCCCCAGGTCGTGCGAGAGCGAGACCGCCTCGGTGAGGTCCTCGTTGAGGCCCAGCGCCCGCGCGATGGAGCGGGCGATCTGCGCCACCTCGATCGTGTGCGTGAGGCGCGTCCGGTAGTAGTCCCCCTCGTGGTTCACGAACACCTGCGTCTTGTACTCGAGCCTGCGGAACGCCGTGCTGTGGATGACCCGGTCCCGGTCGCGCTGGAAGCAGGTCCGGTAGGCGTGCTCCGGCTCCGGATGGACGCGCCCCCGCGAGTCGACCGCCTTCATGGCGCAGGGGGCGAGCGATTTCCGCTCCCGCTCCTCGATCACGGCGCGCGCGATCATGCCTATTGTCCCGCGGGCGTCGGGCGCTTCTTCGCGCCGAACCGCCGCTTCATCGGGTCCCAGTAGAGGCCGGAGGAATTCTCCTCCCACCATTCCTCGATCTTCCCGAGCTCGCTTCCGCGCGACCACCATCCGAGGTCCGGCCGGTAGGCCGAGAGCCCCTCCGGCGTGACGACGAGGTGATAGAAATCCTCGTAGCCGCCGCGGCGCGTCGCGAACGACCACCCGCCCATGGCGGCGATGTCGTTCGTGATCCGGATCCGGGCGATCTTGAGCTGCTCGCGCGGATCCCGGTTCATCAGCTCGTCGATGTCCTTCGGGCGCGGGATCGCGGCGCCGTCCTGGGTCCTCTCGCGCCATTCCTTCCCGGCCGCCCCCTCGCTCACGGAGTGCCAGACGAGCCCCGCGAGGACGGGCACGAGGACGACCGCCGCCAGGATCGCGCGCCCCTTCCAGGGGTTCGCCTCGGGGCCGCGGTTGAACCCGACCGAGACCTCCTTGCGCCCCGCCAGCTTCGACTGCTCGCGCTGCTCGAGGGAGACGCCGCACTTCACGCAGAAGATCTCCTGCGCCTTCACGGGCGCGCCGCAGTTGTGGCAGGTCTTGCCCGGCTTCGCGCCTCCCCCGGCGCCGCCCGCTCCCGTCTCCCGGGCCGGCGGGGGCGGGAAGGCGATCCGGGACGACGACTTCTTCTCGGGCTCCGGCGACGGGCGCGCCGGGGCGGGGGACGCACCGGCCGGTTTCGCCGGGGCCGGCTTCGGGGCGGGCCTCGCCGGAGGCGGCGCGGCAGGAGCGGGCGGCGGGGATCCGGCCGACGGCAGGGCCGGGATCTCGAGCACCGACCCGCAGGCGGGGCATTTCCCCTTCCGGCCCGCGAGCTCGTCGCGGACGGCGAGCTTCTTCCCGCACCGGCAGGTGACGTTTATCGCCATCGGTCGGCCAGCCTTCCGGCCAGGAGCCCGTGCACGGCCTCGAGGGACTGGCTGATGACGCGCGTGTCGTTCAGGACCGGCATGAAGTTCATGTCGCCGGGCCAGCGCGGGATCACGTGGAGATGCAGGTGGTCGGGAAGCCCCGCCCCGCCCGCGCGGCCGGCGTTGAGACCCATATTGAACCCCTCGGCCCGCATCGCTTCCTTGAGGACGCCGCACAGGTCGCGCGCCGTCGTCATCATCTCGGCGGCGACGGCGTCCGTCATCCCGGTCGTTTCCCCGCCGTGGGCGTAGGGGGCGACCACCAGATGACCGTTCACGAACGGGTACTTGTTCATGATCACGAAGGTGTCCTTGCGGCGGGCCAGGACCAGGGTCGCGCGGTCGTCCGTCCCCCGCGCCGCCTCGCACAGGAAGCAGCCGGTCATCTCGGGGATGCTCCGCACGTACTCCCCGCGCCAGGGGGCCCAGATCCGGTCCATCGGGAGGGGCATCCTAACGGCCCCCCGAGAGGCTCCGCAAGCCGCTTGCCCGGCTTGACAAGGAGGGACGCCTTCCTACAATACCGGGCTCCCTATTATTACCGGAGGTTTTATGGACAGGATGCGACATATCGAGCAGCGCTGGCTGAAACCCGCCCTCCCCCCCCTGCGGGTGGGGAACGCCGTCGACGTCCACGTGCGGATCGTCGAGGAAGTGATCGAGGCGGACGCCGCCGGCGCCAAGAAGCAGGCCGGCAAGAAGAAGTCCTCCGAGAAGCGCGAGCGGATCCAGGTCTTCTCCGGGGTCGTGATCGCCGACAAGCACGAGTCGGTCCGCCGCACGGTGACCGTCCGCCGGATCGTCCAGGGCGAAGGCGTCGAGCGGATCTTCCCGCTGCATTCCCCCGTCATCGCGAAGATCGACGTGAAGAAGGAAGGAAAGGTCCGCCGGGCGAAGCTCTACTACCTCCGCCAGCTCGCCGGACGCAAGGCGCGCCTCGTCGAACGGCGCTCCGCGCGGCAGTTCTCGGACCTCGTCGGGAAGGCGCCGGAGACGCAGCCTGCCGCCTCCGCCCCGCCCGCCGCGGCCCCCGCCGGAACCCCGGGCGCCCAGGGTGTTTCCGCCGCGGCCGGCACGACGGCGTGACCCGGCCCGACACCGGCCGCAACTCCGAAGAATTTGCCGCGGGCGTCCTCGAGAAGGCGGGATACCGCGTCGAGGCGCGCAATTTCCGGACCCCCGCGGGCGAGGTGGACATCGTCGCGCGGGACGGGACGATCCTCTGTTTCGTCGAGGTGAAATCGCGCGGCTCCGATGCCTGGGGGCTTCCCGAGGAGACGGTCACGCCGTCGAAGCGCTCCCGGATCCGCCGGGCGGCCGAGGCGTACCTCGCGCGCGCCTTCCCGAAGGACCCGCCCGCCTGCCGCTTCGACGTCGTGGCGATCGACCTCGATCCCGAGGGGCGCCCCCTGCGGCACCGCCTCTACAAGGACGCCTTCGTATAGCCCTTGACACCCCCGGGCGGGCAATCGACGATTTCACGTTCCATGGCCAGGACGAAGAAAGCGAAGAGGGCGCCTCGCCCGGCGAAGGGCGCTTCCGCCCCCCTGGGAAAGCGCCCCGTCACGTTTGCCGACGTGGCGCGGGCGACGGGACGCCCCGCGGCGCTCGTGCGACGGATCCTGCGGGAGGACCCGCACCTGGTGGCCGACAAGGAGGTCAAGGACGACGTCTTCCGGAGCGCCCGCGCCTTGGGGTACGACTTCCAGACCCTGCGGGTCGGAAAGCGCATCGACCAGCGCCAGGCCACCTTCCGGGAGATCCTCCGGAAGATCGAGGAAAACCCCTCCTGGAGCCGCTCCGTCATCGTCTCCTATCTCGCCAACGCGATCGACATGGCCGAACGGGTCCAGAAACGGATGTTCGGGACGGACGCGTGAGCGCCGCCGCGGACGTGGTCGTCCGCTACGAGGAGATCGCGTCCGACTACGAGAAGAACCTCCAGACGCAGCTGCGCGGATTCAAGCAGGCCCACGAATTCCTCGACATGTGGGTCCACGACGCCGATCCCGTCCGCAGCATCCTGTCGATCGTCGAGGCGGCCGAGTCGGGGGGGCTCGCGGCGGTCGGCGTCGAGATCGGTCCGGAAACCCTGAAGGGGATCGACACCGCGCGGCTTCTCGACCTCGTCGGGAAGGTCGGGAAGGCCTCCCTCTCCCCCCGGGGGAGCGGGTCCCTCCTTCACGTCGACCTCGCGTAGGCCGATAGAGTCCCCATGACCGCGCTCCGGATCGGTCCGGCGTACCGGGAACGCCTCGCGCGGTTCGCGGACGGCGCCTGCCCCGCGCCGCGCGCGGGCGCGAATCCGGTCGTGACGGTCGAGGCGCGCGCGGAGGGGGTGACCCTCTCCGTCTCGATCGACGCGAAGGAGCATGTCATCGTCGCGATGTCGGCAGCGGGCCCGGCGGGCTCGACGGAACTGGCCCTCGCGGCGGGTCTCGCGCACGCCGCGGTCGGCCGGACGGTCCAGGACGCGAGCGAGCACGCCGCCGTCCGCCTCGAGAACCTCCTGCGGGACCCGGCGTCGCCGCGGGTCGTCGCCGGGATCGTCCAGCCGGAGAATGCCGATCCCGCCTTCCGGACGCCGATCGCGCTCATCCGGCAGGCGTACCGCGCCTACCGGGAGAAGACGGGGTACAAGCCGGACTGGAACTTCTCGGACGACCTCCCCTCGGCCGACTGGATGTCCGCCTCCCACGAGGAGCGCGTCCGCCGGATCCTGGCGGCGATCCCGGAGGCCTGCCCCCGGACCGGGATCCGCCGGGACCAGGTCCGCGTCGCGGCGATCGATCTCGACACCCGGGTGACGCTCGCGCTCTCCGCCGGCGTCGACCCGAAGGTCCGGCAAAAGTACGTCACGGACCTCGAAGCCGGGGTAAAATCAGGGGTCGAGCCGAAGCTCGAGCTCTACCTGGAGGACGTGCGCGACCGGAACACCAAGCGCCACCACCAGCTGGGACCGAAACCCTAGGACGGGAGAGGCCATGTCGACATCGATGCAGGAGCACACCGAGCTGATCCTGGACGGCACGAAGATGGCCTGGCACCAGGACCGCATCCGCGCCTGGGAGCGCGGCGAGCGCGTCGCCCCGATCACGATCGACATGGCGCTGACGCGCGCCTGCAACTACGCCTGCCAGTACTGCTACGCGATGCTGCAGGAGAACGACCGCCAGACGATCACGCAGAAGGTGATCTTCGACTTCCTCGACGACTGCGCCGAGATCGGGGTCAAGGGAATCAGCCTGGTCTCCGACGGCGAGAGCACGATCTCGCCCGTCTTCATCGACACGGTCGTGCGGGGCTCGAAGCTCGGGATCTCGATGGCCTCGGGCACGAACGGGTACGTCCTCAACGAGCGCAAGCTCGAGGAGGTCCTGCCGCACCTCACCTACCTCCGGATCAACATCACCGCGGGCGAGGCGGCCCGCTACGCCGAGATCATGGGCGTGAAGGAAGACTGGTTCCACAAGGTGTGCGAGAACATCCGCACGATGGTGCGGATCAAGAAGCGCGACCGGCTGCCCGTCACCATCGGCATGCAGATGGTGCTGATGCCGCAGTACGAGGACCAGATCCTGCCGCTGGCGCGCCTGGGGAAGGAGCTCCGCCCCGACTACCTCATCATCAAGCACTGCTCCGACAACGAGGAGGGGGCGCTCGGGGTCGATTACGGCGGCTACTCGCGCCTCTACGACAAGCTCCGCGAGGCGGAATCGCTCTCGGACAAGGAGTACCAGGTCTCGGTCAAGTGGTCGAAGATCGAGGCCCAGGGGCGACGTTCCTACCAGCGGTGCTACGGCCCCCCCTTCCTCATCCAGCTCTCGGGGTCGGGGCTCGTCGCCCCCTGCGGGATGCTCTTCAACGAGAAGTACAAGAAGTTCCACGTCGGGAACATCTGCGAGACCCGCTTCCGCGACATCTGGGCGTCGGACCGTTACTGGGACGTCATGAACTACCTCGCCTCGTCCCAGTTCAACGCGCAGAAGATGTGCGGGACCCTGTGCCTCCAGCACAAGGTGAACGAGTTCCTGGACCAGTACAAGAAGGGGGAGTTCGAGCTCTCGGAGCCCGCCGGGCGCCCCCCCCAGCACATCAACTTCGTTTAGGCGTGGAAAGCACGTCCTTCGGCGGTCGCGGTCTCCGGGGACGCTCCTCGCGGCGTCCTGCCGCTCGTCGCTCGAGTTGCGCCGCCTGCCCGCGAAGCGCGGGAACAGGCTACGGGCCTTCACATCCTGCTCCGGCCCTGCTTCACACGCCCCGTCGACCGCATCCCGCCTCGGACATTTCCACGCCTCGTCAGTGATGTCACGCAATACCAGGCAGGAAAAACTCGTCCTGTCGGCGTTTCTCGCCGTCGCGCTCCACATGTTCCTCTTCGAGATGGGGCCGGGCGGCGCCGACGGCTGGTCGTATTTCGCGATCACCGAGTCGATCTGGATCGACGGGGACCTCGACCTCGCGAACAACGACTACGGCGCGTCGGTCTTCCACGTCGTGAACGGCCGCACCGTCACCAAATACCCTCCGGGGACAAGCCTCCTCGCGGGCCCGTTCGTCCTCGCGGCACGTCTTTTCGAGCCGCTCGTCCACGACTGGCGCCCCGATTTCGGGGAACGGGGGAAATCCCCTCCCTACGACCGGGTGACCGGCCCCGTCTTCGTCCGGATCCTCGCCGTCATCGCCGCGCACAACCTGCAGGTCCTGATCGGACTCCTTCTCCTTTTCCGGGCGCTCGCGCGGGCCGGATTTCCTCCGGGTGCGGCCCTCGGGGCGACCCTCCTTTCCTTCTTCGCCACCCCGATGCTCTTCTACGCCCAGAGCGGGATGAGCGAGGCCCCCTCCTTTTTCCTGACCTCCCTCTTCCTCTGGCTCGCCGTCCGCCTGTCGGGCCGCCCGGAAGACCCGCGCGGCTGGCTGGCGCTCGGCGCCGCGGCCGGTTTCTCCCTCCTCGTCCATTACCGGAACGGGCTTCTCCTCCCCGCCGCCGCGCTCTGGGCCGTGATGCAGTCCGGCCCGGGCCTCGCGCGCGCGGGGCGGGTCCTCGCGGTCGGCGCCGGGGCGGCCGTCTTCCTTTGGGTGATCCCGGCCTACAACCACCTCCAGTGGGGAGCCGCCGAAACGGTCTATCCGGACGAGCCGTTCCACAACCCGCTCCGGTTCGGATCGCCCTTCAACATCTGGTTCGCATTGGAGCACGGCCTCTTCCTCTTCCATCCGGCCTGCCTTCTCGCCGCAGCGGGGCTTTTCGCGCTCTTCCGGATCCGGGACTCCCGGTGGCGGTCCCTCGCGGGCCTCGCGGCCGGCATCTTCGTCCTTCATTCGCTCGTCTGCGGGACCCATCACGAATGGCAGGGGCCCGGCAACTTCTCGCACCATTACCTCACCGTCGTCTTCCCGTTCCTGGCGATCGGCTGGGCTTCCTGGCTGGCGCGCAGCGGCGCGGTCGGGCGATGGCTCCCCTGGGCCGGCGCCGCCTGGACCTGCGCCCTCTTCCTCCTCGCCACGGGGCGCCTTGTCTACGACTCCGACGGCTCCGGCTGGGGGCTTTCGATCCTGGATTACACGTACGTCTTCCGGGAAGGGACCCCGCTTCCCGAGATCCTGCGGCGTATCGCGGAAGGGTCCTACACCCTGAAGGCGCTTTTCTAGCCCGCCCGCTTGCGCGAAGCGAAGCGGCCCGGAGGCGGGAGCGTTTGCGGGGGCCTGATGGAGCCGGGCCGATCAGGACGTGCAAGGCCCGGCGACATCGGAGCGACGAGGCGGCACGGATGCCGACGAGGAGCGTCCCCTGCTAAATGCGACCGCCGAAAGGGAAAGCGAGCGAGCATTCCGTTGGTCGCGGGCCCCCGAGAGGGCGTCGCTTCCCTATAATCCCGCCGTGCCGAAGCTCTCGATCCTGATCCCCGCTTTCAACGAGGAACGCACCATCCGGCAGATCCTGGAGAAGGTCCGCGCGGTGTCTGTTCCCGGCGTCACGAAGGAGATCATCGTCGTCGACGACGGTTCCGCCGACGGGACCTGGAAGACCCTGGAGACGATCGACTGGCCGGAACTGGTGAAGCTGCGCCACCCGAAAAACGCCGGGAAGGGGCGCGCCATCCGGACCGGCCTCGAACGGGTGACCGGCGACGTCGTGATCGTCCAGGACGCCGACCTCGAGTACGACCCGGCCGACTACCCCAGGCTCGTCGAGCCGATCCTCGCCGGCCGTTTCCAGGCCGTCTACGGCTCCAGATTCGCGGGGCACGATGCCTTCGCCAATTATCCCTGGACGCATCTCGTCGGCGTCCGCTTCCTGAACCTGGTGGCGCGCGCCCTCTACGGCATCCGGCTCACCGATGAGGCGACCTGCTACAAGGCGTTTTCACGCGCGGCGATCGCGGACATCCCGCTCGACTGCGAGCGGTTCGAGTTCTGCCCCGAGATCACGGCGAAAGTCGCCCGGAAGGGAATCGTCATCCACGAGGTCCCGATCTCCTTCAATCCCCGCACGGCGGCGGAGGGAAAAAAAATCCGCTGGCGAGACGGCTGGACCGCCGCCAGGACGCTGTGGAAATACCGCGGCTGGGCCCCGCCGGGATGAACCTCCTCTTCGATCTCGACGGGACCCTCACGGATTCCGCCCTCGGGGTTGCCCGATCCCTCCAGCACGCGCTCGCGGGCCTGGGGCGCCCGGCCCCGGCGCCCGCGGACTTGAGACGGTTCGTCGGCCCGCCCCTCCAGGAAACGTTCTCGGTGCTCCTGGAAACCGACGATCCCTCCCTCGTGAACGAGGCGATCCGCCTGTACCGGAGCCGCTACGGGACGGTCGGGCTCTTCGAGAACGCGGTCTATCCCGGCATCCCCGAGGGGCTCGCCGCCCTGAAGGAGGACGGCCACCGGCTGTGGGTGGCCACCTCGAAGCCCCGTCCCTACGCCGAGAGGATCCTGGAATATTTCGGGCTCCACGACCGCTTCGAGAAGGTCTACGGCTCCGGTCTCGACGGGGGGAACACGGGGAAGCCCGATCTCATCAAGACCCTCCTGGCCGGGGAACGGCTCGCGGCGGGCGGCACCTGGATGATCGGCGACCGCTCCCACGACATCGTCGGCGCGCGGGCGAACGGCGTCGGCTCCGTCGCGGTCCTGTGGGGATACGGCACCCGTGACGAGCTTCTCGCGGCATCGCCCGACCACTGCGTCGCCTCCATGGACGACCTTCGCGCGCGCCTTCACGGCTCCTGACGCCAGGAGCGGCTCGCCGGGGCCTCTCGGCGGCCATGTTCAGGGGACGGTCGTCGCGGGCATCCGGCCCGCTCCTCCCTCCCATGCGCGACGGCCTTCGCTCCCGTCCGCGAAGCGGACGGGAAGAGCGTGGCCTCCTGCCACCGGCCTGCGCATGAGGCCCCTTCACATGACCGCCTGCGGCCCCCCCCTCACTGGGTCGCACGCCCATGACGTCGCCGCACCAACAAAAAAAGGTCTTTCTCCGCCCACCCCCATATGGAGTGCCGGCCCTCCGGGCCGTCCTTTCTCCACCGGCCCCCTGCCTCCAAAAACGACAGGAAAGGCGGGGGCCTATGGGGAAAGAGCCGACACCGTCAGGTGGAGGCGATTCCTCCGGGGGCGGGCGGGCTAGATCAAAGTATAAAAAATGGGAGGGTCGGTACGGTGGGGTCGGCGCCGGACGAAGGGCGCCCCGTGGCGGGAGCCTGGCCGCGGGGCTGAACCGGCAAGGCGAGGTGCGGTCCGGCGTTCCCGGGGAAGGCCGTCGCAGGGTTCACCTCGCCGCCGCCGGTTCGCAGTGAGGCGCGCGTCCGGCAGGTCTTGCCGCGCGCCGAGCGTCCCGCGGAGCAGGCGAACCGCCAATAGGGGCGCTAGATCACCTGGCCGAAAGCAGTCCCCGGTACATTTCCTCGATGTCCGCCGCCAATCGTCGCGCGTCGTAGCGGCGCGAGGCCGAGCGGGCGGCGTCTCCGAGCGACTGCCGGCGCGCGGGGTCCGCGAGAAGCGCCTGGACCTCCCGCGCGAAAGGCTCCGGGACGCCGGGCGGGACGAGGACCCCGGCGCGGCCCCCTTCCAGGAGATCCGGGACGCCCCCCACCGCGCGCGCGACGACGGCGCGGCCGGCCGCCATCGCCTCGATGAGGGTCAAGGGAGTCCCCTCGTTCCGGGAGGTGAGGCAGACGACGTCCATCACCGGATAGAGCCGCGCGACGTCGGCGCGCATCCCGAGAAAAACCGTCTTCCCCGCGATCCCCGGATCACGCGCCAGGGATTCGAGCTCCGGGCGCAGGGGTCCGTCCCCGACGACCAGAAACCGCGCGTCCGGGCGCGTCGCGCCGACGCATCGGGCGACATCCAGGAAAAAGGCGACATCCTTTACCGGCTCGAGGCGCGCCACGATCCCGACGACGGGCGCCTCGCGCCGGATGCCGAGGCCTTCCTTGAAGGCCGGATCGGCGCGGGCCTCCAGGAAAGGCGCCAGGTCCGTCCCGAGCGGGACGACCGCGATCCTGTCCACCGGCGCGACGCGGAAGCATTCCGCGAGATCCCGCTTCTGGGAGGGACTCACGGCGACCAGGACCGTGGAGATCCGTCCCAAAAAGCGCTCGATCCGCGCGACGACCCGGGAAACCCCGTCGGGGAAGTAACCTGAAAGGACGTTCCCGTGGAAGGTGTGGACGACCACCGGGACGCCCGCGAGGCGCGCGGCGAGGCGCCCCAGGGCCCCCGCCTTCGCATGGTGCGTGTGGACGACGTCGGGACGCTCGCGTCGGAAGAGGCGCCAGAGCGCCCAGAGCGCGGCAAGGTCGCGGAACGGGTCCACGCGGCGCGCCAGCGCCGGGAGCTCCAGCCGCCGCGGGGCGATCTTCCACGCCGCGGGCGCCGGCGCCTCCCCGTCCCCCAGTCGGCCGTGGACGAGGAGCGTCTCATGCCCCCGTGCTGTCAGCGCGGCGGCCAGGAATTCCGCCTGCCAGGTAGGACCGCCCGCGTTCAGTCGTGTGATGACCCGGATGATTTTCATTTTTTCACGCGCGTTGCGGGGGCCGCGCGGGGATTCTACACTTTCGCCCATGGCGCGCGTCCGCGTGGGGATCCTGGGAGCGAACGGATTCGGGGGATCGGAGCTCCTCCGGATTCTCCTCTTCCATCCCCAGGTGGAGGTGACGCATGCCTCGTCGCGGCGTCTCACCGGAAAACCCGTCTGGGAGGAGCTCCCGAACCTGCGGGGCTCGACGGATCTGGCGTTCTGCGGCTACGAGCCCGCGAAGATCGCGAAGGAGACCGACGTCCTGATCTCGGCCCTTCCCCACGGCGGCGTGGCGGCGGCGGCCTGCGCGGAGGCGATCGCGGCAAACGGGAAACTGCGCGTGATCGACCTGTCGGGCGATTTCCGCCTCAAGGACCCCGCGCTCCATGAGAAATACTACGGAAAGCATGTCGCGCCGGACCTGGCGAAGGGATTCGTCTACGGGCTTCCGGAGTTCTTCCGGGAGGAGATCGCGAAGGCCCGATTCATCGCGAACCCCGGGTGTTTCGCGACGGCGACGCTCTTGGCGCTCATGCCGCTGGCGCGGGCCGGGATCCTCTCCGGCTGGGTCGTGGTGGACGCCGCGACGGGGTCCACGGGCCTGGGGGCCGCCCCCGCGCCGCGCGGGCACCACCCGTTCCGGAGCGACAACTTCCGCGCCTACAACATGCTCGCCCACCGCCACATGCCGGAGGTCCTCCAGGCGATCAGTCGGGTCTCTTCCGGAAAGATCGATCTCTCCTTCGTGCCGCACTCGGCGCCGATGGTGCGCGGGATCTATGCGACGGCGCACGCGCGGCTTCCGGCAGGAGCCGACGCGAAACGCGTGGAGGCCGCCTACCGCGAGGCGTACGCGGGGCGGCGCTTCGTCCGGCTCCTCGAAGAAGGCGCCTCGCCAGAGGCGCGCGTCGTGGCGCGCACCAACTTTGCCGACCTCGGCTGGACGGTCTCCGGGGAAAAGTGCGTCGCCATCTGCGCCCTCGACAACCTGGTGAAGGGAGAGGCGGGCCAGGCGGTCCAGAACCTGAACCTCATGCACGGCTGGGACGAGTCGACCGGACTCACCTGGCCCGGCACGACGCCGTGACCCGATATTCGCGCGCGCCGAAACGCGTCGCGCGCTAAAATCACGCGATGAAATTCGACGAGATCTCCGCACTCGAGACCCAGTACCAGCTGGGGACGTTCCAGAAGATGCCCTTCGCCATCGAGCGGGGCGAGGGATGCTGGGTCTATGACGCGGCCGGACGGAAGTTCCTCGACCTCTACGGCGGGCACGCCGTCGCCTCCACGGGGCACTGCCACCCGGAGGTCGTCGCCGCGATCGAGGCGCAGGCCCGGAAGCTCATCTTCTACTCGAACTCCGTCTACAACTCGGCGCGCGCGGCGGCGTGCGAGGCGCTGGTAAAATTCGCGCCGGGCGGCTCCGGCTGGAAGGTGTTCCTGTGCAACTCCGGAACCGAGGCGAACGAGACCGCGATGAAGATCGCGCGGCGCCTCACGGGCCGCCCCAAGATCCTCTCAATGGAAGGGTCGTTCCACGGGCGCACGATCGGATCGCTTTCCGCGACGGCGCTCCCCGGATACCGGACCCTCTTCTCGCCGCTGGTGCCGGAGCACCAGTTCGCGGAGTTCGGGAAGATCACGTCGGCGAAATCGTTCCTCGACAGCCGGACGGCGGCGGTGATCCTGGAGCCGGTCCAGAGCATGTCGGGGGTCCGGGTCGCGACGGCCGACTACTACAGGGAGCTCCGCAAGGCCTGTTCCGACAAGGGGGCCCTGCTGATCGCCGACGAGGTGCAGACCGCCGTCGGCCGCACGGGAAAGCCGTTCGCGATGGACCACTGGGAGGTGGTCCCGGATCTCATCACGATGGCGAAGGGGATCGCCTCGGGGGTTCCGATCGGCGCGGTCCTGGTGCGGGACGAGATCGCGAAGACCATCAAGACCGGCGAGCACGGATCGACCTTCGGCGGAGGGCCCCTGGCGTGCGCCGCGATGACGGCGACCCTCTCCGTCCTGCGGAAGGAAAAGCTCCCCGAGAACGCCGCCGCCCGCCAGGCCCAGATCCGGAAGGCGTGCGAGGGGATCCCTGCCGTCGAGGAGCTCCGCGGGTTGGGGCTTATCCTCGGCGTGAAGCTGAAATCCCCCGCGGCGGAGATCCAGAAAAGGCTCCAGGCCGACGGCGTCCTGACCGGAAGCTCCTACGACCCGAATGTCCTCCGGATCCTCCCGCCGCTGACGCTGTCGGCGGACGAGGCCGCCCTGTTCGTCGACAAGCTCAAGAAAGCCTGCTCCTAAGGAAGGGAGGCCCATGCCGCGCCATTTCATCAACACGCAGGACCAGCCCGTCGAGACGCTCGAACGCATCCTGGACCGGGCGCGCGCGCTCAAGAAGTCGGGCGACCATCCGCAGGCCCTGAAGGGGAAATCGGTGGCGCTCATCTTCTTCAACCCGTCGCTCCGGACCCGCACCTCGATGCAGGTGGCGGTCTACTCGCTGGGCGGGCTGGCCGTTCCCCTCGAGGCCGGGAAGGACACCTGGCCGATGGAGTGGGCCGACGGCGTCGTCATGGACCAGGCCGGCGTCGAGCACGTGAAGGACGCCACGAAGGTCCTTTCCCGCTACTTCAACGCCATCGGGGTGCGGTCCTTCCCGGACGGGAAGGACTGGAACGAGGACCGCCTCGACCCCGTCATCCAGGCGTTCACGCGGCATTCGGACGTCCCGGTCATCAACCTCGAGTCGGCGATGTACCACCCCTGCCAGTCGATGGCGGACGTCCTGACGCTCCAGGAGAAGCTCGGCCCCCTGAAGGGGAAGAAGGTCACGCTCTCCTGGGCCTACCATCCCAAGGCGCTTCCGATGGCGGTGCCGAACTCGTTCGCGCTCGCGGCCTCGCGCTTCGGGGTCGAGCTGACCCTGGCCTGCCCGCCCGGCTTCGACCTCGCCCCGGAGGTCACCGACGCCATCGCGAAGAACGCCCGCGAGAGCGGCGGGTCGTTCCGGACCGTCCACGACCAGGCCGAGGGGACCGAGGGGGCCCGGGCGGTCTACGCCAAGGCCTGGGGGAGCCTCGCCTTCTACGGCCGCCAGGCCGAGGGACAGGCGGCGAAGGAGAAGTACCGGAGCTGGCAGATCACGCCCGACATCATGCGCCGGACCGCGAAGGGGATCTTCATGCACTGCCTCCCCGTGCGCCGGAACGTCGTCGTGTCCGACGACGTGATCGATTCCGCGGCCTCGGTGATCTACGACCAGGCCGAAAACCGCCTCTGGGTCCAGAAGGCGATCCTGCTCGACCTCCTGACATGAGGTTTCCCCGCTTCATCCGCCGGCCCGTCACCGCCGTGCGGGAGTACGTGAACCTCTTCTTCGACGGGGAGGCGGACGTGGAGGACTACGTCCTGGTGGTCCTCCTGGCGGTCTACGCCTTCATCCTCGTCTTTCACGTCCTTTCTCCCTAGGAAGCGATCCAGCGGCTCAAGAGCTCGCGGATCGAGCGCCCCCAAGGGGTGAAAAGGAGGAACAGGCAGAGCCCGATCCAGGCGAGCAGGATCCCCGTCTCGCGGCCGCGCACGCGCTCATGGTACGGCGGCACGGCCGCCGCCTACAATCCGCCCGTGAAGGCGCTGTTCGAGGAGACGCTCCCGCCACAAGCGGACCCCGCCGCGGCCGCGGCGCGCCTGCGCGCGGGATTCCTCGCCTCGCGCTACCGCGTATCCGGAAGCGGGAATTCCTTCACGGCCGACCGGGGCTCCCGCTTCTCCCCGATCCCCGATTCCCTGCGCCGCACGGTGCGCGTGGAAGCCGGCGCCGGCGGGATCCGGATCTCGGGATCCGTCTCGGGTTTCCGCGCGGGGCGCGGGGTGCTCGCCTCCGAAACCGGCGCCTTCCGCGCGGAGATCGCCGAACGGCTCGCGGGCGCGCGGGTCCCGGAGCGCGACCGGCCGCCGCTGCGGGCCGGAAGGATCTTCCTGGCCTGCGTCGCCGCCGCTGCCGCCGCGTTCCTCGTCCTGGGGCGCGGTCTTGTCGTCACAGACATCGACGCGATCCGTGCGGGACACCTCGCGTGGGATTTCTTTCCTGCCGCCGAACCGCTCGCGGACGTCCCCGCCTCCCTCCCCTGGATCTCGGCGGGATTCCTCGCCGGGACGGCGGGCCTGGCGGTCGGCGTGGTCCTCTGGGTCCTCTTCTGCCTGGGAGGGCTCCTGCGCCCGCTCGCCGAGATCCTCGGGGGGACTTTGGCCTGGAGCTCGGTCTTCCTCGTGACGGCGCTCGTGACGGGCCCTTCGGGCAACGGTGTCGGACTCGCGCGCTCCATGATGGACGCGCCCGGGCTCGGGGCGGTCGCGCTCGTCCCGTGGGTCGCCTGGTGGCTCGCCCGTCCGGGAATGACGGACCCCGGAAAGGCCGGGCCCGGCCGGACCCGGCGGCGGGTCCTGTTCGCCGCGTCCCTCGCCGCGGTCCTCCTCCCTCTCCTGGCATCGGATCCTCCTGAAACGCCGGATCCGCGCGACGCCGTCCGGACGGAAATCGCCCGCGAGTATCTCCATCACGCCTTCCGGGACCGGTGGCTTCTCGAAAACGCGGTCGGGGAACGGCTGAACGCGCTCTACTACCGGTACACCCCCTACGCGGGGCTCCTGACCGGCGCCGCGACGCATCCGGAGCGTGTCTCCCTGCGCCTGATGGCGGAAGGAGGGACCTTCCTGTGGCTCGCGATGCCGCTGGCGCTCGCGGCCGCCGCGATCGCCTGGGGAGCGGACCGGTTCCTCCCCCGGCGGTTTCCGGCCCCTGCGGCGGCCCTGGCGCTCCTGGCGGCCCTCGCGGGCGCGGGGATCGCCTGGCCCCTGCTCCCGTCGGCGGGGCCGGACCCCGGCGCCTGGCGGGAGCGGCTCGCCGACGGGAACGGCCGGACGCGCGCCGAGGCATTCCACGCGGCGGCCCTCCTGGCGGAACCCGGCGACGCGCCGGCGCTCCGGCCGGGGCTCTCGGACCCCGATGCGCGCGCGCGGCTCTGGAGCGTGACGGCGCTCGCGCGCCTCACGGACTGGGAATCGTTCCCGGAGATCGCGCGACGCCTCGCCGACGATCCCCATTTCCTGGTGCGGAGCCGCGCGACGGACGCCCTCCGGCTCTATGCGGCCAGGGCCACGGATGCGCCCGGCGAGACGCTCGCCAAGGCTGCCCGCGCCTTGGGCGCGACGGAGGCCGACCCGGCTCCCCGGCGCCGGCTCGCGGACGCCGTCCTTCCCGGAATCATCCGGGCGGCCGCACGGGAAGAGTTCGCCTACATCCGCCGACGGCTCCTCGCGGCCGAGACCGCTTGGGAAACCGTCCGGAGCCGCTAGAATCTCCGGACATGGAAGTGGAGATCCGCACCATCCTCGTCCTCGGCGCGGGCACCATGGGCCGGGGGATCGCCCAGGTCTCGGCCCAGGGGGGGTTCACGACGCTCTTTTTCGACGCCTTCCCGGGGGCCCTCGAGAAGGGGGTCGCGTCGATCCGCGCCACGATCGACAAGGGCGTGGAGAAAGGGAAGGTCGCGGCGGCGGATGCCGCGGCCGCGAAGGAGCGGATCCGTCCGGTCTCCGACATGGCCGCCGCCGGGGCGGAAGCGGACCTCGTGATCGAGGCGGTCCCCGAGGAGATGAAGCTCAAGCGCGAGATCTTCGGGACGCTCGACGCCGCCTGCCCGCCGAAGACGATCCTCGCCTCCAATACATCGGGACTCTCGGTCACGGAGATGGCGCGCGCCACGAAGCGCCCGGACCGGTTCATCGGGATGCATTTCTTCAACCCCGTGCATCTCATGAAGCTCGTGGAACTGGTCCTCGCGGACACGACAAGCGCGGAGACGGTCGCCGCCGCCGAGGCGGTCTCCCGCAAGATGGGAAAGGAGACCGTGCGCGTCAAGGACTCCCCCGGCTTCGCCACGAGCCGCATCAACGCCCTGATCGGGAACGAGGCGTTCCGGATGCTGGAAGCGGGCGTCGCGACGGCGGCCGACATCGACAAGGCGGTGAAGCTGGGCCTGAACCATCCGATGGGGCCGTTCGAGATGGTGGACCTCGTGGGGCTCGACGTGCGCCTGAACGTCCTCAAGCACCTGCACCGGACGCTCGGCGAGATGTACCGCCCGTCCCCGCTCCTCGAGAAGCTCGTCGCCGAAGGACGGCTCGGCAAGAAGACCGGCCGCGGCGTCCACGACTATCCCGCCGCCGGAAGCGGGAAACCCTGATCCCGGACGCCTGATGGCCCGGCCGCATCCGGTCCGATCGGTCCCCGGGGATCGTCAGGCCCGCCTGATTTCCGACAGGCGGGCCGCCAGCGCCGCCAGCGCCGCTCCCCGGTGGCTGACGCGGTGCTTCTCCTCCGGCGACATCTCGGCGAACGTCTTTCCGGAAGGCGGATGGAAGAAGACCGGGTCGTACCCGAAATCGCGGTCTCCCCGGGGCGCGCCGGCGATCACCCCCTCGCAGGACCCCTCCACCACCAGGACGTCCCCCTTCCCGCGGGCAAGGGCCAGCGCGCAGCGGAAGCGCGCCGTCCGGCGGCCCGGCGGAAGGCCGGAAAGCTCCGCGAGGAGTTTCGCGTTGTTGCGCGCGTCGTCCGGCGGCTCCCCCGCGTAACGATGGGAAAACACGCCGGGGCGCCCGCCCAGGGCGTCCACCTCGAGCCCCGAGTCGTCGGACAGGACCCAGCGCGCCCCCCCGAGCGCGGCGGCGAAGGCGGCCGCCTTCTTCGCGGCGTTCGCGGCGAAGGTGGCGCCGTCCTCCACGACATCCGGCGCCGGAATGTCCGCCGGCCAGGGCCCGACCGCGACTCCGGCGGCCGACAGGACCTGCCGGATCTCGACGATTTTTTTCGCGTTCGTGGTCCCCAGGACGATCGGGGGAACGAAAGGGACGCGTCCGGTCATCCGGCGACGGCCGCGTCCTGGAGCGCCCGCACGCGCGCGATCCCGGCGCGCGCCAAGGTGATCATCGCGGAGAGCTCCTCGGGATTGAAGGCCCGCCGCTCCCCGGTCCCCTGGATCTCGATGAACCGGTCCGCCCCCGTCATGACGACGTTCATGTCCACCTCCGCCTTCGAGTCCTCGTCGTAGGCAAGATCGGCCATCGCGCGCCCGCCGACGATCCCGACGGAGATCGCCGCGACCGGCGCGACGATCGGCCAGGCGAAGAGCATCCCTTTCGACTCCATCCATTTCGCGGCGTCATGGAGCGCCACGTAGGCGCCGTTCACGGCGGCAGTGCGCGTGCCGCCGTCCGCCTGCAGGACGTCGCAGTCGAGCCAGACCGTGTTCTCCCCGAGGTTCTTGAGGTCCACCGCCGCGCGAAGCGAGCGTCCCACGAGGCGCTGGATCTCCTGCGTGCGTCCGTCGACCTTTCCGCGCGTGGCGTCCCGGGGCTTCCGGTCCGGGGTCGATCCGGGGAGCATCCCGTACTCGGAGGTCATCCACCCCTGGCCGCGCCCGCGGAGCCATTCCGGGACTCCCGGCACCACCGAGGCGGTGCAGAGGACGACGGTCTTCCCCGCCGAGACGAGACACGACCCGGCCGGGACGCTCGTGAAGCGCCGGGTGAACGTGATCGGGCGGATGTCGCCGTCGGCGCGGCCGTCGGAGCGGGGCATCCGTCCACTGTAGGCGCGTGAGCGCCGCCGGACAAGGGACCTGCGCCGGTTTCGCGCGGGATCACGGCGCGTTATGATGCCCCCGATGCCGGATCCGACACTCGCCCAGATCGTCGAGGCGCTCCTTTTCGCCGCCCCCGACCCGCTTCCGGTCGAGAGGATCCGCGAGGCGTCCGGGGCCGAGAGCGCCAAGGCCGTGAAGGAGGCGATGGAGGAGATCGGTCGCCAGATCGACGCCGCGAACCGCCCCTACATCCTCCAGGAGGTGGCCGGCGGGTGGCGCCTGACGACGCGTCCCGAATACGCCCCCTGGATCGCGAAACTGGCCCGGGAACGCCAGGGACGGCTTTCCGCGGCGGCCCTCGAGACCCTGGCCGTCATCGCCTACCGCCAGCCGATCTCCCGCGCGGAGATCGAGGCCGTTCGCGGCGTCCAGGCCGGACCGATCCTGCAGACGCTCCTCGAGCGGGATCTCATCCGCGTGAGCGGGAAGTCCGAGGCGCTGGGCCATCCCCTCCTCTATGCGACGACGAAGACCTTCCTCGAGGCGTTCGGACTCAACGCCGTCGAGGACCTCCCGAGCGTCCGCGAGTTCGGGTCGTTCGCCCCCCAGGGCGCCCGGCCGCAGACCGTCGAGGGTTCCGCCCCCGCCGCGTCCTGAAGCGCAGCCATGGGAACACTTTCCGCGGGACTGGACTGTCTCGTGATCGCGCCGCACCCCGATGACGCCGAGGTCGCGGTCGCGGGCACGATCCTGCGGCTCGCCGGATCGGGACACGCGGTAGGGATCCTCGACCTCACCGCCGGTGAATCCGGAAGCCGCGGCGACGTCCAGACGCGAGCGCTGGAAACCGCCGCCGCCAGCAAGATCCTGGGCGTCACCGTGCGGGAAAACCTTGGGCTTCCGGACGCGCTCCTCGAGAACACCCCGGAGGCCCGGCTCGGCGTCGCCGAGGTGATCCGCCGCCACAGGCCGAAGCTCGTCCTCGCGCCCTACCCGGAGGACCGGCACCCGGACCACACGCGCGCCGGACTCATCGCGCGGGAGGCCGCGTTCCTGGCGGGGCTCGCGAACCTCCAGATGGGGGGGAATCCCCACCGGCCGTCGTTCCTGGCCCACTACATGCTCTCCTGGGATTTCCCGCCGACCTTCGTGGTGGACATCTCCGACGTCTGGGAGCGGAAGCTCGAGGCGATCCGGGCCTATCCGTCCCAGTTCGCCCCGGCCGCCACGGGGAACCAGACGGTCCTGAACCACCCCGAGTTCGCGGGCCGGATCGAGGCGCGCTTCCGGTATTTCGGGAGCCTGATCGGCGCGCGCTACGGCGAGCCGTTCTGGGCAAGGACCCCGCTCGCCGTGAAGGAAGCGGGCCTCCTCTTTTCCGTCCTGCGGCCGGTCCTCTGATGCGGATCGGGGTCGCCTGCTTTCCCACCTACGGCGGAAGCGGGGTCGTCGCTTCCGAGCTCGCCGTCTCGCTCGCGAATCGCGGGCACACGGTGCACCTCTTCAGCTCCGCCCCCCCCTTCCGCCTGACCCGCTACATCGAGAATCTCCACTTCCACGAGGTGGAGGATTTCCGGACCCCCGCTTTTCCGCAGACCTACTACACGCTGGACCTCGCGGCGCACATGACGGCGATCGCGAAAAGCGAGGGGATCGACATCCTGCATGCCCACTACGCGATCCCCCATTCGATCGCCTGCATCCTGGCGCGCGAGACAGCCAAGCCCCTGCCCGTGAAGGTGGTGACGACCCTGCACGGAACCGACATCACGCTCGTCGGGACCGACCCCGCCTACGCGCCCCTGGTGCGCTATGCGATCGAGGCCTCGGATGCCGTGACGGCGGTTTCGGCGGATCTCGCCGCGCAGACCCGCCAGGCATTCGCGACCGAGAAGGAGATCCGCGTCGTCCACAATTTCATCGACCCGGCGCGCTTCCCCCCCTGCCCGGGGAACCCCTCCGGCCCCTTCACGATCGTCCACATCTCGAACTTCCGCCCCCTGAAGCGCACCCCCGACGTGGTCCATGTCTTCCGGAAGGTCATGGAGGGGGCCGGAGGACGCCCGGTGCGGCTCGTCCTGGCCGGGGACGGGCCCGACCTTCCGGAGGTGAAGGGCCTCGTCAAGTCCGCAAAGATCGCCAAGCATGTCCGGTTCCTGGGACGCCAGGACTCGATCGAGGAGATCCTTTCCTGCTCGGACATGGTGCTCCTCACGAGCGCCTCGGAGAGCTTCGGCCTCGTGGCCCTCGAGGCGATGGCGGCGGGGCTTCCGGTCGTCGCCACCGACGCCGGCGGCATCCGCGAGGTGGTCGATCCGGGAAAGACCGGATTCCTGGAACCGGTCGGTGACGTCGAGCGGCTTGCCGCGCGCTGTCTCGCCCTCGTACGCGACCCCGATGCCGCCGTCCGGATGGGGAAAGCCGGTCGCCAGCGCGCCGCCGCGGTCTTCTCCCTGGAAAAGGGGCTCGCGGCCTACGAGGCGGTCTACGCGTCCGTCCTGGCGGGCTGACCCCGGAAGCCCGTTCTCGACGCGCCGGGCAGAGGGGCGTATCATGCTTCGTCTCATGGGCGCATCGCGCGTCGTTTCCATCGGGAAGATCCGGATCGGGGAAGGCCAGCCCATGGCCCTCTTCGCCGGACCCTGCGTCATCGAGAACGAGAAGACCGCCCTCGAGGCGGCCGAAAGGATCGCCGGGGTCGCCGCGGCGGCAAGGGTCCCCCTCATCTACAAGTCCTCCTTCGAGAAGGACAACCGCTCGACCGCCGAGGGGTACCGCGGCCCGGGACGCAAGAAGGGGCTGGCGATCCTCCGGAAGGTCAAGAAGGCGTTCGGCCTTCCGGTCATCTCCGACATACACCGCGAGGAGGATATCCCCGAGGCGGCCGAGGTCCTCGACGTCCTCCAGATCCCCGCCTTCCTCTGCCAGCAGACGAGCCTGCTCCTCGCGGCGGCGAAGGCGGGGAAGCCCGTCAACGTCAAGAAGGGACAGTGGATGTCCCCCGAAGCGATGTCGAGCGCCGTCGGGAAGATCCGCTCGGCCGGGAACGACCAGATCCTGCTGACCGAGCGGGGGACCGCGTTCGGCTACAACCGGCTCGTCTCCGACATGCGCGCGATCCCGATCATGCAGGGGCTCGGGTGCCCCGCCGTGTTCGACGCCGGGCACAGCGTGCGCTATTACGGGATTTCCTCCAGCGACCCCCGGGGCGGGGAGCGGCAGTTCATCGCGACGCTCGCGCGCGCCGGGATCGCGTCGGGGGCCGACGCGCTTTTCCTCGAATGCCACCCGAATCCCGCGAAGGCGATGTGCGACGCGGTGACCCAGTATCCGATCGGCGAACTGGGCGCGCTTTTGTCCCAACTCACCGTGATCCACCAGACCGTGAACGGCGCCGGGTCTTCCCTCAAGGGAGGGCGCAGGTAGTGCAGTTCTTTCTCGACAGCGTCGACCTCGAGGAGATCCGGCGCGCGAAAGCGCTGAATCTTGCCGAGGGGGTCACCACGAATCCCTCCCTTATCGCCAGGAGCGGACGCTCCCACGAGCAGGCGATCCGGGAGATCTCGGGCCTCATCGCCGGCCCCGTGCACGTCGAGACGTTGAGCCTGGAGGCCGACGGGATCCTGAAGGAAGGAAAGGTCTACCGGACCTGGGGAAAGAACATCTCCGTCAAGATCCCGGTCTGCAAGGAAGGGCTCGTCGCGGTCAAGCGCCTCGCCGATGACGGGATCCCCACGACCGTGACCCTGATCTTCAGTGTCGCGCAGGCGATCCTCGCCGCGCAGGCGGGCGCGCGCTTCATCTGCCCTTTCGTGGGTCGGCTCGATGACTCCGGCGTGAACGGGATCGAGGTGGTCCGGCAGATCGCCTCCGCCTACCGCGAGGCGAAATATGCCACGCAGATCGTCGTCGCGAGCATCCGCTCGGTCGAGCATGTCACCGGAGCCGCCGCGGCTGGGGCGCACGCGGTCACGATCCCGCCGAAGCTCGTGGACCCGATGCTTTCCCACCCCCTGACCGACAAGGGGATCGCGCAGTTCCTCGAGGACGCCAAGAAGTTCAAATCCTGACCCGTTCCCGGAGGGCCCGGTGCACATCGACCTCCCGGCGAATCCCCGCCTCCTGCTCGTGCGCCTCTCGGCGATCGGCGATATCGCCAACTGCCTTCCCGCCGCCGCGGCCCTGCGGGACCGGTTTCCGGCGGCGCGGATCACCTGGGTGGCCGACGAGCGGATGCTTCCGCTTCTCGCGGCTTCCCCCGACGTCGACGCCTTCCTCCCTTTCCCCCGCGGCGCGCGGGACGGAAGCGGACTTG
The DNA here is from genome assembly GCA_964455625.1 of uncultured Planctomycetales bacterium. Classification (GTDB taxonomy): domain Bacteria; phylum Planctomycetota; class SBBH01; order SBBH01; family SBBH01; genus SBBH01. The sequence continues at coordinate 116,432 of CAYVXZ010000008.1, read as the reverse complement.
CGGCCCGGCTCGCGTCCTTCTTCCGGAACCTGAAGGAACAGCCGTTCGACGCCGCGATCGACCTGCACGGGAATTTCCGGAGCGGCCTTGTCGCCTGGTCGAGCCGGGCGCCCGTCCGGATCGGCTTCACGGCGGACGTCTCGCGGGAGGGGAATGCCGTCTGGCTCACGCACCGCGTGGCGATGCCGGCCGGGACCCGGCACCGGACCGCCCAGGCGCTGGCGCTTCTCGCCCCCCTGGGGATCAAACCCGACCGGCCTCGTTTCCGGCTGGCGCCCGATCCCGCGGCGGCCGGAAACGTCCGAGCCTGGATCGACCGGGAATTCGGGACAGCTCCCTTTCTCGCGATCCATCCCGGCGCGAGCGCCAAGGGGGCGTACAAGCGGTGGCCGGCGGACCGGTTCGGAATCCTGGCCCGGTCGCTCGCGGACGCCGGCCGGCCGGTCGCGCTTTTCCGGGGGCCCGGCGAGGACCCCGTGATCGACGAGACGGTCGCGGCGGCCGGGAGGCCCTTCCCCGTGACGCCGGTCTTCCCGCTCGCCGAGACGCTCGCCTTCCTGTCGCGCGCGCGCCTCGTGATCGGATCCGATTCTGGGCCGGTGAACCTCGCCCACGCGCTGGGACGTCCTGTCGTCGCGATCTTCGGCCCCAAGGACCCCGCCCAGTACGGCCCGGGCGCCTTCCCGCACCGCGCGGTCTATCGCGCGCTTCCCTGCAGCCCCTGCCGGGACCTTGATTGTCCCCGGCGGTATTGCCTCGACGGGATTTCCGTCGAGGACGTCCTGCGCGACGTCGAGGCGCTCCTGGCCGAGATCTAGCGCATTTTTACTATTCGTGTACAGACGGTTGGGCGGGCGGGGTCGGGGGCGGCCGTCGGGAGCCTCTCGACGGGCGGGGATTCGAGGGGACGCTCACCGCGTGGCACACCCTCCCACGGCGCGGTTCGCTCCGCTCCGGCCGCGCCTTCGGTGGATCCGGCGGCAGTCCTTTCCCGGCACGCAAGACCGCACCTCGGCCGGCCGGAGAGGCCCCTCTCACCCGCCCGTCTACGGCTCCTGTCGCCGGCCGCCCCCCGCAAAGCGAGCGGCCCGGAGGCGGGAGCGTTTGCGGGGGCCTGATGGAGCCGGGCCGGTCAGGAGGTGCAAGGCCCGGCGACATCGGAGCGACCGAGCGGCAGGGACGCCGCGAGGGAGCGTCCCCCGTCAAATGCGACCGCCGAAAAGGCAAAGCGAGCGCGCGGTTCCTGCAGGAACATCGTTTCCACGAAATTGCGCAGTAATTCCAAGAGTGCCCTAGCGGACGTGCAGGAGGCCGGGGAACAGGCTTGCCCCGGCGATGAGCGCCAGGACCCCCGCCGTCCGGAGCCATCCGCCGCGCGCGGCCGGATCGCTCCAGAGGGCGACGCGCAGGAGCTCGCCGCACAGGGCTCCCCCCGCGATCGCCGCCAGCCACGGCGGCGTGAAGGCGAGCCGGACGGAAAGCGCCTGGACGACGGGTGCCATGAGCGCGAGCCCGGTGATGGCCCCCCCGCAGGCGGCGAAGACAGCGGCCGTCGCGAAGGCCGCAAGGATCCCGGAAAGCCCCAGAAGCCCCCGATCCTCGAGGAACGGCAGGAGCGCCTCGCCCGCCCGACCGCCTTCCAGCATCGCCCCGTAGGCGACGACCCCCGCCACGAGCACGACCAGGTCGATCGTCACGGCGTTCCACGCGAAACGCGCGCGTGCGCGAAGGGTTCCCCCGAGCCGGAAGACGCTGACCAGCGCCCCCGTGACGGCGGCGAGGGCCAGGCCCCGGATCCCCCAGGGAAGGGCCGCCAGCGGCAGGAACGCCCAGACGATCCCTTCAGGAGACCCGTTCTCCCCGGCGTCCGGAGGTCGCGACCCGCTTTCCGGTCCGGGGCATGTCCAGGCCGCGGCCACGATCGTGATCACCAGAAGCGAGAGGAAAAGGAGCCAGGCGGGACCCGGCGGCAGGCGGAAGAGGACGCAGGCCACGAGAAAGAGAGGCGTCCAGGGCCAGAGAAGCCGCGCCGCCGGCTCGATCCAGGGGCCCGCGCCGGGAGGAATCCGGCCATGCAGCCCTTCCCCGGCGAAATGCCACTGGCCGCCGGGACGCGGCAGGAAGCCGGCCGCCATCTCGGCGAGGATCGCGGGAAACCCTTCCGTCCCGAATCGTCGGGCAATCCAGGCCGCCAGCCTTCCGGGGACGCCGCGGCCGGCGAGGGAGGCCGCAAGGACCGCCCCCGCCACGAGGGTTGTGGCGGCCCAGAGGCTTCCGTCCCGTTGGGTCCCCTCGGACAGGTAGTTGACGATCTCCTCGAGCCCCATTCCCTGGAGGATCCCCAGGAAGAGCGCCCCCACCCAGAAGGCATACCCGATCCCGAGACCGGACGCCGCCATGAACAGGATCGCGGCGGTGACACAGGAAACGCGCCCGAGCGGGCTCAAGGAAGCCGGCCCGGAAAACGCGAAAGCCGCCGCGCACGAGACCGCGGCCGCAAGAAAGGTCACGCTACTTCGGGGCCTTCTTCTCGGCCTCGTTCAGGGCCTTTTCCGCCTTCGCGAGAAGATCCCTGGCGCGCCCCTTCTGGTCGCGGGTGAGCGACTCCTTCAGCATCCCTTCCGCCCGCGCCTTGACCTGGGCCCACTCGCCGGCGCCGGCAAGCTGGTCGATCGAGGAAAGCTCCGCATCCAGGGCGGCCTTTTTCGCTTCCGCAGCGGCCTTCTCCTGCGCCTTGCGGGCCTCTTCGGCGGCTCGCGCCTCCTCGGCGGCCTTCTTCTCGGCGGCCCGCTTCGCCTCGGCAGCGGCCTTTTCCTGCGCCTTCCGGGCAGCCTCGGCAGCGTCTTCGCGTGCCTCTGCCACGTCCTCGAGCCCCCCCTTCGCGGCGCGGCTCCCCGCATCCAGCGCGAGCGCCTCCTTGAATCTCGCCTCCGCCGCGTCGAGCTGCCCCGCCTCCAGGGCCGCTTCCCCGGCGGAAACGACTCCATCAACCTTCGCCTTGAGTGCCGCGGCCGCAGCCTTCGCTTCCTCCGCCG
>CAYVXZ010000008.1:0-113297 GCA_964455625.1 uncultured Planctomycetales bacterium | reverse complement strand
CCTTCTTGTCGGCGAGCTTCTTGGCCTCGGCGTCCGCCTTTTCCTTCGCCTTCCGCGCAGCCTCCGCGGCCTTGGCGTCCTCGGCGGCCTTCTTCTCCGCAGCGGCCTTTTCCTCCGCCGCCTTCTTGTCGGCGAGCTTCTTGGCCTCGGCGTCCGCCTTTTCCTTCGCCTTCCGGGCGGCCTCCGCGGCCTTGTCGTCTTCAGCGGCCTTTTTCTCGGCGGCGGCCTTCTCCTCCGCCGCCTTCTTGTCGGCGAGCTTCTTGGCTTCGGCGTCCGCCTTTTCCTTCGCCTTCCGGGCGGCCTCCGCGGCCTTGTCGTCTTCAGCGGCCTTTTTCTCGGCGGCGGCCTTCTCCTCCGCCGCCTTCTTGTCGGCGAGCTTCTTGGCTTCGGCGTCCGCCTTTTCCTTCGCCTTCCGGGCGGCCTCCGCGGCCTTGGCCTCCTCGGCAGCCTTTCGTTCCTGGTCGCGCTTGGCCGCCGCGGCCGGATCGTGCCTGGCGCGCGCCGAGGCCGCCTTTTCTTTCAGGGAGACGGCCCGAGCATCCTGCGGATCGGCCGCGAGCATCTGATCCGCGAGTGCGATCGCCCCGGCGTGGTCTCCGGCATCAAGCGCTTTCACCGCCGAGGCATGCCGCGCCTCGCGCAGCGCCCGCTTCGCCCGGATCTCCTCGACCTTCGCGAGCGCCTCATGGCGGGCCTGTTCGTCCCGCGCGACCGCCGCAAGATCGACCGGCCCCACGCCCTTTTCCCCGGTCACGTACTCGGGTTGGGCAGGGAGGATCGGCTTGGCCGACAGGGGAACCGCGGCGCAGGCCGCCACCATCACCACGGCGACCGTCCGGATCCGCTTCGATCTCCCCTGTTCGACCGCCATCGCCCACCTCCTCATGGAATCACGCCTCGTCATCCCCGTCCTTGTCCCGTTCGGGATCTTTCGGGGCCGCGGAACCGTCCGCGTCCCCGCCCTCCCCCGATGCGGCGGCGTATCTTATCAGATCGGCCCTGTTTTTGGCGGCATTTGCCTCCCACCGCCCCAGCGCCTGGCCCCCCAGGCCCGCGAGATCCTCCGGAAGGTCCGCGGCCGCCCGGCACTTGGGAAATCCCGAGCAGGAAAGGAACGCGCGGGGGCCGCGCTTCCCGCGCGCCGCGACCCGCACGACGAGCGGCTTTCCGCATTTCTCGCAGGCGCGGTCCGTGGGGATGGCGTCGAACTTCCGTACCGGGTGCCCCTGCTTGTTGATCTTCATCGTGAACCGGCACGCGTCGGGATACCCCTGGCACCGCAGGTAGGGCCCGAAACGGCCCCGCTCGCGCACCATGTCCTTGCCGCAGACGTCGCAGACGATCCCGGTGGGCATGGCCGCCTCCGGCGCGAAGGGCCTCCGGTACTTGCATTGCTTCGCCTCGTCCTTCTCGGCGAACCCCGAGCACCCGTAGAACTTCCCGAACCGGCTCCACTTGACGATGAGCACTCGGCCGCATTGCGGGCATTTCTCGTCGGTGGTCTCGACGTCCGCCTTCACGTCCTGCATCGTCTTCTCGGCCGCCGCGATCGACTTCGAGAAGGGTCCGTAGAAATCGCGCAGGACCGCCCGCCAGTCCATCTTCGACTCGGCGATTTCGTCGAGCTCCTCTTCCATGCGGCTCGTGAAGGCGACGTCCATCACGACGGGGAAATGCTTGAGGAGAAGATCCGTCACCATCGTCCCCATCTCGGTCGGCTTGAGTCTCCCCTCGGCCTTCACGACGTACCCCCGGTCCTGGATCGTCGAGAGGATCGAGGCGTAGGTGCTGGGCCGTCCGATCCCGAGCTTTTCCAGGGTCTTCACCAGCGTCGCCTCGCTGTAGCGCGCCGGAGGCTGCGTCTCGTGCCGCGTGGGATCGGCCCCGGACACCTCGAGCTTCTGCCCCTGCGTCATCGCCGGAAGGACCGGCCCGTCCTCGGAGCGCTTCAGGACCCGCGTGAACCCGTCGAAGAGGACCACGCGGCCCGAGGCCGCGAGCGCCTCCCCTCCCGACGTCGCGCGCGCCTGCGTCACGGCGTACCGGGCGGGATTCATCTGGCTCGCGACCGCCCGCTCCCAGATGAGGCGGTAGAGCCGGAAGAGATCCGGCGGAAGCCTGTCCTCGATCGATTGGGGCGTCCGGGAAAAATCGGTCGGACGGATCGCCTCATGCGCCTCCTGGGCGGCCTTCCGGGCCTTGAAGACGCGGGGACGGTCCGGAAGGTACGCCTTGCCGAACTGCTTCCCGATCTGCGCGCGGCACCCCGTGACCGCCTCGTCGGCAAGCCTCACGGAATCGGTCCGCATGTAGGTGATGAGACCCACGGGGCCTTCCGCCCCCAGGCTCACCCCCTGGTAAAGCTGCTGCGCCGCGGCCATCGTGCGCTTCGCGGAATACCCCAGGGTGTTCGCCGCGGCCTGCTGCAGGAAGCTCGTCGTGAACGGCGGGGGCGGCTGGGAAACCCGCTCGATCGTCTCGAGCTTCGTGACCGTCCACGCGCGGTCCGGAAGCTCCGCGGCGAGGCGTCTCGCCTCCGCCTCGTCGAGGGTGACACCCTCGGGGTCCGCCCCGGTCCGGAGGGGCTTCCCGCCCGCCTCCACGAGCAACATCTCGAACGGCTGCCCTCCCTGCCGGCACCTCGCGGTGACGCGCCAGTAGGTTTCCGACTTGAAGGCCGCGATCTCCCGCTCGCGCTCGACGATGAGTCGCACCGCCACCGACTGCACGCGACCTGCCGAGAGCCCCCGCGCGATCCGCTGCCAGAGAAGCGGGCTGATCGTATACCCCACGAGCCGGTCCAGGACCCGGCGCGCCTGGTAGGCGTTCACCTTGTCCATGTCGACGGCGCCGGCGTGGTCGAACGCCTCCTTGACGGCCCGTTCGGTGATCTCGTGGAACGTGACCCGCCGGGCCTTCGACTTCGGGATCTTGAGCTCGTCCGCCAGATGCCAGGCGATCGCCTCCCCCTCCCGGTCCGGGTCGCTCGCGAGATAGACGGCGTCCGCACGCTTCGCCTCGGCCTTCAGGGCCGCCACCACCTCGCGCTTCTTCGGCGGGACGCGGAAGCTTGGCTCGAAACCGTTCTCGACATCCACCCCGAGACGCGACTTCAGGAGGTCGCGCACGTGCCCCAGGGACGCCATCACCTTGTAGGACTTCCCGAGAAAACGGTCGAGCGTGCGCGCCTTGGTGGGAGACTCGACGATGACGAGGGAATGCCCGGATCCCTTCTTCGTCTTCGGCGCCTTGGGCGGCTTCGGCGCGGGTGCGGTGTCCGCCACGACGGCCTTTTCGGCCTTTTTCTTCGGGGCAGTTTTCTCCTTCGACCTTGCCATCAGCGTCAACACTCTAGCCGCGCATCGGTCCGGCGCAAGACGCGCGGGTAAGGCCGTCTACTCGAAGAGCGCCGACCGGCGCCAGCCCCAGACGTGGAACTTGTAGCGAAGGATCACCAGGAGGATGGAAAGGCCGTAGCGGACCGACGGCAGGAAGCGGATCTGCGACGCCTCCGGGAAATATCGTGTCTGGATCGGGATCTCGTGGATCCGGAACCCCTTCAGGATCCCCTGCGCGATGATCTCGGTGTCGAAGACGAAGTTGTCCGAGTTGCGCATGAACGCCACCGATTCGAGGTACTTCCGGGTATAGGCGCGGAACCCGGAGTGGTACTCGGTCAGGTACATGTAGAAGGCGGCGTTCTCGACCGCCGTCAGGAAGATGTTCGAGAAGTACTTCCACTTCGGCATTCCCCCCTCGAGCGGGCGCCCCTCGAGCATGCGCGAGCCGAACACCGCGTCGTAGCGCCCCTCAAGGAGCGGCTGGACCATCCGGGGGATCGCCGTCGGGTCGTACTGGTGGTCCGGGTGGACCATGACGACGATGTCGGCCCCCTTCTTCAGGGCCTCGGTGTAGCAGGTCTTCTGGTTTCCGCCGTAGCCGCGGTTGGCGGGATGCACGAACACGGTCAGGCCCAGTTCGCGCGCGATCTCGACGGTCCGGTCCTTCGAGGCGTCGTCCACCAGGATGATCTCGTCCACCACGTCCTTGGGGACGTCGTCGAAGGTCCGCTTCAGGGTCTTCTCCGCGTAGTAGGCGGGCATGACCACGATGATCCTCTTGTCCCGGGCGATCCGGCTCATGCGGAGGTGTTCTAGCGTCAGGGGCGTTTTGACGCCAACACTTCCTCGTAGACGGCAAGGGTCGCGCGCGCCGCCGCGTCCCAGGAAAAGGCTCCGGCGCGAGCCGCCCCCCGCCTGCCCAAGTCCTCCCGGCGGGCCGGGTCCGAAAGGAGCGCCAGGATCTCCCGCGTCCACCCGTCCCGGTCATCCGGGGACAGGAGGACCGCGGCGTCTCCCGCCACCTCCGGGATCGACGTGGCGGTTGACGCCACGACCGGAAGGGCCGTCGCCATCGCCTCGAGAACGGGAAAGCCGAACCCCTCGTAGCGGCTCGGGAAGACGAGAAGCGTCGCGCGGGCGTACAGATCCCAAAGCGCCGCGTCGTCCGCGGGCGAGGCCCAGGAGACCCGCTCCGCGACGCCGGCCGCGCGCGCCGCGGCCCGGACAGCCGGGGTGTGGCGCCCCGCTGGGCCCGCCAGGACGAGCCGGGCCTCCGGACGACCCCCGAGAACGCGCGAGAAGACATCCATCAGGAACGGGAGATTCTTGTGCGGCAGGTGGTTTCCCACGTAGAGGAGCGTCGCGGGATCGCGCGCGATCCCCTCCCGGGGGGCCGGAACGTGCTCCCGGCCATGGGGAATGACGCGGATCCGGTCCGGGGGGACACCCAGGAGCGTCCGGATCCGGCCGGCGGCATGTTCCGACACCGCGATCACCCGGGCGGATCCGCGCGCCGCGCGCCGGATCATCCACCGGGCCGCCGCCTCGTGGAAGGCGCTCCGGCCGGCCCCCGAGGTCTCCAGATAGATGAGGTCGTGGATCGTCGTCACGACGGGGGTGCGCGGCGCGCGCAGGGGAAAGGCGTAATGCGGGATGTGGAAAACGTCGCACGACATCCGGTCGAGGACCCGCCCGAGAACCAGCTGCTCCCGGAGCGAGTAGATCCCGATCGGGGCGTCCGGACGGAAGACCGCGACGCGCCCGCGGATCCAGCCGGTCTCCTGTCCGGGATCGGCGAGGACGGCCCAGGACGCGTCGGCCGACGCCGCGGTCCGGCTCACAAGCGCGTTCACGAGGCACCGGACGTAGCGTCCCACGCCCGTGTGCGACGCCATCCGGATGTCGATGCCGACCCGAAGGTTCACCGCGCGATCCCCTCCCGGGGGGCCCGGACGTGAACGGTCCAGACCTCCGCCGGTTCCCCGTCCAGGTCGATCGTCCAGCGGTCGATCTCGGACCAGCCGGAAAGGACCTCCGCGTTCTGGCGTCGCGTCGGTTCGTCGCAGACCACCGCGCCGCAGCGGGCGAGAAGCGCCGCGGTGAGCGGAAGCCGGCCGCCGCCGGGCTCGAACAGGGCCATGTCGAGGGGGCGCTCCCCTTCTCCCCTGCGCGACGACGCCATCGCCGACCAGGCGATCCATTGCCCGGCCCGCCCCTTGGGCGCGGCAAGGACCCCCCGCACCCCGGGGTTTCCGGCGATCGACTCCCCGATCGACGCGTAGACGCCCCGCCCGGCGAAACCCGTGCGCCGGGGTTTCAGGGCCGGATACAGGAAAACAGCCGCCAGCGCCGCGACAAGGAAGACCCTCCCTTTCCTCTCCGGGGCCCATCGGGCGGCCAGGCGCGCCAGCCCGAAACCTGCCCAGGGGAGCGCGGCCAGGACGGCCACCAGGGAATGGCGTTTTTCCATGTATCCCGCCCCGTTGTAGAGGGCGAGAAGGACCGCCGCGTGGAGGGCGAGGAATGTCCCGAGAACAAGCCCCGCCGGACCGCGCGGCGGGGCGTGAGGCGGCCGTCGCCAGGCGAGCCATCCTCCGGCCGCGGCCAGGACAAGGCAGAGCGGATGAAGGGCGCCGAGGATCGATTTCTGGAACCCGTACCAGAAATCCCACCGGTGGATCCAGACGCGCACCGCCAGGATCATTCCGGCCCCGTCGGGGGCCGGGACCTCCGGGTGGACCTCGTAGGCGGGATCCAGCCACGGAAACAGGGCGAGAAAACCTTTCTTGCGGCTGATCATCCAGCGCCCCTCGTCGGCGTTCAGGTAGAGGAGATAGGGCCCGACTACCAAAAGGAACGCGGCAGAGGCGAGAAGGGCCGCGCGGCAGGCGCGCGCCGCGGGGATCCGGCCGCGCGCCCACCGGATCCCGAAGACGAGTCCCGCCGCGAGGAGGATCTCCGCCGCCTCCTGGCGCACGAGATACCCGAGCCCCGCCACAAGCCCCAGGACGGCCTCGCCGCGGCTTGACGGCGCCTCGATCCACCGGACAAGCCCCAGGATCCCCCACGCCACGAAGACCAGCACCGGCGTCTCGCTCAGGAAGTCGGCGGCGTTCCGGACGGACAGCGGGTGGACCGCGAACAGGAACCCCGTCCAGGCGGCTGTCCGGGCGTCGAACAGGCGCTCCGTCACCCGCCACAGGAACAGGAAAAGGAGGGCTGACGCGAACAGCGTGGAGGCCACGAAGGCGGCCTGCGGATGTCCCGTGGCGCCGTAGAAGACCGCCAGCCAGGCCGGATAGAGCGGATGCTGGTCCTGCGCCAGGGCGGAACCCCAGGCCCCGCGGGCGATCTCCTGCGCCATATAGATGAATGTCACGCCGTCGGTCGAGACAAGACGCGTCTGCAGGCAGGCGGCCGCCCGGACCGCGAGGCACAGGAGGAGGAGCCACCGGAATACGGCGCGGCGCGGCAGAGGAAGGACTGTCATCCGGCGATCTCCCGGTAGGCCGCGTCGACGTCGGCGACCATCCGCCCGGCCCCGTAGCGCGCCCGCGCGCGCAGGCGCCCGGCGCGTCCCATCTCCCGGGCGCGCGCCGGGTCGTCGGCGAGTGACCCGACGGCGCGCGCGAGGGCCGTCGTGTCGTCGCGCGGGACGAGGATCCCCGTGCCCGGAGAGAGCGCCTCGACCACGCCGTCGACGGCGGTCGCGACGACGGGCTTCCCCATCGCCATCGCCTCCACGACGCCGCGCGGGAGCCCCTCGAAAAGGGACGGCAGGACCGCGACGTCCCAGGCTGCCAGGAGCGCGGGAAGGTCCGGGCGGAAAGGCTCCAGGGCGATCCGGTCGCGCTCCGGGGATCCGGCGAGGCGCGCGCGGGCCTGGGCGAGGGCCGCCGGCCCCAGCCCGACCACCCAGGCGCGCGCGGCGGGTCGTTCCGCGAGGACGGCGCGGGCCGCCGCGAGGAACGCGTCGACCCCCTTCTTCCGGTGCGCCAGTGTCTCCACCCGCGCGGCCATCCCGAACGCGAACGCCCCATCCGGGATCCCCAGCGCCCGGCGCGCCGCGTCCCGGTCCGGCGCGGCGTCGATCCGGGAGAAGTCGGTTCCGTTGGCGATCGCCGAGATCCGGTGCGGGGGGATCCCGGCGAAGGCGGCGGCATCACGCGCCGTCGCCCCGGAGACGGCGAGAACCCGGTCGAATCCGAGCCGCAGGACCACACGGTAGAAGCGGGCGTTCAGGTCGCCCCGTCGACGGCCGTGCGCGTCCATCGCCACGCGGTCGTGGATCGTCGTCATGGTCCGGACGTCCGGCCGCACCACGCGCGCGGCGAAGACGCTCGCGTCCTCGAGCGGATTGTGCCCGTGCAGGAGGACGCTCTCGCCGCCCGCCGCGGGAAGGAGGCGAAGCAGGTCCCGGGAGGCGCGCGGATCGGCCGCATGAAAAGGGCCCCAATCGGAAAAGGCGACGCCGGTCCCCGCGAGACGCTCTCGCAGGCGGGAATCCCGCGGCCCGGCCAGGACCACGCGCCAGCCGAGCGCGGCAAGCCCCGGCAGGAGGACGCGGACGTGCTCCTCCGCGCCGCCGTAGGACGCGGAGGCCGACAGGTGCATGATGACGGGACGCTTCACCGCGCGGATTGTAAGGACTCGGAAGGTTCGGCTACGATCGGCAATTCGATGCCGTCCGTCCGGCGCACCCTCCTCTTCGTCTCCGGCGTCGCGCTCTTCTGGATGGCGATCCTGGCGTTCCTCGCGCGCGGATACGGCTGGAACCCGAGCTGCTTCCTGCATATCGGGGAGAAGACGTTCTCCGGGGACCACGCGGACCTCCCCAGGGGCCTCGTCCTCTACACCGGAAGCCACGGGTACGACGGGCTCCACTACTACCAGCTCGCCCGGGATCCCCTGCTCCTGTCGCCGGAGGTCGCCGCCCCGTTCAAGACCGACCGGTTCATCACGCGGCTCCAGCGCGTCCTGTACCCGGCCCTGTCCTGGCTCGCGGCCGCGGGCCGCGAGGAGCGCCTGCCCGTGGCGATGCTCGCGGTGAATCTCGCGGCCGTCACGGCCGCGGCCTGGCTGCTCTTCCGGACGGGCGGCCTCGCGGCGGGGATCTGGACGGCGACGATGCCGGGCCTCGCGATCGGCCTCTGCTACGGGCTCACGGAGCCGGTGTCGCTCGCCCTGGCGGCGGGGGGGCTTCTCATGCACGCGCGGGGACGCCTCGCCGCGTGCGCGCTCCTTCTCGCCGGATCATGCCTCGCGCGGGAAAGCTCGGTCCTCTTCATCGCGGCGCTTGCCGCCGGGGAAGTCCTGTCGCGGCGCTGGCGCGCGGCCTTCCTGCTGGGGACGGCGGTCGTTCCGGCGCTCCTCTACGGCCTCTGGCTCTCGCACCGGGTGGGCCCTGCGGCCGAGGGGTTCCTGGGTTCGCTCGCGTGGCCCTTCTCCGGGATCTTCCGGCAGGTCCGGGACGACCTCTCGGGCGCCGGGGGCCCGCTCCTCCACGCGCTCCCCGTCTGGTATGCGGCCGTCTGGGCAACCGCGGCGGGGATCGCGGGCGCCGCGCTTCTCCGGGATCCGGACCGCCGGACCGCCGGTCTTCTGGTCGTCCTGCACGCGACTCTTCTCGTCGCGTCCTACCAGGAGGTCTGGGCCACCACCGTAAACGCCGGCCGGATCGCCGCGGGACTCTCGCTCTCCGTCGCGGCGGCGGCCGGCGCCTCCCCGGCGATGCGCCGCGTCTTCCTCGCATCCATCCCCTTGCATGCCGCGGTCATCGCGCGCCTGCTCTCCGACGCGAACCTCCCCTACACGTTGAGCTGACCGCGCCCCGGGAAACCCCTAGCACGACAACGCCAGAAATCCGGGGCCGCGGTATCTGAAGGCGCCGTTGCTCGGCTTCAGCGCCCCGACCGGCGGTTCGCCTTTGTCGGGGGACGTTTCCTCGGCGGCATCCATGCCGCCTCGTCATTCCGATAGAGCCGGGCCTTGCACATCCTGACCGGCCCGGCTCCATCAGGCCCCCGAAAAGGCTCCCGCCGCGGGGCGCACGCCGTCGCGTGCATTCGGCACTGGCAATACAAGAACCGCGCACGGCCGCCGACAGGGGCCGCAGGCGGGCGTGTGATGGGGCCTCATGCGCAGGCCGGTGGCAGGATGTCACGCGCCTCCCGTCCGCGGAGCGGGCGGAAGCAAAGGCTGTCGCGCATGGGAGGGAGAAGCGGGCCGGACGCCCGCGACGACCGTCCCCTGAACAGGCCCGCCGAGAGGCCCCCGGCGGCCGCCTCGATATATCGCTGTCGTGCTAGAATCGCTTGTATGCGCGGCGGAGCCCTGGTCGCCCTGGTGGCGGGCCTTTCTGTCTCGGGGCTTTTCGCGTGGGACCGCGTCGTCCAGACGCGCCGGATGGCCCGGGTCGAGGCGGATCTGCGCGCGCTCGTCGCGGAGAACCGCCTGCGCGGGCCCGGCGAGGGGCCGCGCGCGACGGAGCCGCCGGATCTGGCGACCTGGGCTCTTCAGATCGACCGGATGGTCCAGGAAAGCTACGGGGAGCTCCTGCGCCTTTCGCTTTCCGAGTCGCAGATCCGGGGAATCGTCAAGTCGCTCGAGGAGCGGGTCGCCGCGCCGGGGACCCCGGACCTCGCCGATCCGGCCGTGCGCGCGGGGCTCCGGGAAGTGGTGGACGGCCTCGTCTCCGAGCACCTCTACGAGCGCGGGTTCATCCTGAAGCGGAAGACTCCCACGGCCGACGAGGTGGCCGGAAAGGTCGGGCTGGAACCCGCCCAGCGGGAGGGGTTCGACCGGATTTTCGCCGACACGCGCGGGGCGATCGTGGACCTCGCGCGCGAGCGGATGCCCCACGGCGTGGACCTCCTGGCGGACCTCTACCGGCTGGAAAACGTCCCCTGGGCGTCCCCCGAGCGGGGAGTCCTGGAATGGAAACTCCTCTCGACGGAGCTCCCCGGGGAACGCACGTTCCAGGTCTGGCTCGCCGAGCAGGAGCGGATCGTGACGGCGCGCCTCGCGGGGGTCCTCACGGACGACCAGATGGCGCGTTTCCGGTTCCTGAAACTCGTCCCCTGGGACCTCGTGGGGATCGCGCTCCAGACCCGGGACAATCAGTGACCCGGTGGAGGCGATGAGGACGCGGGGGGGGCCTCCGGCCCTTTCGGCGCCAGCGTCCGGATGTACGCCACCAGCTCCTTGATGCGGCTTTCCGGCATCGTCCAGCCGAAGCCGGGCATCAGGCGGTATCCGTCCCGGATCGACCGGAGCATCCGCTCGTCCGTCATCCCCTCCATCGCCTTCGGGTCGGTGAAATCCTTCGGCTTCATTCCCTGCACGGGGGCGATCCCGAGCTCGATGCCGTTCCCGGCCGCTCCGTGGCAGGTGGCGCAGTGCCGCAGGAAGAGCCGTTCTGTCTTCTCGAGCGACCCGGGATCCGTCCGGTAGGCGGCGTCGCGCCGGAGCGCCTCCCGCAGGCGGGGATCGGCCGGTTCGGAAGCGGCCGTCTTTCCCCCTACCTCGGCCTTGTCCGCCGCGGCCGCCTTCGCGCCGGGCCCGCACTCCTTCAGGGCCGCTCCGATCGCCTCGAGGAGCGCCGGCCGGTTCCGCGTCGAGCGCGCCACCTCGGTTCCCGCGTGGTCGGTGAAGACGACGGTCGGGTAGACCTCGATCCCGTACCGCCGGATCGCCGCGAGGACCTCCGCGTCCCCCTCGCGCTCGGCCTTGTCGCCGTTGACGTGGACCCGGACGAAGGGCCTCGCGGCCTCGACCACCTTGTCGTCGCTGAACGCGCCCGCGTCCAGCTGGGCGCAGGGCGGTCACAACTCGCCGAAAAAGCAGATCATGAGGGGCTTTTCGGATGCCTCGGCGGCCTTGCGCGCCGACGCGAGATCCGTCTCCCAGACGATCCGCCCGCCGACGGTGGCGTGCGCCAAGCCGACACCCAGGAACACGACCGGAAGCCAGCGAACGAAACGGCGTCTCTTTTTCAAGGTCCAGATATAACCCCGGAAAAGAGGCCCTGTTCGCATGATTTCCGGCCCGTTTCGGAAATGCGGGACCGCCCCCCGGGATTGCGCCCCGGCCCCTCGCCGGGGCCCTCCGGGCCGGCCAGACTGCCGGGTGCCCTTTCCGCGTTCCCCCGGGATGTCCCGATCCGGCTTCGCGCTGGTCCTCGTCGCGGGTCTTTTGGGACTCCTCGGGATGCTCGCGGTCGCGTTCGTCGGCGAGACGTCGATCCGGGGAGGCCGTCCCGAGGCAGTCGCCGGCGCGCGGCTCGCCGCGGAGAGCGGGATGGATTACGCGCGGATCCGACTGGACCGGGATCCCTTTCCCCTCCATATGCGGACGCTGGACAACCGCACGGACGACTGGACGTTTCGCGAGGGGGTTCAGGGCCGTCTCGGGACGGCCCTGAACCCTTCCTATGCCCGCGGGGAACCCTGGCAGGACGCCGATGCCGACGGCCGTTTCGACCCCGGAGAGACCCCGGTCGATCCGGACGGGGACGGACGGTTCTCGGCTCGATCGGGGCGGCTCCGCGCGGGATCGGGAGCGGTCTCATTCAGCCTGAAGATCGAGTCCGTCGGGGAGAAGCTCTGCGTGAACGAGGGAGGAGCCTACACCGGCCCCTTGCCGTACCAGATCTTGCCCTACGAACATCTCCTGAACAGTCTCGGCGCCATCCTCCTGGCGCCGAACCCGGCCATCGGACGGGTCGACTATCCGGCGGGAGGTCCCGTTCCGGGCGAGCCGATCCGGATGTCCCGACTGGGGACCCAGATCCTGGGCCGGCGCCCCTTGAAAGGGTACCGGTCGCTGGACGAGGTCAGTCAGACATTGCTCTCCCTCGGATATTCCGCCGGCGATTGCGACAGGATCCTTCCGTTTCTCTGTATCACATCCAACAGGCGCCTGAACAGCCAGTCCCGTTCCGTCCCGTTCCTTGAATTCCAGACGATTCCGCGGGAAATCCTCCAGGCCGTCTGGATGTACGTCCAGGCCCAGCATTCCCTGGACTCCTCGGATTCGAGCGGACAGCCCAATGCGGCGCTCTGGCAGACGCCGTACGGAGCCCCGGGGATCCGGTCCGGAGGCAACCTGCCGATCAAGAACGTCGCCCTCATGATGTACCCCGACGAGGCCGGAAATCTCGCCGACTGGGCGGTCGATTTCAGGCGGAGAACCGCCTCCACCTCGTGGCGCGCCCTGCGCGAGGACATGATCGCCCATGCCCCCGCGATCTTCGCGACGGACGCCTCGTTGTTCCCCCCGGCCGCGCGTGACGACTGGATCCGGGCCAAGGCGGACTGGGCCTTCTTCTGCGTTTCATGCGATCCTCCCGCATTCCGGAACCTGATCCCGATCGCATCGGGATGGGGGATCGACCATGGCCTCGGACCGGCGCCCGGCGGATTCCCGCGCCCTTTCTTTGCGGTGGATCTCGGCAGGGCGGAGGGTCCCGTCGCGACAGGCCCCCTTCTCTATCCGGACACGTCTGGGATCTGGGCAAATCCCAACGACCCGTACATGAACCGGAACAACCTGTATGGCCAGATCTGGATGACCCTGGCCCCCCCTGTCCAGTTCCAGGTGGAATCCCTGGGCGGCACGATGTCCGGAGCCTCCTGCGCGCGGCTCTCCGGAACGCTCGCGGTCTCCGCCCGGATCGACCTCGCCGCCCAGGAGGATTTCGAGAACGTGGGGCTCGGGAAAAGCCTCGGACTTTCCGGCGTCCGCGCTGTCACGGAAGGGGCGCGTCCGGCCCTGGCCGACACGTGCCTCGATTTCGCGACAGGCGCTCCGGTCAATCCTGTCCCCGTCTACCCGGGGACATCATCCTTCCCCCTCGGGAATGTCCGGGGCTTCCTTCCCAACCAGATGTTCAACACCCCTTATGGCGCCATCGCCCTCGCCGGCCGCGCCTGCGGTCCCCAAGGGGCCCGGCAGTACTGGGCCTTTCATGAAGACGCGGATCCCTCCTCCCTGGCGGAGTTCACCTCCGTGAGCGCGGCAGTCCCCCCTTTCCAGCTTCCCGCGCCGGTCGTATCAACGCCCGCCGGCCCTCAACACGATCCCGCACGCTTCAGCCCCTGGCATTTCACGGGGACCGCCACGCCACCCCCCCCGTCAGGATGGCTTCCCTTCGCCGTGCCCGGAATCAAGGTCCCATTCATCAGCGCCCATTCGGAAGAATTCTGGGCTCGACCCGATGGAGGCGTCTTGTGGAAAGTGACGGGGCAGGTCGCGTCCTGGCACTGGTCCTGGCCGGTCGGACTCCAGTTGACCGCGAGTCCGGAGTACGACCCGGTCCTGGGCCCGGGCTCCCGCTACCAGCTGTCCACCGCTCCGGACTGGGTCACGCAACCGGCGTCGCTTCCGCAGCAAAACATGATCCTCGCGGAGGGGTTCGTTCCCGATGTCGATCCGGCCGGCACGCGCGCCCGTTTCGACCAGGATCACGTCGTGTTCACCTTTGCCGCCGACCCCGCCGGAACGCAGACCGCCATCTGCCTGTACGTCAACGGGCTCCTCCTCGACTCCAGAACATACCCCGTCATCTTCCGCTACACGGTCTTGAGCCAGCTTCACTCACTGACCTTCAACGGATGCGACGAGATCCGCCTTTACGACCAGCTTCTGCAACCCCAGGACGTCCGGGACCGCTACGAGCTGGGTCGCTACGTCCTTCCTCCTCTCCCGTCCGGGGGGCCGAACCCGTCCTATCGATCCCCCCTCTATGTCCTGGACGCGCCGGGACGGCTGAAACGGGCCAACTGGACCGGCATCCCCGCGGGCGATCCTCCGGGTCAGGAGCGGATCGGTATCCGCGTGCGCGTCCGGGGGTATTCGGACGCGGCGGGATCGGTCGAGGTCCCCGCCTCGCCGCTGGCGCTCGCCGACACCTTTTCCCTGTCGGACCTGTCCGACCTGGGACCGGTCAGGTCGTTCCGCTACGAAGTGGAATTCCACAATCTGACGCCGGCCGGGGTCCTTCCTTCGAGTCCGCTCTACAGGACGCCGGTCTTCGAATCGATCTGGTTCACGCTCGCACGCGCCGGCCAGTGCGGCTGGTCCGACCGGACGGCAGATTGATGCCGTGCCGCTCCCGCTCCGGCATCGCCCTGATTCTGACGGCCGGGCTCCTGGGACTCCTGGGTCTTCTGGCCGTCCTTTTCCTGGAAGGGGCGCGGTGCTGCCGGCCCGGAGATGTCGGCACCGTGAACGCGCGCCTCGCCGCGGAAAGCGGGATGCATTATGCCCGCGGGCGTCTCCGGGAACGAAACGCTCCCGGAGACGCGTCGGATCCGGCCGCCCGCGGGGACGACTGGACTTTCCGGGAGGGATTCCTGAAAAAACTGTCCGGAGCGGCACGCCCGTCCTACGCGCACGACGGAAACGGCCTTTTTGACGCCCGGTCCGGCCGTCTGCGCGGCGGCGGGCCGGCGGCGTCCGGATTCTCCCTCAAGATCACCGCTCCGGCCGGGGAGATTCCCGTCAATACGGGAAACGCCCAGCCGGCTTTCTGGAACAAGCCGAGCATGAACCTGGCTCTCGACCGCCTCCTCAACAACCTGGGGGCCCTGCTGCTCGCCCTGAATCCACAGATCGGGCGACTTGATGTCGTCCCTCCCCCTCCCGTCGGCTCCGCGGGAACACCGCCGGAAGCGATCCGCGTTTCGCGCCTTGGAACGCATCTGATCCAGCGCCGACCGACGGGGGGGTATGCGTCCCTCGCCCATGTCCGCCAGGCGCTCCTGACCGGGACTCCCGCCTATTCGCCGGCAGAATGCGACGCGGTCCTGCCGTTTCTCGACCCGGGCCCCTACGAAACGCTCGGGGAATACGGCTGTCCCTATCCGCTTGGCGACTCGGCCACCCTCGGGAACGCCGCGATCAGCCTCCTTGCCGCTCCGCTCGAAATCCTGTCCTCCCTCTGGATGTACGGATCGATCGCGCCCATTCCCGCATTCGCTCTCGACTCGAATCCCTCCTTCCAGAGGCCTTACGGGCATGGGGGGTTTCGGGCGGGCGGCAACATCGAGTTCCGGGATGCGGTTGTCACGATCTTCCCGGATGAGGCAATGCGCCTGGCCGACTGGGCGGCCGGGTTCCGGAACTTGCCGGAACGATTTTCATGGCTCGCTTTCCGCAAGAGCCTGGTCGCATCGGCCCGGGATCTTGTTGTCGGACCTTTTTCGGCGGAAGCGACCCTTCTCTCCCAGGGCGCTGCCGACGACTGGGTCCGGACCAAGGCGGATCTCGCCTTCCTGCTCGTCTCGCCTGACATTCCGGCCCAGTTCTCCTGTTCATCCTGGCAGACCGGGGCAATCGACCACGGCCCGCCCGGACCGGCGATTCCCGCCACGCGCCCCTTCGCCGGCACGCCGTTTCTCGATCCGTCCGACATCCAGCGTCCGGATGCCGCCGGCCAATTTCCGCCTCCCGCTTTCCCCTTTCAATTCCTCGGGCCGTCTTTCCAGTCGTACCCCCTGACGCTCGCGCCCCCCGGTCGCTTCGATGTCGAATCCCTCGGTGTCTCGGGCGGAAATCGGCAGACTTTCCGCGGAGCGGTCCGGGTCTCCGACCGGATCGAGCTCACAAGCCAGGAGGATTTCGAGAACATCCGCGGGAAGGGGGTCTATTCCCGGCTCCTGAACGTCTTTCCCGTCGGCCGGGCGGACCGGGGACCGTTCCGGGACGACCCCTGCCCGGACCTCGCCGCCGGGGGAATCGTGGATCCGACCCCGTCCTATCCCCGGGTCTCGACCTGGCCCGACGGGGTCCAGGACGACTATCCGGTTCCGAACCAGCTTCCCTTCAACACGCGCAACGGCGGAATCACCCTCGCGGCACGCGGATGCGGCCAACAGGGAGCGGATCTTTACTGGGGATTCCAGGAAGATGCGGACGCGGTGCTCTCAAGCGAGTTCAGCGCTTCAGGCCCGAGCGGCCATTCCCCGTTCCAGTATCCGGATGGAAACGGCAGCCTCCTGGGATACGGGGCCGACTACACCTTCGTCCGGAATCCCGGGGCGTTGCCCGCACTCCCGATGCCCCTGTCCGGAACACGCATCGACTCCTTCTCGATCGAAGGGTGGGTCACGCCCAATCTGAAAACGGGAATCGTCTGGAAAATATCGTGCTCCGGAAACTCCGACTTCGGCCTGACCCTCGAGTCCGCCACCGATTACCAGCCGGCATCGGGAGGTTATGGAATCCTGTACAGCCTTTGCGTCG
The DNA here is from genome assembly GCA_964455625.1 of uncultured Planctomycetales bacterium. Taxonomy (GTDB): domain Bacteria; phylum Planctomycetota; class SBBH01; order SBBH01; family SBBH01; genus SBBH01. The sequence goes on along the minus strand of CAYVXZ010000008.1, from coordinate 96,711 downwards.
ACAAGTGGATCGTCGAGCATCCCCTGGACCCCACGGCCCCGAAGATCTGGGGTGCCGTGCCCGTGAGCGTGTTCGTCCCCTTTTACGACCCCTCGACCGGGCGGACGCGCGACCTCCAGGATCACGTGGTCGTCGTGATCGAGCGACACGACCTGTCCAACGAGACGGTCTTTTCCCTGCACGCCAACGGAACCTTCTCGGCATCCGCCTCACACCCCGTTTTCCTGACATGGAGCAACACGGATCATGTCGAACGGATCGAGTTGTGGACCTGCGATGAGGTGCGCATGTACGGAACGGCCCTCTCTCAAGCCCAGGCCTTTCGAATCCACGATCAGTTGGGCCGCTTCGCCGTTCCGCCAGCCGGTGGGCCGGATCCGCTGTACCGCTCCCCCCTCTACGTCCTGGACGCGCCGGGACGGCTGAAACAGGCCAACTGGACCGGCATTCCCGCGGGCGAGCCTCCGGGCCAGGAACGGATCGGGATCCGCGTGCGCGTGCGGGGGTACTTGGATGCGGCCGGATCGGCCGAAGTCCCCGCCTCGCCGCTGGCGCTTGCCGACACCTTTTCCCTGTCGGACCTGTCCGACCTGGGACCGGTCCGGTCGTTCCGCTACGAGGTGGAGTTCCGGAACCTGGCGCCGCCGGGGAGCGCGCCGGGCGACCCCCTGTTCAAGACCCCGGTCTTCGAGTCGATCTGGTTCACGCTCGCGCGCGCCGGCCGGTGCGGCTGGTCCGACTGGACCGGGCCGTAGCCGTCGCGGGAACGAGGATCCGCCCGAACGCCGTGCGCAAGCGCGCCGGGATCGGGACCGGCCGGAAGGTCCGCATGTCGACGCAGACGGTCGTCCCGAGGGCGTCCACGAGGACCTTCCGCCCCTTCAGGATCTCGTACCGGAACGTGACGGAACTGCGGCCGATCCGGGCGGTCGTGAGCCGCACCGGAAGCCGGTCGCCGTAGGCCAGGGGCGAGAGGAAATCGACCTCGTACCGGACGGCGGGAAATCCGACTTTCGTCCGCTCGATCGTGTCGTGGTAGGAGATCCCGACCCGGTCGTCGAAGTACCCCTCGAACACCTGGTGGAAGTAATCGAAGATCCGCGGGTAATAGACGATCCCGGCGCGGTCGACGTCGCCGAAGCGGACCTGGATCTTCCCGTGGTAAGGGCGCGAGCCGGTCGTCATGTCAGGAGATCCCGAGAACCACCTTGCCGAACGCCTCGCCCGCCTCGAGCGCCCGGTGCCCCTCGGCGGCGCGCGCCGCGGGAAGCGTCCGGTCGATCACCGCCTTGAGCCGCCCTGCGAAGAGATTCCCCATCACCTCGGAAAACTCCTTCTGGGTCCCCATCGTGGAGCCGTGGATCGTTACCTGCCGGAAGAAGATGTGCCGGAGGTCCTCCTGGGGGGAAAAACCCGTCGTCGCGCCGCAGGTGACGATCCGGCCGCCGCGCCGCACGATCTTCAGGCTCGCGTTCCAGGTGGCCTGGCCCGTGTAATCCACGACGATATCGGCGCCCCGCTTTCCGGTCAGGACGCGCGCCTCCTTCTCGAGGTCCTGGCGCGCGTAGTTGATCCCGGCGTCCGCCCCCCATTCCTTCGCCCGGGCCAGCTTCCCGTCGCTCGACGACGTCACGATCACGCGCGCGCCGCAGAGTCTCGCGATCTGGAGGGATGCCACCCCCACCCCCGCCCCGATCCCGTGAATGAAGACGGTCTCCCCCGGCCGCACGCGCGCCTTGCCGACGAGCATCGACCAGGCCGTCACCCCCGTGAGCGCGAAGGCGGCCGCCTCCTCGAACGAGACATTCGCGGGGATCCGGAAAAGGCTCGCCGCCGGGATCGCACACAACTCCGCCTGGGCCCCGTCCCTCGACTCCCCCAGAAGCCGCCAGGAGAGGCACTGGCTCGCGTTCCCCTCGGCGCACGTCTCGCACTGGCCGCACGACCAGCCGGGGTTCGCCACGACCCGGTCGCCGGGCGAAAGACCCGAGACGCCGGGACCAAGCCTCTCGACGGTCCCCGCCGCGTCGCTTCCCAGGATCCGCGGGAGCGGAATCTTCACGCCCGGCATCCCTTTCCGGACGAAGGTGTCGAGCCGGTTGATGGAGGAGGCCTTTACGCGCAGCAAGACCTCGCCGGGGCCGGGCGAGGGGTCTGGCGCCTCCTCCCACTTCAGGACCTCGGGGCCGCCGTGGGCGTGTATCCGGAGCGCGCGCATGGCGGCAGTCTAATGCGCGGGTCGTCACGAGTCATGCCTCACGAATCCCGAGAAAAGGGGCATCCCTCCCCATCGCATGTCGCATGACGCGTGACGGTCAGCGCCTTACAATCGCCGCCCATGCCGGCCGGGGGGCTCATGCGCAGCGCCTTCATCAAGCTCTCGACGAACAATGCCGTCCGGGCCGTCGCGACGAAGTTCGGGCCGTCGGTGCGCGCCTCGCGCCGCTTCATCGCGGGAGAGTCGCTCGCCGAGGCGCTGGCGGCGGTAAGAGTCCTTAACCAGGAAGGCAAGAAGGCGACGCTCGATTATCTCGGGGAAAACGTCTCCTCGCGCGCGGAGGCGGACCATTACACGCGCCTTTCGGAGGAGATTCTCGAGTCGATCGCGCGCGAAGGGCTCGACTGCAACCTCTCGATCAAGCTGACCGCGATGGGGCTCGACCTCGGCGAGCCGGTCGCCCTGGAAAACCTGAAGAGACTCCTCGCGACGGCGCGGCGCCTGAAGAATTTCATCCGGATCGACATGGAGGGATCCCCTTACACCCAGCGGACGATCGACCTTTTCGACGCCGCGCGCGCGACCTCCCCGGACGTCGGGATCGTGATCCAGGCGTACCTGCGCCGCTCCGCGGGGGACATCGCGCGCCTCGCGGCCTCCGGCGCCGCCGTGCGCCTCTGCAAGGGGGCCTACAAGGAGCCGCCGGACCTCGCCTTCCCCGAGAAACGCGACGTCGACGCGAGCTACAAGGCGCTTCTCGAGAGGCTCCTCGATCCGGCGGCGATCAGTCGGGGGACGCGCCCCGCGATCGCGACGCACGACCCGGCGATGATCGCCCACGCGAAGGAAATCATCCGGCGCAACGGAACCGCGCGGGAAAGGTTCGAGTTCCAGATGCTCTACGGGATCCGGCGGGACCTCCAGAAGCAGCTCGTTTCGGAAGGGTTCACCCTGCGGATCTACGTTCCGTTCGGCGAGGCGTGGTATCCCTACTTCATGCGGCGGCTCGCCGAGCGCCCCGCGAATATCGGGTTCATCCTGAAAAACCTCTGGCGGGACGCCGGAAAGGACGCGTGAACCGGTGAAAAGAATCCTGATCCTCCTCCTGGCCGCCGGCGCCCTGGCATTCGCCCTGCTCCGCCGGACCCCCTCTCCGGATGCCCCCGGGGAGACGCCGGCCGCGCGCGCGCAAACACTCGTCTTCGCGCGCGGGAAGGACTCGATCAAGCTCGACCCGGCCGACATCACCGACGGCGAGTCGGCCAAGGTGACGACCCAGATCTTCGAGACGCTGGTGCGCTACAAGGACGGTTCGACCGAGGTGGAACCGTCCCTTGCCGTCGCGTGGGAAGCGGGTCCGGACGGACTCTCCTGGACCTTCACCCTCCGCGAGGGGGTCCTTTTCCACGACGGGTCGCCATGCGACGCGGAGGCGGTCGTCTTCTCGTTCCGGCGCCAGATGGACCCCGCGCATCCGGCCCATACGGGGGATTTCATCTACTGGCACGACATGTTCGGCGACGTCGCGGGGGTGGACGCCCTGGATGCGAAGACCGTCCGGTTCACGTTAAAGCATCCCCACGCCCCGTTCCTCTCGAACCTCGCCATGTTCTCGGCCGGGATCGTGAGCCCGGCCGCCTTCGCGCGCCACGGGGCGGCGTTCGCCCGGAACCCCGTTGGGACCGGGCCCTGGGTCTTCACGTCCTGGGAACGGGACGCCCGGATCGAGCTCGCGGCGAACGACCGGTACTGGGGGGGGCGCCCCGCGATGGACCGCCTCGTGATCCGGGTGGTCCCGGACAACACCGCGCGCTACCTGCTCCTGGCCGACGGGAAGATCCACCTGATGGACGGACTCTCCCCCCAGCACGTCCGGCCCGTGCGCGAGAATCCGCGCCTGGCGCTCCATGCGGATGCCGGCATGAACGTGGCGTACCTCGCCCTGAACAACGCGGCAGCCCCTTTCGACAACGTGTGCGCGAGAAAGGCCGTGGCGCACGCCCTCGACATTCCGGGGATCGCGCGGGGGCTCTATCTCGGGACGGCGGAGCCCGCCGCCAATCCCCTCCCCCCTACGATCTGGGGGCACAACAACGATCTCGCCCCCCGGACGCGCGACCCGGACGCGGCGCGGAAGCTCCTGGCGGAAGCGGGGGTCGCGCCGGGCACGCGCGTGACGCTCGCCGCCTTCTCGAACCCGCGCCCGTACATGCCGGAGCCCGCGAAGGTGGCGACGGCGATCCGGTCGGCCCTGAAGGAGATCGGGCTCGACTGTGTCGTCGAGATGCGCGACTGGGCGGAGCACCTCGCCCACGTCCAGGCCGGGAACCATCAGATGTGCCTCCTCGGATGGTCCGGCGACAACGGCGATCCGGACAATTTCCTCCACGTCCTCCTGGACCGCGACAACACCGCGCCCCCCGCCTCGAACCTTTCCTTCTACAGGAGCGAGCCGGCCCACGAATTGCTTCTCGCCGCGCGCCGCGAGAGCGCCCCCGAGCGGCGCGCCGCGCTCTACCGGGAGGCGCAGGCGGTGATCCACGCCGACTGCCCCATGATCCCGCTCGTCCATGCCTCCCAGATGATGGTGTCGACGGTTGCCCTCAAGGGGTTCGCGCTCCACCCCGTGGGGCTCGTGCGCCTCGAACGGGCGCGCCTGGATTGAATCGGGGAAGGCCCGGTCCACCGGAAATCCGGCCGATCCCTCTACAGGATCTCGTCGATCGACTGGCGCACGACGTCCGCCATCCAGCGCAGTTCCGCGACCGTCGAGGTCAGGGGCGGCACCAGGACGACGACGTCCCCCAGGGGCCGGATCAGGAGGCCGTGCGCTCGGGCCGCAAGGCACACCCGGTAGCCGACGCGGCGGGCGGGCGGGAAGGGGCGGCCTGTCCGCCGGTCGGCGACAAGCTGGATCCCGGCCATGAACCCCTTCTGGCGGATCTCGCCGACATGCGGATGGTTCTCCAGGCGGGAAAGGATGCGGGCGAAATCCGCCGATTTCCGCGCGACCGATTCCACGACGCGGCGCCGCTCCAGAAGATCGAGATTGGCCAGCGCCGCCGCGCAGGCGAGCGGATTCCCCGTGAAGGTGTGCCCGTGGAAGAAGGTCCGGAAGGACGTGTAGGACCCCAGAAAGGCGCGGTAGATCCGTTCCGTCGCCAGGGTCGCGGCCAGGGGCAGGTAGCCCCCCGTGATCCCTTTCGCCAGGCACAGGAGGTCCGGCCGGACGCGCGCCTGCGCGCAGGCGAACAGCGTCCCGGTCCGGCCGAATCCGGTCGCCACCTCGTCGGCGACGAGCAGGATCCCGCGCCGCCTGGCCGCCGCCGTCGCGGCGGCGAGGAATGCCGGGGAATGCGTCAGGATCCCGGCCGCTCCCTGCACCAGGGGCTCGAAAACGAACGCCGCGATCCGGTCGCCGTGCCGCGCCAGGACCCGGTCGAGCGCGGCGAGGCACGCCTCATGGCACGCGCGCGGGCCGTGCCGGTGACGGATCGGGCAACGTTCCCCTTGCGGCACCGGGACGCGCAGGGCGCGCCTCACCAGGGGGCCATAGACCCGATGGAAGAGCGGGATCCCTCCCACGCCGACCGCGCCGAGGGTGTCCCCGTCGTAGGCGTCCATGAACGCCAGGAAGCGGGTCCGGCCCGGCTCCGGGCGCGGCTTCTGGACGTGGTACTGGAAGGCCATCTTCAGGGCGATCTCGGCGGCGGTGGAGCCGTTGTCCGAGAAGAAGACGCGCGTGAGCCCCGCGGGCGCGATCGCGACGAGCCGACGCGCGAGCCGCTCGGCCGGCGCGTGCGTCGGCCCCAAAAGCGTCGTGTGGGCGATTTTCCCGAGCTGCCTCCGGATCGCGGCGTCGATTTCCGGCACGCGATGCCCGTGCACGTTCGTCCAGAGGGAGGAGACCCCGTCGTAGAGCCGTCGTCCGTCCTCGGTCACAAGCCACCGCCCCTCGCCGCGCTCGATCACGAGCGGCTTCTCGTCCGCGCCCGCGCGGGAAAGATCCGTCATCTGCGTGAACGGCTTCCAGAGGGCGCTCCGGGTCATGCGTGGGCCGACTCTACCGCCCGGCGGCGACCGGGAACAGGAAAGCAAGAAAGGGGGAAAGCCGGCCCGGAAAAGGGACGAAAAGACGAGGCATGGGGAAGACCGCCACGCCTCGCCCGTTCCTTCTCGCCGCCCTCGCCGCCATCCTGTCGATCCCGGCCGTCCAGGCGGAAGGATTCACGTTCAGGAGCGAGGACAATGAATTCACCGGCCGCTTCGGCGGACAGCTCCTCCAGAACGGCCGCTTTTTCGCCGACTCGAACCCCCGCAACGACACCTTCTCCTTCAAGAAGGCGCGCCTGGAGGCCTCCGGCACCGCCTACAAGGCGTTCGACTACAAGGTGCAGGGGGATTTCTCCGGGAGCTCGGCCGTCCTCGACGACGGCTGGTTCTCCTGGCGCCTCCCCGGCGACAGCCACGCGCTCCGATTCGGCCAGTTCAAGGTCCCCTTCTCGCAGGCGGAGCTGACCTCCTACGCCTGGCAGGATTTCCCCGAAAAACCGGTCGTCGTGCGCCTCGCCCCGTCGCGCGACCAGGGAATCGGGTTCTCGGGCCGCTGTTGGGACGACCGGATCTCCTGGGAGGGAGGCGTCTTCAACGGGACCGGCGCCAACACCGCCGACACGAACGACCACAAGGAGTACGCGGGCCGGATCCTGGTCCGGCCCCTGGCGGACGCCGGGCCGGAGGCGCTCGCGGCGCTGCGCCTGGGCCTGGCCGCCACCACAGGGCTCGAGACGGCCGCCGCCGCGGACATCACCTCGCCGGCGTCCGGAACCACGATCCTCGATTTCGACCCGGCCACGTCCCGGACGAAGGCGGAAAACCGGTTCGGATACGAGCTCGCCTGGTTCCACGGCCCCGCGAGCGTCACGGGCGAATTCGTCCGGGACAGCTTCACGGTGGAGCGGACCTACACAACGGGCGGGATCACGATCCACCGCGACGCCGCGACGATCGACGCCTGGCACCTCGGCGGGACATGGCTCCTCACGGGCGAGGAGAAGAAGCTCGACAAGGCGGTGCGCGTGGCGGAGCCCGTGACGCGCGGCGGATGGGGGGCCTGGGAGGTCGCGTTCCGGATCGCCCACTGGAACCCGTCGCAGAACCTCTTCGCCAACCAGCCGACCGACTCCTACGCCTCGAAAGGGACCTCCGCCGAAAAGATGTTCGAGTACGCGGCGGGGATCAATTTCTACCCCGTCGACCACGTCCGCTTCTCCGTGGCGTGGATCCGGAACGACTTCGACACCCCGATCGACATCGGCGAGCAGGACATGCTCGGCGACGAGAACGTGATCGTCACCCGCGCCCAGATCGACTTTTAGTCACAGTCATTCCGGCCGGACGAGGCCCGGGACCGATTCCGGGATGTCGTCCCCGGCGCCCTCCGCCGCGAAGTCCGGGACGAGCCCCGTTCCGTCGAACATCCGGCCATCCGGAAACGCGAGGCGCCCTGTCGTCAGGAGCAGCGTCCCGCCCGGGATGGAAAAGCGCTCCTGGACAGTCCCCTTGCCGAACGTGGGCTCCCCCGCCAGGCGCGCGCGGCCGAGCGCCCGGAGCGACCCCGCCAGGAATTCGGCCGCCGACGCGGTCCGGCGGTTCACGAGGACCGCGAGCGGGACACCTGTGAACGGGGCCCCGGACGACGACACGAGCCACTCTCCCGAGGGTCCGAAGCGGGGGCCGGACAGCATCCCGAGCGTCGCCCCCTCCGGAACGAAAAGGGAGGCGATCCGGACCGCCGCCGTGAGGTCGTCCCCGGCGCAGTCGCGCAGGTCCAGGACCACGCCGTCGGACGGCCCCCCGTCCCGCCCCAGGAGATCAAGGATCGCGCCGTCAACGCCCTTCTCCAGCCGGTCGATCCGGACGATAACGACCCCCCCGGCGAGCGTCCGCGCCCGGCAGGAAGGCCCGGCGGCGGGCGACCGGGCGATCGCCTTTTCCCGGATCGCGCCGCCCAGCCCCTCCCACCAGGCGACCGGAACGGAAGATCCCGCCGCCCCCCGCAGGCGCGCCGCCGCCGTCTCCGCGGCGATCCCCCCCACGGGCCGCCGGCCGATCGCCGTGATCCGGTCACCGGGCCGAAGCCCGGCCCGCGCCGCGGGCGACTCCGGGAAGACGGAAAGGACCGCGAGCCCGTCCGGGGACCGGAGAATCTCCACCCCGATCCCGACCCGGGCAGGGTCCTCCCCGAACGTCTCGCGCGCGGTCGCCTCGTTCAGGACGACCGAATGCCAATCGCCCGGGACGACGCGCCCCTCCGAGAGCGCCTTCCGGACGGCCGCCTCCGGAAGCGCCGCCCCGTCGGGATGGAACCGGCTCACCAGGTCCACGATCGCGCGCGTCGCCGCCTCATGCGGCGGGACCTCCCGGGACGCCAGGCGCGTCCAGGACAGGAACCCCGCCGCCCCGATCGCCGCCCCTCCGGCGAAGACAAGGACGCGCCACCGGCCCGGTGTCATCGGAGCGCGCATGAGAACATGGGCTCTGCCGCGGCGCGGGGGATTGCGGCCGATGGCAAGGCGCAGTGAGGAGACGACCCTGTGAGCAGATGGGTCTTCGACGAGCTGCAACGCCGCCACGCGGCCGCGAGACCCGCGCCCCTTCGGGTTGCGACGGGGCATGCCCGTCTGCCGCGTCCCTCCTCTTCACCGTATCTCCCCTCAATACGCCTCATCGTCGCTCCTTGCATACGGGCACGCCGCGCTCGCAACGCGGCGAGATCCATGCTTCTCATGCACGCTCTTCGGGATTCCCTTCGCGCCTGAATGTTTGCCACCCGCTTCCCACCCGCTACAATCTAGCCGCGATGGGGCTTCTCGACGAACGCAAGTACGACGTCCCGCAGGACAACGTGGTCCTGACCACGGTGGACCATTTCGTCAACTGGTCGCGGGAATCGTCCCTCTGGCCCATGACGTTCGGCCTGGCCTGCTGCGCGATCGAGATGATGGCGACCGGCGCCTCGCGCTACGACTGGGACCGGTTCGGGCTCATTCCGCGCGCCTCCCCGAGGCAGTCCGACCTCATGATCGTCGCCGGCACCGTGACCCTGAAGATGGCCGAGCGGGTGAAGCGGCTCTACGAGCAGATGCCGGAGCCCAAGTACGTGATCTCGATGGGAAGCTGCGCCAACTCCGGCGGGCCCTACTGGCACCACGGCTACTCGGTCCTGAAAGGGATCGACCAGGTGATCCCGGTCGACGTCTACACCCCCGGATGCCCCCCGCGCCCGGAGGCCCTGCAGGAAGCGATCATGAAGTTGCAGGAAAAGATCAAGGCGAAGTCGATCGGACGGGCCGTCCCCGCCGCCGCGCGTCCGGCGGAATCCCCGCACGCTTAGAACGTTTCAAGAATGACTGTGCGGTTCATGGAAACGATTTCCTGTCAGGAACCGCTCGCTCGCCATGCCCTTTCGGCGGTCGCATTTGGCGGGGGACGCTCCCTCGCGGCATCCGTGCCGCTCGGTCTCTCCGATTCCGCCGGACCTAGCACCTCCTGACCGGCCCGGCTTCATCAGGCCCCCGCAAACGCTCCCGCCTCCGGGCCGCTCGCTTCGCGGGGCGGGCGGGACAGCCGCTCAAGCGAGGGGGGCGGTGCGAGCGGAATGCGAGGCCGCGGACCGCCCCACGGAAGGGGCGGTCAGGCCGAGCCCTCGCAGGCTGGCACGGACGCCGGCCGAGAATGAGCGAGCACTGTCCCCCGAGCGCCCGCAAGCACCCCCGCCCGCCCGAACGTCTGCACCCGAATGGCAAAACGCCTAGCGCTTCTCTCCGGTCCCTTTTTCCGCGTCGATCCGCCGCACGACAAGCACCGCTTCCATCGTCTGCCCCATCGCCATCCCCTGGGCGACGATGTCGCATTCCATCGACTGCCGGGCGTCGGACGCCGTCAGGACGCCCCCCGCGTCGACCGACAGGGTCCCCTTCTGGGTCCCCTTCCGGATCCGGATGGTCATGTCGGCCGCCGGATCGGCCGCGTCCGGCGAGGCGAACACGGCCTCGACCGCAAGATCCGCCCCGTCGGGGCGGAGGCCGGCCACGGTATAGCCCGACTCCTGGTCGATCGCGACCGGTCCCATCCGGACCGATCCCTTCCGGGTCCACCGGTCGCCCGGCTTCACGGGCCCTTCCGGATAGACCGGCAGGAACTGCCCCATCTGGTCGCGCATCGCGGCGTCCCCGTACATCGCCCGGAACTGCCCGGCGAGCATCTCCCGCACGGGCCCCTCCGGGATCGCCTTCACCGCCTTCTCGGCGATCGCCTCGGCGCCCGCGACCGCCAGGACCTCTCCCCGGGCGCTCATCGTCATCGTGAAGGTGCCGCCGGCCAGCGCCGCGAATCCCGCCGACATCGGGTCGTTCGCGGCGGCCTTCAGGGTCTCCGGCCTTTCCGTGTCGAAGGAGATCTTCGCGAATTCGGAATCGATCGAGAGCGCGATGCGCGAGATCGTCACCCGGACGACCGCGTTTCCCGACGGGTCGGGCGGCATCCCTTTCAGGGCGTAATCCAGCCTCATTTCCTGGCGGGTCGCCGTCTTCTGGGGGCCGAAACTCTGGACGAGATCCTGCTTCATCTCGACCGACAGCGCGCACGCCCTTCCTTCGGGGAACGCGAACCGCAGGAGGCGCTCCTCGGCGCGCGCGGGCAGGAACCCGGTCATCAGCGCCACTGCCCAGACCATCAGTCGTCTTGTCATGCACGTCTCCCCGGACGGATGATCGCACGCCACCCTCCACCCGACAAGAACCGGGAAAGAACGGCATCGGTCAAAACCCGGGCGTTATAATCGCTCCGCTTTCAAAGGAGAGGTGTCCGAGTGGCTTAAGGGGCGCGCTTGGAAAGCGCGTGTCCTCGCAAGGGGACCGGGGGTTCGAATCCCCCCCTCTCCGATCGGGGTCCAGACACGACGCCACGGCTTACGCCTTGCATCTGGCCCACCCTCCGCGAAATCGCGAAGGTCGCCGGAGGCGTCAGAAATAGGATGGGATTCGAACAGACGACGACCGGCGAGCGCTCGGGTCGAATCCCCCGGCGGTTGCTACCATAAGCCTCATGACACGTGATGCCCTTCTCGCCGCGATCCGCGGCCACACCCCGGCCGACGCGCACGAGGTGAATTCCCGTTCCCGGATCCTGGAGTTCCTGACCTTGCCGGGAGATCTCTTCGACCGGAAACGCTTCATTCCCGGCCATCTGACCGGATCCGCCTTCATCCTCGACGCGGCGGGAAAGAACCTGCTTCTCGTCCATCACGCGAAGCTCGACCGGTGGCTCCAGCCGGGCGGGCACGGCGAGCCGGGGGAGACGGACCCTTTCCATGTGGCGTCGCGCGAAGCGCTGGAGGAGACGGGAATTCCGGACCTCGTCCCGCATCCGGCGCGGCCCGGGATCTTCGACCTGGATGTCCATACGATCCCCGCCCGGAAGGACGAGCCGGCGCACCTGCATCTGGATATCCGCTATCTCTTCGCCGCGCCGGCCGGGGCGCGCCCGGCCGCGAGCGCGGAGTCGAAGGGAATCGCCTGGCGGGCGCTCGCCGGATTGTCCGCGCCGGACATCGATCCGAGCCTGCGGCGGGCGGCGGTGAAACTCGCCGCGAGCACGAACGCTAGCTGATCTTTCGCGACGGGCACCACCGCGCGACGGGGCACCGGTGGCACGCCGGCCGGCGCGCGATGCAGACGGCGCGGCCGTGCTGGATGACGCGGTGCGAGATCGTCGTCCAGTCCTTCCGGGGCCACAGCTTCTGGAGGTCGAACTCCGCCTTCACCGGGTCGTCATGGCGCGTCCACCCCAGGAGGCGGCTGATCCGCCCCACGTGCGTGTCGACCGTGATCCCGGGGACCCCGAAGGCGTTCCCGAGGACGACGTTGGCGGTCTTCCGGCCCACCCCGCGGAGCGTGACCAGCTCTTCCAGGGTCGTCGGGACCTTCCCGCCAAACCGGGAGACGATGTCGCGGCAGGCCGCCTTGATCGACCGCGCCTTCGACCGGTAAAAGCCGGTCGAGCGGATCGCCCGCTCGATCCGCCTGACCGGGGCCGAGGCGAAGTCGCGCGCCGTCCGGAACTCCCGGAAGAGCCCGGGCGTCACGAGGTTCACCCGCGCGTCCGTGCACTGGGCCGAGAGGATTGTGGCGACCAGCAGCTGAAGGGGGGTCTCGTGCGTCAGGAAGCACTTCACGTCGGGGTAGGCCCTTTCAAGCGCGGACAGGACCTTCCGGACGGTTCTCGGGTCCCGCGGGGCGGCCGGCACGGCGAAAGTGTACCCGGGTCGCGCCCGAAGCGTTACGATACCGGACCGCGCATGAAGAAAGAGACGCTCCGGGAGCTGGTCCTCATCCCCCTCTTCTGCTTCTCGGCGGTCTACCTGCCGCTTTCGCTCCTCAATTTCTCGCCGCGCGACTTCAAGGACCTGGTCTACCCCCCCGCCGACACGACCCAGAACCCGATGGGACTCGTGGGGGCGTACGTGGCGCGCTGGTCGTTCGAGATCCTCGGAAAGTCGGCCTATCTCCTCTCGTTCCTGGTGGCGGTCTGGAGCGCGGTCCGGTTCATCCGCCGCGAGGTCCCCGGGATCATCTACAAGGCGGCGGGATCCGTCCTCGCGGTCCTGTCGATCGCGACCCTGGAGTCGCTTCTCGCGTGGGGATGGCTCAAGAACCCGGTGCCGCCCCACTTCGGCGGGAAGATCGGCGCATGGCTGGGAGCGCTGACGACGGACCTTTTCGGCCTGGCGGCGATCCCGATCGTGTTCCTCGTGGCCCTGCTCGCCGTCGCGCTCGCCACCGAAATCCTGTTCTATCCGTACGTCCTCCAGGGGATCGCGTTCCTGCGGCAGGGGAAATTCCGGCTTCCGGGGATCGAGACCGCGGGCGCGGCCCGGGCGGCCGTTTCCATGAACGTCGCGCCGCAGGCCCCGCCCCCTCCCGCGAAGACGAACCCCTTCTTCGCGGGCGTCTCCGCCCCCGCAGCGACGCCTCCGGTCGCGGCCCCGCGCCCGACGGAACCGGAAGAGCCCGGGGAAACGGAACCGTCCTCTCCTTCCGCTTCCGCCGCGCGGGAAGCCTCCCGCAAGCCGGCCCCGCGCGCGGTCCCGGTGGCGTCGAGCGCGGCCCAGGACGGCTACATCCTTCCGCCAGCGGATCTCCTCGACGAGCCGGCTCCGGTCCCCGCCACGATGCAGGAACAGCTTGTGAACGAGCGCTCGACCGTCCTCATGCGCGCGCTCCAGCAGTTCGGGATCGAGGCGACGGTGGTCCAGGTCGACCGCGGACCGGTCGTCACGATGTACGAACTGATGCCGGCGCCGGGGGTCAAGGTCCACCGGATCATGGCGCTCGAGAACGACATCGCGATGGCCCTGAAGGCGACCTCGATCCGGATCGTGGCGCCGATCCCGGGCAAGGCGACCGTCGGGATCGAGGTCCCCAACCTCACCCGCGGCATGGTCCGCCTCCGGGAGCTCGTGGCCCACGGCGGGCGCGACCTCGCCATCCCCCTCTTCCTGGGGAAGGACACCGTCGGCGAGCCGCTCCTGGCGGACATGACGAAGATGCCGCACCTCCTGATCGCGGGGGCGACCGGCTCGGGGAAGACGGTCTGCCTCAACACGCTGATCCTCTCCGTCCTCATGACCCGGAAGCCCAGCGAGGTGAAGATGGTGCTGATCGACCCGAAGATGGTCGAGCTCACCGCCTACCGGGACATCCCGCACCTGGCGAGCCCCGTCGTCACCGACATGAAGAAGGCCGTGAACGTCCTCGCGTGGGCGGTCCAGGAGATGGACGGGCGCTACGACCTCCTCTCCCGCGCGGGGGTGCGGCACATCGAGGGGTACAACCGCCTGTCGGCGCGCGAGCTCAAGGAACGCCTCGCCCAGGAGGATCCGCAGGCGGTCTTCCCGGAGCGGCTCCCCTACATGGTGGTGATCCTGGACGAGCTGGCGGACCTCATGATGGTCTCCGCCAACGAGATCGAGTCGTCGATCATCCGCCTGGCGCAGAAGTCGCGCGCGGTGGGGATCCACCTGATCCTCGCCACCCAGCGCCCGTCGGTGGACGTGATCACCGGCCTCATCAAGAGCAACCTCCCCGCGCGGATCGCCTTCCAGGTGGCGAGCAAGGTCGATTCCCGCACGATCCTGGACCGCAACGGCGCCGACAAGCTCCTGGGATCGGGCGACATGCTGTTCCTGGCGCCGGGCGCCCTCAAGATGACGCGCGGCCAGGGGACGTACCTCTCCGACGAGGAGATCCGCCGCGTCGTGGACCACGCGAAGGCCCAGGCGAAGCCCGAGTACGAGCAGGACCTCGTCCGGATCCAGGAGGTCGACACCGGGGCTCTCGGCGAGAAGGACGAGCTCTATGAGGAGGCGGTCCGGATCATCCTCCAGAGCCAGCGCGGCTCCGTCTCCCTCATCCAGCGCAACTTCGGGATCGGCTACACCCGCGCCGCGCGCCTGATCGACATGATGGCCAAGGAAGGGCTCGTCGGGCAGTACAAGGGATCCCAGGCCCGCGAGGTGATGATGACGCTCGAGGACTGGGAGCGCGCCCAGGGCCACAAGCAGCCGACCGCCGAATCGTGAAAAAGCGGAACCCCGGCAAGAGTGTCCAGGAGGCCCCCGCGCCCGCCCTGACGGTGGCGCTCGTTTCCCTCGGGTGCCCGAAGAACCTCGTCGACTCCGAGAAGCTGATGGGGACGCTCGCGACGGCGGGGTTTTCCCCGACGCCGCCCGACGGGAATGCTGACGTGCTCGTGGTCAACACCTGCACCTTCATCGGCGAGGCGCAGGAGGAATCCGAACGGGCGATCCGGGAGGCCCTGCGCGCGAAAAAAGGGGGGCGCGTCCGCGGGGTCGTCGTCGCCGGATGCCACGCCCAGCGGTTCGGCAAGACCCTCGCGGAGCGCTTTCCCCAGATCGACGCGGTCGTGGGGGTGAGCGCCGAGGCGGATATCGCCGAGGCGGCGCGCGCCGCCGTCGCCCGCTCGAAGGAGCAGGAGACCTGGATCCGCCTCCACCCTCCCACGGGGATCGCGATCCGGGACGACGCGCGGCTGCGCCTCACGCCCCGGCACTGGGCGTACCTGCGGATCTCGGAAGGGTGCGACCACGCCTGCACCTTCTGCGCCATTCCCTCTTTCAGGGGGAAGCACCGCTCGAAACCGCTCGCGCAGGTCCTCGCCGAGGCGCGCGAGCTCGCCGCGAGCGGCGCCTCGGAGCTTCTCGTGATCGGAGAGGACACGACCGCCTACGGCCTCGACCTCGCGGGAAAGCGCCTCTTGGGGGATCTCCTGCGCGCCGTCGCCGGGATCGACGGCGTCCGCTGGGTCCGGCTCATGTACGCCTATCCGACCGGGTTCGATGAGGCCGCCTTGGGCGCGATCGCGGAGTGCCCGACCGTGGCGAAATACGTCGACATCCCGTTCCAGCACACGCGGGACCGGGTCCTGAAGCGGATGAACCGGAAGGAGACCCGCGACGACATCTTCAGGACGGTCGAGCGGCTCCGGAAGCACGCTCCCGGAATCGCGATCCGCTCGACCTTCATCGCGGGTTTCCCCGGGGAGACGGAGGCCGACCACGAGGCGTTCCTTTCGGACGTGAAGACGCTTTCCCTCGACCACGTCGGGTGCTTCGCCTATTCCGACGAGGGAAGCCCCGTCGCGGGGCGTCTCGACGGCCAGGTCCCCGCCGCCGAGCGCGCGCGGCGCCGCGGCGCCGTCATGGAAACCCAGCAAGAGATCAGCTGGGCCAGGAACCGCGCGCGGATCGGCTCGGTCGCGTCCGCTGTCGTCGACGGGCCGCATCCGGAAGCCCCGGGAGTCTGGATCGGGCGCTCCGAGAGGGAAGCGCCCGAGATCGACGGCGTGATCGAGATCCGGAGCCGTTCGCCCCTCGCGCCGGGCAGCGTGCTCGACGTCGCGATCACACACGCGGGACCCTATGATCTGGCAGGGACCGCGCGGCCCCCGAAAAAATGATCTGGAATCTCGCCAACGCCATCACGCTCGGGCGTCTCGCGCTTTCCCTCGTCTTCTTCGTGGTCCTCTACAAGGGGACGAGCCACGCCGCGCATGTCGCGGCGCTGGCGCTCTTCGTCATCGCGAGCGTCACCGACTTCCTCGACGGGTGGGTCGCGCGCAAGCGCAACGAGGTGACGCCGTTCGGCCGGGTGGCCGATCCCCTCGTCGACAAGATCCTCGTCTGCGGCGGGATGGTCCTCCTCTGCTTCATCCCGGAGGCGGAGCGCCTGGGATTGACCCCCGGCGTCGCCGCCACCGTCATCGTGCGGGAGCTTCTCGTCACGTGGCTCCGGGGCTGGATCGAGGGGAAAGGGATCCCGTTCGGGGCCTCGGGGATGGGGAAGGCGAAGCTCGTCAGCCAGACCGCCGTCGTGATCGTCGTCCAGGCGCATCTGGCCGGGGTCGTGGCGCCGATCCCGGCGGACGGCCCCCTCTACTGGGGTGTCCGGGTCCTGATCTGGGCCATGATGGGGCTGACGGTCCTTTCCGGGATCGGCTACCTCGCCGCGGCCTGGAAACACCTCCGCGGCGAGTTCCGCGAGAGCCGGTAGGACAAGCCCTTCCCGGTCGCTACGATCCCGGCGTGACAAGAACCCCCTCCGCCCGGGACACCCTGTTCCGCGCGATCCTGACCGTCGGCTGGGCGGGGCGGTTTCCGGTCGCGCGCGGGACGGCCGGGACCGCGGCCGGGGTCTTCCTGTTCCTCGCGGTGCGCGACGGGGTCACGTCCCACCCCTGGCAGGGGCCCCTGGCCGGCTGCCTCGCGGCGAGCGTCCTCGTCGTCCTCCTCGGCCGGTGGGCCGAGCGCTTCTACGGGACGAAGGATCCCCAGGAGATCGTCCTCGACGAGGTGGCGGGGATCTTCCTGACCTTCGCGGGGTTTTCCGGCCTGGGATGGCCCGAGATCCTGGCGGGGTTCCTCCTGTTCCGGGGGCTCGACATCGTGAAACCCTTCCCCGCGCGCCAGGCGCAGAAGCTTCCGGCCGGCTGGGGGATCGTCGTCGACGACCTCGCGGCGGCCGTCTACGCGAACCTGCTCCTGCGCGCCTGGACGATCTGGGGACCGCGGTGAGGCACGCCGCGATGCTGACGGCAACCCTGGCCGTCGCCGCCCTCTTCTTCGCGATTCTCGTCCGCTTCAGGGGGGTCGTCCTCGCCGCGATGGCGATCTGCCTCATCGCCCTCCCGGTCGGGTACCTGCTCGTAAGCGCGCTCTCGCCGTCGAAAACCGACAGGAAATGCCCGGAGTGCGGCCAGGACGGGCTGGTACCCCTCGTCCCGGGCGCGCCGCAGGGGACGCGCTGCACCCGATGCGGTCGCGTGGACGAGGCAGCCTCGACGGCATACCTCGACACGGAAGAGCCTCCTTCCTGACGCGGCAAGACCGGCAATCCGGGGCCACGGCATCTGAAGGCGCCGTTGCTCCGCTTTGCGGCCCTTGCGGGCGGGGCCATTTTTTCGGGACGCTCGGCAGTCGGAAGACCCGCCCACACATGCCTCGCTCGAGTGCCGCGACGGCCGAGGTGAACCCGGCCGGGTCTTTCCCGGGAGCGTCAGAACGCACCTCGGCCTGCGTCACACGCCCTCAAAAACGCCCCCGCCCCGGGCCGCGCGCGTTCGCGTGCGTCTGGCCCTGGATGAACCGGAAGAACGCGACAGCGCGCGCCCCGCGGCGGGAGCCTTTTCGGGGGCCTGATGTCGCCGGGCCGGTCAGGACGTGCAAGGCCCGGCGACATCGGAGCGACGAGGCGGCATGGACGCCGCCGAGGAACGTCCCCCGACAAAGGCGAACCGCCGGAAGGGGCGTAAAGCCGAGCCTGGGCGCCATCCGCCGAAAGGTCTCCGGCGGTCGCCACGATCGAGAGCCGTGGTGTTAGACTTCCTCCCATGCCGTTCATTCTGGGAATCGACGAGGCGGGGCGCGGGCCGATCCTGGGGCCCCTGGTGATCGCGGGGGCGTATCTCGACGAAGGCGTCCAGGAGGAGCTCTCCCGCGCCGGGGTGCGCGACTCGAAAAAATTCGCCGGCCCGTCGGCCGGAAGGCGACGCGCGGAACTGGCCGCCCTGGTGCGCGAGAAGGCCCGGGCGGTCGCCGTCCGGGTCGTGAGCCCGGCCGAGATCGACGCGAAGAATCTCGGGGACATCGAGCGGGACGCCGCACGGTCGATCCTCGCGGAGATCCGGCCCGAGGGGACCGTGATCGCCGACGGAAAGAGCATCTTCGGCCGGCTCGCCCGGGAGATCCCTGGGTTCGTCGCCGAGGACAAGGCGGACGCCCGGCACCTTTCCGTCGCTGCCGCATCGATCGTGGCGAAGGACGAGCGAGACCGGCTCCTCGCGGCGATCCTGGCCCGGTACGAGCCTGATTTCGGCCCGATCGCCGGGAGCGGCTATCCGAACCCCGCCACGATGGGCTTTCTTGCCGCCTACAAGGCCCGCCATGGCGATTTGCCGCCGGAAGCCCGGCGCAAATGGAATGTGAAGGCGTTCGCATGAGCCCGGCCGCCCCCGGCAAGAAGACGTCCCGGGTCCGGGCCGAGCGCGCCCGGGAGCTCGTCGAGCGGCGCATCTGGGACGCCGACCTCGCGGCGCTTCCCTCGTCCACGGCCTCCGCCTACGGCCTCCTCCGGATGCTCTACATCACGGCGACAGGGGTCTTCCGCGACCGCCTCCCCCTGCGGGCGGCGGCGCTCACCTTCACGACCCTGATCTCGATCGTCCCCTTTCTGGCGATTGGCCTTTCCCTCGCCAAGGCGCTCGGCTTCAAGCAGGTCCTCCAGGACGCGATCTACGCCAAGATCCCCCCGACCTGGCCGGCGGACCTGAAGGACGCCGTCGCCGGGATCTTCGCGCAGGTGGACGCCACGAATTTCGGGGCGCTCGGGACGGTCGGCCTCGCGCTCCTTCTCGCGGCGGCCCTGAAAGTCCTCGCCACGATCGAGCAGACGTTCAACGACATCTGGGGGGTGAAGCAGAACAGGACCTGGGCCCGTCGCTTCACCGACTTCTTGAGCGCGCTCGTGATCCTGCCGATCCTGATGCTCGCGGCGACGAGCGCGAACGCGTTCCTCGCGAGCGACAGGGTCCTGGGGCTCCTGGCCGAGTGGGCGGGGCCCTTTTTGCCCCTGTACCTGGGGCTCCTGAAGCTCGCCCCGTTCGTCTTCCTCTGGATCGCCTTCACCGCCGTCTATGCCTTCATGCCGAACACACAGGTCCGCTTCGCCTCGGCGCTCCTCGGGGGGATCGTGGCGGGGACCTCGTGGCAGGTCCTGCAGTGGCTCTCGATCAAGTTCGGCGTCGGGATCTCCCGCTACAACGCGATCTACGGCACCTTCGCGGCGCTCCCGATCTTCCTGGCGTGGCTGCAGGCCTCCTGGCTCCTCGTCCTCTTCGGTGCCGAGATCGCCTTCGCCCACCAGAACTACCGCACCTACCAGGTGGAGACCCGCACGGGGACGACGTCTTTCGCCGCGCGCGAGCAGCTGGGCCTGGAGGTCGCCTGCGCCGCGGCGAAATCGTTCCTGGAGGGGCGCGGTCCCTGGGATCCGGAACCCTGGGCCTCCGGCCGGCGCTTCCCGGTGCGGCTCGTCCGCGAGGTCCTGCAAACCCTTACCGCGCGTGACATCCTCGTGGCGGCGGAGGGGACGCCGGCCCGGTTCCTCCCCGCCCGCGACCCCCGGCAGATCCCGATCCCGGAGCTTCTTGCGGCCCTCCGGGACCACGGCGACCCCTTGCCGGGACAGTCCACCCGCACCGCCGCCGAGCTCCTCGCCGACGCCCGCGCGGGGCTCGCCAAGGCGCTCCAGAACCAGACCCTCGCTGACGCCGCCGGAGCAGACGCCAAGAAGTCGTAGCGGCCGCCGGAGGCCTTTCGGCAGATGGCGCCCAGGCTCCTGCTTTACGCCCCTTCCGGCGGCTGTGCGTTTGGCTTCCGCCTCGTTGAATACTCCCGATGTTCCGGGAAAATCCCCCGCGAATCGGAACTATTCGAGCAGGTAATAACGTCGAAAGTACGCGTCAGCGCGCGACTTGGCATGACTCAGGTTGTGTATGCGTACAACTTCAAAACCTGTCCCTCGGGCGTGATGTGGACCTGCTCTTGAAGCTTGAAACCCAACTTCATGAGGAGCCGGGCGGATCGTTCGTTGGTCGGCGCGGCGATGGCCAGGAGCCGTGGAATCCGCAAGACCTCCTGGGCATGGGCGAGGACCGCCGTCGTGGCCTCGGCTGCGTACCCCTTTCCCCAATGCGCCTCGAGCAGCGCAAACCCCAGGTCTGGATCGGGCAGGTTCTCGCGCTTGACCAGGCCGCAGATGCCGACGGGTTCGTCGCTGGCCTTGAGCCACACGGTATTCAGTCCGAAGCCGAGCGTCCGATACTGCTCGAAAACGCGCTCCTTGATGTAGCGTCTGGCATCCTCGATGTTCCTGACGCCGCGGTCTCCGATAAAACGGAACCAGGATGGTTCGTTGAGCTGGCGGAAAATGAACTCCGCGTCGGCGAGTTCCATCTGGCGGATCGCAAGCCGCTCCGATTCGCGAACCAGCATGCCTTTCTTCCCGGGATGCGCAGCCATCGAGAAGCGATGGTACCCCACATGAAAAGCGCTGTCGCCCCGCGGCGAAGCGTGGTTAGTTGAGTAGTTCGGTACGGAATGCACGCATCAGCGCGTGGTCCGGCCGGCGTCAGCCGGCGGCAAGGATCTTGCCGAGCATCCGGGTAACGTGGTCGCACGCGTCCCAGAGGGTCCGAAAGCGATCCACGGAGAGCAGGCCCAGGCGATGGCCGACTTCGAGACAGGCCGCCGTCTCGTGGGCGGAGCTGATGGCGATTTCGAAGAAGCGTCGCCGTTCGGCTCGCGAGGGACGGCCGAGCCCTTCGGCGACGTTGAGCGGCACCGAGCCGGCCGCGCGACGGGCCTGGTCGGCGAGCCAGCCATAGCCCCGAGGGAGATTCCGGCTCCAGACCGCGACCTCCCCGACGAGATCCACCGACTTCCGGTATGCCCGACATCCGTGAAGATCCATTCGCGTCTCCTTTCCGGCGCCGAGGCGGCGCCTCGCCCGCAAGGGGCGTCGCCGAGGCGCATGCGGGAGACGCGAATGGGTTTCGGTATCGGGCTTTCGGGTTTCGGGAACCGGGTTACGGGAGTCGGGGTATGGAGAACGGTCAACGGGTTTCGAAACCCGGGAACAGACGCAACCCGAATGGAAACGGACGTGACCCCAGCCCCGTCTCCCGAACGGAAGCAGATGAGCTTCGGGGAACGGGTTCCGGGCGACGGAAAACGGGTTTCGGGTTTCGCATCTATAAGCGCCGAACGAGCGCGACGGCGCGCGCCCCGCGGCGGGAGCGTTTTCGGGGGCCTGATGGAGCCGGGCCGGTCAGGATGTGCAAGGCCCGGCTCTATCGGAGCGACGAGGCGGCATGGACGCCGCCGAGGAGCGTCCCCCGACAAACGCGAACCGCCGGAAGGGGCGCAAAGCGGAGCCCGGGCGCCATCCGCGGTTCTTCAGGTTTTCTGGCGAGGTCTAGATATCGAGGTTCTTCACTTCAAGGGCATGCTCTTCGATAAACTTGCGGCGCACCTCGACATCCTCGCCCATGAGGACCGTGAACATCTGGTCGGCGCGGGCGGCGTCCTCCATCAGGACGCGCCGCAGGGTCCGCCGGGCGGGGTCCATCGTGGTCTCCCAGAGCTGCTCGGGGTTCATCTCGCCGAGCCCCTTGTAGCGCTGGACGTCGATCCCCTTGGTGCCGGTCTTCCGGACCCACTCGAGGAGTTTCGCGAGTCCCCAGAGGGCCGACTCCTCCCCGTCCACGGAGAGCGCGAAGGGGGGGGTCTCGTCCTCGACCGGGTCCTTCATGAAATACTGGTCCATGGAGAACCCGAGGGCGGCGAGGTCCGCGATCGCCCGCAGGACGCCGTCCATCTGGGGAAGCCGCTCGACCGGCGGCATCGTCGCGCCGTTCCCGCTGGCGGTGTGCTTCGCGCGGAAGGCGAGATACTCCTCTTCGCTGAAGAGGAACTCCTCGGGGTCGGTCCGGACCCGGAAGCGCGGCAGGCGCCACGTCTTCCCGTCGGCGGCTCGCGCCAGGACCTTCGAAAGCGAGAGGCCGCGCTTGAGGAGCATCGTGTTGGCGTCGTCGAGGACCATCAGCACCTGGATGAGGCGCTTCAGGCGCTCGCCGGAAAGCCCTTCCTTCGCCCCCTTGGGGGTCAGCGTCGCGCCGTCGGTCCCGAGCGTGATGATCATGTCGCGCATCGAGGCGTCGTCCTTCACGTAATCGACCTTGTCCCGCTTCTTGATCCGGTACAGGGGCGGCTGCGCGATGAAGAGGCGGTTCGCCTTGATCACCTCGGGGAGGTGCCGGAAGAAGAAGGTCAGGAGAAGCGTCCGGATGTGGCTCCCGTCCTCGTCGGCGTCGGTCATGATGATGACCTTCCCGTACCGCAGCTTCGTGAGATCGAAATCGTCCTCGCCGATCCCGGTGCCGATCGCCGAGATCAGGGTCCGGATCTCCTCGTGGCCGAGCATCCGGTCGAGACGCGCCCGCTCGACGTTCAGGATCTTCCCTTTCAGGGGGAGAATGGCCTGGAAGCGCCGCTCGCGCCCCTGCTTGGCGGAGCCGCCGGCCGAATCTCCCTCGACGACGTAGAGCTCGGTCTCCTCGATCCCCTTTTCCGAACAGTCGGCGAGCTTCCCGGGGAGGTTCCCGGCGGAGAGCGCCCCCTTGCGGCGGGTGAGGTCGCGCGCCTTGCGGGCCGCCTCGCGCGCGAGGGCCGCCTGGACCCCCTTGGCGACGATGAGTTTCGCGACGGCCGGGTTTTCCTCGAAGAAGCTCGTCAGCGCCTCGTTCGTGATCGCCTCGACGAGCCCGGCCACCTCGCTGTTACCGAGCTTCGTCTTCGTCTGCCCCTCGAACTGCGGGTCCGGGACGCGCGCCGAGACGACGGCGGTGAGCCCCTCGCGAACGTCTTCCCCGGTCGGGGGCGGGGTCTTCGGGTCGAGAAGCCCGGCCTTCCGGGCGTAGGTGTTGACGACGCGCGTGAGCGACGTCTTGAACCCGGAGAGGTGCGTCCCCCCCTCGACGGTGCGGATGTTGTTGACGTAGGAGAAGATCGTCTCGTTGTAGCCGTCGTTGTACTGGAAGGCGACCTCCACCTGGGTCCGGTCGCGCTCGCCGGCGAAGACGATCGCCTGCGGGTGCAGGGCCGAGCGGCCCCGGTTCAGGTGCTTCACGAACTCCTGGATCCCCCCCTCGAAATGGAAGGTGTCCGATTTCCCCTTGGATTCCTCCTGGATCGAGAGCTTCAGCCCCTTGTTGAGGTACGCCAGCTCCCTCATCCGCTCGGCGAGGATGTCGTACTGGAACTCGATCGACGCGAAGATCTCCGGATCCGGCCGGAAGATGACGGTCGTCCCGCGCTTCGCGGTGTCCCCGAGGCGCTTGAGGTCGGTCGCCTTGAGTCCCCGCTCGTAGCGCTGGCGCCAGATCCCGCCGTCGCGCGCCACCTCGACTTCCAGCCAGTCGGAGAGCGCGTTCACCACCGAGATCCCGACCCCGTGGAGCCCGCCCGAGACCTTGTAGCTCGAATGGTCGAATTTCCCGCCCGCGTGGAGTTTCGTCATGACGACCTCGAGGGCCGGCATCTTCTCTTCCGCGTGCATGTCCACGGGGATCCCGCGGCCGTCGTCCTCGACGGTGACGGTGTGGTCGTCCCCCAGCTTCACGGTGATGTTCCGGCAGTGGCCGGCCAGGGCCTCGTCGACGCTGTTGTCGACCACCTCGTAGACCAGGTGGTGGAGGCCGCGCTCCCCGGTGTCCCCGATGTACATGGCGGGGCGCTTCCGGACCGCCTCGATCCCGCCGAGGACCTTGATCCGCCCCGCGTCGTAGCTGTCTTCCCTCTTCTCGGTCATGCCGGGTTCTCCCAGGGGCCGTCGCCGACGGAGAAGGAGACCTCCGTCACGCGCGGCTCCGCCTCCTGGACGCGGGCCAGGAACTCGGCCTTGCGCAATGTGGCGAGCTCCGAAAGGACGGCGGATGAAGCCACCTCGACGGAAAGGGCTCCCGCCCGGAGCGCCTTCGGCCGGGTCACGCGCGCCCAGGCGCCGGCTGCACGGTCCCAGTCGCGCCGGAGGTCCGCGAGCATCCCCCCTTTCGGGTGGGCGCGCTTCCAGCGGGCGATCGCGTCCCCGATCGGGACCACTCCGTCGCGCCGACGCGGTTCCTTGTCGATCATGAGGGTCATCCCGCTCATCCGCGCGTCAGGAAACGAGGTGGACCGGCAGGACCACGTAGAGCGATCCCTCTCCCAGCTTCATCAGGGCCGGAGACGCCGGATCCTTGAGGTCGATCTCCAGGTCCTCGACCTGGGCGACCCGGAACGCGTCGAGGAGGAACCTCGGGTTGAACCGGATGGAAAACCCCGCCCCCGCGTACTGCGCCTTCACGGAGACCTTGATCTCTCCTTCCTCGGCGGACTGGCCCGAGATCTCGATCCCCCCTTCCGCCAGGCGCAGGCCCACCGAGCCGGACCCGGCGGCGGTCATGAGGGCGGCCTTGCGGACCCCCTTCTCGAGGTCCGCCTTCTTCACGGAAACCTTCTCGGTGAGCCCCTTGGGGATCACGGCGCGATAATCGGGGTAGGCCCCCTCGACGAGCCGACCCACCACCTCGAGATCCTCCGAGGCAGCCCGGAAGAACCGCTTGTCGAAGGAGAATTCGACCTCCTGGCCCGTCTCGGAGAACATCCGCTCCAGCGTCGTCACCGCCTTCAGCCCCAGGATCGCCTTCCCCTCGCCGGAGACACCGGACGCGGCGGATTTCGCCAGGGCGAGCCGCCGGCCGTCGGTCGCCACCCACTCGACCCCCTTTCCGGCGAGGGCCACCAGGACCCCGTTCAGGGCGTAGCGGGTCTTCTCCTGCGCGGCGGCGAAGCCGGTGCGGCGAAGCGCCTCCACGAGCTTCGCGGCGGGGATCCGGAAGCTCCCTTCCTTTTGCAGGTCGGGCCAGGCGGGGAATTCGGCCGCCGGCACCTTCGGAAGCCGGCTCTTCGTGTCGCGGGTGCTGACCTCGACCCCCTTTTCCTTCTCCTCGATCGAGATCGACTCGTCGTCGATCTCCTTCAGGAGCCCGCCCACCGATCCACCGGGCAGAAGCAGGTCGACCGCCTCGTCCGATTTCCCCGACCAGGCGCGCCGGGCCCAGACCTCCAGGTCCGTCGCCTCCAGGGTGAACCGGCCCTTCCGGTGCTGGAGCCGGAGATTCGACAGGATCGGCTTGGGGCTCCGGACCGGACAGACCGAGAGGAGGGTCGCGAACGCCCCCTTCAGCTCTTTTGTTTCAAGAATTGACTTCATATATAAACAACACAGTAATAAAGAGGCCTGATTTGTTTGTAATCGGACATGAATTCATGTAACTCATTTATTTTATAAGTTTAAACCGTTTGTTTTCACGGTAAACTGTGTTGATAAGAATCGGATTACCAAGATCCGGGCCGTCCGGCCGGAAAACAGCCGCCAAACCTGTGGACAAGCCGGTTTTTCTCAACGGTGTCTCCACGCCTCACCAAGCCCCTCTCACATCCCTATTTTCCGAGGATCCGGTAGATCCCGGTCCCGCACGTCGCGCACTTCCCCTTCAGGGCCTTCCGGCCGTTCTTCATCGTGGTTTCCTGGCCGTCGGCGATGTCGACCGTCTTCTTGCACTTCATGCAGTAACCGGTGGGCTGGGACATGACACCTCCTTTGGAGGCGATTATCGTCGAAGGCCGGGGGGCGACAAAGCGAAAGTCCGGTCACGCCAGGAGGGGGGACAGCCGGAAAAACGTCCTCCGGGCGAGCTCCCGCTCGTCGAGATCGATGGAGCGCGAATGGAACTCTGCCGCGACGATCCCGGCATATCCGCCCGCGGACAGGGCCCCGAACACCTCGCCGAACGGGATGTCGCCGTCCCCGATCGGGAGATGCTCGTGCACGCGTCCCCGGATGTCCTCCAGGTGCACGTGCGCCGTCGCGGGGAGGAGGTCGCGGATCCCCCCGGAAAGCGGGGCCGCCTCGGTGCATCGCAGGTGCCCGATGTCGAGGGTCAGCTTCAGGTCCGGAAAGGCGGCGCGCAGGCGCTCGACGTCGCGGCGGTCGGCCGCCAGCATCGACGGATGGAACTCGAGCGCGGGAATCACCCCTTCCCGCGCGGCGGCCGGAAGGAGCCGCTCGAGCCCCGCGGCAAGATGACCCCGGGCCGCCTCTTCGGGGGTGTCCGCCGGCCGGGGTCCGGCGTGGAAGACGAGCACCCGCGCCCCCAGGCGCGCCGCTCCGGAAACGGCCTCGAGCAGGAACGCGAGCCGCGCGCGGCGTTCTTCCGGGTCGTCCGACACCCAGGAGGGGCGATGGGGGACGGGTCCGAGCGCGTGGCGGGCCCCCGCCCCGCAGGCGACAGACAACCGCTCCGCGCGGCACCGGCGGGCGAGACGGGCGAGCCGTTCCGCGTCGGCCGGCATGACATGCTCCGGGGTGAACGAGATCTCGATCGCGGAGAAACCGGCCTCGGCGGTCCAGCCGGCGACCGCGTCGATGTCGGTCGCGCGGGAAAACCCGGAGGTGTTGTATCCCAGCAGGAAGCGGCTCACGCGGTTTCCGCCGCCCCCGCCGCCCCGAACTTTTCCTCCGCCTCCGTGCGCGCGAGGTACAGGGGCTCCAGCCGGTACGGGTCGTCCGACTCGCCGCGCGCGTGCCGCGCCTCGGCGAGCGCCCCGACGGCCCCGGCCCCCGGCCTCCAGAGCGCTTGCGGAGCGGAGGGAAGGTCCGCGAAGAGGTCCGGACAGGCAGCGAGGGCGTTTCCTGCCCGGATCTCCGCGCGTCCTTGGGAGATCTCCGCCCAGGCGGACGCCGTCTCGATCGAGGGGGAAACCAGGGGAATCGCCGGATCGGGGGCGGCGGGGTCGATCCGGTAGAGGGCCGCATAGACGCGGCCCCGCCGGGCGTCGAGGGAGACGGCGACCGCGGCCGGCCGGCCGGCCGCGGCCTGGAAGGCGATCGCCGCCAGCGACGGGATACCGATGAGCGCCGCCCCCGTCTCGCGCGCGAGGATCTTCGCCGCCATGATCCCGATCCGGCATCCGGTATACGACCCGGGGCCGATGTCGACCGCGACGACGTCGAACCCGGCGGGTTTCCAGCCGGCGGCGGCGAAAAGGTCCGCAATCGCCGGAAGCAGGGCCTGCCCGTGCAGGATCCCGGACGGAAACTCCCGCCCGGCGAGGATCCGGCCGTCCTCCCGGATGGCGACCGAGCCCGCGTCGCTCGACGTGGAGATCGCGACGGTCTTCATGGGGGCCCATTATAGACGGGGAGGGGGGCCTGTTACGGGCCGCCCGGGATCGCCCCTTTTTCGCGAAAAAAGCGGCCGGATCTTGAACCCGCGCGTCCGTCACTGCTTCCGGCGGAAGATGCCCGCCCGAACGTCCTCGTGATCCTCACCGACGATCTGGGATGGGCCGACGTCGGCTACCACGGCGGGGTCGCGAAGACCCCGTCGATCGACCGCCTGGCTGCGGAAGGGACGCGGCTCGAGCGCTTCTATGTCTTTCCGGTCTGCTCGCCGACGCGCGCCGGGCTCCTGACGGGGCGCTCGCCGATGCGGTACGGAATGGCCTGGAACGTCGTGAAACCCGAAAACCCCTCCGGGCTTCCGGCCGGCGAGCATCTCATGTCCCAGAGCTTCAAGGCGGCCGGATACCAGACCGCCGCGATGGGAAAATGGCACCTGGGGCTTTCCCGGAAGGAATTCCTCCCGAATGCCCGGGGGTTCGACCATTTCTACGGGCATCTGACGGGGGCGATCGACTACTGGACGCACGATCGGGGAAACGGGATCGACTGGCAGAGGAACGGCGTCACGGTGCGGGAAGAGGGGTACTCGACCGACCTCCTGGCGGGTGAAGCGGTCCGCTGGATCAAGGGGCGGGACCGGGAAAAACCGTTCTTCCTTTACCTGCCGTTCAACGCCGTGCACGCCCCGTATCAGGCGCCTGACGCCTATGTGGCGAAGTACGCCGGGATCAAGGACAGGCAGGCGCGCGCCCACGCCGCCCAGATCGAGGCGTATGACGCGGCGGTGGGGCGGGTCCTCGAGGCCCTGCGCGAGGAGAAGATCGACGGCAACACGATCGTCTTCTGGACAAGCGACAACGGGGGCCCTCCCGGCGCCGGAAATAACACCCCCTTGCGCGGCGCGAAGGGATCGACCTTCGAGGGGGGGATCCGCGTCCCGACCATCCTGCGGTGGCCGGGGAAGATCGCGGCCGGCAAGGAGAGCGGCCAGGTCCTGACGCTCCTCGACGTCTTCCCGACCCTTGCCGCCGCCGCCGCCGTCCCGGTCGGGGCCGAAAAGCCGCTCGACGGGAAGGACCTCTGGGAAGCGCTCGCGGCGGGAAAGGCCGTCCCGCGCCAGGACGACCTCTTTTTCTCCTTCAACCGGGGGGCGAAGGCGCGCCGCGCGGTGATCCGGGGTCACTGGAAGCTGGTGACGGACGGCGACGAGCGGCTGCTTTTCGATCTGGAGAAGGACCCGTCGGAAAAGACCGACCTGGCGGCGGATCATCCCGATGTCGTGAAAGACCTGGCGGCGCGCCTGGCCGCCTGGGAGGCGCTCCATCCGGCGGAGAAGGACGTCCCCGACAACAGCCACGGGACGGCCACGGGGTGGACGATGCCTGACGACTGGTCGAAGGTCGCGCGCTGACCGTTTCTGTTGGGAATGCCCGATCGGCGCCGTTGCTCGGCTTCGGCGCCCCTGTCGGCGGTTCGCCTTTCTCGGGGGACGCTCCCTCACGGCATCCGTGCCGCTCGGTCACTCCGATGTCACCGGGCCTTTCACATTCTGACCGGCCCGGTGCCATCAGGCCCCCGAAAAGGCTCCCGCCGCGGGGCGCACGCCGTCGCGTTCTTTCGGTTCATCCGGAACCGGACGCACGCGAACGCGCGCGGCCCCGGACGGGAGCGGTCGTCCGGGGCGTGTGGAGCAGGCCCGAAGCAGGACGCGAAGGGCCGTAGCCCGTTCCGTGCCCCGCACGGCGGGCGGCGAAACCCGAACGACGAGCGGCATGGATGCCGCGAGGAGTGTCCCCGGCGAGCCGCTCCCGGCATCAGGGGCCGCATAAGCGGAGCAACGGCGCCAAGCGTATCCGTAGCGGACAGGGCCGCCCTCATGGAGCGGCCATCGTCGCCGTCAGCAGGCGTTTCCTCGCCTAGATTTTGGCGAACGACATCCCGGCGAGGCGCTTCACGCGCTTCTTGAGCTCGAGCGTCGTGAGCGCGGCGGAGACGGCCGCGGCCGGGAGGCCGCAGGCGAGCGTGATCTCGTCGACGTGCGATCCCTCTTCCGGGACGGCGGCAAGGACCTGCTCTTCCTCGGGGGCCAGCGTCCCCCTGGCGCGCGCGGCCTCGGCCCGGCCCTTCGTCAGCTCCCCGCGCGCCTCGGGGGAGAGCTCCTCGAGGATGTCCTCGACGCGCTCGACGAGGCGCGCGCCGTCGCGGATCAGGCGGTTGGTGCCCAGGCTCGTTGCCGAATCGATCCGTCCCGGGACGGCGAACACCTCGCGCCCCTGCTCGTTGGCGTGGGAGGCGGTCGAGAGGGCCCCCGACTTCTCGGTTGCCTCGATCACGAGGACCCCCAGGCTCGTCCCGCTGATGAGGCGGTTCCGGCGCGGGAAGTTGTACGGCATGGGGCGCATCCCGATCGGAAACTCGGAGACGATCGCTCCGCCGCGCTTTTGGGCGATCTCGGCCGCGAGCTTCCTGTGTTCCGGCGGATAGATCCGGTCGAGGCCGCTCCCCAGGAAGGCGACCGTCCTTCCGCCGGCGGCGACGGCGCCGGCGTGCGCCGCCCCGTCGACCCCCCGCGCCAGCCCCGAGACGACGACGAACCCCAGCTCGGCGAGCTCGCGGGCGAACCGGTTGGCGGTCAGCTTCCCGTAGACCGATCCGCGGCGGCTCCCCACGATCCCGATGGCGAGGGTCGCGTTCATCGCCGCGGCGTCCCCCCAGACGTAAAGCAGGATCGGGGGGTTGTGGATCGTCTTCAGGCGCTCCGGGTAGCGCGGGTCGTCGAACGGGACGATCGCGAACCCCTGCGCGGCGGCCTCCGCCAGCTGCCGCGCGGCCTCCTCCTCGCCGGCGGGGTCGGCGATCTTCGCCGCGGTCGCGGCGCCGATCCCGGTGGCCGCCTGGAGGGAGGCCGCGGACTGCCGGAAGACCGCCTCGAGCGTGCCGAACGCCGTCAGGAGCGTCTCGAGCTGGCGCTGCCCGACTGCGCCCGTCCCGTTCAGGCGGACGAGGGCCGGGAGAGAATCCTCGCGGACGGGTTTTGGCGGCCCCACACCTGGAAGATACGTCGGGGATGCACGCATGAGAAGAAGTTGATCCGGGGGCCGTTCCTCGATACGATCGTTTTTTTAAGGGCTTCTCCGGGGTCCCGCCGACTGTGGCAGGGCCCTTTTTTTGTGCCCCGAGGGAAGGAGAGGGATGCCGAAGCGGACGGACATCGAGAAGATCCTCCTGATCGGCGCGGGGCCCATCGTCATCGGCCAGGCGTGCGAGTTCGACTATTCGGGGACACAGGCCTGCAAGGCCTTGAGGGAAGAGGGTTACACCGTCATCCTGGTGAACTCGAACCCCGCCACGATCATGACCGATCCGCAGTTCGCGGACCGGACCTACGTCGAGCCGGTGGACGCCGAGACGGTGGCGAAGATCATCGAGATCGAACGCCCCGACGCGATCCTGCCGACCCTGGGGGGGCAGACGGCCTTGAACGTCGCGATGAAGCTGGCGCGCGACGGGGTCCTGGAAAAATACGGCGTCCGGATGATCGGCGCCTCCCGGGAGGCGATCGACAAGGGGGAGGACCGGGAGCTCTTCCGGGCGTGCATGAAGAAGATCGGGATCGACGTCCCGAAGAGCGGGCTCGCCCGCACGATCGAGGAGGCGCGGAAGGTCGCCGGTGAGATCGGCCTCCCGTGCGTCATCCGCCCGGCGTACACCCTGGGCGGTGCGGGGGGCGGGATCGCCTACAACATCGAGGAGTTCGAGACGATCGCGCGCCGGGGGCTCGACCTCTCCATGATCCACGAGATCCTGGTCGAGGAGTCGATCGCCGGCTGGAAGGAGTTCGAGCTGGAGGTGATGCGCGACCGGAAGGACAACGTCGTCATCATCTGCTCGATCGAGAATTTCGACCCCCTCGGGGTCCACACCGGGGACTCGATCACGGTGGCGCCGGCCCAGACCCTCACCGACAAGGAGTACCAGATCCTGCGGGACGCCGCGATCCGGATCATCCGCGAGATCGGGGTCGAGACGGGGGGGTCGAACGTCCAGTTCGCCGTGAACCCCGCGAACGGCCGGATGGTGGCGATCGAGATCAACCCGCGCGTGTCGCGGAGCTCCGCCCTGGCGTCCAAGGCCACGGGGTTCCCGATCGCGAAATTCGCCGCGAAACTCGCCGTCGGCTACACGCTGGACGAGCTGACAAACGACATCACGAAGACGACGCCGGCCTCGTTCGAGCCGACGATCGACTACTGCGTGGTGAAGATCCCCCGCTTCACGTTCGAGAAATTCCCGATGGCCGACACGACCCTCACGACGCAGATGAAGTCGGTCGGCGAGGTGATGTCGATCGGCCGGACGTTCAAGGAGTCGCTCCAGAAGGCGTTGCGCTCGATGGAAACCGCCCGCGCGGGGCTGGGACTCGACCGCAAGGACCGCTTCCTCGCGGGGAACCCGCCGACCGAGAAGGAGATCCACGACTGCCTCAAGCGACCGAACGCCGACCGGCTTCCCTTTATCCGGTACGCGATGAAGTCCGGGATCGACATCAAGGAAATCTTCGAGCTCACGAAGATCGATCCCTGGTTCCTGGGGCAGATCCGCGAGATCGTGGACCTCGAGGAGAAACTCGCGCGCGTCGGGTCGCTCGAGAAGGCGGACGCGGCAACCTTCCGCAAGGCCAAGCAGTTCGGCTTCTCCGACGCCCAGCTCGCGGTCCTCTGGAAGACGGACGAGCAGGCCATCCGGAAGGCCCGGATCGCCAAGGGGATAAAACCGGTCTACAAGCTGGTCGACACCTGCGCGGCGGAGTTCGAGGCGGTAACCCCCTACTACTACTCTACCTACGAGCGGGAGAACGAGATCCGGAAGACCGACCGTCCCAAGATCATGATCCTGGGGGGCGGTCCGAACCGGATCGGCCAGGGGATCGAGTTCGACTACTGCTGCGTCCACGCGGCCTTCGCCCTGAAGGAGCTGGGGTACGAGACGATCATGGTGAACTCGAATCCCGAGACGGTCTCGACCGACTATGACACCTCGGACGACCTCTTCTTCGAGCCGGTCACCGTGGAGGACGTCCTCAACATCTGGGAGGAGCTCAAACCCGAAGGGGCGATCGTCCAGTTCGGGGGCCAGACCCCCCTCAATATCGCGCGAAAGCTCGAGGCGGGGGGCGTCACCGTGATCGGGACCTCGGTCGCCGACATCGACGTCGCCGAGGACCGGGACAAGTTCCAGCAGGTGATCCGCGAGCTCAAGCTCATGCAGCCGGAGAACGGGATCGCCCGCTCGATGGACGAGGCCCGGCGCGTGGCGGGGACGCTGGGGTATCCGGTGCTGGTCCGTCCCTCGTACGTCCTGGGGGGGCGGGCGATGCAGATCGTCTACGACGAGAAGGACCTGGAGAAGTTCGTGAAGGAGGCGTTCGACGTGGCGCCCGAGCATCCGGTCCTCGTCGACAAGTTCCTCGAGGAGGCGATCGAGGTGGATGTCGACGTCATCGCCGACGGGAAGATGTCGGTGATCGGCGGCATCATGGAGCACATCGAGGAGGCGGGAATCCATTCAGGCGACTCCTGCTGCGTCCTGCCCCCCTACTCGCTCTCGGACAAGATCGTCGGCGACATCCGCGCCGCCGCCCACGCCCTGGCGAAGCGCCTCCACGTGAAGGGGCTCATGAACATCCAGTTCGCCGTCAAGAACGAGCGGGTCTACGTTCTCGAGGTGAATCCCCGCGCGTCGCGGACGGTTCCTTTCGTCAGCAAGGCGACCGGCATTCCCCTTGCGAAACTCGCGGCCAAGGTCATGGCGGGCAAGACCCTCGCGGAGCTGGGGTTCACCGCGGAGACGGTCCCGGAGCATTTCTCCGTGAAGGAGCCGGTCTTCCCGTTCACGCGCTTCCCGGGAGTGGACATCCTTCTCGGACCCGAGATGAAGTCGACCGGCGAGGTGATGGGGATCGATTTCGACCTCGGGTGCGCCCTCGCGAAGGCCAAGCAGGGGGGGGGCGGCCGGCTCCCCTCGTCCGGAAAGGTGTTCCTCTCGGTGAAGGACGCCGACAAGCGGTCGATCATCCCGATCGCCAAGCGCCTCGAGACCCTGGGGTTCGATCTCGTCGCCACCGACGGGACGTTCCGGGTCCTCGCCCGGAGCGGCATCAAGGTAGCGCGCGTCAACAAGCTCTCCGAGGGACGCCCCAACATCCTCGACCTCATCAAGAACAACGAGATCCGCCTCGTCTTCAATACCCCGAGCGGCAAGGACCCGCGTGCCGACGAGGCGGTGATCCGCTCGGCCGCGGTCTCCCACGGGGTGGTGTGCGTCACGACGATGTCGGGGGCCGCCGCCGCGGTGAACGGGATCGAGTCGACCGTCCGGCAGGGGCTCACCCCCAAGGCGCTCCAGGACTATCACGCCGCCGCCGCCCCGGAGAGCGCCGCGGCCGGAAGCGCTGCAGCCGGAGGCGCTGCGGCCGGAGGCGCTGCGGCCGGAAAAGACAGGCCGGGCCGGTCTTCCCCGGCGCGCGCGGCAACGAAATAGCGGCCGCCTTGATCGCTGCCGGGCCGCCGGATACGCTCCCGATCCCTTGATCGTCGGAATCCCGAAGGAAATCGCCGTCGAAGAAACCCGCGTTGCGGCCGTCCCGGCCGCGCTCGCGCCGCTCGCCAAGGCCGGGCACGAGGTCTGGATCGAGGCGTCTGCCGGCGAGAAGGCCGGCTTTTCCGACGCCGCCTATGCGGCCAAGGGGGCGAAGGTCGCTTCTTCCCGGCGCGACCTCTTCGGGCGCGCCGACGCGATCCTCCAGGTGAGGGGGCCCCTCGCGTCCCTTCCCGAGGGGAAAGGGGATCTCGCGCTCCTGAAAAAGGGGCAGATCCTCGCCGGTTTCGAGGAGCCGTACGCGGCGAAGGACGATCTTCTCGCGCTCGCGGCCACGGGAGCGACCGTCTTTTCCCTCGAGCTCCTGCCGCGCACCTCGCGCGCGCAGGCGATGGACGCCCTGTCGTCCATGGCGATGATCGCCGGGTACAAGGCGGCGCTTCTCGCCGCGGCGGGCCTTCCGAAGGTGTTTCCGATGATGGTGACGGCCGGAGGGACGCTCGCCGCCTCGAAGGTTCTCGTGGTCGGGGCCGGCGTCGCCGGGCTCTCCGCGATCGCCACGGCCCGGCGCCTGGGGGCCATGGTCTCCGCCTACGACCTGCGCGCCGAGGTGAAGGAGGAAATCCAGAGCCTCGGGGCGCGCTTCGTCGACCTCGGGATCGGCGCTCCCCCCGCCGCCGGCCAGGGGGGGTACGCCGCGGCGCAAGGCGAGGACTACTACCGGAAGCAACGGGAGGCGCTGGCAAGAGTCGTCGCCGAGCAGGATATCGTCATCACGACCGCCGCCATCCCGGGGCGCAAGTCCCCCTTGCTCGTGACAGCGGACGCCGTGCGGGGGATGTCCCCTGGCTCGGTGATCGTGGATCTGGCGGCCGAGCGGGGCGGGAACTGCGAGCTTTCAAGATCGGGCGAGACCGTTCGGGAAGGCGGCGTTTCGATCCTGGCCCCGAAAAACCTGCCGGCGACCGTCCCCGCCCACGCGAGCCTGCTCTTCGCGAAGAATGTCGCGACGCTCTTTTTGCACCTGGCGAAGGACGGAAAGGCCGCGTTCGACGCCACTGACGACATCGTGACAGGGACGCTCCTGGCGCGGGACGGCAAGGTCGTCCACGCCCGGGCGGCCCAGATCGCGGGGATCGCGCCATGATGGCCGAAGCGGCTCCCCACGTCACGGCGGCGCCCGACTACTGGTCGATGCTCTTTGTCCTGGTTCTCTCCACCTTCATCGGTCTCGGGGTGATTTTACGCGTGTCGCGCTTGCTGCATACGCCGCTCATGTCGCTCACGAACGCGATCTCGGCGATCGCCGTCGTGGGGTCGATCCTGGTGACCGGAGGCGACTATCCCCTGGAGATCCGCGCCCTCGGGGCGGTGGCCCTCGCCGCGTCGGTCACCAACATCGTGAGCGGCTTCCTGATCACCGACCGGATGCTCAAGATGTTCAAGAAGGACGACGGAAAGAAATGAACCACGGAGGCGCAGAGAACACGGAGAAGAGGGAGTTGTTTCGCGTAAGCGTATCCTCCGTGTCTCCGTGTCTCCGTGGTGAATTCTTCTGGCGGGGGGCGAAGGAATGATCCACGCGGCGGTACAGCTTTCGTACCTCGTGGCGACGGCGCTCTTCGTCCTGTCGCTCCACTGGATGAACGACCCCAAGAGCGCCCGGCGCGGCGTCTTCGCCGGGGCCGCCGCCATGGGGATCGCGATCCTCGCGACCTGGATCCAGCCGTCCGTCATCCACCACGCGTGGATCGCCATCGCGATCGCTGTGGGCGTCGGGATCGGGGTGCCCCTGTCCCGCGTCCCCCTCACGGCGGTCCCCCAGCGGACCGCGCTCTCCCACGCTTTCGGGGGGCTCGCCGCGGGGCTCGTCGGAGCCGCCAAGTTCTATCTCTGGTCGCACGAGTCCCCCGAGGAGCTGACCCGCTTCCGGATGTTCGCGATCGCGGTCGAGGTGCTTCTCGGATTCCTCACCTTCACGGGAAGCCTGCTCGCCGCCGGGAAGCTCCAGGAGCTGAAGTGGATCCCCCAGCGCCCCGTCACCTATCCCCTGCAGAACCTCGTGAACGCTCTCCTTTTCGCGGCAACGGTGGGGCTGACGGGGCTTCTGGTCTGGGATCCGACAGGGCCCTGGGCCTCCATCGCGTTCCCCGCGGTGGTCGTCCTGTCCCTCCTGTTCGGCGTGCTGCTGATCCTGCCGATCGGCGGGGCGGACATGCCGACCGTGATCGCGATCCTCAACTCCTACGCGGGGCTCTCCGCCGTCGCGATGGGGTTCGTCCTCGACAACAAGCTCCTGATCATGGCGGGGGCGCTCGACGGTTCGAGCGGCCTCATCCTCTCCATCATCATGTGCAAGGCGATGAACCGGTCGTTCACCAACGTCCTCTTCGGCGCCTTCGGGAAAGTCCAGGCCGCCGCCGCGGGGAAAGAGGAACGCGCCTACAAGGCGGAGACCGTCGAGGGGGCGGCGCAACTCCTGGAGCAGGCCTCTCTCGTCGTCATCGTCCCCGGCTACGGGATGGCGGTCGCCCAGGCCCAGCACCGCGTCCGCGAACTCTACGACCTCCTGACGAAACGCGGGATCGCGGTGAAATTCGCGATCCATCCCGTGGCGGGCCGCATGCCGGGGCACATGAACGTGCTTCTGGCCGAGGCGAACATCCCCTACACGGCCCTCGTGGAGATGGACGAGATCAACCCCGAGATGCCGCAATGCGACGTGGCCCTGGTCCTCGGCGCAAACGACGTCGTGAACCCCGCCGCCCGCACCGACAAGTCCGCCCCGATCTTCGGGATGCCGATCATCGACGCCGACAAGGCGCGGACGGTCCTCGCCGTGAAGCGCTCCAAGAGCCCCGGATTCGCCGGGATCGACAACGAGCTCTACTTCCAGGACAAGACCTTCATGCTCTTCGGCGACGCAAAAGCCGTCGTCGGCGAGCTCGCCAAGCAGCTCTCCGGCGGCTCGGCGCACTGACCGGCCGCCGCACCGCTCCGGCCCTTCCAGCGGTTCGCCTGCTCCAGGCGCCCTCGGAGGGCCTTTCAGCGGGCGGGGATTCGCGGGGACGTTCGCCGCGAAGAACACCCGCCCGTGGCGCGGCTCGCTCCGCTCCGGCCGCGCACTCGGCGGAGCCGGCGAAAGTCTCCCTTGATTGGCGAAAGTCCGCGCCTCGGCCGGCCGGAGAGGCCCCGCTCACCCGCCCGCCTACGGCCCGTTCCTTCGGGCGCCCGCCGTAAGGCTGCCATCCCTCAAAAACAAGAATCCAAATGCACCCGCCCGCCCTGATGGAATCGCCGCCCGACGGGACATGCCGCCGGGCGGCTTTTTTTGTTACTCGACAAACCTCCGAAAATGCGTCCGCCTCCGGGCCGCTCGCTTATCCCCGCTTCGCCGGGGATCCGCCCGGCGAAGCGGGAAGGCGCTGTAGCGGGTCTTCGCATCCTGTTTCAAGCCTGCTCCACCGTCGAACGCGCCACCGCAAGACCGTCACGCCTCAAAATAAAAATCAAGATGTTCCCATTCGCGCTGAAAGCACGCGAACGCGCGCGGCCCGGGGCGGGGGCGCTTTTGCGGGCGTGTGTCGCAGGCCGAGGTGCGATCCAACGTCTTCGGGGAAGGCTCGGCCGGGTCCACCTCGGCCGTCGCGACACTCGAGCGAGGCATGTGTGGGCGGGTCTTCCGACTGCCGAGCGTCCCGCAAAAATGACCCCGACCGCAAGGGCCGCAAAGCGAAGCAACGGCGCCAAACGTATCCAGGTATCGAATGCGCCCGACGATCAGGGCCGCCTCATGGAGCGGCCTTCAGCGCTCTTCGCGGGAGAGTGCGCTGCTGGCTAGCGGGTCGCGGGCTATGATGGGGCATGCCTTCGAAAGAGCTGCCGCAGATGCGCCTGGCGGGGAAGTGCGAGGTGACGCGCGACCTCTGGATCCTGCGTTTCGCGCCGGAGCCGGGCGGCCCCCTGGTCCGGACTGGCGGCCGCTGGAACTTCGAACCGGGGCAGTTCGTGACGCTTGGGCTTCCCGGTCCCGAAAGGCAGATCGAGCGGGCGTATTCGGTCGCCTCGAGCCCCTATGACGAGACGATCGAATTCTTCATCGAGGTGATCCCGAACGGGCAGCTCACCTCCCGGATCGCGACGCTGAAGATGGGGGACCGGATGTCGCTCCGGAAGCCCGCCGGTCGCTTCGTATGCGACCCTGCCTGCACGCATCACATTCAGGTGGCGACCGTGACGGGGCTGGCCCCGTTCGTCTCGATCCTGAAGACGCACGCCGTCGAGCGCGCGGCGAAGAAGGCCCCCGCCGACCGGAAATTCCTTGTCGTCTACGGGGCGAGCCATCCGGTGCAGCTCGCTTACAGCGACCTCCTGAATGATTACGCGCGCGAGGGGTTCGTGACGTTCGTCCCGACCGTGAGCCGGCCGTGGGAGAACCCGGACTGGACCGGCGAGACGGGGCGGTGCGAGGAGGTGCTCCGGAAGCACATGGATCTCGCGGGGTTCACGGCCGCCAACAGCTGCGCCTACCTGTGCGGGAACGGCGACATGGTCCGGAACGTCGAGGGGGTCCTGAAGCGCGCCCGGTTCCTGCAGGAGCGGATCCGCAAGGAAGAGTACTGGTAGTTGAAGCTTTCCGTTTTCCTGAACAACCCGTCAAACGCTCGCTCGCTGGCCCTTTCGGCGGCCGCATTTGTCGGGGGACGCTTCCTCGCGGCGTCCGGGCCGCTCGCTTCGCGGGGCGATTGGCGGTGAAGTTCCGGGGCCGTATCGGGAAACCGGCTGGCGAAACAATTTCAGCGGCCGGCGGCGTCCTTCGCGTAGGTGAATTCGGCGATCTCGGGGTCCTTCAGGCTCTCCGCGATATTCTCGAGGAGGACCTCCTGCTTGATGGCGATCACCTTGCGCCGGAGCTCCTCCTTGCGGAGGGCGAACCCGCGGGGGTCGGGCGGCCGCGCTGCGGCGGGCGTCAGGACGAAGGCGGTCCTCGTTTCCTCGTCGTAGGCGACGGCGTGCTTGGGTCCCTCGGGGAGCCCCGGCTTCTTGCGGCGCTCCTCGTCCGTGAGCGGGCGCGCCAGCATGAACGCCTGCCGGCGGAACTCGGGTGAGCTCCCGACGCCCGTCACCGAGGCGTCGCGCGCCTTGAAGAACTCGGTCGTCGCGACCGCGACCGGCGGCTCCGAGAAGACATGGGACTTCTTCCACTGGTCCAGCTTCTGCTGGACCGCGGTCTCGAGCGAGAACTCGTCGGCCTTCCGCTGGAGCTCGAGCGCCGTCTCCTTCACCTTCCCGAAGGCCTTCATCGCGAGAAGCCGCTCGCGGACCTTCGGGGTGACTTCCTCGAGGGGGAGCGCTCCCGCCGGGGTCTTCTCGATCACCCGGAAGAGAAGCCCGCCGTCCGGGACCTCGGCGGTCAGGATCGCGCCCTTCGGGGCCGAGAAGAGGCGCGCCGCGGCGGCCGAGAGATCCCCGATCCGGTCGACTTTCGCGAGATCCTTCCGGGCGAACGGTCCCGCTTCGGGAACATGCGTCATCGCGAAGCGCTTCGCCACGTCCGGGATCTCCTCCGGGTGGCTCGCGGCGTCGCTCGTGAACCGCGCCGCATCGGCAAGCTTCTTCGACAGCGCCTGCGTCGCGCGCTCCCGGGCGAGCCGCTCCTTGATCGCCGCGGACACTTCCTCGAACGGCGTGTAGTCGGACGCGGGAGGGGCGGCCACCGGCGTCGCGGCGGGATTTTCCGTCCCCGCAGGCGGCGCTTTCCGGTAGAGGGTTTCCTTCAGCCGGTCGTATTCGGCGCGCGCGTCCTCCTCCGTGACGACAACACCCTCGGTGACCTTCGCGCGTGGCAGGAGGGCGAGCTCCAGGCGGATCGTCTCGTCGGTCCGGAACCCCGGCTCGGGTCCGTCGGCCGGGAGGTTTTTCAGGCGGTCGTATTCCTTCCGGATCTCGTCATCGGTGACGGAGAGGTCGCCGGCGAGAAAGGAGAGCGCGTCCGTCTTGAGCGCGACGTATCGTGCCTGGCGTTCCTCGTCGTCGGCGAGGAACTGCTCGTAGCATTCGAGGTCGGATCCGGAGATCGGAAGCTCGATCGCCCGCTGGAGGGACGAGACCGCCATCTGGTGCCGGGCGAAGGCGAGCGTCTCCGGCGCGGGGGTTCCGGGGCGCCGGCCGTGGACCGCGCGGGCGTACGCCTCGACGGTCTCCGCCGCCGGGGCGAACCCCTGGGATTCGGCGTACCGCAGGATCGCGAGCTGCCAGAAGGTGGCCTCGACCTGGTCCGGCGCGGAGAATCCCCGGCCGCCCAGCTCCTTCTCGAGCTCGCGCAGGGTGACGGTCTCGCCGAGGATCGTCCCGACCTCGGGGGATCCGTCGGCGGAGAAGATCGCGCTCCAGCTCACCGTCCCCCAGGGAAGCATCGTGACGACGATCCCCGCGGTGATGGTCCAGAGGATCCAGGTCTGGTGCCGTCGGAAGAATCCGATCACAAGGCCGGGGATTGTAGGGGAAAAACAGCGAAGTCTGGAGCCAGAAGTCAGGGGCCCCGAAGGGAAACGGGGGCTAAAGTGGATCGATGCGGCGGCCCGGGACGGTCTTCGCGTTGCTGGCGGTGCTGGCGCTCGCCGTCCTCTGGCCGTCCCTCGCCGCGCCCCTGGTCCTCGACGACCCGGAGGTCCTGCAGTCGGCCCCCGCGTCCTGGGGAGCGTTTCTCGGGACGCTTCCGGATCCGTCCCTCCGGCCGCTCGCCCGCGCGAGCCTCGTCATCGACCGGTTGCTCGCCCCGGAGGCATTCGACCGGCGCCACTGGGGCACGATGGGACATTCGGCCCCGGCCGGCGCGTATGCGGGGCCGCGTCTCGTCAACGCCGCGCTTCATGCCGCCAACGCCTGGCTCGTCTGGTGTCTCGTCTCGCGGCTCCTGCCCGGCCGCCCCGCCGCGTCCCTGCTGGCGGCAATCCTGTTCGCCGTGCATCCGGTCTCCGTGTCGGCGGCCGGATACGTCGCCCAGCGCGGGACGCTCCTGGCGACGTTCTTCGGGCTTTCCGCGTGCGTCGCGCTCATGTCCGCGCCCGGCGCCGCCGGGACCGTCCGGGCGGCGCTTCTGGCGGCCGCGGCGGTCTGGAGCCACGGCCTGGGGCTCGCCACGCTTCCGGTCCTGGCGGGTCTTGCCCTGAAAGGCCGTGACGCCGCCGCGCGCCGGCTCTTCTTCCCGGCGGCCGCGGCCGGAATGCTCCTCGGGGGATGGTGGCTCCGGCGCGAGGCCGGATACCTGGCGGAAGCGGGCCGGTCCGCTTCCGGAGAGGTCGCCGCGCAATGCCGGGCCCTTTCCGGCGAGACGGGAGAGGCGATGCTCGCGCGCCCCCATGCGCTCGACGGCGCGCCGGCCGGGGCCGCGTGGGGCCTTGTCGTCGCGTCGTTCCTTGCCGCCGCCGGGATGCTCGCGGCCGGGACCGAGCGCCGGATCCTGGCGGCCGGCGCGGCCGCCGCGGCCGTGCTGCTCCTGCCGTCGGCGGTCTTTCCCCTGAAAGACCCGTTCTTCGCCCACCGGCTTTATCCGGCGGCCGCGGCGGCGTCCCTCTGCGCGGCGGTCTTCGGCGCGGCGGCGGAACGCCTCGCCGGGCGCCGCGCCCTGGCGCTTCTGGGAACGGTCGTCCTCCTCGCGGCGGCGGCAGGCCGGACGCAGGCGTCGTCGCTTTCAGGCCACGTGCGCGTCTGGACCGGGTCCTGTCGCGCGAACCCCCGTTCGGCCCGCGTCCAGGTGAACCTCGGGAACAGCTGGGCGCTGGCCGGGAGCCCTTCCCGCGCGCGTGCGCACTACGCGCGGACGCTCGCCATCGACCCGGGACATCGCGGGGCGGCGGAAAACCTGGAGCGGCTCGAGGGTTACAGCTCGCGGAAGCAGTAGAGCGTCCCGTCCGGCGTCCCCAGGACGATCCGCGGGGCGGGGGACGTCGGCTGCAGGTCGGTGGGATCGGCCGGGTGGGTCAGGATGAAGCTGACTCCGGCGAGCTTCTGCTTCCATTGCTCGGCGCCCGTGGCGGGGTCGACGGCGAGGAGTTCCGAGGTCTTCTCGTTCCAGAGGTAGAGGGAGCGGAGCCCCTCGGCCACGAACTGGAGCGAGGCGGGAATCCGCCAGGTGACCGACATCAGCCAGCGCTTCCGCTCGATCGTGGCGATCGGCTTGAGCTCCCCTTCCAGGTTGGGTTCCAGGATCTCGGTGGTGTGGCGGATGTGGTGGGGATCGTCGACCCGGACCTGGCAGAACCCCTTCCCGTCGGCATTGGCGTAGATCCGGAATCTCTCCGGGGCCTGCCCGATCATGACGGGAGAGGTCCGGATCGGCCCTCCCAGGTCGATCCCGCCCAGGTAGTAGCCGTCCACGGCGTCGAGAACGTAGATCGAGTGGTCAAGGGACCCTGTCACGATGTACTGCCGGTGGACGAACGGGCCGCAGGCGAACCGGCCCGACTTCAGGAACTCCCAGGCCCCCACGCCGTCGGTCTTGAACTCGCTCAAGGAGCACTTGAGGAGCCGTCCGCTCGCCATGGACGCCACCAGCGTGTCGCGCGCCTGCCCCTCGGTCTTGGTGCGCGGGCACCAGAGCGGCTGGTGGACGATCCCCTGCGAGGGGTGGCGCCACTGGATCAGGGAGGGAAGGAGCGGCGGGATCTTCCCCTCCTCGATCGCCGCGTCGATCCGGTAGATCGGGATCGAATAGATGTCTCCCGTCGAGCTTCCGAAGGCGACGAACCGGTCGTTCGATGCGGCGGCGGTCGAGGGGATGAAAGCCAGGGGGAGCCGGTAACGGAGCTCGCCCGACGGCTTGAAGAGCGACAGGACCCTTCCGTCGTCGTCCACACGCTCGGGCTTCCGCGCCACGTCGAAGACGTACAGGGTGTCCCCGTGCACGAGGAACAGGTTCCGGTCGGTCTGCGACGGCGGGACCGTCAGCGGCCCGGGGATCCGGTGGTTCATCCAGAGGGGGGTCCCGGTCGCCAGGTCCACCGCGTAGACCGCGTAATCGGCGGTCTGGGCGTAGAGGGTGTTGTATTCGGCGGGGGAGGCGCCAGACAGGTGCAGCTGGAGGAGGGCGGACTTGTCCCTGGAGACCCCTTCGCGGGTCGTCTGGAACTTCCAGGCCATCTCCAGGCCGTGCTGCGTCAGGTGCTTCGCGGAGAAGGTCCCGGCGGCGGTCGGCTTCGGCGGGATCGACCGGGCGGCCCGCTGCTTGGAGCGCCCGCTTTCCGAGCATCCGGCCGCGAGAAGGCCGGCCGCGGCTGCCGAGACGAGGATCCGGAACGTGATCGATCGGGTCATGGGTCGCTTAAGCAGACAGAGGTCGATTCTACGCCGGACGGAACGCCCCCGGAAGGAGGGATCAGACCGCGTACTTGGAGAGGTTCGTCTGGTGCGTCTCTTCGTAACGCTTGAGTTTCTCGATCCTTGTGATGTCTTCCTCGATCTTGTTCACGAGCTTGAAGATGTACGGCTTCCCGTGGAGCCGGTCCCGCAGGTCCTCGAGCATCCGTCCCCAGGCGCCGGTGT
Organism: uncultured Planctomycetales bacterium; assembly: GCA_964455625.1. Classification (GTDB taxonomy): domain Bacteria; phylum Planctomycetota; class SBBH01; order SBBH01; family SBBH01; genus SBBH01. The sequence continues at coordinate 52,929 of CAYVXZ010000008.1, read as the reverse complement.
AGAGCTCGTCCCGGAGCGTGATCAGCATCTTTTCCTCGGTCGAGAGGGCGTCGAAGAAGCGGCGATGGGGATCGATCCCGGTCGGCGATGAAGTTTCCTGCGGTCCCATGACGTAACAATCTTAGCCAGACGGACTTGCAAAAGTCAAGATCGATTCGTTTGATGGTTTGTGGAGAGCGGGGGCGGGAGATTCCGGAAAATGCCGTCCCGCCGCGCGTTTTCCATGGCTCCGGTCGCGGGGGTGGAACTCCGGATGCGGCGTCCCACAGGCGCCTCGCGCCCCTCGATCCGGGCGTATTCCTGTAGAAATTCGCGGACCGGGTCCTAGAATGCGCCTCGTGGATTTTCCGCAGATCGCCGGACGCCTGGCCGAGCGGCTGGGCGCGGATGTGACCGCCGAGACCCCCGCCAAGGGGGAGCCGTTCGTGAAGGTCCCCGCCGGACGGATCGTCGAGGCGGCGACCTTCCTGCGGGACGACCCGGCCCTCGCCATGGACTATCTGGCGTGCCTCTCGGGGGTCGATTTTCCCGACAGGAAGGAGATCGAGGTGGTCTATCACCTCGCCTCGCTCGCGCACCGGCACCGTCTGACGGTGAAGGCGGTCCTTCCGCGGGAGAAGCCCGAGATCGCGACGCTCGAGAAGGTCTGGCCGGCCGCCAACTGGCACGAACGGGAATGCTGGGATCTCCTGGGGGTCGTCTTCACGGGACATTCCGACATGCGCCGGATCCTGCTCCCCGACGATTGGGAAGGGCATCCACTCCGGAAGGACTACAAGGTCCAGGAATACTGGCACGGGATCAAGGTCGAGACGGACCACTAGGAGCGACCGTGGAAGTCGAACAGCTCTCCGCCGACGAGATGATCCTCAACATGGGGCCCCAGCATCCCTCGACGCACGGGGTGCTGAAGATCGAGCTCGTCACCGACGGCGAGATCGTGACGAAGGCGATCCCCCACATCGGCTACCTCCACCGCGATTTCGAGAAGCACTCCGAGAACGTCCTCTACGTCGGCGTCGTCCCGTACGCCGACCGGATGGACTACGTCGCGGCGATGAACAACAACTGGGGGTACTGCCTCGCGGTGGAGAGGCTCCTCGGGGTCGAGGTCCCCAAGCGCGCCGAGTACATCCGGGTCCTGGTGGGCGAGCTCAACCGCATCGCCTCCCACCTTCTCGCCTTCGGGACCTACGGGATGGACATCGGCGCCTTCACGCCGTTCCTCTACGCCTTCCGCGAGCGCGAGATGGTCCTGAACCTGTTCGAGTCGGTCTGCGGCGCGCGTCTCACCTACAACTACGTCCGGGTGGGCGGCGTCGCGCGCGACCTTCCCGGCGGCTGGACCGAGCAGTGCAAGCTGTTCGTCGAGACGATGAAGCGCGAGCTTGTCACCTACAACCGGCTCCTCACCGACAACCACATCTTCATCAAGCGCACCGCCGACGTCGGCGTCATTCCGAGGGATCTCGCCGCCGCGTACGCCCTGTCCGGGCCCGTCCTGCGGGGGAGCGGCGTCAAGTGGGACCTGCGGCGCGACGAGCCGTACGGGATCTACCCGAACCTCCAGTTCGACGTGCCGGTCGGCACGGGGGCCGTCGGGACGGTCGGCGACTGCTGGGACCGCTACTGGGTCCGGGTCGCCGAGATCGCGGAGTCCTGCAAGATCATCGAGCAGGCGCTCGAGAAGCTCCCCTCCGGCGAGATCATGGCGAAGGGGCTGCGCGTCGTGAAGCCGCCGGCCGGGGCCGCCTACGTCCGGAGCGAGTCGCCGCGCGGCGAGCTGGGTTTTTATGTCGTCTCCGACGGGGGCAAGAAACCGTACCGGGTGAAGGCGCGCGCCCCCTCCTTCTGCAACATGAGCGTCTTTTCCGAGATCGCGCCCGGGCATCTCATCGCCGACATCATCGCCATCATCGGTTCGATCGACATCGTCCTCGGGGAGGTTGACCGCTGATGGAGGGGCTCGCGCGGTTCATCCAGGAGACCTGTCTCCCGGCGGTGCTCGAGTTCCTGGGGGAGAACGCCGCGGCGGTCGGGGCGGCGTTCTGGTTCCTCGCGGCCGGGGCGCTCGCCGCGAACGTCTTCCTGATCGTCCGGATCCGGCAGAACGCCCGCGGGATCCCCCGCATGGGGACCTTCCAGGACCTCGCGACGCTCAAGCTGTTGCCGCCGGCCCTGGGGAGGCTCATCGTCCTCAAGCAGACGCTCGCGGCCGTGGCGCTCGGCGTCCTGGGGTGGATCCTCCGGAACCGCCCGGAGCTCGTGACGGGAACCCTCGCGCATGTCGGCGACATCCCGCGCACGATTCTCGCCATCCTGCTCGTCCTCGCGATCTGCGGCGCGGCGACCGGGATCGTGGCGGTCCTCCCGATGGTCCTCGTGTGGCTGGAGCGGAAGGTCTCCGCGCACATGCAGGACCGGGTGGGTCCCATGTACGTGGGCGGCTGGCACGGCTGGTCGCAGACGATCGCCGACGCCATCAAGCTCCTCATCAAGGAAGACATCGTCCCGGACCGCGCGGACAAGGCGTACTTCAAGCTGGCGCCGTACCTCATCTTCGCGGCGAGCTTCGCCACGCTCGCCGTGATCCCGGTCGGGATCCTCGAGACGGCGGGCGGGGCCGTGGTCCTCGCCGCCTCGAACCTCAATATCGGCCTCCTCTATCTTCTGGGGATCTCCTCGATCGGGGTCGTCGGGATCCTGATGGCCGGCTGGGCCTCGAACAACAAGTGGTCGCTTCTCGGGGCGATGCGATCCGCGGCGCAGGTGGTCTCCTACGAGATCCCGATCGGGGTGGCCCTGGTCGCGGTCGTCGTGGCCGCGGGCTCCATGAATCTCGCCGAGATCGTCGAGGCGCAGAAGGGATTCCTGAACTGGTTCGTCTTCCAGAATCCGTTCCTGGCCCTGGCGTTTCTCCTTTTTTATATCGGTCTTCTCGCCGAGACGAACCGCGCCCCCTTCGATATCCCCGAGGCGGAGTCCGAGCTCGTGGCCGGGTTCCACACCGAATACACGGGGCTCCGCTTCGCCTTCTTCTTCCAGGCGGAGTACGTGAACATGTTCGTGGGATCCTTGGTCGCCAGCTTCTGCTTCCTCGGCGGGTGGTATCCGAACTTCGGGGTCCCCGCGATCGGCGTCCTGGTCCTCGTCGCCAAGGCGTTCTTCCTGATCTTCCTCATGATGTGGATCCGCTGGACGCTTCCCCGGGTGCGCGTCGACCAGCTCATGTACCTGGGGTGGAAGGTGCTCCTTCCCTTCGCCCTCCTCTCGGTCGTCGGCACGGCGGCCTTCGTCGCCTTCTGACAGCAGAGGCGCGTGCGGCGCCGTTGCTCGGCTTATGCGCCCCTTCCGGCAGTTTGCCTTTGTCGGGGGACGCTCCTTGGCGGCATCCGTGCCGCCTCGTCACTCCGATGTCGCCGGACCTTGTACGTCCTGACCGGCCCGGCTCCATCAGGCCCCCGAAAAGGCTCCCGCCGCGGGGCGCGCGCCATCGCGTTCGTTCGACGCCCGGGAACCGCTCCTGTTTTGTTGAGACCCCGATTCGCCGGGCAGATCCCCGGCGAATCGGGGGTATTCGACGAAGCGGAAGCCGAACGCCCGGCCGCTCCGGCGGCCCGCGGCGGGCGCGTTCGACGGGGCGTGTCCGGCAGGGCGCGGTGCGGGCTTCCGATCCCGGAGAAAACCCGCTCCGGCTCCACCGCGACCGTCGCCGGACTCGAGCGAGACCCGCGATGGCTCGACTCCGGCGGGTCAAGCGTCCCCGGAGAGCGTGCCCGACGATCAGGGCCGCCTCATGGAGCGGCAATCAGAGCCGTCTGCGATATCAAAAACGTGTAAAAGTTTCTGTCCGGCCGGATCGCGGGCTAAAATGGGGAAATGCCGATCTACGAGTACACCTGCGGATCGTGCGAGAAGCCGTTCGAGATCCTGATCCGGAATTCCGCGGAGAAGCCCGCCTGCCCGCGCTGCGGGAGCGCGAAGGCGGAAAAGCGGTTCTCCACGTTCGGCGTTTCCATGGGCAGCGGTGTTTCCCCGGGCGCGTGCGGGACGCCTGAATCGTCCGCGCCGCGCTTTGCCGGCGACTGCGGCGCCTCCTGGTGCAAGCCGGGCGGCGGCTGCGCGGAATAGCCGTGATCAAGGTCGTCTACGTCCCGAGCGGGAACCACGCCATGGCGCTCGCCGGCGAGTCGCTCCTCGAGCGGCTCCACGCGGCGGGCGCCCCGGTGGAATCGGTCTGCAAGGGGAACGGCGTCTGCGGAACCTGCATCGTCGAGGTGTCTTCCGGCGCCGAGCACCTCTCCCCCGCCGCGGACGAGGAGAAGGGGATGGTCGCCCGCCGCGGCGGAAGCGACAGGTGCCGCCTTTCCTGCCAGACGACGGTGCTGAAGGGCGCGAACGGCGAGGTGCGGCTCGCCCAGCCGGTGCTGCGGATCGCTCGGGCCGAGAGCGAACGCGCCCGGCGTGCGCTCCGGCGCGTCGACTGGGACCACGCGGGGTCGCACCCGGTCGATCCGGGGGCGCTCCAGGAGATGGGACCGTATCTTGCCGGCCGGTACGGCTCCCCCGGGGAGGGGCATTTCTTCGCCGCCCGCGCCCGGGACGCCGTGGCGGCGGCCCGCGCGCGGATCGCGCGCGTCCTGGGGTGCGCGCGGTCGCAGGTCCTGCTTCTCTCCGGATGGAACGAGCTCTCGCACGGGCTCTCGATCCTCTATCCGGGGCGCGACATCTGCGGTCCGGCTCCCCTCTTCTTCCGCCCGATGGAGCACCTGTCGGCGGGCCGGAAGCTGCGCGCCTGGAAGTTCCTTCCCGGCGGGCGGCTCGACATGGTCTCGGTCGCGAAGACCTTCGCCGCCCGGAACGCCATCGCCTTCTTCGGCCCCGCGATCGAGTGCGTCGGGACGCGCCTTCCCATGGAGGAAGTCGCGGCGCGCGCGTCGGCCCGCCGGATCCCGTTCGTGGTGGACCTCTCCTGGGTCTGGCCGGTCGACGCCTCCTGGGCGGGGCTTGCCGGGTCGGGGGCGCTCGCCGTCACGGTGGACCCGTCCCTTTTCGGCGCCCCGCGCGGGGTCCTGATCGCCGTCCTGAAGCCGGGAAAGGGCTGGCCGATCCCGGAAGGGGCTGCCGATCCGGCCCGCGCCGTCGGGGCCGCGGCCGCGATCGAGCGCGCGTCCGCGGGACGCGCGGAGGAAGGCGCGCGCCTGGCGGAACTCCGGGACGGGATCGAGACCTTCTTCCAGAAGAGCCTTTCGGGGTGCGTCGCGTACGAGACGGAGCTGCCCCGCCTGCCGCAGGCCGCCTGCCTCCAGTTCCGCGACTGGAACGCCGACGGCCTCGCGCGTTTTCTCGAGACGGCGGGGGTCGCGCTTGCCGGCGCCGCGCGGGAGAGCCGTACAGACCGGATCCTCGCCGCCCTGAAGGCCGATCCGGCCGTGACGGCGGGGGCCCTCTCCGTCTGGCTGGGCCCGGAGAACACGCGGGAGGAGTTCGAGACGGCGCGCGACCGGATCCTCTCGGCGGTGAAATCGTTCCGGGCGGTGGTTCCGTCGGCCCGCCCCGGCCTCATGCCGGGGTCGCAGAAGCCCGCCCCGCGCGCGATCGCCGCCGACGCGGAGCTGCGCGCCGCGATGATGGACGAGGCTTGAGGTCGCCTCAAGAGATCCTCCGGGCTTCGGCCGGCTGCAAACGCGTCATGCGGCGTCGCGCCTCCCCGACGTATCCTCCGCCCCTCGATACGCCTGTGTCGGCGCTCCTGACCTGACGCGTTTTCGCTCGGCCTCGGGCCACGGACTCTCTCCTTCGGCGCCCTCCGGGAAAGTAGACTGCCGGGGCTATGTCTGGCCGTCGGCTTCATTTCCTTGTCACGGCAGGCCCGACGGTCGAGCCGATCGATGCCGTCCGGGTCCTGACGAACCGGTCCACGGGGCGGATGGGATACGCGATCGCCGGAGAGGCGGTCCGCCGGGGGCACGACGTGACGCTCGTTTCGGGGCCGGTGGTCATCTCCGTTCCGAAGGGCGTCCGGCGGATCCCGGTCGGGACGGCGCGCGAGATGCTGGCCGCCTGCCGGCGGTCGTTCCGCGCGGCGGATGTCCTGGTGATGGCGGCTGCGGTGTCGGACTATCGTCCCGCGAATCCCGCCCGGAGGAAGCGGCACAAGGCGGGGACGCACGCCTCCCTGGCCCTCGTCCGGAACCCGGACATCCTGGCGGCGCTCTGCCGCGGGAAGGGACGGCGCCTCGCGGTCGGCTTCGCCCTGGAGAACGCGGTGAGCCGGGCACGCGCCCGGCGGAAAATGAGCCGGAAGGGATGCGATGCGATCGTCGTGAACGCCCTGCCTTCCATGGGAGGGAAGGCCTTCCGGGGCGTCCTGCTTCCGGCTTGCGGCCAGGATCTCGTCCTGGGTCCGACGAAGGAAAAGGCCGCCCGGATGATCGTCACCTGGATCGCCCGGACCCTCCGAAAACACCGATAGCCCCCCGGCGCGATCGCCGAAAAAGGCGTCATGGGGGTGTTCGAGGCGTTCCTGCTGGGGATTGTCCAGGGGGTGACAGGGCTCCTCCCCGTCCCGGCGGACCTGCACCTGGACCTCCTGCATCGGCTGGGGTTCTCCCGGGGGGCCCCCCTGCCGCCGGCGGACATCGACCTCCTGCGGGCGGGGTCGGCCCTCGCGATCCTCGCCGCGCTCCGGATGGAGATGCTCCGGATCTTCCGGGAAAGGCCGGTCTGGATCGCCTATCTCCTGCTGGCGGCCGTCCCGGTCGCCGTCTTCGGGCACAAGGTCGCGTCGATGCGGCAGGCGGCGGCGCTCGCTCCCTGGGGGGCGCTCGTCATGGCGGGATTCCTCGTCGCCGCCCAGCGCTGGGGGGCGCGTCCGGCGGGGATTCCGGGCGTCCCGCTTCCGCGCGGGGAGCTTTCCGCCTCCGACGCGCTCCTCGTGGGGCTCTCGCAGGTGGCCGCCTTCTGCCCGGGCGCGAGCCGCCTGGGGCTCGCCTTCGGGAGCGGCCTCGTGGCGGGGATCGACCGGTCGATCGCGCTTCTCTTCGCGCTCCTGGCGGGGGTCCTGGTCCTGGGCGTGGAGGCGGTCCTGTCCGCCGTCCGCGGGACGATGGCCCCCTCCCTGGGCGCCCTGCCGCTCGCGGTCGGGATCCTGGGGGCGTTCTCCACGACGCTGGTCCTGTTCGCGCCCCTCACGGACCTCCTGCGCGGGCGGTCGCTCGTCCCGTTCGCGGCCTGGTCGGCCTGCGCGGGGCTTCTCGCCCTGGTTGCGTGAGGGTTTTTCCGGTCGTATAGTTTCCGCCCCTGTGAACGTCAGACGCGGCGGATCGAAGACGTGCGTCCTCGCCTTTTCGGGCGGACTCGACACCACCTTCTGCCTGGTGTGGCTCCGCGCGCAGGGGTACCGCGTCATCACGGCCACGGTGGACACCGGCGGATTCACCCGCGACGAGATCCGCCGGATCGAGACGCGTGCCCGGCGCACCGGGTCGATCCGGCACCTGACCCTGGACCGGCGCCGCGAGGTGTACCGGGACTTCCTGACCCATCTCGTCCGCGGGAACGTCCTGCGCGGCGGAGTCTATCCCCTGTCGGTGGCGGCCGAGCGCACCGCCCAGGCCCAGGCGGTGGCGGAGGTGGCGCGCCGCGCCGGGACGACCGTGGTGGCGCACGGCTCCACGGGGGCCGGAAACGACCAGGTCCGGTTCGATATCGCGCTTTCGGTGCTTCTCCCGGGCGCGAAGATCCTGACCCCGATCCGGGATCTCGGCTGGTCCCGCGAGCAGGAGGCGGAATATCTTTCGGATCGCGGGATCACGGTCGACGCCCGGACGACCCGATACTCCATCAACGCGGGCCTCTGGGGGACGACGATCGGCGGCGGAGAGACGCGCGACTCCTGGGACGAGCCGCCGGAATCGGTCTACCTCAAGACCGCTTCGATCGGGAAGACCCCGGAGAAGCCCGAGGAAGTGACGATCTCCTTCCGGGACGGCCTGCCCGTACGCCTCGCTGGCCGGTCCCTCGACGGGATCTCCCTCGTCGAGGCCCTGAACGCGATCGGCGGGAAGCACGGCGTCGGGCGCGGGATCCATCTCGGGGACACGATCCTGGGGATCAAGGGGCGGATCGCCTTCGAGGCGCCGGCGGCGCTGATCCTGGTGGCGGCCCACCGGGAACTGGAAAAGCTCGTCCTGACCCAGTGGCAGATGTTCTGGAAGGACCATCTGGGGAACTTCTACGGGAAGATGCTTCACGAAGGGCACTATTTCGATCCCGTGATGCGCGACATCGAGACGTACCTGGAGAAGGGGCAGGAGCGGGTCACCGGGGACGTTCGCGTGCGCCTCCACAAGGGGACGATGCATGTGGCCGGGGTGCGCGCCCCGGCGAGCCTCCTGGACCGCCGGATCGCTACCTACGGCGAGGGGACCCGTTCCTGGAGCGCCGACGAGGCGCGCGGCTTCTGCAAGCTGTTCGGGATGCCGGAGATCCTGGCCCGGCGCGCCCAAGAGAAGGGCAAGGAAAGACCTAAAAGGAAAACGGCCAAGCGTCGATAAAAGGACGTGGGCCTCGGACGCGGTCTTGACGCGCTCTTGAAACAGAACCGGGAGGCGCCCCTGGCGTCCCCCTCGCGCCCCTCGATGTCCCCCCCGGCTTCCGGCGGCGCCGGCACCGAGGCGGGGGGGGCGGGAGTGACAGAGCTCGACCTTGCCCAGATCCGCCCCTCGGCGCTCCAGCCCCGCAAACGCTTCGCCGACGAGGCGCTCTCGTCCCTGGCCGACTCGATCCGCGATCACGGGCTGCTCCAGCCCGTGATCGTGCGCAAGAGCGGCAGCGGTTACGAACTCGTGGCCGGCGAGCGTCGATTCCGGGCGGCGACAAGGCTGAAGCTCGGGAAGATCCCCGCCCGCGTCATCAACGCGGACGACGAGAAGACGCTCGAACTCGCGCTGATCGAGAACATCCAGCGCGAGGACCTGAACCCGATCGAGAAGGCCCAGGCGTTCCATGATCTCATGAAGACCTTTTCGCTCACCCAGGAGCAGGTGGCGAAGAAAGTGGGGCTGGAGCGCTCGACGGTCGCGAACTTCCTGCGGCTCCTGACCCTCCCTGAAATGATCCAGGCGAAGGTGGCGCGGGGCGCCATCTCCATGGGGCATGCCCGGGCGCTCCTGTCTCTCGGGGACGAAGGGAAGATGCTGGCGGCTCTCGTCACGATCGAGCGGGAGCAGGCGTCCGTGCGCGACGCCGAGATGATCGTCGAGGAGACGACGGGGGCCGGCCTGGCCCGCAAGGCCCCTCCCCCTTCCCGCCGGGGCCGCCTCGCCCGGGATCCGGTCGTCGCGAGCTACGAGGAGAGGCTGCAGAAGGCGCTGGGCGCGAAGATCCGGATCCGCGCCAGGAAGGGGCGCGGGCGGATCACGATCTTCTTCCCCTCGGACGCCGAGTTCGTGCGCCTGATGAACCTGCTCGAGCGCCGGTTCACGGTCTGACGATTTCCACCGGTCACCGCTTGTTCCGCCGTTCTCCTTCGAACGTCGTGACGGTGTATTTGAGGGTCTCCTTTGACTGCGGGGCGATCTCGAGCGTGTACTTCACGGAATCGGCGTCGGTCTTCTCGAAGGACCCCGGGTTCTTCGGGCCGTTCGCGATCTCCCAGTCGGGATGCGGCATGTTCCGGATGATCTCGATCTTCACCGGGAGGCTTCTTCCGTTCTCGATCGTGATCTCCCAGTCGAGCTGGCGGTCGAACCCGAGGATCTGGTTGTCCTCGCCGAAAAGGTGGTTGGCGGTCTTCTCCGACATCAGCTTCGGCGTGATCTTCACGTCCGGCGCCCCCCCGAGGTCGAGCTCCGCCTCCTCCCCCACCGGGATGTATTTCGCGACGACCGACCCCGTGAAAGCGAGGTGTCCCGTCTTCGGGTCGGCCTGCCGGTAGATCTTCACCGCGCCGTCGGGAAGGGGGGTCTGACCCAGCTTGTGCTTCTCGTCGTTGGCGAAGAAGACGAAGCGGCGGGTCTCGCGCCCCCAGCGCTCCTCCTCGTACTTGTAGAGGTTCGCGACCGGAATCCCGTCGGCGGCGAAGGACGGGAGGCGCTTTCCCCAACCGTTCGCGATCGTCTCCGTCCCCTCGATCGTGTAGAGGAAGTATTCCGACAGCCCTTCCTTCACGATTTCCTTGGCGTCGAGTTGGGCCTTGTCTTCCGCCGCGTCCATGCCGAGCGCGAGGGACTCTTCCATTTTCTTGAGAGAATTCCTTTCCTTCAGTCCTGCAGCGCCTCCCGCTCTTTGAGCCAACTGCACGAGATGCCGGAATCGCGCCCCCGGAGGCAGGCCGTACGGGGCCTCGCGGCTGGCCAGCGCCGCGATCTCGTCGACGGTATGGATCTTCCCGACGATGACACGGGTTTGTGCCCGTTCGTAGTCCTCTCCGGATTCGTTCTCCACGCGGACGTACCCTTCCAGTCTCATCGTGGATTCATCGGGCGAGAGCGTCCCCATGTAGAAGGCGTGCCAGGAGAGCCCCGACGTGAAGAAGGTGATTTCGACCGGGACCGCCCCCTCGATCGCCGACTCGATCGTCCAGACGGCAGATCCCTGGACGTCCGGGGGATAGCTCACCTCGAGGAGCCTCACCTGCGCGGCGTGCTTCGGGGCATTGATCTGGACCGAGGTCGGGTCGATCAGGGTGTCGGCCCATCCGAACTCGAGGCGGTTCGTCCCTTTCTTCAGGGTCAGGGTCCGGGTCTCCCGCACGAGCGTCAGGTCCGCGGCGTTGTAGATCGTGAGCTGCGTCGCGTCCCTTTCCGGAAGCGTGACAAGGTCGATCTTCGCCTGGAGCGTCCCCGCCGCCAGGATCCCGATCAGGACGCCTGCCGCTGTATTTCGTTTCAATGAAACCTCCCTGCTCATTCCGGTTTTGTCTCTTTCGTCGCGGGGATGAGGGTGATCGCCAGTCCTTCCTGTCGACTGGACTCCTCCAGGATTTCCCGCGCCTTGTCGGCCTGGTCGTCCGGAACGCTCAAGGTGTATCCGTATGAACCGCAGGCGATACTGGGAATGCCGTTTTTCTCCAGGATCTCGTGGACCCGCTTTCCCGTCGTATCATCCGAGCCAAGGTATCCGGCGACGGGAATCCAGGCTGTCACTTTCCTGTGACGGGCCTTTTGCGTATTGACGGCTTCCAGCACCATCCGGGCTCGGGACCGGATTTCCAGGTCATTCGCTTCTCGCGACGCCTTTTCCGTGGAAGGTCGCGCTGGCTCGCCTATCTCGATGAGGCGTTGAGTCGCAGCTTCACGCGATTTCACGTCCCGGGCACCGAGATCCCGGATCAGGCGGTCGATCTCGGCCGTTTCTTCGGAGGCGGTCGCGATCGACAGCCAGAGGAACGCGCCGAAGATCCGATGAGGGGTGAATCGACACATGGCTATCCCCGGATGTTCCTCTCGGCATAGGTGTACTCCAGGATCACCTTCTGCTTGGCGGGGACGGTGATCTCGAACTCGATCGTGCGGGCGTCCTTCCGGGTGAAGGGGTGGGAGTTCCTCGCCATGTCCCACTCCCCGGGCATCGGCTCCACCACCGTCACGGCGGCGGGGAGGTCCTTGAAGTTCTCGATCTCGACCTTCATGTCCCGCTCGATGTCGTAGAGGATCTTCGTGCGGGGCCTCCCCCACTTCTCGTTCGACCACTTCTTCACGTTCTCCCGTTCGGCCATCTTCCGCTGGGTCACGACGACGTCGCGGCTGTCGCCGACGTGCAGTTTCATCTTCTGTCCGACGGGGGTGAAGCCGGTCTCGTCCTCGCCGGTGAAGATCGTGCTGCCGCTCCCGTCCTTCTGGAAGAGGCGGACCTTTCCGCCCCAGAGCCCCCACTGCCCCAGGCGGTTTTCCTTGGCGTTGAGGATTTCATAGTGAACGGGGATCCCGACGTTCATCGACTGCTTCTCGGGCTCCCAGGGCAGGCGTCCCGCGTCGAAGGTGAACCGCTTCACGATGGAGATCTCCTTCGAGTCGAGGAAAAGCATGCGCTTGGTCTCGCCGGAATCGATCGACTTCTCGAACGCCTCGCCGTAGTCGAGCCGGAAATGCGCCTTCGCCAGGTTCTCGCCTGAAAAATTCCGCAGGATCATGAAGCTCGCGAGATCGAGTCTCTTCTCGTCCTTTTCCACGGTCGCCTCGTAGGAGACGAGCCGGTCGATCGCCGCCAGGAGATAGCTGATCCGGACCCGCTCCTTCCTGGGTTCGTTCGAGCTGATCTCCCAGACCAGCGCCTGCTCGTTCGGGGGATAGCTCACGTTGATCAGGATGACTTCTTTCGGATGGTCGAGGGGCGCGAGCCGGATCGAGTCGGGGTCGATCTGGACTCCCTTCCAGGAGAAGTCGACATGGTTCGCCCCCTTTTGGAGCGAGAGGACGCGTTCCTCCTCCACCAGGGTCGCCGACGGGTGGTCGAGGCGGACGACCGTCTGCTCCCGGTCGGGCAGGGCCACCAGCTTGATCCGGGCGTGGGCGGTCCCGGCCGTGGCGGCGAGCGTGACGACCGCGCAGAAGACAGATCCTGTGATCGAGCGGTTCATGGGGCCTCCTACTTGTTCCGGTTGCGCCGCTCCCCCTCGAAGAGGCGCAAGGCGTACGTCAGGGTTTCCTTGGCATGCGGGGCGATCTCGAGCGTGTACTTCACGGAGTCGGCATCGGTCTTCTCGAAGGCGCCCGGGTTCTTCGGACCGTTCGCGATCTCCCAGTCGGGATGCGGCATGTTCCGGATGATCTCGATCTTCACCGGGAGGCTTCTTCCGTTCTCGATCGTGATCTCCCAGTCGAGCTGGCGGTCGAACCCGAGGATCTGGTTGTCCTCGCCGAAAAGGTGGTTGGCGGTCTTCTCCGACATCAGCTTCGGCGTGATCTTCACGTCCGGCGCCCCCCCGAGGTCGAGCTCCGCCTCCTCCCCCACCGGGATGTATTTCGCGACGACCGACCCCGTGAAAGCGAGGTGTCCCGTCTTCGGGTCGGCCTGCCGGTAGATCTTCACCGCGCCGTCGGGAAGGGGGGTCTGACCCAGCTTGTGCTTCTCGTCGTTGGCGAAGAAGACGAAGCGGCGGGTCTCGCGCCCCCAGCGCTCCTCCTCGTACTTGTAGAGGTTCGCGACCGGAATCCCGTCGGCGGCGAAGGACGGGAGGCGCTTTCCCCAGCCGTTCGCGATCGTCTCCGTCCCCTCGATCGTGTAGAGGAAGTATTCCGATAGCCCTTCCCGAGTGATCTCTTTGGGCGCTCTTGCCGAGCGACCTGCCGGGGCGCCCGCCCTCGCCATCTCGCGGTACGCTTCCTTTTTCCTGCCTTCCCACTCGCCCCCTCCCCCTTCGGCCTGCGGAAGCGGGATTCCCCACGGCGTCGGGACCCCGTACGGGGCCGTCCGTCGGGCGAGGGCGGCGACCTCGTCCACCGTGTGGATCTTCCCGACGATCACGCGCGTCGACGCGTTCTCGTAATCCTCGCCGGACCGGTTCTCCACGCGCACATACCCCTCGAGGCGCATCGCGGATTCATCCGGCGAGAGCGTCCCCATGTAGAAGGCGCGCCAGGAGAGCCCCGACGTGAAGAAGGTGATCTCGACCGGGACCGCCCCCTCGATCGCCGACTCGATCGTCCAGACGGCCGACCCCTGGACATCCGGGGGATAGCTCACCTCGAGGAGCCGCACCTGCGCGGCGTGCTTCGGGGCATTGATCTGGACGGAGGTCGGGTCGATCAGGGTATTCGCCCACCCGAACTCGAGGCGGTTCGTCCCTTTTTTCAGGGTCAGGGTCCGGGTCTCCCGCACGAGCGTCAGGTCCGCGGCGTTGTAGATCGTGAGCTGCGTCGCGTCCTTTTCGGGAAGCGTGACGAGGTCGACCTTCGCCTCCGCGAGACCCGCCGCCAGGAGACCGCCCAGGATCACCGCCGCCGCTTTTCGTCTCATGCGTCCTCCCTTGTCGTCTTCCTGGGGGTGATACGCGCGGCAGGGCTGTCCGGTTTCCGGAAAAATGAAAGAAATTACGGGAGCCATTGGCGCGAGAACTCGCTCGCTTGCCCTTCCGGCGGTCGCATTTGGCGGGGGACGCTTCCTCGCGGCGTCCGTGCCGCTCGGTCGCTCCGATGTCGCCGGGCCTTTCACGTCCTGACCGGCCCGGCTCCATCAGGCCCCCGCAAACGCTCCCGCCTCCGGGCGGCTCGCTTCGCGGACCTTGCCGCGCGGCAAGTGTCCCGCGGATCAGGCGAACCGCTGACAGGGGCGCAAGCGGAACCTGGCGCCGTCCGCACTGGACGTGCCCGACGGGAGGCTTCCGACAGCCGCCCCGCCTCCGCAAGTTCCCTACCGGTCATGGACCGGAGGGGTCCATTCGCGCCGGGAGAACTGCCAGGCGGCGAGGATCACCGCCGCCAGGAGGACCCCCCCCGTGACGAGCGCCGCCGTGCCCGGCGCGGAGGCGCGCGACAGGGTCACCGTGGGAAAGAGCATCTCCCGCTGGAGGATCTCGTGGATCTCCGGGAACCCCCGGGCGACGAGCGAGCGCACGTGGAAAAGGAGCGTCGTCTTCGCGAGGATCCCGTGCGTTCCCGCGAGGATCGTCTCCCCGAAGAAGAAATAGGCCATGCCCCAGACCAGGGGGCGCGTCGTCACGAGTGCCAGGAGCGCGCCGATCGCGGTGTAGAGGACGGCCGCCAGGGCCTGGGCCCCCGCCAGGTGGACGATCCCGGCGCGGCGCGGTCCCGCGGCGACCAGTTCCCGCCAGTCTCCCGAGGGGACTGCTGCCGCCGCGAGGATCTGGCCGAGGACAAGCGCGACGCCCGCGAGCGCCGCCGCCGCCGCGAGGCGCGGCAGGAAGATGAGGATCTTCCCGACCGGCCGCGTCAGGAGATACGGCAGCCCTCCCTCCCCCGGCATCTCGGTCACCACGAGCGGCGCCAGGGAGAAGCAGATCCAGAGGCCGACCGCCTGCAGGAGGAGGTTCGCGGCGTCGAGCCAGCGGAAATCCCACCAGGCGTCCCGGTCCGGCGGGTAGGGCCCCGGCGGCTCGAGGTACCGCAGGAGGAGGATCAGCAGGGCGGGGATCGCGCACGGCAGGAAGACGGCGAGCGCCCGTCGGGTCCCGATCACCTGGACCAGGAAATCGCGCGCGACGATCCGGAAGGTCCCGGGAACGCTCATGCGCGCCGCCCCCTGTCTCCCGGAGAACGGCCCGACGCGTCCCGCGTCAGGTATTCGAAGACGGAACCCAGGTCCTCGTCCTCCTGGTAGAAGCCGCGGATGGCGGCGGGCGAGGACGCGAGGATGGACGTGAGGTCGTTCATGAGGGTGTCGCACTCGTCCGTCTCGAGGACGAGGGATTTCCCGGACCGGATCGAGACGCCGAGGACCTCCCGCCGCGCGACGAGAAGGGAAGCCAGCCCGCGGGGATCGTCCGTGTCGATCCGGATCCGGAACGGATACCGGTCGAGGAGGCGCCGGATCGCGGCGACCTGGCCCGCGGCGACGAGGCGTCCGTGGTACAGGAGGGCGATCCGGTCCGTGAGGCGCGCGACGTCCGACAGGCTGTGGCTGGAGAGGACGATGGTCTTCCCCAGCTCCGCCATGGCGCGGATCGACGCGATGAGATCGCTCCGGCTTTCCGGATCGATTCCCGAGAGCGGTTCGTCCAGGACCAGGATGCCGGGGTCGTGGACGATCGCCTGCGCGAGCTTCGCCTTCTGGCGCATCCCGCTCGAAAGTGTCCCCAGGGGGCGGCTCCAGGCCTCTTCCGTGAGGCGGGCGCGCGCGAGCGCGCGGCGCGCGGCGGGCGCGGATTCGCCGGGCCGGAGGCCCGAAAGGAGCGCCAGATCCGAGACCCAGTCGAGCGGGGTGACGCGCGCGGGCCCCCCTTCCCCCTCCGGGGCGTACCCGACGTCGGCCAGGACCGCCCGGTCGCTCCAGGGATCCCTTTCCCCCACGCGGAGGGATCCCTGGCTCGGACGGATCTGCCCGGTCGCCAGGCGCAGGAAGGTCGACTTTCCGGAGCCGTTCGGCCCCACCAGTGCCGTGATTCCCGGGGGAAGCGCGAGCGTGAGATCCTGGACCCCCACCACCTCGCCGTACCACTTCGAGAGGCGCTCCGCCCGGATCTCGAGGCTCATCGGCCGGCCTTTCGCATGTTTCTCACATAGAGGAGGCCGGCAAGAAAGAGAAAGACCCCCCCCGCCAGGGCGGACTTCCAGAGGGGATTTCCGGAACCGAAGAGAGGCATGTCGCCCAAGCGGCTCATCTCGCCGGAAACAGGGTCCTGGATCCACTCGTGTCTGAAAACAGAGCTTAAACGAGACAATTCAATATTTACTCCGGATATATAACAGTTAAAGTCGTTGAAAATAGACACTATTGATACAAGCTTCACTGAATTATCAAAATCAATCGACATTGGATGTGTTTTTATGAATGATCCGATAAAAAAAGTGAATAATTCCAATCCGATCGTGACAAATATGAAAATCGAGGCGAATGTCCAGGCCTCTTTTGTCCCTGATCCGATACAGACAATAAACAGAAATGAAAATATAAAAAGGACTGAAAAAATGATAATTACATTTGGAATAAGGTATGTTGAAAGTTGAATAGTGTCAGATGATGGCATGAAATAGACGCTCGTCATGTACATGAAAAGTGATGGAAAGAGGAACGACTGCGCGAAAAGGACAAGCAGGATCCCCCCCTTTCCGAGCGTGTAGTCGAGGAGCGTCAGGGGTCTTGCGAAATAGAGTGGCAGGGAGCGGGACCGTATGTCGGGCGTGATGAGGTGCGGCCCGACCGCCAGGCACAGGAACAGCAGGATCCAGCTTTCCATCTGGACGAAATGGTAGAAGGAGGCCCTCCAGAAAAGGGGGAGTATCTCCTCAAGTCTTTTTTCCAGAATATCTTGCGTTGCCACCCTTCCCAGAAGCTGAGAGAAGAGGGTTGAGACGTTGACCGGAAGGGCAATGCGCGGAACGAGTTTTGACCTGACCTGCTCTTCCTTCGGGATCGACTTTTGCGTCAGGACCGTCCCGAGGGAAAAAAAGCCGATACCGAGGATCAGGGCCGGTGCCCAGGCGAGAAACAGGAGCAGGATAACGGCCTTTCTTGTGAGGAGGCGTCGGACGCCGACGGACGTGATCGCCAGGGCTCCGCGCCAGTTGATCATGCGCGCCCCGCCTCTTTCTCGGGCGCTCCCTTGAAAAGGATCTTGTCGAGAGGAGGTGATTTTCTTTCTATTTTTCTTATCTTTATTCCTCTCTTGTTAATTTGTTTTATCATTATCGTGCAGTCATCTGACTCTAAAATTACGTTAAATGTCGATCCATTAGATAAAAAGTTGATGCCGATGTCATTTAATACCTTTGACAGTTCATCGGGACTCCCTGCGGTTTGAAGCTCCCAGTTCCTTGCCTTTCCGAGAATCGCTTTTATCTCGTGGGGGCCTGTCGATTCTCCTGACATCAGGAGGACGACCCGGGTGCAAAGGCGCTCGATGTCGTCCAGCTCGTGCGTCGAGATCAGGATCGACATCCCCTCCCTAGCCAGGTCCCTGGCCCAGTCCGAGAATTCGCGCCGCGCCGACGGGTCCAGGAAGCGGGTCGGCTCGTCGAGGATCAGGAGTTCCGGTCCGTGGACCAGGGCCTGTGCCAGGCGCACCTTCTGGCGCATCCCCATCGAGAAGGTCTCGAGGTGGCGGTACCTCTCTTCCCCCATCCCGGCACGGTCCAGGAGCGCATGCGCCTTCTTGAGGGCCTCCCGGGAGGAGAGTCCCGACAAGCGCCCCGCGTACTGGACCGATCCGACGGCGCTCAATCCCTCCCAGTAGGCGTCGTCTTCCGGGACGAAGCCGATCCGGCGGCGGATCTCGCGGCTGTCGCGGACCGGATCCAGCCCGAGGACCGTGCACCGACCGGAGTCCGGACGCGTCAGTCCTGTCAGGATGCGCAGGAAGGTCGTTTTTCCGGATCCGTTCGGGCCGACAAGCCCCGTGCAGCCGGGCGGAATCGCGACCGAGACCGACCGGAGCGCCGCGACCGCGCCGAACCGCCTCGAAAGCCCCTCCGTCCGGATGACCGGGTCCGCTATTTCGTGCTGCATCCGCAAGGGGTCTTCCGGCACCGGGGACATCCCCCGGCGTACTTTGCGGCCGCCTCCTCCAGGTCGATCCCGTGAAGGCTTGCCAGGGTCGCGAGCCACGCAAGGCAGTCGGCGAACTCGGCTCGTCGGGCGGCATCGTCCTGCCGGGCGGTCGCGCGCGCGAGCTCCCCCACCTCCTCGACGAACCAGACGAAGGTCCCGGCTGGACCCCGGGCGCGGTCGCGCTCCAGGTAGATCGCCTCGATCTGCTTCTGGAAGTCGCGGATTGTCACCGTGTCACTCTGCCTCTTTTGTTGAAGGCCGGCAAGCCGTAACCGACCATTGGCTCCCGGGAACGGCATGTTTCACGTGAAACATTTTATGGTTTTTCATTAATTAATTTAAAATATAGAGATATGAATTATTTGTATCCATTTTTAGAGGGGCTGCTTGCGACTGATCTCATGTTCGGCTTCCCATGAGGATCCGACCAAGGCGGACCATTGTGGCTCCCTCCTCGACGGCGATACTGAAGTCGTCCGACATTCCCATCGAGAGTTCGGGGAGGGCGTGCCGGCCGGCGAGATTTCGGAGCGTTCCGAAGATTTCATGAAGCGATTTTTCATCTGACCCTTCCGGTGCCATCGTCATGAGTCCGTGGATGGATAAAGACGGATAGTTTGACACGGAAGAAAGCAACTCATCCAGATTTTCGACGAAGATGCCTGACTTTCGTTTGTCTTTCGCGACATTCACCTCGACAAGGCAGGAAAGGCGCGTTTCCGCATCCCGGCAGAGCCTGTCGAGTCTTTCCGCGAGGTCGACCGAATCGAGGGCATGGAACCAGCCGAACCGTCCGGGGACCGATTTCGCCTTGTTCGTCTGGAGATGGCCGATGAAGTGCCACGTCAGTCCCGCGTCGGCGAGGGAGGCGATCTTGGGCAAGGCCTCCTGGATCCGGTTTTCCCCGACATCGCGGCATCCGGCCGCCGCCAGTTCCCGGATCCGCTCCGGGGGGGCGGTCTTCGTCGCCGCGACGATCCGGACGGCGTCCGGGGAGCGGCCCGCGCGCCGGCAGGCGTCAAGGATCCGCTCCCGGACGCGCCGGAGCCGTTCCGCGATCGGCTCCGGATCCATTCCGGGATGGTAGGGGAGGGGGGGCGCGCACGGCAAACCCGTTTTTTGACAAGTACTTTACAAATCGGGGCCCTCCGCCATACTGGGGGCGTGGATCCGGCACGCTTCCGGGGCGGGCATCCGCCGTTCGGCTACCGTTGGGGAGGCGCCGGGCGCCTCGCCGTCGACCGGCGCCGCGCACCGGTCATCCGGCGCATCTTCCGGGAGTACGCCCGGCAGGGGAGCCTCGCGGCGCTGGCGGACCATCTCGCCCGCCGGGGGATCGCGAACCGCGGACGGCCCTGGTCGCGCCAGGCCCTGCTCTGGATCCTGAAGAATCCGGCCTATACCGGCGCCGTCGCGGCGGGTCCGCGCCTCGCGCGCGGGGCGCATCCGGCGATCATTCCCGCGGCGGTGTTCGCACGGGTCCGCCAGGCGCTCGCGCGCCGCCGCCGGCGCGGGAATCCCGGGCGCAAGGGGGCGGAAGGGAATGCCGAAAGGAGTGGGAATGGGCATCCTGTCGACGGGATCGCCGCGCAGGCGTAAGTCCCCGCCCGGGCTCCTGGCGGGGACGGTCCTGTTTGCCGCCGCCTGCATGTTGGCAACGGTGGCGTGGCTCGCCGGCCAGGTCCATATCCTGCGCCGGGAACTCGCCGAGGTCCGCGCCTCGAAGGAGACGGACGTTCCCGGAGAGGAACCGCCTCCCGCGGATCTCCAGATCCTCGCCGAGGCGGTCCGCAAGAACGATCTGACGCAGGAGCAGCTGTCACGGCACACCGCGGCGATCGAATCCCTGCGGAGCTCCGTCACGGGCCTTTCCGACGATCCGGCGGCCCTTGTCGAGCGGATGGTCCTGCCGACGGTGCGTCTCGACATGACGGAAAGCTCCGGGAGTGGCACGGTCATCCATGTCCGGCGCCCCCGGGACGCCGGGGACGGGGCGGAAGGGAGCGGCTGGGAGGTGTTCATCCTGTCTGCCAGCCACGTCGTCGAGGAGGTCCTGGGAACGGAGACGCACGGGACGGTCACTGTCGAGTTTTTCGGGCGGGACGGCGAGGTGAACCGGACGACGGAGGCGGACGTCCTGTGCCACGACGAGCGGAAGGACCTGGCGATCCTGCGGGCGGTCCTGTCGGGTGAACCGCCGTCCTGCGCGTTTCCGGCGGGGCGCATGGCGCTCGCGCGCGTCAAGACGTTCCAGCCGGTCTACACCGTGGGGTGCCCGCTGGGCCTGGCGCCGCTGCCGTCGAAGGGGGAGATCACCAACACCAACCGCCGGATCGACGGGCAGTCCTTCTGGATGACGAGCGCCCAGATGATCTTCGGGAACTCCGGCGGCGGGATCTTCGACGCGAAGACCCAGGAACTGATCGGCGTCTCGAGCCGCGTCTGCGCCTACGGGAAGGTCCTGCCCGCCGCGGTGCCGCACCTGGGGGTCGTGGTGCCGATGGGGACGGTGCTCGACTGGCTCGAGGCCGAGGACCTGGGGTTTCTCGTCGCGCGGTCCGGGCCCCCGGCCGCCGTCCCCGCGGACCTCAAGAAACCGGCTACGGAATGATCGTGACGAGCGCGCCGGGGGGCGTGAAGGCGTAGACCTCCTCCACGTCCTTGTTGAGCATCCGGATGCAGCCGTTCGACGCCTTCTTGCCGATAGACTCCGGCATCGCCGTGCCGTGGATCGCGTACTTCTGGTAGGGCTTCTCGAACCCGAGCCAGCGGGTCCCGAGGATGTTCTCGGGATCGCCGTAGGGAATGCGCTTGCCGTCCTTCCACCAGTCGGGGTTCGGCAGGCGGGAAGCGACCTTGAAGGTCCCCTCCGGAGTGAGGTCGCCCGAGCCGATCCCGACCCGGTATTTCCGGATCAGGTCGCCCTCATAGAGAAGAAAGGCGGCGCATTCGGACTTGCGGACCTCGATCGAGATCTTTCCGCGCACGGTGAGGATCTTCAGGCGGTCCCCCGGATGGATCATCGGGTCGTTTTCCGGGAGGCCGTTCAGCTTCTGGATGAGGCCGACCGTTGTTCCGTACTGCTTCCCGATCTTTTCCAGGGAATCTCCCGGGATGACCACATGGAAGACGGTCGCCGGATCCTTCGCGGCCCGGTCGTGCGCGAAGAGGGGGGCGTTGAGGTCGTCCAGGCGCTTCCAGCCCGCCTCGTCGATCTGCCCGAGCCTCCAGCGGCAGGTGAGCTCCTTGCGCGCGAGCCCCTTGCGCGCGGCGACCGGGAGGAGCGCCTGCGCAGCGTCGCGGCCCGCCGCGCCGAGCGGATCGGCGGCGATCGCCTGCGCGAGGAGCGCCATGGCGCGCGCGTCATCCGATCCGACGAGGCGCTTTCCGTCGGCGAGGAGCCGTCCGGCGTCGGCCGGTTCTCCGGCCGGTTCGACGTGCGCCGCCGGCGCGGCACGGGATTCCTCGATGACAGGAGCGGATCCTTCGGCGGCGGGGGTCGAGCCCTCGCCGGCCGGTTCGGGGGCATCCGTCCCGCCGGGCGCGAGCCAGAACCAGACCCCGGCGGCGAGCCCCACAAGAACCAGAATGGCGACCAGCGCGCGCATCAACGGCGATTCTACACGGACGTCAGGTCCCGTGAACCGGTTTTTACCCGACGGGGTTGTAGAGGGCGTCGCGCTTCACCGGGCGGAACCCCGCCTCCGTGATGAGCGCGCGCAGGTCCGTCTCGCGCAGCTCCTGGGGGGTCGTGGCGCCCGCCATGTGGTAGATCTTCTCCTCCACCACGGTCCCGTCGATGTCGTCGGCGCCGAACGAGAGCGCCACCTGGGCGAGCTTCACGCCGAACATCGGCCAGTACGCCTTGATGTGGGGGATGTTGTCGAGGACGACCCGCGCGAGAGCGACGTGCCGGAGGCGATCAACCGCCGTCGGCTCGGGAAGCTTCCCGAGGTTGTTGTTCTCGGCGTGGAAGGCGAGCGGGATGAAGGAGAGGAACCCCTGCGTCTCGTCCTGGAGATCCCGGACGTGCAGGAGATGCTCGATCGTCTCCTCCGGCTTTTCCACGTGGCCGAAGAGGAGGGTGGCGTTCGAGGGGATCCCCATCCGGTGCGCCGCGCGGTGGACCGCAAGCCACGCCGCGGCCGACCCCTTCGAGTCCCGGCAGAGTTTTTTCCGGACGCGCTCGGAGAGGACCTCGGCGCCGCCGCCGGGAAGCATCGAGAGTCCCGCCGCCTTGAGCCGCTCGAGGACAGTTTCGACCGGCATCCCGAATTTCTCCGAGAAGTGCAGGATCTCCGCCGCGGTGAACGCCTTCAGAGCTACCGCGGGGTGGCGCGCATGCAGCTCCCGGAGCATCGTCTCGTAGAAGTTGAAGGGGAGGTCTGGATGGTGGCCGCCGACGATGTGGAGCTCCGAGGCGCCGAGTCGCGTCAGGTCCTCCGCGCGCGCGAGGATCTCCTCCATCGAGAAGGTGTATCCCCCTTCCTCGCCGGGCTTGCGCTTGAAGGCGCAGAAGAGGCAGTCGTCCACGCAGAGGTTCGAGTAGTTGATATGGCGGTTCACGACGTAATACGCGGCGTCGCCGTTTTTCGCGCGCCGGACCCGGTCGGCCACGGCGCCGAGCGCCGCGAGATCGTCCCCGGCGAACAGGGCCAGCGCCTCGTCGAACGAGAGGCGTTGGTCCGTTCTTTCCCCGACCGATGCCGTCATCGGGACATTGTAGGCCGTCTCCTCGGCGCGCTCAAAGCCGGGGTCACTGCTCCGAGAGGACGAGATCCCCGCTCATCGACCGGGCCTGGATCTGACCGCGCCCGTCCCCGACGGTCCCTTCCCAGCGGCCGCGTGCGCGCCTGGCGTCGGTCGTCGACAGGCGACAACGGGCGTTCCCGCTCATTGAGGCGAAGGAATACCGGGCGCCGCTCCCTCTGGGCAGGAGAAGCTCGACGTCGCCCGAGACGGAATTCGCGGCGAGTTCCCACCGCTTGTCGCCGGTCGGCGTCAAGGCGAGCCGGAAGTCGCCGCTCACCGTTGTGGCCTTGAGGCGATCCGTCTCGACCTGCGCGCTCGCATCTCCGCTCACTGTCTCGAGAGAGAGCTCTCCCTGGCAGCGCTCCGCCCTGATGTCGCCGCTCACGGTGCTGATCCGGATCTCCCTGGCATCGACCTGCGCCAGGATGATGTCGCCGCTCACGCTCACCAGACTGATCCGCTCGAGGAGCCGGCGGGGGAGGCGGACGGCATAGTCCACCCGGGGGTTCTCGCGGCTCCAGTTCCAGCCGGACTCTCGGGGGCAGCGGGTCTCGATCCGGAGATCGTGGGCGTCGTGGTGTATCCGGATCTCGATCCGCTCGGCGCCTTTCCCCCTCTTCTCGGCGCGGACGCCGATGGCGGGCTTGTCCCACGCCTCGATCCGGATCTCGCCGGACACGTTCGAGAGCGAGAAGGCCGCACCCCGCTCCACGTGGAATTCCCGGTCGGACGTGTCGGTCATTACCGTTTCCTTCCGGGACGCCTCTTGCGGCTTTTGCATGGGAATCTCCTCCTTCAGGCGCGCCAGCTCCCGCTCCATCTCCGAGATCCGGCCCCGGAGGTCCGCTTCGGCTGCCCACGCCGGTGGCAGCCATGCGCACGACAAGGCCAGAACACGCAACACGCCTTTTCCCGAGTTCATGTTCATGAAGAATTCCTCCTGAATGCTTTTCGTGGCGGACGTCTCGATCAGGTCTTTATCCGCAGACGACGTGCCACATCCTTTCACGGGGGCGGATGCGGGCCGGCCTGAACGTTTCGTGCAGGCCCCTGAACGGATCGTTCAATGGCGCGTCGCGAATCGACAGGCTCCTCCTATAATCGGGGCATGTCCCGCCTTGCGCTCCTTTCGGTCTCGGACAAGACGGGTCTCGTCGAGTTCGCGCGGGGTCTCGTCGAACTCGGTTTCTCGCTCGTCTCGACCGGCGGGACGCACAAATCCCTGAAAGAGGCCGGGCTCCCTGTCCGGGCGGTCGAGGAGGTGACGGGATTTCCCGAGATGATGGACGGGCGCGTGAAGACCCTCCACCCCAAGGTCCACGGCGGGATCCTGTACCTGCGGGGGAACGCCGCGCACGAGAAGGCGGCGGCCGCGCACGGGATTTCCCCGGTCGATCTCGTCTGCGTGAACCTGTACCCCTTCGTGAGAACCGTCCGCTCCGGCGCCCCCTTCGACGAGGCGGTCGAGCAGATCGATATCGGCGGCCCCGCGCTCGTCCGCGCGGCCGCGAAAAACCACCGGCATGTCCTCGTGGTGACGAACCCCGGGCGCTACGGCGAGGTGTCGGGGCTCCTGAAGCGCGGGGATGTCACCGACGCCTACCGGCTGACGCTCGCCGCCGAGGCGATCCGGCATACGGCCAGCTACGACGCGGCGATCGCGGAATACCTCACCGCGCGCGCCGCGGGAGGGGGTGAGGGGGGAGGAAAAGGAGGCGCGGACCTCTTCCCGCGGCAGTTCCCGGCCGCCTGGGAGAAGGTGGCGGAGCTGCGCTACGGCGAGAACCCCCACCAGCGCGGCGCCCTGTACCGGGATCCCCTGGCGCCGGAGGGGACCCTGGCCGCGGCGACGGTGCTTGCCGACGGGAAGGGACTGTCCTACTGCAACTGGATCGACCTCGACGCGGCCTGGAACGGCGCCCTGGCGCTCGCCGCTCCCGGGAAGGCCGCCTGCGTCGTCATCAAGCACGCGATCCCGTCGGGGGCGGCCGTCGCCGGGTCTCCCGCCGACGCCTTTTTACGCGCCTGGGAGACCGATCCCGTGTCGGCGTACGGGTCGGTGGTCGGTTTCTCGGCGCCGCTCGACCGTGACGCGATCGCGAGGCTTCTGGAACCCAACCGTTACGTCGAGGCGGTGATCGCCCCCGGCTATGACCAGGGAAGCCTCGGGACCCTCGTCGAGAAGCGGAAGAACCTCCGGATCCTGCGCTCGCCGGTGCCGGACCGCGCGGCGGCGCTCGCGGTGCGCGTGATCTCGGGCGGGGCGCTCCTGCAGAATCCCGACCGCGTCGCCTGGAACCCGGAGCGCTTTTCGGTCCCCACGAAGGCGAAAGTGCCGGACGCCCTCTGGAGCGAGCTCGAATTCGCCTGGAGGCTCGTCGCGCTCGTGCGGTCGAACGCCATCGCATTATCGAAAGACCGCGCCGCCGTCGGGATCGGGTCGGGCCAGGTGAACCGCGTCGACTCGGTCCGGATCGCGGCGTTGCGCGCCGGCGAGCGCGCCCGGGGCGCGGTCCTCGCTTCCGACGCCTTCTTCCCCTTTCCGGACGGCGTGGAGGCCGCGATCAGGGCCGGGGTCATCGCGATCGTCCAGCCGGGGGGCTCCATGCGGGACGCCGAATGCGTCGCGGCGGCGGACGCGGCCGGTATCCCGATGGTGATGACCGGCGAGCGTCACTTCACCCACTAGTACCGGGCTCTTCGGGATTGTTACACTCGCGCCGTGACCGGCAAGACGGGCGGCGTCTGGCATATCCAGAACCTGACCTGGAAGGAGGCGGAAGGGATCCTTCCGGGGGCGGTGGCGCTCCTGCCGGTGGGCGCCGTGGAGGCGCACGGGCCGCATCTCCCCCTGGGGACCGACATCCTGATCAGTCGCGCGGTGGTCGCCCGCGCCGCGGAGCTCCTGCGCCCGCACGGCGTCACGACGGTGATCCTCCCGAGCCTCACCTACACGGCCGCCGGGTGCGCGGCCGCGTTCGCCGGAACGGTGTCGGTGCCGGCCGAGGCGCTTTCGGCGTCCCTCGAGGGGATCGCGAAGTCGCTCGCGGCCGCGAAGGTCCGCGCGCTCGGGATCGCGAACTCCCATTTCGACCCGGCGCACCGGGACGCCCTGCGGGAGGGGGTGGCCCGGATCGAGTCGATCCTTCCCGTGGCGTACCCCGACTACGCCCGGAAGGTCCACGCCGTGAAGCTGACCGAGGAGTTCCGCTCCGGCGCGTGCCACGCGGGGCAGTTCGAGACGTCCCTCATGCTCGCGATCCGGCAGGATCTCGTGAAGTGGGACGAGGCGAAAGGGCTTCCGGACAACCCGTCGAGCCTGGTGACCGCCTTCAAGGAGGGGAAGACGACGTTCGAGGCGGCGGGGGGGCCGAAGGCGTACTTCGGGTTTCCCGCCCGGGCGACCGCCGCCGAAGGGGCGCGGTCGCTCGAGACGATGGCCAAGATCCTCGCTGATGCCGTAGAGGAAACAGCATGAAAATAGTCCTTGGTCCTTGGTCCTTAGTCCATGGAGTGGTTCCTTCAACGGAGTCTTTCTCTGGGACCAAGGACTATGGACTAAGAACTGCAAGAAGCCCTCTCTTCACATGGTGGTTTCCGTGACGCGTTTATCCCATCGCGCCCGGGGGGTCCAGCCCTCGGCGACCCTGGCGCTCGGCGCCCGCGCGGCGGAGCTGAAAAAGCAGGGGCTTCCGGTGATCACGCTCGTCGCCGGCGAGCCCGATTTCGACACACCGGCGCACGCGAAGGCCGCCGCGGTAAAGGCGATCGGCGAGGGGTTCACGAAATACACCGACGCCTCCGGGATGCCGGAACTCCGGAAGGCCGTGGCCGAAAAGTTCGCGCGGGAAAACGGCGTCGCGTACGCCGCCGGCGAGATCGTCATCTCCTGCGGCGCCAAGCACGCACTTTTCAACCTGCTTCAGGCGCTGGTGGACGAGGGGGACGAGGTCCTGCTTCCGTCTCCCTACTGGGTGAGCTATCCGGACATGATCGGACTCGCGGGCGGGAAGACCGTTCCGGTCCCGTGTCGGCGGC
Source organism: uncultured Planctomycetales bacterium (assembly GCA_964455625.1). Classification (GTDB taxonomy): domain Bacteria; phylum Planctomycetota; class SBBH01; order SBBH01; family SBBH01; genus SBBH01. Next base: position 25,971 of record CAYVXZ010000008.1, on the reverse strand, counting down.
CGGACTTCCACCTCGACCTCGCGGCGATCGAGAAGGCGGTTACACCCCGCTCCAAGGTGCTGCTTCTCAACAGCCCCAACAACCCCACCGGCGCGGTCTATACGGAGGCGGAACTCAAAGGGGTCCTCGCGCTCGCCAGAAAACACGGGATCTTCGTCGTCTCCGACGAGATCTACGAGAAGCTTGTCTTCGGGGGGCGGACGTTCGCCTCGGTCGCCACGATCGGCGGGGCCGCCTACAAGGACACGCTTGCCGTCGTGAACGGCTGCTCGAAAGCGTTTGCCATGACCGGCTGGCGGATCGGCTACGCCGCGGGGCCGGCGGACCTCATGAAGGCGGTGGGGGACATCCAGAGTCAATCGACCTCGAACCCCGCCTCGATCTCGCAACGGGCGGCGCTGACGGCGCTCACCGAGCCGGACCCCGTCTGGGAACGGAACATGGTGGCCGAGTTCGACGCGCGCCGGAAGATGTTCCGGGACGGCTTGAACCGGATCCCCCATGTCGAGTGCGTGGAGCCCGAGGGGGCCTTCTACGTCTTCCCGAAGGTGAGCGGCTGGTTCGGGAAGACGGTGGCCGGGGAGACGGTCCGGAACTCCGCCGACTGGACGCGCATCGCGCTCGAGAAGGCGCACGTCGCGTTCGTCCCCGGGGGGCCCTTCGGCGACGACAACCACGTCCGCTTCTCCTACGCGACCTCGCGCGCAAACCTCGAAGAAACCCTGAAGCGGCTCCAGAAGTTGTTTGTCTGAAAGATCTCGCTCGCTTGCCCTCCCGGTGATCGCGTTTGTCGGGGGACACTCCTCTGCGGCATCCGTGCCGCCTTGTCGCTCCGATGTCGCCGGGCCTTGCACGTCCTGATCGGCCCGGCTCCATCAGGCCCCCGAAAACGCGCTCACCTCCGGGCCGCTCGCTTCGCGGGAGCGATCGCCTGGCGAAGCCTGATGTGAAAATCACCGGAAATCGGAAACAAGAACGGCTGCGGCGGGGTCGTTCCCGCATGAGGACGCCGCGGGGTTAGAATTTCGGGATGGCCGCGACAATGACGGAAACGCGGGCCGGCGACATCCTCGCCGCGCTCTACGACGCGCACGGGGCGGGGCTCTTCGCCTACGCGTGCGTGCTCGCGCGGTCGCGCGCCGAGGCGGAGGATGCCGTGCAGGAGACGTTCGCGCGCGTGGCCGCTCGGGCCCGTGGACTGGAGGGGGTGGGGGACGTGAAGGGATATCTCTACGCGGCGCTCCGGAACGAGGTTTTCCGCCAGCGCAGGAGATGGCGCGTCTGGCGCGCGCGGGACGAGAGCGCCGGGACGCTCCGCTTCGAGGCGGCGTCGGCCCCTCCCGGGGAGGGGCCCGCGGCGGATCCGGCGGCGCTCTCGCGGGCGATGGCCGGGCTCCCCGACGATCAGCGCGAGGCGGTGTTTCTCAAGGTCTGGCAGGAGATGACGTTCGCCGAGATCGGCGAGCTTCTCGGGGTGCCGCTCGACACGGCGGCGAGCCGCTACCGGTACGGGATCGAGAAACTGAAAAAGAGCCTGGGGGCGATCGCATGAGCGGGGATTTCGAAGGGGAACTGAAGCGGTCCCTTCCGGACGCCGGGTCCGACGCCTTGCGGGAAAAAGCGCTCGCGCGCGCCGAGAAAGAGGCGCTCGATCCGTTTGCGGCGTCGCTCCGGAATCTTCGGCCGGCAGGGGCAGGGCCCGGTTTCCGGGAGCGGGTCCTCGCGGCGGCCGCGCGCGAGCGGGCCGCGGCCCGGCGCGAGCGGTTCGTCCGGTACGCGGCGGCCGTTGTCGTCGCGACGTGCGCCGCCGTGAACCTGCGGGTGGACGCGCGTCCGGAGCGGGACGGGCCCCGGCAGGCCGTTTCCCGGGCCGATGCCGTGGCCCGGGACCTTTCCGCTCCCTGGATGAGTCCTTATTTGCGTCTTGCGGAGGCCGTCGAGAGACACATGAAGAGGCGCGACATTAATCTCGGGGATCTCGAGAACAGGAGGGCGCTCGCATGGTCCGAGCCGTTTTCCAAGGGATAGGCCGTCTGTATGGCCGGTCGCGATGGACGCGCTTGGCAGGAGATGTCGCAGTAATCCTCTTTTTTATCCTGGCGATCATGACCACCCATTCTCTTTTTTCCTTGGGGCTGCTCGAAGGAATGGGGAAAGAGATGAGAGTCGGCGGTGTAGTGGATCTCTGTCTTTTTCTTGTCACTGGAGGTGGTATGTGACGACCTTTCCCTCTCGGTCTTTTCGATGGATCTCGACGCGTTTTGCGATTGCATTGGGGTTTTACGCGATTGCCTACACGTCGCTGAATGTCTCCTTCTCGCGCGGCGTCGAGGCGGAAAAGGCGTGGTGGAGGGATCAGGGGCTCCCGGTTTCCGCCGAAGAGCTGATGCGTCCGCCGTTCTCTCCGGACGTGAGGCCGGAGGACGACGCGCGCCTGCCGTTCGAGGCGGCGGCGGCCCTCTGGAAAACGATCCCGGACGGGGAGAAAGAGCCGTGGATCGGGATGGTCGATCTCAAGGAAGGGCGTCTGGTGACGCACGTTCCCGGTCCGGACACTCCGTTGACGGATTCTCAAACCGCGGAACTGAAGGACTGGATCGGCGAGCATGAAATCATCCTCCACCTTCTGAAGGATGCTGTCGAGCGACCGGCCTCCTCGCGAAGCATCGACTATATGCAAGGGCCTGCCGTGCTCCTGCCGAATATCCAGTATGGCCGGGGACTGGCGCAGTTTTCCATGTTGTCAGCGATCGTCAGGGCGAGCGACGGGGATCGCGCCGCGTACGATGCCTGGGAGGCTTCCCTGGGCCCAGCGCAGGGGATCTCCGGCGATCATGGCGCCCTTGTCACGCTTCTGGTCCAGATCGCCATCGAAAGGCTCGCCTGCCGGACCCTTCAGCCGGTCCTGGAGGCGTGCCCGGCCGACGCGGAGACCCTCGGGAGGATCGCGGAGCGGGTCGCACGTCTTTGTGGCCAGCGCGGGGCGTACGCGAGGGCCATGACGGGAGAGCGGGCGGGGATGGGAGGGGTGATCTACGACGGCTGGCTGGCCGGCCGAGTAGACAGTCACACCGGCGCGGAGGGAACCGCGTCGGGGTTTGTCCGGATCTGGCTCCAGGCGGATTATCTTGCGTATCTGAAGCTCTTCCGCCGGATTCACGAGAACGAGAACCGGCCGTCCTGGGAGATCCTGTCGGGGGGATCCGTGGTCGACAGGGCGTTCGCCGAGAACGAGGTTCCCCGGTATGCGTTCCTGACCCGGCTCCTGATGCCGGCGATTGACCGTGTGAACCGGGAAGTTGTGGCCGCGGAGGCGACGCGCCTGACGACACGCTACGGCGTTCAGCTTGCCCGCCACAAGCTGGCGGCGGGCGCCTATCCGGAGACGCTTGAGGGGCTGACGCCTGAACTGCGTTCGGAACTTCCCGGTCCGGTCGATCCCTGCACGGGGAGGCCGCTTGTCTACCGGCGCGAGGGGGAAGGGTTCGTCGTCTACTCGCTCGGGAAGAACCAGAAGGATGACAATGGCTTGGCGGCGGGATGGGGGGGAAAGGAAATCCCTGCCGACGCCGACGACATCGCTTTCCGCCTGTCGAAATAGCGCTTTGCCGTTTCTTGAAGCGAGCGGCCCGGAGGCGGGCGCGTTTTCGGGGGCCTGATGGCGGCGGGCCGGTCAGGATGTGAAAGGCCCGGCGACATCGGAGCGACGAGGCGGCACGGATGCCGCCAAGGAGCGTCCCCCGAAAACGCGATCGCCGAAAGGGCAAGCGAGCGGGTGTCCCGCGGGTCCGGTTTATTTCACCAGAACCGCATGTCCCCAGCAGGCGCGGTCCAGGATGTCGGTCTGCTTCAGGAATTCTTCCTGGGAGAGCGGGGGATTCGCGGCGAGGAGCGTCTCGGTGTCCTTGAAGGTCCCCCAGGCGGTTTCGAGCTCCAGCACCTTCACGCCGGTGACCGGGACCGAAAGGAAAGCGGGATCCGAACGGACCGTGAGGAGCGGGCTTTCATAAAGGAGCTTGCCGTCGCCGTACACCCTGGCGATCACGCCCGCCGCGTCGGGGCTCGATTCATGGGCGACGTGGTCGTCCACGCCGACGTCCGCCACGAAGCGGGAGAACCCCGCCGGGATCTCGTAGGCGACGCGGCAATGCGCGTGGGTCCCCAGGCCCCTGCGGTAGGAGAGGCCGCGCAGTTTCAGGGTCCGCGCGTTCGCGTCCTGCGGCGCGGCGGGACGGTCCTCCGCGAGGTGCGGCCAGAGGCGGTCGACCGCCTTTTCACCCTCCCCGGTGACGAGCCGGCGGAACTCCGTCCGGGAGGGCTTGAGCCCCGACAGGGGGGCGAGCGCATCGTGCAGGAAGTCGAGCTGCCGGACCGACAGCAGGGGGATCTCGAGGGCGAATCCGTGGACCGTCTCGAAGGAGAGCCGCTTTTCCTTCCGCTCCCCCTTCTCGTCGAGCGCGTGCTCGGTCAGGGCGCGCGCGCGTCCCGTGAGGACCCCGCCGTCGGCAAGCGCCAGGACCGCCGCGGGTGCCGCCCCGCCCGGAAGCCCCGGGGCCGCCGCCGGGAACTTCAGGCGCCCGGCGAGAAGGCCCGCCTGGATCGTTTTCGTCTCTTCGGCGTTGTCCGGGTCGGGGACCTCGCGCGTCACGGCGCCCGCCTTCAGGATCTCGCCGGAGAGGTAGCCGGAGCCGTCGAGATCGACCGTCCCCTCGCCGAGATCCACCGCCAGGAGGTCCTTCTCGAAGTCCGGCTTTTCCGCGAGGACCTTCTCGACGATCCGGTCCTGCTCGTCGCGCGGCAGGGCCGAGAGGCGGCTCCAGAAGAGGATCCCCTGGATCCGCTCGAGGTCGAGGTCGATCAGGGCGCCCGCGGTGGTCTCGACCTGCAGGATCTCGCGGTCTCCCTTCGTCGCGGCCCCTTTCACGGACGCCCGCAGGCGGTCGCCGTTGGCGAAGCAGATCTCCGGCCGCTGGGACGGGAGCGCCGACGCCCCCTCGACGTAGACCGCCAGGATCGACCCGTCGGGGATCGCGGCCCCTTCGCCGATCGTCCAACCAGTGTCGTCGACGCGCTGGAGGATCCCTTCCGCGAGCGGCCGCTCGCCCAGGAGCCGCGCCCGGACGCGCCCCGGGATTTTGGCCGGGGGGGCGGCCTGGAGGAACATGACCAGACACAGGATCCAGGGCAGGAGGAAAATCCGTTTCATCATCTCACACCCATTTTCACAAAGAGGATGCCCGCCTTTCGAAGCGGACGTCCAGGTTCCAGAAGTCCCCACCGGAACGGGTTCCCGGAGACGCCGGCCTCGGCGAACGCCGCCCGCATCTGTTGAACCGTCGTCGGCAGGAACGGTTCGAGTGTCGCCGACAGGATCCGCAGGAACTCAACGAGCTCGTAGAGGGTCTCGGCCAGCAGGGCCGTCTCGCCTTTTTTCGCCAGCTCCCAGGGCTTCCGCTCCTCGATGAAGCGGTTGGCGCGGTCGCCGTGGGCCAGGATCAAGGCGATCGTCTCCTCCGGACGGTCCTTGCGCAGGAGTCCCGGGATGGCCGGAAGGAGTTCTTCCGTGACACTGCGTGCGAACGCGCTCGGCTCCGCGGGGCGCGCCGGGACCTTCCCACTGGCGTATTTCTCGACCATCGTGAGGACGCGGGAGAAGAGGTTCCCGATGTTGTTCGCAAGGTCCGCGTTGTATGTCGTCCGAAACCGTTCCTGGGTGAACGAGGCGTCCTGCCCGGGCGGCATCTCGCGCAGAAGATAGAAACGGAACGTATCCGGACCAACACGGCGCTCCGGCATCATGCTGTCGATCGGGCGCGCGATCACCTCGGCCGGGTCGATCACGTTCCCCTTCGACTTGGACATCTTTTCCCCCTCCACGAGCCACCAGCCGTGGGCGAGGATCGTCCGGGGCAGGGGGAGGTCCAGCGCCGCGAGCATCGTCGGCCAGTAGACGCAGTGGGTGGTGACGATCTCCTTCCCGATCACGTGGAGATCCGCCGGCCACCAGCGCTGGAACGTCCGCATCTCGAACGGATAGCCGATCGCGGTGATGTAGTTGAGGAGCGCGTCGAACCAGACGTAGGTGACGTACTCCCCGTCGAACGGGAGGGGGATTCCCCAGGAGACGCGGCTCTTCGGGCGCGAGATGCAGAGGTCCCCGAGGGGCTTGGCGAGGAATCCGAGGACCTCGTTTCGGCGGAGCTCCGGCTGGATGAATTCCGGGTGCTTCCGGATGTGGTCGACAAGCCACGCCTGGTGGCGCCCCATCCGGAAGAAGTAGTTCTCCTCCACCAGTTTCTGCAGGGGGCGGCGGCATTCGGGGTTCGGGCAGTTGCCGTCCGTGATCTCCTTCTCGGTCCAGAACCGCTCGCACGGCGTGCAGAACCACCCCTCGTAGGCCGCCTTGTAGAAATGTCCCTCCTTGTGGAGGCGCGTCAGGATGTCGCGCACGGCCAGCTTGTGGCGGTCCTCGGTGGTGCGGATGAAATCGTCGTTCGCGACAGCGAGTTCCGTCCAGAGCGACCGGAACTTTCCGGAGACCGCGTCCACGAGCTGCCGGGGCGTCACCCCCTGGCGTCTGGCCGCTTCCTCGATCTTGTCGCCGTGCTCGTCGGTGCCGGTGAGGAACCGGACCTCGTCGCCGGCGAGCCTGTGCTGGCGCGCGATCGTATCGGCCAGGATCGTCGTATAGGCGTGCCCCAGGTGCGGGACGTCGTTCGCGTAGTAGATGGGCGTCGTGAGATAGAACTTCGGCACCCGGCGATTCTAGGGGAAAGGCCGACCCGCGTCATGGGAAGCCCCCGCTATAATCGCCCCATGGCGGACAGGAAGCGCCTTTTCACCGGTTTCCAGCCGACGGGCGAGCTCCACATCGGGAACCACATCGGGGCGATCACGAACATCTGCCGGCTCCTCGCCGATTACGAGGCGATCGTTTCCATCGTCGATTACCACGCCATCACCGTCGAATACGACCCCGCGGCGATGAAGGACCGCATCTTCAAGGCGGCGGCGATGCTGATGGCGGACGGGCTCACGCCTGACCGATGCACGCTCTTCGTCCAGTCGGCGGTGCCGGAGCACACGGAGCTCGCCTGGATCCTCTCGACCGTCACCGGGATGGGGGAGCTGGAGCGGATGACCCAGTACAAGGACAAGTCGAAGGACAACGCGGAGAACATCAACGCGGGGCTCTTCACCTACCCGGTCCTGCAGGCGGCGGACATCTTGCTCTACAGGGCGGGGGTGGTCCCCGTCGGGGAGGACCAGGCCCAGCACCTCGAGCTCTCGCGCGAGATCGTGAGGCGCTTCAACCGCCGCTACGGGAACGTCTTTCCGGAGCCGGCGACGCTCCTCACCGAGATTCCGCGGATCCTGGGCCTGGACGGGAAGCGCAAGATGTCGAAGAGCCTCGGGAACGACGTCGGACTTTCCGAGAAGCCGGAGGCGGTCTGGAAGAAACTCTCGACCGCCGTCACCGACGAGAACCGGAAGCGCCGGACCGACCCGGGGAATCCCGCCGTCTGCAACATCTTCACCCTGCACAGGTTCTTCACGGGAGAGGCGGAGCGCCGGAAGATCGACGCCGACTGCCGCACCGCCGCGATCGGGTGCGTCGACTGCAAGAAGGTCCTCGCCGCCGGGATGGAGCGGGATCTGGGCCCCGTGCGCGCGCGGTACGAGGAATACCTCGCCCGCCCCGAAACCGTGTGGCAGAATCTGGAGGCGGGAGCCGCGCGGTGCCGCGCGATCGCGCGCGAGACCATGCGGGACGTCCGGAAAGCCATGGGACTGCCGTGACCGACTATCGCGTCGAGCTGCCGGTCTTCTCCGGTCCGATGGATCTCCTGCTGCACCTCGTGCGGGAAAAGGAGCTTTCCGCGACCGAGCTCCCCCTGGCGCCGATCGCCGACCAGTTCATGGAGCACGCGAAGACGCTCGCGACCCTGGATCTCGACCAGGGGGGGGAGTTCCTGCTCGTCGCCTCGGCCCTGATGGAGATCAAGTCGCGGGAGCTCCTGCCGGAGCCGACCCCGGAAGAGGCGCAGGAGCTCGAGGAGCTCCGGACCGATCTCATCCAGAAACTTCTCGAATACCGCGCGATCCGGGATGCCGCGGGGACGCTCGCGGGCCGCTACGAGGCGCAGTCGCTCCTCTACGGGCGCCTGGTGCCGCCGCCGGAGCCGCTACCCGAGTCGGTAAAACCCCCGGAACCGGGCTCGATGGAGGTATGGGACCTGGTGAAGGCGTTCGCGAAGGTCCTCAAGGAGACCGCCGCCGAGCGCACCCTGGGCGTACGGTACGAGGAGGTTCCCGTCGCGGTCCATATGGAGCGGGTCGCCGACCGGGTGGCCCAGGGGCCGCCGGAGGGGTTCACGCTTCTCGACCTGGGCGAGCGCGGTCGCGACCGGATCTACTGGATCGGACTCTTTCTCGCGGTCCTGGAACTGGTGCGTCTCTCGAAGGTGGGCGTGCGTCAGGACGCGGAGGGCGGTATCCGCATCCTGCGCCGGGAGCCCGCGCCTCCCGGCGCCGCGCCGGAGACGGGATCGTGACGGCTCGCCTGTCGATCCTCCTTGCCGGGGTCCTTCTCTGGGTGCCGCTCGCCGGCCCGTCCCGTGCGGCCCCCGCCCGGGCGACGCCGTCCGACGTCCCGGCGCGGATCGATCTCTACGACAAGGGCGGTCGGATCTATCTCGTCGTCTACTACGCCCGGATGGACCAGGAGCCGGGAGGCGCTGTCCGGTTCGTCAAGCCCCGCGCCGTGATGCTCGCGCGCGAGGGGAAGACCACGGACGAGATGATCAGGAATCCCGTGGCCGAGATCACCGGGGCCACGGGGGTGTACGACGCCGCCCGGCAGACCCTGCATGTCGACGGGGCGCATTCGGTCTTTCATATGGGAGTGACGGAGGGGGCGGACGCCCGGCCGGATGTCCCGGTGACGGTCGTGTCGAAGCGGCTCGACGCCTTCCCGGAGGAGTCCCGGGCCGTCTATGCCGAGGACGTGAAGCTTGTCCGGGAAGGGATGACGCTTCTTGCCGACCGCCTCGAGGTCCGCTGGGACGCCGCGACCAGGAAGCTCCGGACCGCGGAGGCGACGGGAGCGCCCGCGGTCGTCACGCGCAAGGCCGGCGAGCGCCTGGAGGCCGTCCGGATCGAGCTCGACATGCTCCTGGGGAAGGCCGTGATCCCGTCCGGGACGGGCGGGCGCGCGAGCTTCCTGGCGCCGGGGATGTTCCGCGAGGGGGAGGGGAGCCGGTGAGCGGGAACCTGACGGAGCTCATGTCGATCCAGGAGGCCTGGGACGAGAACCGGCGCGTGGAGGCGGTCGCGGCCTGCGAGGCGCTGGTGGCGCGCGAGCCCGCCAACGTCTACGCCCTGAACGCCCTGGGGTGCTTCTACCTGGAGTCCGACCGCGCCGCGGACGCCGTCGGCGCCTTCACCCGGGCGCTCTCGGTCCTGCCGGAGAACAACCACCTCCGGAACAACCTCGGCTACGTCCTCTTCAAGCGGGGGGATTTTTCCGGGGCCGAGGCGCTCTTCCGCGAGGTCCTCGCGCGCGATCCCCGGGACGTCGAGGCCCGGAACAACCTGGGCCTGCTCCTCTCGACCCTGGGGCGCTATCCGGAGGCGCTGGAGCTGTTCCACGAGATGCTCCTCGCGATGCCCGCCTCTCCCGAGGTGAGGAACAACCTCGGGTGTCTCTACCGGAAGACGGGGCAGTTCGCCGAAGCGGTGCGGGAATTCACCCGCCTGGTGGAGCTCGTCCCCGACGACCCGGAGGCCCGGAACAACCTGGCGTGCGCGATGTCGGCCGCCGGGGACGTGGCGGGGGCGATCCTGCTGCTCGAGCGCGCGGCGGGGGAATTTCCCCGGGAGCCGCTCGTCCGGTACAACCTGGGGATGCTGCTCGTGCGCGCCGGGCGCCCCGACGAGGCGTTCCAGGAGCTCTCGGCCTACCGGAAGCTCGCCGGCGACACCTATCGCGCCGACCAGGTGGCGGAAATCCTGGAGGCGCTCCGGGAAGGTCGCCCCCAGACGGCATAAGAGCTGACGGAAAAAACTGGATCTCGGCGCGTTGCGAGCGCGGCCGGCCTGGATCCAAGGCGCGACGACGGACCGTATTGAGGGGAAGTACGGCGAGGAGGAGCAACGTCGGAGACGGGCCGGCCCCGCCGCAACCCGGGAGGGGCGCGGATCTTGCGGCCGCGTGGCGGCGTTGCGGCTCGTCGGAAACCCGTTCCGCCAGGGTTGCCTCCTTGCCGCGCCTTGCCATCGGCCACAATCTCGCGCGCCGCGCCAGAGCCCAGTTTTTCCGCCAGCTCTAAACAGGCCGAAAACCCTAGAAATTTCGGGGTCCCCCCCTAGAATTGCGCACCGTGCTCGCGGCCGTGACGGGGTACTTCCGGGACATCTATCTGGGGCTGAAATCCACCGCCATCGGGATGGGGATCACGGCCCGTCATCTCTTCACGCGATCGGTCACCCAGCAGTATCCGACTGAAAAATGGAAGCTTCCGTCCGGCTACCGGGGGATGCTCTTCAACGACGTCGACGACTGCATCGTCTGCAACCAGTGCGCCGACATCTGCCCGGCCGAATGCATCATCATCGAGGGAGACCGGGCCGAGAAGACCGAGGATCTCGGCGCCACCACGGACGGGACGAAGAAGCGGATCAAGCTGAAGACGTTCGATATCGAGCTCAACCACTGCCTCTGGTGCGGCCTCTGCACCGAGGTCTGCCCCACCGAATGCCTGGTGATGACGGAGGAATACGAGTTCTCGAGCTTCCAGCGGGAGGGGCTCTACATGAAGTACGTCCCTGCCGACTGGAATCCGGTGAAAGGAACCCTGCCGACAGCACCCGACACGGAACCCGGTAAGGAAAAGAAGCCCGCGTGACCCTGCCCGACATCGTCTTCTGGGGGTTCGCCCTCCTGACTGTCGCCGCGGCGGGGCTTGTGGCCTTCTCGCCCAGCATCCTGCGGAGCGGTTTCTCGCTCCTGCTCTGCTTTTTCGGCGTGGCGGGGCTCTATGTCCTCCTGGGCGCGGACCTGCTGGCGGGCGTCCAGGTCCTGCTCTACGTGGGGGGGATCGTCGTCCTGATCCTGTTCGCGATCCTGGTGACGCACAAGATCCGGGACGCGCGGCTCTCGAGCGGTTCCCACAACGTCCCGACGGCGGCGCTCGTCTCGCTGGCGGTCTTCGCGATCCTCGCCTCGGTGGCCTGGAGTTTCCCTCCTTCGGGAGGGGGGGCGGGGGCGCCGCCCGTCCCGACGAGCGCGGCGATCGGAGATCTCCTGCTCACGACCTATCTCCTGCCGTTCGAGGCGGTGTCGGTCCTGCTTCTGGTGGCCCTGATGGGGGCGGTGATCCTCGTCCGGAAAGAGGTCCGGCCGGAAGGGGGAGCGCCCGCCCCGGAGCCGGACGCCGAGAGGGTGACGCATGTCTGATTGGCTCGCGGTCGACCTGCGCCATTACATGGTCCTGGCGGCGGCCCTCTTCGCGCTGGGGCTCTACACGGTGCTGACCCGCAAGAACGCCGTCGCGGCCCTCATGGGAATCGAGCTCATCCTGAACGCCGCCAACATCAACTTTGCCGCCTTCGCCCGGTACCGGTTCGTCGAGACGGACCCCCGGGGGCACGTGATGGCGATCTTCGTGATCCTGCTTGCGGCCGCGGAGGCGGTGATCGCGCTGGCGATCGTCCTGGCGATGTACCGGAGCTCCGGTTCGGTCGCCGTGGACGAGGCGGACAGGCTGCGCTTCTAGCATGTTCACCGACGTCGTCACGTCCGCCCTCTGGATCACGCTTCTCCCCCTGGCGGCGTTCGCCGTCCAGATCCTCGTCGGGCGGCGCCTCCCGCGACACGGCGATTTCGTGTCGATCGGGGCGATCGTCCTCGCGCTTTTCCTGTCCGTCTGGATCTTCTCGCGGAACTTCGTGGCGGGAGGGCTGCCGGCCCACGCGACCTGCCCCTGGATCGACCTCGGGTCCTTCCGCCTTGCCGGCGGGATCGCCGTGGACGGCCTTGCATCGATCATGCTGGTTGTCGTCACGCTGGTCTCGACCCTCGTCCAGCTCTATTCCACCGCCTACATGCACGACGACCCCCGGTACTCGCGCTATTTCGCGTACCTGTCGCTTTTCTCCTTCTCGATGCTGGGGCTCGTGGTGTCGGACAACCTCTTCTTCCTGTTCGTCTTCTGGGAGCTGGTGGGCGTGAGCTCGTACTTCCTGATCGGGTTCTGGTTCGAGAAGAACTCCGCCGCCGACGCCTCGAAGAAGGCGTTCCTCACGAACCGCGTGGGGGACATCGGTTTCTTCATCGGGATCATGCTCGTCTTCGTCCTGACGGGCCGGCTCGCCTTCGCCGACGTCTTCGCGGCGGCGGGCGCGTCCACCGCCTCCGAAACGCTCTGGACGATCGCCGGGATCTGCCTCTTCTGCGGCGCGGTCGGGAAGTCCGCGCAGTTCCCGCTCCACGTCTGGCTTCCCGACGCGATGGAGGGCCCGACGCCCGTCTCGGCCCTGATCCACGCGGCGACGATGGTGGCGGCCGGCGTCTACATGGTGGGGCGGATCTACCCGATCCTGACCCCGGAGGCGCTCGCGGTGATCTGCGTCGTGGGGGCGGTCACCGCCGTCATGGCCGCCTCGATCGCGCTCGTCCAGAACGACATCAAGAAGGTGCTCGCCTATTCGACCGTCAGCCAGCTGGGGTTCATGGTGCTGGCGCTGGGGGCGGGCGGGTACGTGGCCGGACTTTTCCACCTGGTGACCCACGCCGCCTTCAAGGCGTGCCTCTTCCTCGGGTCGGGTTCGGTGATCCACGCCGTCCACACGCAGGACATCCGGAAGATGGGGGGGCTCGCGCGGAAGATGCCCGTCACGCACTGGACGTTCGTCGTCGCGACTTTCGCGATCGCGGGGCTTCCGTTCGTGACGTCGGGGTTCTTCAGCAAGGACATGATCATCGCGCAGTGCTTCGAGCGCGCGATCGTCGACGGCGGGTGGTGGCGGTTCCTTCCCTGGATCGTCGTGGCGACGGCGGGGCTCACCGCCTTCTACATGTTCCGCCTGGTGACCCTGACCTTCTGGGGAGAACCGCGCGACCACCACGCGCACGACCATGCGCACGAGTCGCCTCCCGTCATGACGGTTCCCCTCGTGATCCTGGCGGCGCTCTCCCTGGGGCCGGTCTTCGGGATCGGCGGTCCGGGCGGCCTGTCCGGCGTCCTTTCGGGGCATGGCTGGTTCCAGGAGTGCGTGAAGGCGCCGGAGGCGGCCCTCGTCACCGCCGGGCATCACGCGCCCGCGCACGGCGGCCACGACGCGGCGCACCGGGCGCACCTGATGACGCTCTGGACCGCGATCCCGGTCTCCCTCGGGATGATCGCGCTCTCGATCTGGCTGTACCTGAAGAGGCCCGAAATCCCGGAGCGGATCGCGGCCTCGTGCGGGGGGCTCCACCGGTTCCTCGAGAACAAGTGGTACTTCGACGAGCTGTACCAGGCCACGGCGGTGCGCGCGACGATGCTGGTCTCGCGTCTCATGGCGCTCTTCGACGGATCGGTCGTCGACGGCGCGGTGAACGCCGCCGGGAGGCTGGGCGTCCGCGCCGCGTCGGTCTCGGGGCGCTTCGACAACGCCGCGGTGGACGGCGCGGTGAACGCGGTGGGGATCGGGGCGTTCCTCGCCGGGCAGTTCCTGCGCCTCTTCCAGTCGGGGCGCGTGCAGACCTATATCGGAATCCTTGCGGCCGGCCTCATCCTGGTCGTGTCGGGCTGGTTCTCGATCCTGGGATGGGCGGTCGTGGTGCTCCTCGCCGCCGTGGCCTTGCCTGTGGTGAGCGACCTTCTGGGAGGACGTGATGAGTGACCCTGGCTGGATCCTGACGCATCCGCTGTCGACGATGATCTTCGCCCCCGCGGTGGGGATGGCGGTGGTGCTCGCGCTTCCGCGCGGGGCACTCTCCGCGATCCGCTGGGTGTCGGCCCTCTTCGCGGCGGTGCCGCTCGCCCTGTCGATATGGCTTTACGGCGCCTTCGACCGGAGCGTTCCGGGGATGCAGCTCGTGGAGCGGTTCGCCTGGATCCCCGCGTTCAACATCGAGTACTACGTCGGGGTCGACGGTCTCTCCGTCACGATGATCCTGCTGACGGGGCTTCTTTCCTTCCTCTGCATCTTCGCCTCGTGGGGGATCGAGAAGGGGGCGAAGGGGTTCTTCGCGATGTTCCTGTTCCTCGAGGCGGGGATGATCGGCGTCTTCGCCGCGCTCGATTTCTTCCTCTTCTTCATCTTCTGGGAAATCATGCTGCTTCCGATGTACTTCCTGATCGGGATCTGGGGCGGCCCCCGCCGGGAATACGCGGCGATCAAGTTCTTCCTCTACACGCTCGCCGGGTCGGTGCTGATGCTTCTGGTGATGATCGGCCTCTACTGGGGATCGAACGTGGACGGGCACCACTCGTTCGACCTCGTGAGGCTCGCGGATCAATCGACGCACGTCGGGATCCTGAAGTCGAACCCGATCCTGGTCGATTTCCGCGTCCCGCTTCTCGGGACCGAGATCGATCTCTCGTACCGGATGCTCCTCTTCCTGGGGCTCTTCATCGGCTTCGCGATCAAGGTGCCGGTCTTCCCGTTCCACACGTGGCTGCCCGACGCGCACGTGGAGGCCCCCACCCCCATCAGCGTGATCCTGGCGGGAGTGCTCCTCAAGATGGGGACCTACGGGATCCTGCGGATCAGCTACCCGATCCTGCCGGACGCCACGCTCGCCTTCGCCTGGATGCTGGCGATCCTGGGGGTCGTGAACATCCTGTACGGGGCCTTCTGCGCCCTGGCGCAGAGCGACCTCAAGAAGATGGTCGCCTATTCCTCGATCAGCCACATGGGGTACGTGCTTCTCGGGATGGCGAGCTTCACGGACGCCGGGATGAACGGCGCCCTGATGCAGATGTTCAACCACGGGACGATCACGGCGATGCTGTTCCTCCTCGTGGGCGTCGTCTACGATCGGGCCCATCACCGGAACATCGACGGGTTCGGCGGGCTCGGTGCGGTCGTTCCCCGCTACACCGGGATCGTGGCGCTCGCCTGGTTCGCCGCCCTGGGGCTTCCGGGGCTCTCCGGGTTCTGGGGCGAGGCGCTGGTCTTCATCGGCGCCTACCAGAACGAGGCGACGCGCCTGCACGCGGTCCTCTCCGTCTGCGGGATCGTGGTGGGGGCCGGCTACATGCTCTGGTCGCTCCAGCGGGTCTTCCTGGGGCCGGTGAACGAGAAATACAAGGCGCTCCCGGAGATCAATGCCCGCGAGATCGCGACGCTCGTTCCGCTGGCGATTCTCGTGATCGGGCTCGGGGTCTGGCCGGCGCCGCTCCTGGCGATGTTCCGCGCGTCGGTAACGGCGCTGCGCGTCGCGGTGCTGGGAGGCTAGACGCGCGATGCCTGATCTCTCCAGGGACCTGGCCGCGGTGGGACCCGAGCTGACCCTCGCGGTCACGATGGGGCTGGCGCTCGTCCTCGACCTGCTTTTCCGGCCGTCGGAGCGGCGCCTGACGGCGTGGCTGGTCCTCGCCGGGCTCGTCCTGGCCGGGTGCCAGGTCCTTGCGAGCCCGGCCGGGGGGGCGTTCTCGGCCGCGCTGGGATTCTCCTGCTGTCCGCCGGACCCGGAAAGCCTCCCCGCGACGGACCGGTTCTTCTCGGGGATGTTCGTCGCCGATCCGCTGTCCGCCTTCTTCAAGCTCGTGTTCCTCGCCGCCGCGGCCGCCGCGGTGGTCCTCGCCTACCGGTCGCGCGAGATCGAGCGGTCGCGCCACGGCGAATACCACCTGCTGGTCCTGGGGGCGACCCTCGGGATGTTCCTCATGGCCTCGGCGGGGGACCTCGTCATGGTCTATCTCGCCGTCGAGATGTTGAGCCAGGCGGCCTACGTCCTGGCGGGCTACATCGGCCGCGACCCGCGATCGAGCGAGGGGGCCTTCAAGTACGTCCTCTACGGAGGGGTCGCCTCGGGGGCCATGATCTTCGGGATCTCGATCCTCTACGGTGTGACGGGGGCGACCACGCTCGACATCGTGGGGCATCATCTCGCCGGAATGGGGGAGGCGACCCCGGCGGTCCTGGCGGCCTTCCTCCTGATCCTCGTGGGGCTCGGGTTCAAGGTGGCGATGGTCCCGTTCCACATGTGGGCGCCCGACGTCTACGAGGGATCTCCCACGCCGGTGACGGCGTTCCTGTCGGTGGGGTCCAAGGCCGCCGGGTTCGCGATCCTCCTGCGCGTGGTCCTGGACGTCGTCTCGACCGCCGCTCCGGGGGGAGGCGGCTGGATCGAGGTCCCGGGCGTCTCCTGGCGCGAGCTGACGGCGATCCTCGCGGTCGCGACGATGACGGTGGGGAACCTCTCGGCGATCGGCCAGCGGAGCGTGAAGCGGCTTCTCGCGTTCTCGAGCGTCGCGCACGCGGGGTACATGCTCGCCGCCGTCTCGGCCGCGAGCGCGGCCGGCGTCGCGTCGATCCTCTTCTATCTCGTGGTCTACTGCATCATGACGATCGGCGCCTTCTACGCGGTGACGCTGGTCGTGGACGCCGCGGGCCGCGACGACGACCGGGACTGGGCCGGCCTGGGCTGGAGGCAGCCGTTCCTCGGGGTCCTCATGACGGTGTTCCTGGTCTCGCTCATCGGCCTGCCGCCGACGGCGGGGTTCCTGGGGAAGTGGTACCTGTTCACGGCCCTGGTCGAGTCCCAGAGCCCGAAGATGATGCTTTTGGCCCTCATCGCGCTCGCCAATTCCGTCGTCTCCCTCTACTACTACGCCGGGATCGCGCGGCGCATGTGGCTGGACGGCTCTCCCGAGGGGGCCCGTCCGGTCCGGGTCGGCCTCGTCCCCGGGATGCTTCTCGCGGCGCTTGCCGCCGCGAGCTTCTATCCGTTCGGCTACGGCGCGAGGGCGCTCGATGCCGCGGGGGCCGCGGCACGCGTGGACGGGAGGCTCCGCCGATGAGGCTCGGGGAGATCCTGCGTCCGGCGCAGGTGGTCTGCGGCCTTTCCGCCTCGGGAAAGGAGGAGGCGATCACGATCCTCGTGGACCGGCTCGTCGCGACGGGGGCCCTCCCCGCGACGCTCCGCGCCACCGCTCTCAAGGCGGTCCTCGACCGGGAGAAGTCGCTCTCCACGGGAATGGAGCACGGGATCGCGATCCCGCACGGCTCCATCGACGAGATGGACGACATGGCCTGCGCGCTCGGGATCTCGTCCGAAGGGGTGGAGTTCGGGACGCTGGACGGGAAACCGGCGCATCTGGTGATCCTGATCGTCATTGCCCGCAAGCGCTTCTCGCGGCACGTGCGGACGCTGGCCGGGATCGCGCGCCTCCTGAACAACGCCGTCATGCGCGACCGCCTGAAGCGCGCGGGCTCTCCCGAGGAGGCGGTCCGGATCGTGAACGAGGAGGAAGGGGCCGAGGCCGGAGGGAGGACGACGTGACGGAATCGACCGGAGAACGGCAGGCGGGACTCAAGGAGAAGATCCTCTTCGCCCTGCTTGTCTGCTATGTCCTCACGCTGGGCGTTTTCACGGTGAACGAGATCTTCCGGCTGGACCTGGGCGAGTGGGAGGTCTTCACGCCGGAGCTCCACAGCTGGGTCTACGACCTCCTGCATGTGATCAAGGAGGACCCGGCCGACCCGGCGATGTTTCCGGACACCCGGGCGGTGGAAAGGCGCCTGACGCGCCTGCGGGACGCCCTCGCGCGTACCCGCTACGCCCGGGTCGTGACGCCGGGGAGCCTCGAGGACCGCCTGAACCAGTATCTGGGGTCCGGCATCCTCGAGTCCGCCGACGAGGCGCGCGTCACGGCGCGCGCCTTCTACGAGGAAGGGGTGTCGGAGGCGCGCTCGCGCCTCGCCGACGAGATCGAGGACTGGGTCACGATCCCGATCCTCGTCCGGTATCTCGACCACGAGAACCCGAGGCTCCGCCGCGAGGCGTTCGAGATCCTGAAGAAGGTGGCCGGGAAGTTCTGGAGCGAGCCACCGTTTTCCCGCTGGAAGACCGAGAACAGCTTCGGATACGACCCGGATGCCCCCGCGACGGTCCGCCGGGAAGCGGTCCGCCGCTGGAAGGCCTGGGTCCGGACGCTGGATCTTCCCTAGGAGGACGCCGCCATGCGCCGAACGTCTTGCCTGTCCGTCGTGGCCCTTCCCGCGATCCTGGCCCTCTCCTCCGCCGTGGCGGGAATCGACGACCTTCCGCAGAAGACCGAGGACGGGTGGACCCTGGCATCCGGTGCCCAGCGCCTCCGGTTCGGGATGGCGTTCTGGGAGGAGGACGACGGGCCCAAGGTCCAGGAGTATGTCGGCAGCTGGTCCCGCGGATTCGACGGGGGGATCGAGCTGGGGCTCGCGCTCCCCTATCTCTCCTCGGATCCCGAGACGGCCTCGAGCGACCAGGGGTTCTCGGACCTCCGGCTCCACGCCGAATTCGATATCGGCCGGCACCTCTTTTTCGAGTGGGAAAATCCCGTCGATGCCCTCTCCGTGAACCTCACCTACTTCCCGAAATTCGGGAAGTCCGCCCGCCGCTTCGAGGTCCACGACAAGGCGTTCGAGACGTCGCTCGCGGCGTCACAGGACATGGAATGGGCCGTAGGGCACGGGAACCTGGGGATCCTGTGGTACGAGGACACTTTCGAGCGCGCCGGCGAGAACGTGGAGAGCTCGCTCTTCCTGAATCTGGGAGTGACGCGTCGCTTCACGAAGGGAAGCGAGCTTTTCGGGGAGTTCCTCTGGCAGGAGCACCCCGACAAGAACGAGAACACCGACATCGTCCAGGCCGGCTTCGGCATGCGCTTCCCCTTGCGCGAGCGCCTGACGCTCGACGGCGGGATCCGGTTGGGGCTCACCGACACCGCCCCGGATGCCCTGCTCGCCCTCGGGGCGAGCTACGCCTTTTAGCCGCGTTTTGCTAGACTCCGGACTTCCTTGCCCCGTCGTCCAACGGTAGGACACTGGACTCTGGATCCAGGTATCTAGGTTCGAATCCTAGCGGGGCAACAGCATTTCGCGCATCGCGGGCCATCTGCGGCGTTGCTTCGGCGGGCCGGGTGTCACACGTAGACACGACGGTCCCCCTCGCGCCTTGCATCTGGCCCACGCTCCGCGAAACGGCTTTCGAGCGAAGCGGGAAATCGCCCCGCTCCTGGATTCGAAGGGAGGCGGCCGGCATCGATGATGCCCCGAGAGGCCGCCAACGCGGATCGGGTACGATAGCCGCCATGCCGTTCGGCCGGGCGATGCTCAAGGAATGGTGTCTCGACCCGGAGGTGACCTATCTCAACCACGGGACGGTCGGGGCGACACCCCGGCGGGTGATCGACGCCCAGGACCGGATCCGCGGAGAGATCGAAAGGCAGCCTTCCGAATACCTGCTCCGGAAGCTCGTGAATTACGTCGGGCCTCCCGACAGGCGGCCCGGGCTCATCCGGGAGGCCGCGGCCCGGGTCGCCCCTTTCCTGGGCGCGCGCGGGGAGGATCTCGTCTTCGTCGAGAACATCACCGTCGGCGCGAATGCGGTCCTGCGCTCGTTTCCCCTCGCGGAGGGGGACGAGATCCTGGTCACCGACCACGCCTACGGGGCGGTCGCGAATGCCGCCCTCTTCGCCGCCCGGGAGCGCGGCGCGCGCGTCGTCACGGTGGATCTCCCCTGGCCCCCGTCGGAGGAGGGGATTCTCGACGCGGTCGCGCGGGGGATCACCCCGAGGACGCGTCTGGCGGTCGTGGACCATGTCACGTCGCTGACGGCCCTCGTCTTCCCCGTCGCGCGGATCGTCGCGCTCTGCCGGAAAAAGGGGGTGGCGGTCCTCGTGGATGGCGCGCACGCGCCGGGGGCGATCCCGCTCGACATTCCGGCTCTCGGCGCCGACTGGTACACGGGGAACCTCCACAAGTGGGCCTGGGCCCCCCGGAGCTGCGGTTTCCTGTGGGCGGCGCCGGAGAGGCAGGCGGGGCTCCATCCGCCGGCCGTTTCCTGGGGGCTCGACAAGGGGTTCGTCCACGAGTTCGACTGGACGGGGACACGCGACCCCTCGCCGTCCCTCGCCGCTCCCGCCGCGATCGACCTCCTGCGGGAGTGGGGCGAGGAAGAGGTCCGTTCGTACAATCATCGTCTGGCCCGGGAGGCGGTCCGCCTGCTCGCGCGCCGCTGGGGGACGGAGCCGGTCGTTCCGGAGGGAATGCTCGCGACCATGGCGGTCGTTCCGCTTCCCGGGACGCTTGTGGCCACGGCCGAGGCGGCGGTCGAGTTGCGTCACGCGCTCCTCGCCTCGGACCGGATCGAATCGCAGATCCATTTCTGGAAGGGCCGTCTCTGGACGCGCGTCTCGGCCCAGATCTACAACGACATGGATGACGTGGAGCGCCTCGCGGACGCCGTCTTGCGGCGGGCCTGACCGGCAGGCGTCAGGACCGCGTCAGCGCCTTCGTCAGGAGCGGCAGCGACACGTCGAGGCGGTAGTCGACCGCCGTGTGGTCGTCGTCGAACTCCTCGTAGACGTGGGGGACCTTCAGCTTTCCGAGTTTCCGGACAAGCTGGCGCGTCCCGTACAGGAAGTTGCACTGGTCGCGTGTCCCGCAGTCGAGGTAGAGGAGCTTCAGTTTCCGGAGGGACGCCGCGTACCGCGCGACGAGGTTCAGCGGGTCGTGCGCGAGCCATCGCTTCCAGGCGGCCTCGTCTACTTCGCCCGTCGCCGTGTCGGTGAAGGGGAGCCGCAGCCGCTTCGGGCGCGCCGGGTCCGGGTCGTAGAAGGCGGCCTGCCCCACCTCTTCCATTGCGATCATGTGGTCCATCGTGGGCTTCACGCGCTTCCAGAAGTCGGCGACAAGCGCCTCCGGGTCACCCCCGTAGCGCGCGAGCTCGTTCAGCCAGAGGGGGAAACGGTGCCGGTGGGCGTAGTCCCAGCCGACGTCCCCGGAGTGCGATGCGGCCGCCCCCCAGACGTCCGGGCGCGTCATGGCATGGACAAGCGCCCCGTAGCCCCCGGAGCTTTTCCCGAGGATCCCGCGCCGGGCGGGCGAGCCGCCCGCGTTCGCGTGCGCCTCGGCGAACGGGACGATCTCGTCCGCCAGCCAGTCCGCGTAGCGCCCCACGGCGGGGCTGTTCACGTACTGGTTCCCTCCGAACCAGGTGAGGGTGTCCGGGAGGACGATCACCGCCGGGCGCATCCTTCCGGACGCGATCAGGCGGTCGGCCCGCTCGGGGATGTTCTCCTTCAGGAACAGGGCCCCGCAGTAGGCGAGGCTCGTGGCGTGGTACCCCGCGAGGTAGACAAGGAGAGGGTACGGCCTGCCGGACGGATCGTACCCGGGGGGCGTGTAGAGGCCGATCGTCCGGTCCGGCGGGTCCCCGCGCGGGTTCCCCGCCAGGACACGCGAACCGTGCGTCAGGAGGCGGACCGTCCCGCGGGGTCCCGAGAAGCCCGGCTTGCGCATGCGGAAATCCTACCGGTTTTTGTGAAGGTTTTCCGTGCGGCTTCCGAAGTATGGGATAGAGTCCGAAAGGAGGCCGATATGGCGATCCAGGGTATCGAGAAGCGGCAGTGCGCGCGCAAGGACCTGGCCCAGGGTGTCCTGATCGAGCGGACGGGGCTCGCGAAATGGATGGGGGAACCGTCCCCGTTCGCCAGCCGCTACATGATCCGCGATATCGGCGCAGGGGGGGTCTGCTTCGAGAACCATCGCGCCAAGGATCACGCCTTCGTCGTCGGGGACAGCCTCGTCTTCCAGGTGAAGGGGGCGCACGTCGATTCCTTCCGCGCGACGGGGAAGGTCGCCTGGACCACCTTCCGGCGCAAGAATGCCGCCCATGTCCAGATGATCGGCATCTCCTTCAAGAGCGTCCCGGGGCACGCCAGGAAGCAGATCGAGTTCCTGAATTAGGCCGGGGGCGTTGCCCGGCCATTTCTCGGCTCCCGCCCCTTGCGGGGAGGCGCCTCCGTGGCAGAATGGAGACACCCAGGAGGTGTGCATGAACGGGACAGACGACCTTCCGATCCACGTGGCCCTGCGCGACATCGAGACGACCCCCGCCATCGAGGCGGACATCCGCCGCAAGGCGGAAAAGCTTTTCACGCACTATCGGGGGATCACCTCCTGCCGGGTGGTCGCCGAATCCCCGCCGAAGCACCACAAGAAGGGGCGGCTCTACAACGTCCATATCGTGGTTGCGGTTCCGGGAACGGAGCTTGTCGTCAAGCGCGAGCCGAACGAGGACTTCTACGTGGCGATCCGGGACGCCTTCCAGGCCGCGGACCGGCAGGTGAAGGAGTTCGCGCACCGGATCCACGGAAAGGTCAAGCGGCATGCCTCCGGAAATTCCGCGGACACTCCGGAAAGCTGATCACGCGCGGCTGAAGCCGGTCTGTAAGATGCGCGCCTGATGGAGGGGCACGCTTTCCTTTCCGATCTCGCTGTCGTGATGATCGTGGCGGGTGTCGTCACGATCCTGTTCCATCGCCTCAAGCAGCCGGTGGTCGTGGGGTATCTCCTGGCCGGGGTCATCATCGGCCCCCACACCCCGCCGTTCCCGCTGATCCGGGACGAGGCGACGATCCGCACGCTCGCGGAGCTGGGGGTCGTCTTCCTGATGTTCTCCATCGGCCTGGATTTCACCCTGGCGCATATCCGGGGGATCGGCCCGACGGTCCTCGTGGCCGGCGTCCTGGGCACCCTGGTGGTCTTCTGGTTCGGGTACGAGGCGGGCCGCCTGTTCGGATGGGGGCCGATGAACCGCATCTTCCTGGGGGCGATGCTCTCGATCTCGTCCACGATGATCGTCGCGCGGACCTTCAAGAGCTTGAGCAAGCAGGAGGAAGGGTTCACGCGCGTCGTCTTCGGGATCACCGTGGTGGAGGACCTCGTGGCGATGCTCATGATCGCGCTCCTTTCGGGGATCGCGCTCACGGGAAAGATCCAGGCCCTTCCGGTGGCGCAGACGGGTGCGCGGCTTCTCGTCTTCCTCGTCGTCGCGGTGGTGATGGGGCTCCTTCTCGTGCCGCGTCTCCTGAAGACGGTCTCGCGCTTCAAGGACGCGGAGACCCTGCTCGTCGTCGTCCTGGGGCTCTGCTTCGGGGCGTCGCTCCTCTCGGTCTCCCTGGGATACAGCACGGCGCTGGGGGCGTTCGTGATGGGAGCGGTGATCGCCTCGACGCGCGAGAGCGGCCGCGTGAGGCAGCTTGTCGAACCCCTGCGCGACATGTTCTCGGCGGTCTTTTTCGTGTCGATGGGGCTCATGGTCGATCCGCGCCTCATGATCGAGCATGCCGGGCCGATCGCGGTCCTCTCGGCGGTCGTCGTCGTCGGGAAGGCCCTGGCGTGCGCGCTGGGCGCCTTCGTGGCGGGGCATGACCTCCGGACGGCCATCCGGATCGGGATGAGCCTCGGGCAGATCGGGGAGTTCTCGTTCGTCATCGCCTCCCTGGGCGTCGCGCTCGGGGTGACCGATCCCTTCCTCCACCCGATCGCCGTCTGCGTCTCCGTCGTCACGGCCTTCCTGAACCTGCCCCTGACCCGGCACGCCGACCGTTTCGCGGCCTGGGCGGAAGGGCGCCTTCCCGCGCGCCTCCGGGGGCACATGGCCCTCTACAGCCAATGGATCGGGAACCTCGCCGCGACGGGGGCGAACGACCCGATCGGTTACCACATCCGCCGGGCGATCTGGCAGATCTTCCTCAACGTGAGCCTCATCACGGCCGCTTTTGCCGTCGCCGCCTATCTTGCCCGGTACCATCCGGAGTGGGCTCCCCCGATCCCGGCCTGGCTGGGCGGGCCGCGCATCCTCCTGTGGCTGGGGGCGATGCTGGCGACAGCTCCCTTGTATGTCGCGACCCTGCGGAAGTTCAACGCGCTCGCGATGCTTTGGGCGGAACTGGCGGTCCCCGCCTCCCAGGGAGGGGCGAGCACCCCGGCGGTGCGCTCACTGGTTTCGACGACGATCCTTCTCGCCGGCGTCGCGGCGATGCTGGTCTACACGATGCTCCTTTCGGCGGCCCTCCTTCCGCCGGGTAAGGTCCTCCTGGTTCTCGCCGTCGTCGCCGTCCCGGCGTCCTTCCTGTTCTGGAACGCGTTCGTGAAGATCTACGCGAAGGCCCAAATCGCCCTGCGTGACGCGGTCACGCCGACCCCTCCCCGAGCCAGGCCCAAGCCCCGCTCCGAGCGGATGCTCCCCCGGGAGGCGCAGATCGAGCCGGTTTCCGTCGCGGCAGGGAGCCTTGCGGCAGGGAAGCTTCTGCGGGAGCTGGACCTGCGGGCGAAGACCGGGGCGAATGTCGTCGGCGTGACGCGTGGCGAGACGAGCCAGGTGAATCCCTCTCCCGATGAGGAAATCCAGGCGGGGGACGTCCTTCTCGTCCTCGGGAACGCCGCGCAGGTCTCGGCGGCGCGCGCCTGGCTGGCGCAGGCGGCGCCCGGAAGCGCCGCGGAAGCACCCCCGTCAGACCCCCCGGCGCATGAACCCGAAGGCGTTTGAGCGGATCGCGGCGCGGGAGTTGGCCGGGCTTCCCGGAATGATCCGGGAGCGCCTGGAGAACGTCGAGATCGTCGTGCGCGCGCGCCCCGGGAAGCGGGAGCGCGAGGAGGCGGAACCGGGAGAGGGAGACCTTCTGGGGCTCTACGTCGGCACGCCGATCGATACGCGCGCCGGAGGGCCCGGGATCGCGCTTCCCGACCGGATCTATCTCTTCCGGGAGGCGATCGAGGAGGAGGCCGAGGGGGATCCGGCCGGGATCGCCCGTGTCATCCGGGAAACGCTTCTCCACGAGATCGCGCACCATTTCGGATTCTCCGAGGACGACGTCGAGGCGTGGGAGCGGGAACAGGAGGAATGATGGCGGATGACATCCTGATCCGTCCCCTGGCCCCTTCCGATTCGATGGCCGAGATGACGGCGCTCCTGCATCGGGCGTACGGATCCCTCGCGGAGAAGGGGTTCCGTTATCTCGCTTCCTACCAGACGGAGGAGGAGACCCGCCGGCGCGCCGGCCGGGGAGAATGCCATGTCGGGATCCGGGACGGGAGGATTGTCGCCACGATCAGCCTCCGGCCGGGTTCCGCCGCGGAAGGCACGCCCCGCTATCAGGCCCCGGACATTTCCGTTTTCGGCCAGTTTGCCGTGGAGCCGGCCCTTCAGCGGAGCGGAATCGGGTCTCGCCTAATGGATCTCGTCGAGCGTCGTGCCGGGGAACTTGGAAGCCGCCGCGTCGCCTGCGACACGGCAGAGGGGGCTGTTCACCTGATCCGGTATTACGAGAAGCGGGGATACCGTGTCGTCGGGCATGTCCGGTGGGACGCTTCCGTGGTCAATTACCGGAGTGTCATCCTCGAGAAACTCCTGTAGCCGGCCTGCTTGCGACGCCCGCCGCGGCGAAGCAACGCAAGAGGTTGGCCGCGATACGCGAAAATGGCGGGAGCGTATGGGAATCGACCCAAGCGCTCGCTCGGGCCTGGGCGCCGGCCTCTCGCGGCATCCGTGCCGCTCGGCATCCCCGATGCCGGCCGACGCCCGTTCGATTCCCCAGCGTCTTTCATTTTCGCGGAGCGTGGGCCAGATCCAAGGCGCAAGCCGTGCCGTCGTGTCTACGTGTGACACCCGGCACGGCGAAGCAACGCCGGAGATGGTCCGCGATACGCGAAAATGGCGGGAGCGTATGGGAATCGACCCAAGCGCTCGCTCGGGCCTGGGCGCCGGCCTCTCGCGGCATCCGTGCCGCTCGGCATCCCCGATGCCGGCCGACGCCCGTTCGATTCCCCAGCGTCTTTCATTTTCGCGGAGCGTGGGCCAGATCCAAGGCGCAAGCCGTGCCGTCGTGTCTACGTGTGACACCCGGCACGGCGAAGCAACGCCGGAGATGGTCCGCGATACGCGAAAATGGCGGGAGCGTATGGGAATCGACCCAAGCGCTCGCTCGG
>CAYVXZ010000007.1:0-172309 GCA_964455625.1 uncultured Planctomycetales bacterium | reverse complement strand
GAGGGTACTATGCTCGTAGTTTTGGTGTCTGCCCCCTTTTTCGGTGAAGAGCCGGTGAAGAGCCGAAGAGCCGAGCAACGCCGAAGATGGCCGTTGATCCGCGAAACGCGCGCCCGGCGAGATTCGAACTCACAACCTTCGGCTCCGCAGGCCGACGCTCTATCCAATTGAGCTACGGGCGCAAACGAGCCGGGGATGATACGCCACGGCGCTTCGGTTCCGCAATGCGTAGCCGTCTGACCACCCGGGCGATCGTCCGGATCCCGTCGTCGATCTCCCGCTCCGTGAGGCAGGCGAACCCCAGGTGGAGGTGCTCCGGGCCGGGGCGGGCGCTCGCGTCCGCCGACCCCATCCGGACGTAGCACCCGGCCTTCCGGATTCCCTCCCGGAGCGCGTCGCGGCCGATCCCGTCCGGGACGCGGACCCAGAAGCGCATCCCGCCCGAGGGGACGACGAAGGCGAATCCGGGGAGATGGCGCCGCAGGGCCTCCGCCATGGCGTCGCGCCGGGCGTGGTAGGTCCGCCGCATCCGGCGGACGTGATGGTCGTAGTGTCCGCGCCGCAGGAACTCCGCGGCGACGCGCTGGCTCGTCACCGGGACGTGGAACCCCTGGAGGTAGATCCAGTGGGCCATCCGGCGGACCACGCCGGGCGCGGCCACCATGAATCCCAGGCGCAGGGCGGGAAAGAGCGTCTTCGTGAACGTCCCG
Source organism: uncultured Planctomycetales bacterium (assembly GCA_964455625.1). Lineage (GTDB taxonomy): Bacteria > Planctomycetota > SBBH01 > SBBH01 > SBBH01 > SBBH01. The sequence continues at coordinate 171,599 of CAYVXZ010000007.1, read as the reverse complement.
AAGTAGGTCACGCGCCCCGTCGCGTCGAGCGACTTGAGGGCGGGAAGGGGGGGGCTATCGTAATGGAAGTCGCTGTCGTAGTCGTCCTCGAGGATCCAGAGCCGATGCGGGGCCGCCAGGCGCGCAAGCGCGTGCCGGCGCGCGAGGTCGAGGGTGGCGGTCGTGGGATACTGGTGGCTGGAGGTCAGGATCGCGGCGCGCGGCCGGTGGCGCGCGAGGACGCCGGCGAATCGCGCGGGGTCGATCCCCTGCCCGTCGACCGGGACGAAGACGGTCCGCCCGCCGCGGAACCCCGCGATGCGCGGGTAGAGCGCGTAGCAGGGGTCCTCGACCGCCACGCGGTCTCCCCGCTCCAGGACGAGGTCCAGGAAGCCGTGGATCCCCTGCAGGGAGCCAGCCGTCACCAGGACCTCGTCGGGTGCCGCGCGGATCCCGCGCGCCGGGAGGACCGTCTCGCAGATCGCCGCCCGCAGCTCCGCCACTCCCTGCGGCGGAACGCCGCGGCCCCATTCGGCCTCCCGGGCGGTCGCGAGCGTCCGCTGGTGGAGGCGCCGCCAGAGGGGGAACGGGAAGAGCCGCAGGTCCCCCTCGCCGACGTTGAAGGAGAGGCGGAACGGGCCTTCCTGCCGGGCGATGTATCCCGCGAGATCCAGCGCGCGCGCCCGCGCGTTCATCGGCCCCGGGATTCCGCGCGGCCGCCGCCGGGGAAGGGGGGCGCTTCCGGGGGGCGGCGCGAGGAACGGTTCCGGAAGGGCGGCGTTGACCCGGGTCCCGATTCCTTCCTCCATGTCGAGATATCCCATCGCGGCGAGCTCCCGGTAGGCGCGGAGCACCGTGAGGAAGCTGACGCGGAGCTGGGCGCCGAGGCTCCTGACGGACGGAAGCCGGGCTCCTGGCGCGAGGATGCCGCGCGCGACGAGGTCGCGGATCTCCTCGCGGATCCGGGCGTAGAGGGGGCCGCCGCGCGTCCGGAGCTTGAGGGGGAGATCCATCCACCCGTTATACATAAAAAAACGAAATGTGTTATGTTGAATATATCACGAGCCGGGGACAGGATATCCGCATGGAAAAGGCTCCCCCCAGCGCGCGCGCCACCGTCCGCCGCATCCCCAAGCGGGCCGATTACGATCCCGCGACGGTCCGCCGGATCCTCGACGAGGGGTTCGTCTGTCATGTGTCATTCGTCGACGGGGGGGCCCCGTTCATCATTCCGCTCGTCTATGCCCGAAGGGGGGACGAGCTGATCCTGCACGGCGCGGCGTCGGGGCGCCTGGCGGCGCGGTTCCGCGAGGGGGCCGACATCTCCCTGGCGGTGACACTCGTCGACGGGTTCGTGATGGCGAAGTCCGCCTTCCATCATTCGGTGAACTACCGTTCGGTGATCCTGTTCGGACGCCCGCGGGAGATCGTCGACCTTGCGGAAAAGCGCGCCGCGATGAACGCGCTCGTCGATTTCATCGCCCCGGGCCGTGCCGCGGACACCCGACCGCCGTCCGATCCGGAACTCAAGGGGACTGCCGTCTTCGCCATGTCAATCGCCGAGGCCTCGGCCAAGATCCGGACCGGTCCTCCCCTGGAAGATCCGGATGATATGACGCTCCCTTTCTGGTCGGGCGTGATCCCCTGGCAACCCGCTGCCGGGACGCCGGTCCCCGTTTCCGCCGACATCCCCCTTCCGGCCTACCTGGCGTCCTGCCGGCGCCCTCCGGCCTCCTGATCCGCTGGAAGCGCCTGTTGGACTGGTGGAGCGCGGGACCGGTGGACTAAACTCCATCTTTCATGGAGCGATTGGCGATCGACGGCGGCACCCCGGTCCGCAAGGGGAAGGAGAAGATCCCCTTCCACGCGCTGGAGTTGGGGGACGAGGAGGTCGAGGCGGCCGCGCGCGTGATCCGGTCGGGGAACCTGGTCGGGAACGGTCCGGTCACCAGGGAGTTCCAGAAAGGGATCGCCTCCGTTGCCGGATCCCGACACGCTTTTTTCACCGCCTCCGCCACGGCCGCCTTCCATGTGGGGGTCCTGTCGGCGGACCTGGCGCCCGGCGACGAGGTGATCCTCCCCAGCTTCGGTTTCGTGTCGGTGGCGAATGTCCTTGTCATGTCCGGCGCGCGCGTCGTCTTCGCCGACATCGAGGAGGGGACGCTGAACCTCGACCTGGCCGCGGTGGAGAAGGCGCTGACGCCGAAAACGCGGGCCGTGGTCCCGGTGCATTACGGCGGGCAGTCGTGCGACATGGAGAGGCTTGCGGATCTCGCCCGGAAGGGCCGTTTCGAGGTCTGGGAGGACGCGGCGCAGTCGATCGGCGTCTCGTTCAGGGGGCGGCCGCTCGGGAGCTGGGGGCGTTTCGGCTTCTTCAGCTTCCACCACACGAAGAACGTCTCGACCGGAGAAGGGGGGGCGCTCGTCACGTCCGACGACGCGCTCGCCCGCCGTGCCGAGATCGCGATCGAGAAGGGGACGGACCGCTCCGCCTTCCTCCGCGGCGAGGTGGACAAGTACACCTGGATCGACAGGGGGTCGAGCTTCGTCCAGTCGGACGTCCTCGCGGGGATCGGCCTCGCGCAGCTCGCGAAGCTCGACCGCGTCACCGCGCGCCGGCGGCAGATCGCGGCGATCTACCGCGACGGGCTCGCGGGCCTTCCCGTCGTCCGTCTTCCGGAATCGCGCGCCGGGACGGAGCCGAACTGGCACATCTTCTGGTTTCTCGTGGACCCGGCGCGGCGCGACCGCTGGCTCAAGGCGCTCGCCGCCGAGGGGGTCTCGGCCATGTCGCATTTCGTCCCCCTGCACGATTCCCCCTACGCGCGGAAGAATCTGGCTCCCGTCCGGCCGCTCCCCGTCACGGAGCGCGCCGCGGCGTCGATCGTGCGCCTCCCGATCCACACGCGGATCACCGACGACGACGCGCGCGACGTCGTCGCGGCCGTCCGGAAAGTGGCCGCACGCGCGTGAAGGACCCCGGCGTCCGGTTCCACCTCCTGTCCCGCGGCAGGCGGACGCTCGCCGTCGCCCCGGATTTCCGGGAGGACGCACCCTGGCTCTTCGACGGGATCGACGCCGCCGCGCCGGTCGGGTGGGTCGAGGGCAGGCGCCGGCACCCGGTCGTCGCGCTCCCCGACGGCCGCCGCGTCATCGTGCGCAGGCTCGTCCACGGCGGGATGTTCGGGGACCTCCTCGGGCGGGTCTTCTGGGGGCTGAACCGTCCCTTGCGGGAGTTCGTCGCCACGGTGCGCGCCGGCGAGAAGGGGATTCCCGTCCCGGCCGCCGTGGGGGCCCGGATCGACCGCCTGGGGATCGGCTTCTACCGCGGGGACGTCCTGACCCTCGAGATCACCGGCGCCGAGGATCTGGGGAAGGTCCTGCGCGACGGCTGGAGCGGCTGGCCACGCCGGCGGCGGGACCTCGCGATCGGCGCCGCGGCCGCCGCCCTGCGGCGCATGCACGACGCGGGGCTGTATCACCCGGACCTGAACCTGAAGAACGTCCTCGTGCGCTGGACGGAAGCGGGACCCGAGGCGTTTTTCGTCGATCTCGACCGCGCCCGCTTCTACCGGGAGGTCACCTTCCGCCTGCGCCGCAAGAACCTGTGGCGCCTCGCCCGCTCGGCCGAGAAACTGGCGCGGCCGGGGGGGGAGCTGTCGCCGGGCGACCGCTTGAGGTTCCTCCGGGCGTACGCGGGGACGGACGGGGGCCTGCAAGAGCGCCTGGCGCGCTCCTTCCGGCTGATCGCCGCGACGTCGTTCTTCCGGCGGCTCTGGTGGGGGCTGAAGGCGGAGTGATGAGGCGAAACCCGAAGATCGTGACGGACCGGAAGCGCCTGGCGGCGATCCTCGCGCGCAAGAGACGCGCCGGGAAGAAGATCGCGCTCACGAACGGCGTCTTCGACCTCCTGCACGTGGGGCATCTCCGGAGCCTCGAGGACGCGAAGCGCCGCGCGGACGTCCTCGTGGTCGCGGTGAACAGCGACCGCTCCACGCGCCGCTACAAGGGGCCGGGGCGCCCCATCGTCCCGGCCGTCGAGAGGATGGAGCTTCTGGCGGCCCTGTCCTGCGTCGATCACGTGACGGTGTTCGACGAACCCACCGTGACGCGCCTCATCCTGGCGCTCAAGCCGCACTGGCACGCCAAGGGGACCGACTACACCCCGAAGACCGACCCGGAGCGCGACGCCATGGCCGCCGTCGGCGGGAAGACCCTCATCGTGGGGGACGCGAAGGACCATTCGGTGACCGATCTCATTGCCCGTGTGAAGCTGCTTGCGGGAGACAGGAGTCAGGAGTCAGGAGCCAGGAGACGGCAAAAGAGACGGCCCGCATGAGTTCTCCGACGGTCACGGCGGCCACCTACGGCCTCAACAGCGCCGACTACGTGGAGGAGTGCGTCCGGAGCCTCGCGTGGGCGGACGAGGTGATCTACGTCGACGGGGGGAGCGCGGACGACACGCGCGAGCGGGCGCGGGCGGCTGGCGCGAGAGTCCTCGAGAACAGGTGGACCGGATTCCGCGACCAGCTCACGTTCATTGCAGGGGCCGCGGCGTCGGACTGGGTGCTGATCCTCGACGTCGACGAGCGCGCTACGAAGGATCTGGCCGACGAGGTGCGCCGCACCGTCGCCGCGCCCCGCTTCGACGGCTATTTCCTGCCCCGCCGGACGCGCTACCTGGGGCGGTGGCTCGCGCACGGCGAGTGGTTCCCCGATTACACGCCGCGCCTCTACCGCCGCGGGAAGGGGCGCTACGTGGGGGAGCCCCACGCGCGGCTCGTGGTGGACGGCCCGATGGGATACCTCGCCGAGCCGATCCGGCATCTGGGGTACAAGGATCTCTCCGAGCAGATGCGCAAGATCGAGCTTTATTCGGACTGGGAGGCGAAGGAGCTCCTGGAGAAGGGGGTCGGCGGTGCGTCGGCGCGCGCCCTGCTGCACCCTCCCGCGCGGTTCGTGAAAGGTTATATTGTGAAGGCGGGGTTCCTGGACGGCTGGCCGGGGTTCGTGGTGGCGATGATGACCGCCTACCACGTCTTCGCCAAGTACGCCAAGCTGAAGGAACTGCGACGCGAGACCGGAAGGAGCGGCCCATGATCAAGTACCTGACGGCAAAGAACATCCTCCAGCTTCTCCTGTGGTGCTCCTTCCTGGGCGGCGTGGGGTACGGCCTCTGGGAGCTCTACCTGTATTTCAACATCGAGTCCCTGGTCTACGACGTGCGCGCCCGGGACATGTCGACCTCCCGGAAGGCGTGCGAGGAGCTCGCCGCGCTCGACCCGAAGCGCGTGGTGGGGCCCCTCGTCAATTCCCTGCCGAAGGGGGACGAGGCGGCGGCCGGGCTCGCGAGCGACTACGACAAGACCTACGAGCTTCTCGCGGAGATCACCAACGAGCCGTACCACGAGGACCCCGACGCGTGGCGCCAGTGGCTGTCCGGCCCGGCGGGCCAGAAGTTTCTCGGAAAATCACCCCAGTGACGGGGCGCGCGACTCCTTCCCGCTGGGTCTTCGCGGTGGAGGCGTGGAGCCGGGGGGCCGGCGGCGCCCGGAAGGCGATCCGCGCCCTCGCGGGGGCGCTGGCGGCCCGGGGGCGCCCTCCCCGCGTCGTGTCGCTTGCCGGCGCGGCGGAAGACGGCGCCGAGGCGTGGCCAGGGTCGCGCCGCCTCCAGCAAGGGATCGCGCGGCTCGACCCCGGGGCGTGCGCTCCCGGCGAGCGCCTTGCGGCCTTCTTTCCCGTGGCGGGGGCGGATCTCTACTACCCGCACGGCGGCGCCTGGACCGCCTGGGAGCGCCAGAACCGGGCAAGCTGCGCCGGGGCGTATCGCCTCTTCCAGGGGATCCGCGTCCATGTTTCCCCGAAACAGCGGGCGGCGGCTTCGGGCGAGCGGCGGCTCGTGACCGGATCCCCGGCGCCCGACGTCGTGGCGATCTCGCGGCGGGTCGCGGACGATTTCTTCCGCGACCACGGCGTCCCGAGGGAGAGGCTCCACGTCGTCCATAACGGCATCGACACCGACGCCTTCCGCCCCGACGCCCCCCTGCGCGGGGAGACCCGGCGCCGCTTGGGCGTGGCGGACGCCTTCGTCTGCCTTTTCGCCGCGCACAACTTCCGCCTGAAGGGGCTCGCGAACGCCGTCGCCTGCGCGGGAAGGCTCGCGAAGGACCGCCGGATCCGCTGGATCGTGGCCGGGAAGGGGGAGACCGCTCCCTATCGCGCGGCTGCCCGGCGCCTGGGATGCGCGGGGGCCGTCGAGTTCGCTGGCAGCGTCGCCGACCTGCGCCCGTATTACGCCGCGTCCGACCTCCTCGTGCAGCCGACCTTCTACGATCCGTGCTCGCTCACGACCCTCGAGGCGCTCGCATGCGGCCTGCCGGTGGTGACCTCCGCCTGGAACGGCGCCGGGGAGCTCCTGGGCGCGGGCGGCGAGGTCGTGGACGACCCGACGGACGCCGACGCCTGGGCGGAGGCGGTGCGCCGCCGGGCCGCGTCGGGCGACGGCGGACGGGCCGCCGCGCGCGCCGCCGCCGAGCGGTGTACCGAGAAAGACTGGGCCGGGCGTATGATCGCGGTCATGGACCGGGTCGCCTCGGGCCGGGGAGAGACGGCATGACGATCGTCATGAAGCTTCCCAACTACGAGCCGGTGATCGGCCTCGAGATCCATGTCCAGCTGGCGACCGCGACAAAGATGTTCTGCGGCTGCCCGAACCGGTTCGGGGCGCCGCCCAACTCGCTCTGCTGTCCCGTCTGCCTGGGCCTGCCGGGGGCTCTCCCGGTCCCGAACCGCCAGGCGGTGGAGCTGGCGATCCGGGCGGGGCTCGCGTTCGGGGCCACGATCGCCAGTCCCACGAAGTTCGACCGGAAGAACTATTTCTATCCCGACCTGCCGAAGGGGTACCAGATCTCGCAGTACGACATCCCGGTCTGCCGGGGGGGGAGCATCCCGGTCGAGGGGCCGGACGGCGTCGAGAGCGTGGCGCTGACGCGGGCCCACCTCGAGGAGGACGCCGGAAAGCTCGTCCACGGGGCGCCCGGGGAGGAGACGCGCGTGGACCTGAACCGCGCCGGGGTGCCGCTCCTCGAGATCGTCACAGAACCGGTCTTGCGGGACCCGGCCCGCGCGCATGCCTTCCTGGCCGCCCTGAAGCAGATGCTCGTCTATCTGGGGGTCTCCGAGTGCGAGATGCAGAAGGGATCGCTGCGGGTCGACACGAACGTCTCGCTGCGCCCGGCGGGGTCGCAGGCCTTCGGCACGCGCGTCGAGATCAAGAACCTGAACTCGTTTTCCGGGGTCGAGAAGGCGCTTCACCACGAGATCGCGCGCCAATCGGCGCTCCTCGACCGCGGGGAGAAGGTCGTCCAGGAGACGCGCAGTTTCGACCTCGAGAAGGGGGTCACCGCCCCGATGCGCTCGAAGGAGGCGGCGCACGACTACCGGTATTTCCCGGAGCCGGACATCCCGCCGATCGGGATCGACGACGCCTGGAAAGAGCGGGTGCGAAAGGCGCTTCCCGAACTGCCGCGCGAGAAAGCCGCGCGCTTCCGGGACGCCTGGGGGCTTTCCCCCTATGACGCCGGGATCCTGACGGCCGAGGCGGGGACGGCGGCGTTCTACGAGGCGGTCGTCGCGGATCTGGGAGCGGACCGCGCCAAGGAGGCGGCCAACTGGGTCGCGGGCGAGATGCTGGCGATCGCCAACGCGAGGTCCTGCTCCCTCGCGGACCTCAAGGTGGCGCCATCGCATCTGGCGGGGCTCGTCCGGATGGTGGCGTCGGGCAAGGTCACCCGCGCCACCGCGCGCGAGACCCTGGCCGCCGTCGCGGGCACCGGCCAGGACCCGGCCGCGCGCCTGGCCGGAAGCGACGCCGCCCGGATCGACGACGTGGCGGCCCTTGCCGCCGTGGCCGACCGCGTGATCGCGGCCCAACCCCAGGCGGTGGCGGACTTCAGGAAGGGAAAGGGGAACGCCGTCGCCTTCCTCGTGGGGGCGGTCATGAAGGAAACGAAAGGGCGCGCCAATCCGCAGCTTGCTCGGGCCGCGGTCGAGGCGTCTCTGAAAAAACAGGCGTGATCCTTGAGGGGGGATACAGGCGGGTTTATCCTGTTTAAGCAATGATTAAGCGGGTGATGGAACCGGTCCGCGTTCTCATGGCCCTCCTTTCCCTCGCCGCCTGCGCGGACCTTTCGGCCGCCGGGATGGGGGCGTTGGGGGGCGGGGGCGGCCGGGGCGGAGGAGGAGGTGGGGGCGGCGGCGGGGATGCCGCATCCGGGGGCGACCGGTACATCGTCCACCACCTGACTCCCGGCGGGCGCGGCGGGGCGACCGGCACCTACATGGTCATCGTCGACACGGAGAACCATCTCATCGCCGTCTTCGTCGTCGCCAAGGACGGCTCGATCGTCCCGGCGGCGCTTCGCAACTACACCTGGGATCTCCTGCTGGAGGAGTACCCGCACGAGAAGCTCCCCAAGGAATGGGAGGACGGGTTCTCGTCGTGGGATGTCCGCGCCTGGTACGAGGACCTGAAGACGAAGGAGCTCATCAAGAAGGAAGGGAAGAAGAAGGACGAGATCAAGGAAGAGGATCTCGCGCCCCCGATCGGGTCCGGCGTGGGGAAGACCCAGGTCATGACGATCAACACGGTCTCGGGGGCCGGCGGCGCCAAGGTCGAGAACCTCATGATCATCGATCACGGGAGCCACAAGGAGGACTCCGCCGGCGTCATCATGCTCACCTACGAGCTCGGGAAGGACGGGGTCGTCCCGACGGCGATCCGGATCCTGACGCAGGATTTCAACCTCGCGAAATACAAGATGAAGAAGGGGGGCGTCAATTCGCACAACGGGGATTTCAAGAACGTGGAGGGCGAAAGCAAGGGGTTCCACGTGAAGGAGATCGAGGAGTTCATCAAGAAACAGCAGGAAAAGGAAGAGAAGAAGGACGAGAAGGACAAGAAGGACAGCAAGTAGGAGGCGCGATGGCGATCGAATTCGTCCCGTTCGAGAAGGCGCAGGAAGAGCTGGGCGTGACGCCCGAGCAGCTGAAGAAGCTGATCTCCTCGGGGGCGGTCCGGGCCTTCAGCGACAGCGGCACCTTCAAGTTCCGCCGCCAGGACCTCGACAGCTTCAAGGCAAAGCAGCAGACGATGGGCGGGCCCGCGCCGGCCCCGGCGCCGGCCGAGGAGATCGCCCCCGCCGCGGACGACATCCCGGAGCTCTCGCTCGACGAGATGGAGATCGTGGAGGAGCCCGAGGCGCCTCCTCCCCCGCCCGCCCCGAAGAAGGAAGACACGAAGAAGAAGGATCTCTCGACCGCGCCCACCCTCTCGACCGAGGAGCTCAAGATCGAGGATATCGACCTCGCCGGGTTGGGCGAGGAAACGAAGAAGGCGGACGACGGGCTCCAGGCCGAGGTGCTGTCGCTCGAGGGGGACCTGAACGTCCTCGACGAGGGGGGCGCCTCCGGCGCGACCCAGCCGATCGAGATCGAGGGGGACGTCGCGCCTTCCGCGCCGGACCTGGGGACCGTCTCCATGGAGGTCCCGGCGGACCTGGGCGGGGGGGCGGACCAGCCCGACGATTTCGGGATGCCCGCGCGGTCCGGCGGCGGGATCGACGTCAAGCGCGAGGGGTCCCCGGGCTGGTCGGCGGTCGTCGCGGCCACCTTCGCGCTCCTCGTCTTCGCGGGGGCGGTCCTGGCGGCGGTCGTGAAGGACCGGCCGGTCGGGTTCCTCGATGCGTTCAACGAATTCCTCGTCGACAAGAACGCCCTCCGGTGATACCTTTTCCCCGGATTCGATGGGGAAACAGGTGACACGGCGAACGGAGGAGGGGTCGATGCGCATGTTCCGTCTTCTTTCCGCGGCGATGGTCCTTTCGGTCCTGGCGACGGGGTGCAGCTGGAATCCCCCCAACGACGCCGAAAAGGAGCGCCTGAAGCGCGAGAACGGGATGCTCGCCAAGAAGGTCCAGACGCTCGACAACGAGAACCAGATCCTGAACAGCCTGCTCCAGACCGAGAAGGTCGATCGCAAGAAGGCCGAGGAGCTCCTCGCCGCCAACCAGAAGTACGTCGCGAGCCTCCAGCAGCTGTTCGCCTCGATCGAGACCGACGGCGTCGAGCAGACGGCGACGGGCGTCCGGATCAGCGACGGGCTCCTCTTTGATTCCGGCAGCGCCTCCCTGAAGGAGGGGGGCAAGGGGGTCCTCGGGAAGCTCGCCCGGCAGATCGTCGACCAGAAGCTCAAGGTCCGCGTCGACGGGCACACCGACGGCCAGCCGATCGTGCGCGTGAAGGACAAGTACGAGACGAACTGGGACCTTTCCGCCGCGCGGGCGCTGACGGTCCTCAAGTACCTGGCCTCGCAGGGGGTGCCGGAGACGCACATGACGGCCGCCGCCTACGGGGAGCACAGCCCGGTCCCCGGCGAGGAGGGGTCCGGCACGAAGCCGAACAAGCGGAACCGCCGCGTCGAGATCACCGTCCTGAAGCCGATGGCGGCGGGGCACGAGTAGCCGCAGGATCCCCATGATCGAGGCGAAGAAAAAGGTCCGGATCGTGATGCAGAAGATGGGGCCGAACGACCCCGTCACGATCCTGCGCGGCGACATCGTCTCGACGAACCAGAACGTGATCGTGATCGTCGGGCGCCGCTTCGCCAAGGTGATCGACGCCGCCTCCACGCGCGCCGAGGAGAAGCCCCTCGACGACCGGCAGAAGCAGTATCTGATCCCCTTCCAGGGGATCCGCTTCGTCGAGGTGATCGCCGACGGGTCCCCCGAGGACCTCCTCGACAAGAAGATCCGCCTCGAGCCCCCGATCCGCCGCAAGGGCGCGTTCGCCCTGATCGACTAGACGGAACCCCCAGGCCCCCGAAAAGCGGAGTACGACCCCGACGCCTATCGCGACTTGAGGTGCGCCCGCAGGGCGCGCAGGCGTGCGTGCGCCTTGCCGGTGGCGAGGGACGAGAGCGAGAGCTGGACTGCCTCGCCGAGGAAACGGGCCTTCCCCGTCTCCCAGATGGCGACGGCGGCGTTCAGGATCACGACGTCGCGCCTGGGGGAGCGCTCCTCGTCGAGGAGGATCCGCTCGATGAGACGCGCGTTCTCGGCGGGCGAGCCCCCCTTGAGCGCGGTCGATGAGGCGTAGGAGAATCCCAGCGCCAGCGGGTCGATCTTGAGGCCGCGCACGACGCGGTCGGCCGCCTCGTAGCAGCGCGTCTCCCCCTCCAGCGTCACCTCGTCGAGACCCAGTCCGTGGAGGACGAGGACCCGGTCGTGCCCCAGCTCGCCGGCCGCGCGCGCCACCGGATCGAGATGCCGGGGGTTGGCGACCCCGATCATCCGGTGCGTCACGGCGACCGGATGGACGAGGATGGGGAGGAGGTCCAGGAAGGTCGGGATCCCGAGGTCCCGCCGGAGCGCGATGACGCGCGCCAGGGCCGCGTTCTCCCAGGGAGGCTCGACGAAGGAGATCCCGGTCTCCCGCGCGGCCGCGATCGCCTCCTTCGGGGACTCGAGGCAGGGGACGCCGAGCGCGGCGAGGGTCTCGGCGGATCCGGCGCGCGAGACGACCGGCCCCCGCGCGAGCTTCGCCACCGGGATCCCGGCGCCGGCCACCACGAAGGCGGCCGCGGTCGAGATGTTGAAGGTCCCCTTGCCGTCCCCTCCGGTGCCGCAGAGGTCCACCAGGAGCGGCATCCCGGGATCGACGGGAGAGATCGCGTCCTTCAGGGTCCGCGCGAAGGGGGCGAGCTCGTCCACCGTCTCTCCCTTGGCGTGGAGCGCCAGCACCAGGGCCCCCGTCTGGGCGGGCGGCGCCTTGCCGGCCAGGATCGCGTCCGCCAGGAACGGCGCCTCGGACGGCGAGAGGTCCTCCCGGCGCACGAGCTTCGCGAGGATTTCCCCCGCGGAGACGCCGGCGGAGGATTTCGGCGACGCGGACGCGGGGCGGCGGGGCTTCGCCGGAGTCGCCATGAGCCGATTCTATTACCATGCGCCACGTGAAGCGACCTCTGGTGATCGCGGCCGGGGCGTTCGTGGCCGGCATCGCCGCGGCGCATCCCTGGACGGCGCTTCTTTCCTGTGCCATCGGTGTCGGGCTCGTGCTTTGGGTCTGGCGCGAGCCGGCCCGACGGGGCGGCCTGGCGCTGTCGGCGGCCGCGGCGCTCCTGTGGCTCGCGGCGGGGAGCCTGCGCGCCTGGACCGCCTTCGCGCGCGCCGCGCCGGACCATTACGCCTTCCATGTCGCCGGGGACGCCCCCGTCCGGTGCGCGGCGGTCCTCGCGGAGGAGCCACGTCGCTTTCTCTCTGATCGGGGATTCTCCGCCGGCTGGTCGGCCGGAGGGGACCTGGTGTCGCTCGTCCGGGACGGCCGCGCGACGCGCGTCTCGGGGAAGGTCCGCCTCGTCTTCGAGAGCGCCGACGGGCTCACGGCCGGCGCGCGCGTCGAGGGGACCGGCCGGATCCGCTTCTTCGCGCCGCCCGCCAACCCCGGCGAACGGGACCGCGCCGCCTTCGAGGGGCGCCGCGGCGTCCGCGCGTCCCTGTCCTTCGCGGACGGGGATTTCGCCGCGACGCCCGGAAGCGCCGCAGAGCGCCTGCGGGGCCGGATCGTCGCGCGGATCGGCCGCGTCCTCGACGAGGCGACAGATCCCCCGACGGCCGCCTTCCTGGAGGCGCTGCTTCTCGGGGTCCGGTCCGACATGCCGCCGGAGCTCTCGCGGGCGTTCCTCGAGACCGGGACGGTCCACCTCCTGGCCGTCTCGGGCCTGCATCTCGTCTTCATCCTCGGGCCGGCCGCGTTCGCGCTTCGGGCCGCGGGAGGTCCGGTCCGTTTGCGGGCGGTCCTCCTGATCGCGTTCGCCTGGGGATACGGGTGGCTCGTCGGGTTCGCGCCGTCGGTGACGCGCGCCTGCGTGCTGGCGACGGCGCTTCTCGCGGCGGACCTCGCGGGGCGCCCCCGCGACTTCGCCGCGGCGCTGGCCGCGGCGGCCCTCATGATCCTCGCGGCGGCGCCGCACCAGCTGGGGATGCCGGGGTTCCAGCTCTCGTTCCTGGCGTGCCTGGCGATCGTCTGCCTGCCGGGGAAGCTGTTCCCGGGAGGGGCGGAAGAGGCCAGGGGGCGGCTTTCCCTTGTGGTCTGGCCTGTTCTCCGGTGGCTCGCGGGAGGGATCGCGCTCTCGGCAGCCGCCTGGCTGGGGACGTCGGCCGTCGTCCTCCACCATTTTCATCTCGTGACCCCGATCGTGATCCTCGCGAACCTCGTCCTCTCACCCCTTTTCTGCGCGGCGCTCCTGGGAGGCGTCCTCCTGGTCTCGGCCGGGCTCGCGGGACTTCCGGCGGCGCCACTGGCCGCAGGGCTTTCGTTCTGCGTCGGGGCGATCGCGCGGCTCGCGGAGCTTCTCGCCGCGGTCCCGTGGAGCCACATCTACCTGCCGTCTCCTCCCGGATGGGCCGCGGCGGCGTTCACGGCCGGGATCTTCTTCTGGGGGCTCGCGCGGCGGGGGGGATGGGCCGGGGGAGCGCTCGCGGGAATCCTCGCGGCCGCCGGGGGGACCGCGCTTCTCCTTCGGGAGCCGGCGCCGGGCCTCCTGACGCTCGACGTGCGCCACGGCCTCTGTTCGGTGCTCGTCACCGACGACGGAAAGACCGTCGTCTACGACTGCGGCGCCTACGGCGGCCGGGACCCGACACCGGACGTCGTCGCCCCGGCGCTCTGGTCCCGCGGGGTGAGCCGCATCGACGTCCTCGTCCTGTCGCATCCACACGCCGATCACGCGAGCGGCGTCGGAAGCCTTCTCGCGCGGTTCCCGGTCGGGGCCGTCTGTGTCGCGCCCGGTTTCGGCGGGACGCCCGCCGGCGCGGAGATCCTCGCCGGAGTCCGACGCGCAGGTATTTCCGTGACGGGGATCCCGGCGGGTGGGGAGCTTTCCGTCGCCTCGGCGGCCTGGGCCTTTCCGGTGCTCCATCCGCCGGCGGGAAGCGGCGCGGCGGCGCCCCGGTCGGCGAATGACCTGTCGCTCGTCGTGCGCGCCGTCCGGCGCGAGCCGTGCCGGTCGCTCGTCCTCACCCGCTTCGGGCCGGGCGAACGCGAGGAGGCCGCAGGGGGGCCGTTATCGCTCCTCTGGACCGGGGATCTGGAAGAGGCGGGGGCGGAGGCGCTTCTCGCCGCGCCGCCGGAGGCCCTGCGCGCGCGGGTCCTCGTCATCCCGCACCACGGCTCTCCGATGGGGCGCACGAGGGATCTCGCCCGGGCGGTCGGGGCGACCTTCGCCCTCAACAGCGCGAAGGCAGGATTTGCCTCGCGGGAGGTGCTCGCCGCCTACGCGGAAGCGGGCGCGCGGGTCCTCGAGACCGCGCGGGACGGAGCGATCCTCATCGAATGGGAGTGACCGCTTCGTGTCGAAGAGGCAGGGGGCGGGTTGACCGTGTCAGGTTCGGTATCGGCGGTCCTTGGGGTCGGGATCGGCAAGACGAGCCGGACGAACGCGACGGCGCGCGCCCCGCGGCGGGAGCCTTTTCGGGGGCCTGATGGAGCCGGGCCGGTCAGGACGTGCAAGGCCCGGCGACATCGGAGCGACGCGGCGGCACGGATGCCGGCGAAGGAGCGTCCCCCGACAAAGGCGAACCGCCGATAGGGGCGCTGAAGCCGAGCAACGGCGCCCCCCTTGGTGGACACTCCCGAGGGAGCATTGCTTCTACGGGTTGGATCGTCTTGAGCGCAGCCAGTCGCCGGCTTCGGCGTACATCGCGCGGGTCGGCCAGTGGCCGACGCCCGGGTGGCGGCACATCGTCACGCGCGCCTGGCCCTCCGACAGGATCGACCGGGCCGTCTCGGCGCGATCGGCGGGGATCAGCTCGTCGTCGTCGCCGTGGACGAGGAGGATCTCCTTCCCGCGCGCGCCGGCAAGGTTCGTCCGGGCGAGCTCCGGGTTCAGCTGGGCCCCGAGCGCGACCGCCCCCGCGAAGAGCGCCGGATGGCGCAGGAGCGCGTGGAGTCCCAGCCAGCCCCCCTGGGAATGGCCCAGGAGGAAGGTGGCCGCCGGGTCGATCGAATGCGCCTCCCCGATCCGGCGCACGGCCCCTTCGACGAAGGCGAGCGACGTCTCGCGTCCGCGCGGGTCGGTCTCCTTCGGGGTCGAGACCGCCCAGGCGAACTGGACCTGGTCCTTCTCCGACAGGATCCGGAACGGGCCCCGGAGGAAGGCGAACGCCCAGCCGGAGAGGGAAAGCCACGGGACGATCCGCGTGAACCGGTCGGGGTCGCCGCCGTAGCGGTGGAGGCAGACGAGGAGGGGAATCCGCTTCCCGGCGCTTCCTTGCGGGGAAAAGAGGGCGTAGGAACCGGCGATCTCGAGGGGAACGGCCCCTCCGGAAAGCGAGAACTCCCGCTTCCAGGCGTCCCGCTCGAGTTCCAAGACTACTCCTCCTCGTCGTCCTTGGGAGGAGGCGGCGTGAAGGCGTGGTCGCCGTCGACGAGCGTCTCCTTGCCGAGGACCTCCTTCAGCTTCTGCGTGACCCGGTTCACTCCGGCCACCGACTCGTCGTAGACGAAGGCGAGCCGCGGCGTGTAGCGCAGGATCGCGCGTTCGGAGACAAGCGCCTGGATGTGCCCGCGCGCGTGCTGGAGCCCGCGGAGCGTCGTGCGGATCTGGGCGGGGCTTCCGAGGACCGTGACGTACACCACCGCGTGCTGGAGGTCCGCCGAGACCTTGACCCCCGTCACCGTGATGAACCCCATCCGGGGGTCCGCGAGCTCGTACAGGATCGCGCGGCTGATCTCCTGCTTGAGGAGCGAGGCGACGCGCTCAAGACGCTTTCCCACGGGAGCCTCCTTTCGTCCGGGCCCGACGTCCCGGCAGGAGATCGTGCCGGGTGAGGTCGGCCGCCAGCGGTGTCACGGTGACGTAGCCGCGCGCCAGGAACGAGACGTCGGTGGAACGGTCGCCGTTCGCGGGCCGTGCCGATTCGGCGAGCCAGTAGTAGGGGCGTCCGCCCGGGTCTCTGCGGCGCACGAAATGCCCCAGGAACGGCAGGTGCCCGCTCTGCGGCGCCCACCGCACCCCGCGCGCACGGGCGGGGGGGCGTCCGGGGAAGTTCACGTTGTAGACGATCCCGGGGCGGGCTCCGTCCGCCAGGATCTTCTCGGCGACCGGCCGGAACCGCGCGGCGACCCCCGCGAAATCGCACGGCGCGTCCCGCCGCATCAGCGCCGAGACGGCGAAGGCGGGGAGTCCCTCGATCGCCCCTTCAAGCGCCGCCGAGACCGTCCCTGAATAGAGGACGCAGATCCCGACGTTCGCGCCGTGGTTGATCCCGGCCACCACGAGGTCGGGCCTCCGGGGGACGATCTCCTCGAGGGCGAGCTTCACGCAGTCGGCCGGCGTCCCGTCGACGGCGTGCGCGGTGCCGCCCGCGAACGGGACCTTCCGGACGCGCATCGCGGTCGCTGTCGAGATGGCATGCCCCCCGGCGGAGTATTCGCGCATCGGCGCGACCACCGTCACGTCATGGTCGCGGGACAGCTCCGCGTGGAGGGCATGGAGCCCCTCTGCATGGAGCCCGTCGTCGTTGGTGAGGAGGATCCGCATGGAAGGCGTGAGCGTACCCGAAATGCGCGAGGGCCGGAATGCTCCCATCAGAGGCCGGTTGTCGTAAGATAGGGCCGGTTACAACGAAGGGAGGGAACGCATGCGTGCACGGGCCTGGATGCTGGGACTGATGCTTGCCGCCGGAGCCGGGATCCTCGCGGTGGCGGCGGGAGAAGGCGCCAAGAAGGGGGGCAAGATCGCCTGGGGGACGGACTATGACGCGGTCCGCGAGGCCGCCCGGAAGTCCGGAAAACCTTTCCTGGTCTATTTCACCTCGGAGAGGTGACACCCCTGCCGCGCCCTGGAGGCAGGTGCCTTCAGCCATGCGAAGGTCGTCGAGGCGGTGGACGGGTTCGAGCGTGTCCTCCTGTGCGACGAGAAGAAGCTGCAGCGGAAGTTCGGCATCAAGGGGTGGCCGCACCTCTGGATCCTGGATCCCGAGACGGAGGAGAAGATCGTAGAGATCCCGTGCGGGAAGATGAAATCGGGCGGCGGGCTCGTGAAGGAGAGGGAGATCGAGCTTTTCGCGCAGGAAATCCTGGCCCTCCGGGAGAAGGCCGTCGGGCAGATGGCGGAGCGCGCGCAAGGGAAGACGCCGGAGGCCGAGCAGGACGCTGAAGAGGGGAAAGAGCAACAGGGCAAGGAGGGAGAAAGATGAGAAAGACGATCCTGGCGTTGGGGATGGCTGTCGTCGCGGGAGTGGCGGGGCTGGCACAGGCGGGCGGGGGCGGGAAGATCAGTTGGGGGGCGGACTACGACGCGGCCAGGAAGAGCGCGGAGAAATCCGGGAAGCTCCTCATGATCTATTTCACGGCCGACTGGTGAGGGCCGTGCAAGAAGCTGGACGCGGGCGCGTTCAGCAACGATGAGGTGGTCGAGAAGGCGAAGGAATTCGAGACGGTGCTCGCCGACGAGAACCGCGAGCTCATGAAGAAGTACAACGTCCGGGGGTATCCCACGATCCTGTTCGTGGACCCGGAGACCGAGGAGGTCGTCGCGAAGCTGGGCCAGCGCGACCCGGAGAGCGTGGTCGCGCAGATGGACGCGGCGCTCGAGAAGGCGGGAGAGAAGAAGGAGTAGCCGGATCCCGAAGCCCGCTTTCCGTCTGGGGATCGTCCCGTACCTGAACGCCCGGCCGCTTCTCGCGAGGCGGCCGGGCGTCCGTTTTTCGGCCCGCGCGCCGGTGGGTCTCGTCGGGGATCTTGCCCGGGGGCGGATCGACGCGGGGCTCCTGCCGTCCCTGGCATTCTTGCGCGACAGTCGATTCGTCCTGCTCGCGGGTCCCGTGATCGCGAGCCGGGGTCCGGTGGAATCCGTGCGCCTCTTCTGCCGCGTGCCGCTGGCGCGCGTCCGGACGGTCGATTGCGACGCGGACTCGATGACCTCCGTGGGGCTTCTCACGATCCTCTGTCGACGCGTCTGGCGGATCCGTCCGCGCCTGCTGAAGCAGGGGTCGGCCGGGGCGCGGCGCGCGGACGCCGTGCTCCGGATCGGGGATGCCGGCATGCGCGAACCCCCGTTTCCGTACGCCGAGGTCCGCGACCTGGGAGGGGAATGGACCCGCTGGACGGGGCTTCCCTTCGTCTGGGCCGCCTGGACCGCGCGGCGGGACGCCGCGAGCCCGGGACTGGCCGCTGCGGTTGCGGGCCTGTCGGCCGGCGTCCGCGCGCGCGCCGGACGGATCACGCCGCGCGAGGCGCGCCGGACCGGCTTTCCGCCTGGCGTCGTCCGGCGATACCTGACGCGCCGGATCCGCTACCGTCTCGGGCCCGCCGAAAGGGAAGGGCTCGCGCGCTTTTACCGTGAGGCGGGGGATCTGGGACTGGTTCCGGAGATCCGGCGCCCGGAGTTCGCGTGAGGCTTTCCGACGCGGGTCCGGGGGTCTTTGTCGCGGGGACCGACACCGACGCGGGAAAGACCGTCGTCGCCTGCCTCGCGGCCCGGGCGGCCGCGGCGCTGGGGCGTTCCGTTGTCGTCATGAAGCCGGTCGCCTCGGGAGGGACGGAGGACGCCGAGAGGCTTCTTGCGGCCTGCGGGCGTCCCCTCCCGATGCGGCTGGTCAATCCGTTCTGTTTCAGCGAACCGGTGGCGCCGCCGCTCGCCGCGGAGCGCGAGGGGCGGTCGATCGACCTCGACACGGCCCTTGCCGCCTTCCGGGAGCTGGCGCGCGGCGCGGACTATGCCGTCGTGGAGGGGGCCGGGGGGCTCGCAAGCCCGATCGCCCCCGGCGCCACCTGCCTCGACCTCGCCCGCCGGATGGGGCTTCCCCTCTGGGTGGTGGTGCCGGCGCGTGTCGGGATGATCCACCAGGCGGTTTCGACCCTCGTCGCCGCGCGGGCGCTCGGGTTCCCGGCGGCGGGGTTCGTGGTCTCGGGAGGGGCCGGGGAGGACCCCGACCGGGCGTGGGACGTCGCGCGGATCGTCGAGGCGACCGGGGTCCCTTGCGTCGGGCGGGTCCCGCGCCTCGGGCAACCCGACCCGCGGCGGCCCGGGTTCCCGGACGGTCCCGCCGCTCTCGCCTGTTTCTCTTGAAATCCGGTCCTTTCCCGCTAAACTGCCGGGCTCGTTTCCGTCAAACCCGTAAGGAGGTCTTGAAAATGGTCCAAGCGGCCGCGGTTGGCGAGATCCTGGAAAAGGGCGACCTGTCCATCCCTGATGCGGTGCAGTTCCGCCGCGGCGTCTACGTGGAGCGGAAGCGCCGGGAAGCCCTCGACGGCTGGCTGCAGGCGGCCGGGAAGCCCCGTGACGGGGAGAAGGCGGTCGCGGCGGCGCTGGCCCTCTGGACGACGGGACGGGCGAAGGAAGCGCTCGAGGTCCTGCCCGGGGGGCCCGGCGGGACGAAGAATCCCCTCGCGGTCTACATCGGCGCGCGGTGCCTCCTCGAGACGGGGAAGCCCGGCGAGGCGGCCGATCTCCTCAAGAAGGCAGGCGGGCATGACGCCGAGACGGTCGAGATGCAGCTGCTTTTCGCCGAGGCGCTCGTCGAGGCGGGGGAGCTGGACGCGGCCCACGCGGCCCTGAAGAAGCTCCAGGCGAAGAACGACCAGCGCGGCGAGTTCCACTACGTCTACGGCCGCTGGCACGAGAAGAGCCACCAGCCCGAGGCGATGCTCGAGGCGTACGAGCGGGCGATCCAGTTCGAGCCGGAGAACGCCCGGGCGCTCTTCCGCCTGGCGGTCTTCTACGACCTCTACGGCGAGGACGACAAGGCCCTGCCGCTCTACGAGAAATGCTGCGACCTGAACCCGACGCACGCCAACGCCCTCGTGAACCTCGGCGTCATCTACGAGGACCGCGGGGAGTACACCCGGGCGGTCGACTGCTACCGGCGGGTCCTGAAGGCCCATCCGGCCCACCAGCGCTCGATCCTGTTCCTGAAGGACGCGATCGCCTCGACCTCGATGTTCTACGACGAGGAGCTCCGCAAGGAGCAGGAGCGCCGCCGCCAGCTTCTGGCGACCCCGATCGCCGAGTTCGAGATGTCGGTGCGCGCCCGGAAGTGCCTCGAGAAGATGCAGGTGGGGGTCCTGGGGGACCTCGTGCAGAAGTCGGAAAAGGAGCTTCTCGCCTACCGGAACTTCGGCGAGACGTCGCTTCGCGAGATCCGCGACCTCCTGCAGGCGAAGGGGCTGTCGCTCGGCCAGAAGCTCGACCCGAAGCCGGTCACCTGGTACGAGATCGTCCACACCCCCGAGCGCGACGAGCGCAAGGAGATGATGGACAAGCCCGTCTCGGTGCTGGGGCTTTCCGTCCGGAGCGCCCGGTGCCTCGCGCGCCTGCGCGTCCGCACGGTGGGGGAGCTCGTCGACAAGTCCGTCAACGACCTCCTCGAGGTCCGGAACTTCGGCAAGACCTCGCTTTCCGAGATCCAGAAGAAGCTCGCCCAGAACGGCCTCGCCTTGAAGGCCGACGAAATGGCGTAGAGCCGGCCCGAAAGCCGTCTCATGGCTTCGGCCGGCTGCGGGCACGCCAGCCGGCGTCAAGCTTCCTCGACGTATCCTGCGCCCCTCGATACGTCTCGTCGGCTTTCCTTGCCTGGCGCGCCCTCGCACGGCCTCGGGCCAACGGATCCGGGCTTCCGGACCGGCTCTTAGAGCGTGTTTACGAACATGGGCTCTGACGCGGCGCGAGGGATTGCGGCCGATGGCAAGGCGCGGCGAGGAGACGACCCTGCGGGCCAATGGGTCTTCGACGAGCCGCAACGCCGCTACGCGGCCGCAAGACCCGCGCCCCGTAGGGTTGCGAGTGCGGCCCACGCCGCAAGCGCTTCCCCGTAAGCAACATTCACCCCTTTCACTCTCGCGCCCCTACGGGTTGCGGCGGGGCATGCCCGCCTGCTTCGTCGCTCCTCTTCACCGTATCTCCCCTCGATACGCCTCATCGTCGCTCCTCGCATCCGGGCACGCCGCGCTCGCAACGCGTCAAGATCCATGCTTCGTAAACACGCTCTTAGGGTCGCGCTTTCCCGATAGGCGCAATTTTTGCCGAGTTTGGATATCCTGACGATTGATGTACAGCTTCCTCCGCGGGCGGATCGTCGAGAAGACCCCGGCCGAGGTGACGGTGGAGGTGGGCGGGGTCGGGTTCCAGGTGCGCACCCCCTTCACGGTGTCGGCGCACCTTCCCGAATCGGGCGAGATCCTCCTCCATACGGTGCTCGTCGTGCGGGAGGACGCGCATATCCTGTACGGATTCCACACGAAGGACGCGCGGGCGCTCTTCATGCGGCTCCTCAAGGCGACGGGGGTGGGGCCGCAGACGGCGCTCGCGATCCTTTCGGGCGGCGAGGTGCCGGAGATCGAGCGGGCCCTCTCGCGCCGGGACGTCGCCTGGCTGAAGGGGATCCGCGGGGTGGGGGAGAAGATCGCCCAGCGCCTCGTGATGGAGCTCGCCGACGACTACCCCGAGCGGGGGCTCGCCCTGCCCGCCGCCGTGCGCGACGCCGTGGACGCGCTTCTGACCCTCGGCTATGACCGCAAGGACGCGGAGCGCCGCGTCGCGGCCGCCCGCAAGTCCGCCGGTCCCGACGCCCCGGCCGCCCGGTTGATCCAGGAAGCGGTGCGTGGGAGGATGGGCGGCTGATGGCATCCCGTCCCGTCTCGCCCGGCCCCATCGAGGACGAGAAGCAGGCCGAGCGCAAGCTCCGGCCGGAGAGTTTCGACGCGTTCACGGGCCAGGCCGGCGTCGTGGGGAACCTGAAGACGTATCTCGCCGCGGCGAAGGCGCGGCGGGAGCCCCTCGACCACGTGCTCCTTACCGGAATGCCGGGGCTGGGGAAGACGACCTTGGCCCGGATCCTGGCGCACGAGATGGGGGCCAACTTCCACGAGACCTCCGGCCCCGCCGTCGAGCGTCCCAGGGACCTCGTGGGGGTCCTCTCGAACCTGCAGCCGAACGACATCCTGTTCATCGACGAGATCCACCGCCTGCCGCGCGTCGTGGAGGAATACCTCTACCCGGCGATGGAGGAGTACCGCCTGGAGATCTTCATCGACAAGGGTCCCGACGCCCGCTCCGTCCAGATCACCGTGGCCCCCTTCACGCTTGTCGCCGCGACGACGCGCGAGGGGCTTCTTTCGGCTCCCTTCCGGTCCCGTTTCGGCGTCTTCGAGAAGCTCGAGCCCTATCCGGCCGCGGACCTGGGGAAGATCCTGGCGCGTTCCGCCGGGATCCTGGGCGTCGCGCTCGACGCGGCCGCCTCCGGACGGATCGCCGCGAGCGCCCGCGGGGTGCCGCGCCTGGCGAACCGCTTCCTGCGGCGCCTGCGCGATTTCGCGCAGGTCTCCGGGCAGATGCGGATCGACCTGGCCGTCGCCGACGCGGGCCTGGCGCGCCTCGGGGTCGACACGCGGGGGCTCGACGCCGTCGACCGGAAGATCCTCGCGTGCCTCGCGGCCCACGAGGGACAGCCCGTGGGGCTTTCCACGGTCGCCGCCACCGTCGGCGAGGAGGAGGACACGATCGAGGAGGTGTACGAGCCTTTCCTGATCCAGGCGGGGTACCTCGAGCGCACGGCCCGGGGGCGCGTCGCCACGCCCCGGGCGCGCGAGGCGCTCGGGGAATCGACAAAGACCCTCTTCTAGCCATGTCCCGACCGCGCTCGGGCCGGGGCCGTCTCCTCCTGGGGTTCCTCGCCGCCGGGTGGTGCCTTGCGTTCGTCTCGTGCGTGCGCCGCGATCCCTACTACGAAGACGCCTATTCCCGCACCTTGCCGGTCCTCGACGCCCCGCCCGTGGTGCGGATCTCGATCGCCCGGAAGGTTCCGTCGGCCGTCCTGTCCGTCGGGGGGAACTACCGCCTCCGCTCGCTGCCGGGACCGGTGACCCTGGAGGAGGGTCATTCCCTTCCCGCCACGACCGTCTCGGCGCGCGGGGACCGGATCGTCTGGCGGGGGGAGCCCCTGCCCGCGCGCGACCTCTTCCTGACAACGGACGATCCCTGGCTCGGGACGGTCACGGTCGGGGGGGTTCCCTACCGGGGGGAGATCCGGATCGTGATCGAGGAGCCCGGCACCGTCACGGTCGTGAACCACGTCGATCTCGAGGATTACCTCGCCGGCGTCCTCGGGAGCGAGGTCCCGCTCGACTGGCCGCTCGAGGCGCTGAAGGCCCAGGCGATCGCCGCGCGCAGCTACGCCCTCTTCCGGGTCCGGTCGCAGACGGGCCTGGCCCCGCTCGACCTCACCTCCGGGACCGATTCCCAGGTGTACGGCGGCGCGCGCGACAAGCTGGCCCCCCAGGCGCGCGTGAAGCTGAAGGCGGTCGCCGACGAGACGCGCGGGATGGTCCTCACCTTCGCCCACAAGATCTTCCAGGTGAACTACCACGCCGTCTGCGGCGGGCACACCGACCCCGCGTGGCTCCTCGTGGGGGGGGATGCGGTGACGCCGCTCCGCGGGGTCCCGTGCGACTGGTGCAAGGTGGCCGCCGCCCGCGAGCCGCGCGTCGCCGGGCGCTTCCGGTGGAATTTCCGGATCGAGGAGCCGGAACTCCGGAAAAAACTTGCCGCCCTTCCCGGATGGGCCGGCGATGTCCCGGCGTCGGCCCCCGTGACGGCGATCACGCCGGTTCCCGTGGGGCCGGGCGGGCACGCCGGGATCGCCCGCGTCACGGTCGGCGCGCGCGAGATTCCCGTCGAGATGCCGAAGCTCCGCGCCGCGGTCGGCTGGGAGAATCTCCTCTCGTCGGCCTTCGAGGTCCGCCGCGCCGGCACGACCTTCCTTTTCGAGGGGAAGGGATGGGGGCACGGGGGCGGGATGTGCCAGTGGGGGATCTGGGCGATGTCGCAGGACGGCTTTTCCGCCGCCGAGATCCTCTCCTACTACTACCCCGGAAGCATCCTCGAGCGGATCTACTGAAAAACCCCTCCCCTTCGACAGGGGAGATCAGGGTGGGGTGCGAAGAAGCGCTCCTGTCGGCGCCGCCAGGGCCTATCGGCGGCGGGGATTCGAGGGGACGCTCTCCGCGTGGCACACCTCCAGATGGCGCGGCTCGCTCCGCTCCGGCCGCGCGGCGGGCCTGATCGGCGAGCCACCCGTAGCCGCGGGGCAGATTCCGGGTCTAGGCCCCGGCTTCCGCAACCAGGTTGATCGATTCCTGATACACCCGCCACTTGTGCAGATCCATTTGCGCCTCCTTACGGGCGCCACCGCGGCGCCTCGCCCGGGGGGGGTGCTGCGGTGGCGCTCATGAGGCGAATGCTGGGGATCGAGTGAGCGGGTGTCGGAACTCGGACGGCGGGGTTCGGAGATCGGGGTTCTGGCCTTCGGGAAACGGGTTCCGGGTGTCGGGATTCGTTCGTGAGTTATTTTTTCCAGTTCGGTCCCATCCAGCCCACCTCCTCGAAATCGACGCGACCGCGTGCATCGAAGCGGACCCCCTCGGCGACGAGAAGACGGCGCTGGCGCGCGCCCGCGGCGCCGGGGAGGCTGATCTTCCCTTCGCTGTTCAACACGCGGTGCCAGGGGACGTCGGTCCCCTCGGGGAGCGCGGCCATCGCCTCGCCGACCATGCGGGCGGTGCAGGTCCCCAGGAAATAGGCGATGTGCCCGTAGGTGGCGACCTCGCCCCGCGGGATCTTCCGGACCATCGCGTGGATCTCTTTCCGGATCCGCTCGTCCGCCACACGCACATTCTCGCCGCCATGCGGGAAATACTCTAGACTCCGCCGCTCCATGGGGTGTTTCGAGCTGAAAGCGCGGGACGGAAAGACACGCGCCCGCCGCGGGGTCCTGACGACGCGCGCCGGGACCATCCAGACCCCCGACTTCATGGTGGTGGGGACGCAAGGGACGGTGAAGGGGGTCTTTCCGGAGCACCTGCGCCGGCAGGAGGTGACGGTGCTCCTCGCGAACACCTACCATCTGATGATACGCCCCGGCGCCGAGACGATCGCCGCCCTGGGTGGCCTCCACAAGGTGATGGATTGGTCGGGGCCCATCCTCACCGACAGCGGCGGGTTTCAGGTGTTCTCGCTCGCGGATCTCGCGAAGGTCACCGAGGAAGGGGTCCATTTCCGGTCGCATGTGGACGGGGCGCCGGTCTTTCTGGGGCCCGAGGAGTCGATCCGGATCCAGACGCTTCTCGATTCGGACATCCTGATGGTGTTCGACGAGTGCCTGCCGGCGGGGTCCGACCTCGCGCGCACGAGCGCCTCCGTCGATCGCACGCTCCGATGGGCCGCGCGCGCGCGAAAGATCCATCCGGGGGAGGGGCGGCTTCTCTTCGGGATCGGGCAGGGGAGCGTCCATCCCGGGGAGCGCCGGCGCTGCGCGGAGGCACTGGTCGCGATGGATTTCGACGGGTACGCCGTGGGGGGCGTCTCGGTGGGAGAGGGGACCGCAGCGATCCGGGCGGCCGTGGACCTCTCGGCGCCCCTCTTTCCCGAGGAGAAACCCCGCTATCTCATGGGGGTCGGACGCCCCGAGGACATCGTCGCGTCGGTGGCGGCGGGGATCGATCTTTTTGACTGCGTGCTTCCCACGCGGAACGCCCGCACCGCCACGGCGTACACGTTCGGCGGGAAACTGCACATGCGGAACGCCTGCCATGCGCGGGACATGAGCCCGATCGAGGCCGGATGCGATTGCCTGGCGTGCGGAAGCTTCTCGCGCGGGGCGATCCGGCATTTCTTCCTGGCGGAAGAATCGCTTGCCGGGATGCTGGTCTCTCTCCACAATACCCGCTTCTTTATGCGCCTTATGGAACGGATTCGCGAAAGCATTGCCGGAAAACGCTTTACGGAGTTCGCCGATGATTTCCTGTCGCGCTACCAACCGGAGGAGACCCCGAGCGATGTCGAAAATCGTGACGCGCGTGTCTAGGTTCCTGCTGGCGGTCCTTCTTTTTTCCGGCACGGGTCTGATCCGGGCCGACGACACGGCGCCTGCCGTCCCCGCCGCTCCCGCGGGAGGCGAGGCTGCGCCGGCAGCCGCCCCCGCGCAGGATTCCGGGACACCGGCGGGCGCCCCGGCCCCCCAGCAGCCCGGCGGGGGAAATTTTTTCGTCCTGATGATCATCATGGGGGTCGTGATGTGGTTCATGGTGATCCGCCCCCAGCGGAAAGAAGAGAAGGCCCGGAAGGAAATGCTCTCCCAGCTCAAGAAGAACGACCATGTCGTCACCTCGGGCGGCCTCTACGGGGTCGTGGCGGGAGTGACGGACGAGGACGTCGTGCTGAAAGTGGACGAGTCGAAGGACGTCCGGATCAAGGTGACGCGCGCCTCGGTGGCGAAAGTGCTCACCGACGACGGCGCGGCGAAGGACGCCAAGTAGACCGATGAAATCGAGGTTTTCCGTCCTGGCGATCCTGGCGGTCTTCGCCCTCGCGGTCGCGAGCTTCTGGCCGCGGGAGGGGAAGCCGTTCCCGCTGCGTCTGGGGCTCGACCTCCAGGGCGGGGCGGAGCTCGTCTACGAGATCGACAACGTCGCCGCGGAGGCGCGCGCCAAGGCTGTCCACGACGCGAAACCCGTCGTCGAGGACCGGATCGCCCGCGGAGCGTCCGCCGACACGAAGCTCGCCGCCTTCGAGGTCCGGACCGACGGCGAACGCCTTGTCGTCACGCTTCCCGGGATCGACCCGGCGAGACTCGCGGCGGTGAAGCGGACGATCGAGGAGCAGGGGACGCTGGAGTTCCGTCTCGCGATCACGCCGACCGACAGGAAGCGCGACGATGACGCGATCTACGAGGAGGAGGCCGCCCGGCGCGTCCGCGGCGAGCCGCCCTTGGCCGCCTGCCGGTGGTACCGCGTCTTCGGGCAGGAGCGCGAGGAATGGGTCCTCGTCGAGGACGAGCCCCAGCCCGCGCGCGACAGGCCCCTCACGGGGACGTACCTGGAGCCGTCCGGCGTCTTCGCCGATTTCGATCCCGAGACGCAGGGAAAGGGGTACCTGATCCATTTCCGGTGGAACGCCGAGGGGGCCCGGATGTTCTCGGCCATGACCGCCGCGAACGCCGCCACGACCCCGGAGTCCCACGACGGGCGGCGCCTCGCGATCATCCTGAACGAGGCCCGGGACGAGAAGGGGAACATCCTGACGCGTCCCGACGGGAGCGCCTACGGCATCCTCTATTCGGATCCGGCGATCCGCAGCGAGATCGGGGAGTCCGGGATCATCCAGGGGGGCGGGGACGGCTTCTCGAAGGACGAGGCGAACCGCCTGGTCACGGTGCTCCGCTCCGGAAGCCTTCCGGGGCGGCCGCGCCTCGTGGACGAGACGTCGATCGGGCCGCTGCTGGGGGACGACACGATCAGGAACGGCGTCATGGCGTCCATGGCGGGGCTTCTTTTCGTCTTCGTCTTCATTTCGGTCTATTACATGGCCTGCGGATGGGTGACGGTGCTCGCGCTCCTCATGAACGCGGCGCTGGTCCTCGCGGCGATGTCGCTCTTCGGCCAGACGCTGACCCTCCCCGGGATCGCGGGGGTCATTCTCACCGTCGGGATGGCGGTCGACGCGAACGTCCTCATCTTCGAGCGGATCCGCGAGGAGACCGCGGCCGGGAAAGGTGTCGGAACGGCCCTGGAGCAGGGATTTTCCCGCGCGTTTTCCGCGATCTGGGACTCGCACGTCACGACGGTCATCACCTCGATCCTCCTCTGGAAGTTCGGCTCGGGGCCCGTCGAGGGGTTCGGCATCACGCTCACCTACGGTCTGGTCTTCAGCCTGTTCACTTCCGTGGTCGTGACCAAGGCCTTCCTGCGCGCGGCCGTCGGCGCCGGAATCCTGACGCGGTTCCGGATGCTCCAGTTCGTCCCGCCGACCGGGATCCCGTTCAGCCGGTATTTCCGTGCCGGGGTGGTCCTCTCGGCCGTCGTGATCCTGGGAGGGCTTTACCTGATCGGGAAGCGCGGCGCGGGATACCTGGGGATCGACTTCACGGGCGGCACGCACGTGCGGGTGCGGCTCGCCGAGCCGCAGGAGACCGAGGCGTTCCGCGGGCGGGTCCAGGATCTCCGGCGCGCCCGGGGGTACGAGCGGACCGATCCCCTGGTGGTCCCGTACGGCGAGCGCGCCGGCGGCGGCTTTTACGAGTTCGGGATCACGACCCAACGGGCGGAGGGGGAGGACGAGAAGAAGGCGCTCGCCGGCTGGGTCGACGCGATCCGCGAGGAGTTCGCGGCGGTGCTTGCCCCGCAGCCGTTCCCCGAGGACGGCGAGCGGATTGTCCCGCGGCGCATGCATTGCACGGTCCTCTTCACCCCCGGGACGACGGCTGCCGGGGTCGGGGCGGCCCTCGCGGGGGCGTATCCGTCCGCGACGGTGGAGCCCGTCTCCGCGACGGAGCACGCCGTCGCCTTCCGGATCGCGAGCAATACCGGCACGCCCCAGGACGTGGTGAAGACGCTCCGGTCGGGGCCCCTCAAGGGGGCGTTCCTTTCGGACCGGCTGTATCCCGCGGGCGGCGCGGGGGGGCGCTACCGGTTCGCGGCGAAGTTCCGCGATCCCGTGTCGCCGGATGACCTGTCGAAGAAGCTCGTCGAGAAGGGGTATGCCGATCCGAAGGTGACCGCCGCCGCGGATCCCGACGGGGGTCGCCGCGTCGTGGTGGAGACGGCGGTCGACGACATCCGGGCCCTGGAAAACGACCTGTCGTCCCTTTACGCGATGGGGGAGATCCTCGCCGATTCCGGGAGCGACCCCGCCGGGCGCGAGCAGGCGATGAATCTCCTGCTGCCGCTTTCCGAACCGAAGATCAACGAGCGCCTCGCGGCGATCCACACGGGACTCAAGCTCGTGAAGACGGAGCCCGCCGGTCCCGTGACGCGCGTCGTCGTCTACGCGGCGGACGACGCTCTCGACGCGATCGCGCGGGCGAAGAAGGCGGCGCGTCCCGACATGAAGGCGATCCTGGCGGAGTCCTTCCGGAAGGAGATCTCGGACCCCTTCCCGTCGGTGACGGTGCGGGGGGCGGCGGTCGCGGCGCAGACGAAGCAGAAGGCGGTCCTGGCGTCGCTCTGGTCACTGGCGGCGATCATCGTCTACATCGGGATCCGGTTCGACTTCCGTTCGGGCGTGGCGGCGGTGATCGCGCTCGTCCACGACACGCTGGTGGCGCTGGGGGCGCTGGCGGCGGCGGGATACGCGATGGATCTCGAGGTGGTGGGGGCGGTGCTGACGATCATCGGCTACTCGATCAACGACACGATCGTCATCTACGACCGCCTGCGCGAGAACCTGAAGCTGAAGGGGAAGGGGAACCTGGTGGAGGTGATGGACCTGACGCTGAACCAGACGCTCTCGCGCACGATCCTCACGACGGGGCTCACGATGCTTTCGGCGATCGCGATCCTGGTGTGGGGGGGAGACGAGGTGCGCCCCTTCGCCTTCACGCTGGTGGTGGGGATGATTTCGGGGACCTACTCGACCATCTATATCGCCTGTCCGTTGCTCGCCCGCTGGCAGGCGTCGGAGACGGGAAAAAAGGGGAAGAAGTGATTTTTTTTGCGTCTCCAACCATAAAGTATAAAAAACATTTGATGGTTTTGACGTCAGGGATATACTTCGACGGTCGATAACAGGGGGGGCTTCCATACATGGCGAAAGGAGGCGATGGCTATGCGGCCTGATGCGAAACTGGGACTCTTCGTCTTTCTCGTTCTTGTCATATCCGTTTTTTTCCTGGTTGCGCACGAGTTGAGCCAGCGCCAGCCGTCCGAATCGGCCGACGAGATCTCCTCCTCGGGCACGACCGCGGGGGGCGAGATCCCGGCCGTCGACACCGCCGGGACGAACTCCGAGTGGCCGGCCGAACCGGTCGCCGCGACCGGTTCTTCCTTTCCGAGGCCGGCCGCCACGTCTTCCCCCGCCGCAACCGCCACCGGCGGCACCCTCCCGCCGCTTTCCGCCCCGGTCTACACGGGCGCGGGCGCCGACACGGGCATCGGGATGTCGACCGACTACGTCGTCCAGAGGGGGGATACCCTCTGGGTCATCGCCAAGAAGGTGTATGGCAAGGGGAGCCAGTGGCGCCGGATCTACGACGCCAACCGCGACCGCCTGGCGAGCCCCGAGGCGATGCTCAAGCTCGGCATGAAGCTGACGATCCCCGAGGCGGAGTTCGTCGCCCCGGCCCACGAGGCGTCCCCGATGGATCCCTACGGCTCGCAGATGGCGGCGGTCGGTTCCGGCCGGACGCACGTCGTGGCTTCGGGCGAGAGCCTCTACACGATCGCCAAGAAGTACTACGGCAGCGGCGAGAAGGCGAAGACCGACATGATCTACACCGCCAACCAGGACCGGATGCGCAGCCCCGACATGCTGAAGGTCGGGATGTCGCTTTCGATTCCGGAGGCCGCCGGCCGGTAAGATTCCTTCGTCACCGACGCGAAAGGCCCGGCCCTCGCGCCGGGCCTTTTCGTTTCCGCGCGGCCGGATTTTCCTTGCTTTGCGCGGCATCTCCTGCCCGGACGGACATGACCGATCCGCCCTCAAAAAAAGAGCCGTTTGGCCCCTTCCTGTTTCCTTGCCCCGGCCGGCGTACGGGTTAGATTCCTCCTGTCGCCGTTACGTTCCGTCACGGGGGGGTTTCCATGAGGCATGGCGCGGTCGTTGCCGGGATGTTCGCGTTGCTGTGGGCGGGGGGCGTCTCCCCTCGGGCGTCGCAGGCGGCCACCGCCGCGATCCCCGCTCCCGGGCAGGACCCGGACGGGGGGGGCGGCGTCACCACCCCCGCCTTCATCCTGGAGATGGACCCGGTCGCCGGCATGACGACGACGCGGCATCCGGTCCCCGCCTCGGGGCGGTTTCCCCTTCCGGCGGGGAAGGGGCTCACCCTGCGCGCGACGCGCCTCATCGGGTTCGGGACCCGGACCGTGAACTTCCTGTGGCAGGGGGCGCGCGAGAACACCGACGACGGGACCGTCTCGACCGCCTCCTTCGGGCCGAGGTTGCCCGGGGAATACCCGGTTACGGTGACCCCGTTGGTGGGAGGGGTTCCGCAGGCCCCTTTGCGCGTCACGATCGTGGTTTCGGCCACGCAACCCCAGAACGTGACGGTGAGGATGGCCGCCCCGGCGGCGGACTTCGTCACGTTCGTGGGGAACCCCTTCACCTGCGCGGCGACGACGGAGCCCCCGGAGTACGCCGACGCCCTGGAGTGGGACGCGCCCCAGCACGCGCCGACCCGGGGGACGGGAAGCTCCTTCATCGTCCGGCGCTCGGTGATCGGGGACACCTTCCCGATCACGGCGAGGCTCGCCGCGACGGCGGCCCCGCCTTCGGTCTCCCCGATGATCTACGAGGCGCAGTGGGTGCGATACCCCTCCGTGGAGGAGCACTTCTACGCCCCCACGGTGCGTCTCTGTTACGAGGCGCGGACGAACCCTCCCGGCTACGAGGCGCGGATCCGCTGGACCTTCCACACGAAGAACATGCACCCCTTCACGCCGGCGACGGGGGCCGGGCCTGTCTTCATCGTCACCGCCACGCACATGAAGCCGGATCGTTTCTGGCGCGAGGTGAGAGGGGACAACCTTCTTCTGGGGGGAGATATTCCAGGCGGTCCCGACTGCACGCCGGAGCAGAAACGCAAGGACCAGAAGCCGAAGCGGCCGGACTGTCCGCCCGATCCTCCGGGGCTCTCCCTTGTCTCGCATTCGCTTCCGGTCGGGCTCTATAACGGCGAGGCCTCGCTTTCGGTCACGGACCTGCGCGTCAAGAGCCGCGGGTTCGACTTCGTCTGGGAGCGGAACTATTCGAGCCGCGCCGACTTCGCCGGGGAGCTTGGCGCGAACTGGGACCACCGCTACATGCGCAAGGTGACGGTCCTTCCGGACAACAACGTCTCGGTCACCGAGGGGACCGGGCGCGAGGACGTCTACCTCCGGAGCGGGATCAATCCGACCGTCTTCCTGTCACCGGCGGGTTTTTTCGACGCGCTGACGGAGAACCCCGGGATCGGGTTCACGCAGGTGATGCCGGACAGGATGACGTACGGCTACCGCACCGACGGCTTTTTGACCTCGATCACCGACCGGCACGGGAACACACAGACGATCACCCGGAATCCCGCCGGGCGGATCACCTCGATCGAGGACACGCAGGGGAGGCTCTACACGTTCCTGTACGACGGGTCGGGGCGCATTCAATCCTTCACCGACTTCGCGGGACGCCAGGTCGTCTACACCTACGACGCCAACAATGATCTCATCCGGGTCCGCTCTCCCATGGTCACCGGGATGCCCCAGCCGGAGAATAACTTCCCCTCGGGAAAGACCACGCTCTACAGCTACACGTCCGGCCACGCCCAGCCGGAGCTGAACCACAACCTCGTGAAGGTCGTCGAGCCCCTCTACAACGTGGGGAACGACCCCGGCGCGTCGAAGGCGTGGGTCACGCTCGCCTACCACACGACCACGAACCCCGCCTCGGTCGATTTCGACAGGGTCCGGACCGAGCGGTGGGGGCACGACGCCGGGGGGCCGCCCGGAAACCCGGCGGTCGTCGTGGGGGGGGCGTCGACCTTCGCCTATACGCTCGACTTCACCGGGGATCCGCACGATCCGCCCGGGGCGTTCCAGAAGACGACGGAGACCGACCGGAACGGGAACATCACGAAGCACTATTTCGATATCACCCGGCACCCCATCCGCACGGTCGAGCTCATGAACCGGAACGTCCGGGCGGGGGAGGCGGCCTTCGCCCCCTACATCACCGACTGCACCTATACGATGGAGGGGCTTGTCGCGACGAAGACGTATCCGCGCGGGAACTCGGTCAGCTACGTCTACGACGAGACGAACCCGATCGGGTACATGCGGGGAAACCTGCAGGTCGAGGTCCGGAAGGACGAGGCGCTGGGGACCGGGGCCGATCTCATCACGGTCCGGACGTATGAACCCGTCTTCAACCAGATTCGGACGGTCACCGACCCGCGGGCGTTTCCGACGGGGAACATCCCGGTGGTGGACGACGGGACGGGGCATCTGCACCTGGACCTCGCCGATCCCTTGGTGGCCCGGTACACGACGATGCACTTCTTCGACTACCAGGAGGACGCCGGGTTCCAGGGGTCCCTGACGCCCCCGATCCCGGTGACCGAGCGGATCCCGGAAGGGCTGGGGGACCTGAACGGCGACGGGATCACCAACGTCGACAAGGGGAACGTCGTCAAGGTCCAGCTTCCCGCGATCCAGACGGGGCCGGACGCGGGGCAGACGGCGGCGGTGCTGAAGGCCTGGAACGCCGCGGGCCAGCTCCTCGCCGAGACGGACCCGGAGGGGACCGTGACGGCGTACGAGTACTTCCCGACGAACGGGACACCGAACGACCCGTCGGACCGCGAGGGTTACCTGCGGTTCCGGCGTGTGGACTCGACCGGTTTCAACCTGACGACGGAATACGCCTACGACCTCCAGGGGAACGTGACGCGCGAGATCGACCCAAGGGGCGCCGACACGCTCTACACGGTGAACCAGCTCAACCAGGTGGTCCGGACGTTTTCACGCGCGGTCAATGGGGGTATCCGCTACCAGGTGGACCAGATCTGGAACGCGAACGACGACCTCGTGGAGCGGCGGGTCGCCAACCTCGACGAGAACGGCGTTTCTTATCCGAACGACACCCTCACGGAGAGCTTCGAGTACAACATCCTGCATTTCCCCGTCTCCCAGACGCGAGAGAAGACGCGAAACGACGGCTCGCAGGCCGGAAACGTGCGGACGGAGTATTTCTACGACGCGAACCTGAACAGGACGGCTGTCAAAAGCCCGCTCGCGGTGTCAGGCGTCCAGCCCGACAACATCGTCACCACGCTCTATGACGAGCGGGACCTGGCCTACAAGGCGATCCGGGGGGACACCGACACGGACCCGACGACGATCCCGGCCTTGGCGGCGGTGGAGACGATGAACTACGACGCCAACGGAAACCTCATCGAGCGGATCGACACGATCCTGCACACGGTAAACCCCGCCGCCCCGACGACGCTTTTTCCCGGCTCCGCGGCGGGGGACGTGACGGTTTTCGGGTACGACGGGTTCGACCGGAGGGTGCTGACCGAGGACGGCGAGGGGAACGAATACCGCACCGCCTACGACCTGGCCGGGAACCGGACGCAGGAAACCCTGCACGGACCGGACGACGACCCCCAGGGGGCGGCGCAGTTTCGCCTCCTCAAGCAGACGGACCGGACGTTTGACGAACGGAACCGCCGGATGACGGAGACGCGGGCACATTTCCAGACGAAGACCGGGAACGCGATCGGGGACGGCCAGTCGGTCTCCACCTGGAACCATGACCGGGACGGGAAGGCGACCGTCGTCACCGACGACC
Source organism: uncultured Planctomycetales bacterium (assembly GCA_964455625.1). GTDB lineage: Bacteria > Planctomycetota > SBBH01 > SBBH01 > SBBH01 > SBBH01. The sequence goes on along the minus strand of CAYVXZ010000007.1, from coordinate 137,248 downwards.
GGAGTCTGACGACGACCACGATCTGGGACACGGCCGACCGCGTCGCGAAGGTGCGGGACCACCTGGGGAACGAGACGGAGTATGGATACGACAACAACGGAAATGTCACCACGGAGACACGGAGAGAGACTTCGACGGACTTGGGGACGGGGCTTGAGACCTACGTCACCACCCACGAATACGACGGCCTCGACCGCCTGAAGAAGACCACCGACCCGGCCGGGAACGTGCGTGAGTTTTTCTACGACTCGCGCGACAACATCGTGAAGACCTCGGACGGGGTGCGAGGCTCCGGCCATCCCAACGGTCCCGGGAACACCGTGCTGATGGACTACGACGGGCTCGATCGGCTCATCGAGACGCACCGCATCATCACGACAAACGGCCGCGGGGACGGCGCGCCGGTGCCGACCCAGGAGATCGTGACGACCCAGAGTTGGGACGACAACTCGCGGCTTGTGGGTCAGACGGATGACAACGGTCACGCGACGGGGTACGGTTATGACGCCGTGAACCGCAAGACCTCGGAAGCGCTCGCCGACGGCGAGGCGTGGGGCTGGCTCTACGACACCGACAACCAGAACACCCAATGGACCGACCCGAACGGGACGACATGCCTCCAGATGTTCGACGGGATCGGGAGGCTGGTGGACAAGGCGATCGTCTTGGGTCCCGGCGTCGTGGGGACGACATTCGAGAGGATCGGCTTCGACGGCGCCTCACGCGCGACCCGCATCGAGGGGAACGACATCCTGGGGAACACGCTCACCTGCCGCTTCGAGTTCGACTCCCTGGACAACACCACCAAGGACCAGAACGCCGGCACCGTGGACAGCGTCCACGACGGCGTCGGAAACAGGACGCAGGTGACCTACCCTGGCGAAATCGGCGGACCGGGGAGACGCGTCCTGGGGATCGCCTACGACAACCTGAACCGCATGCAGTCCGTTTCGGATGGGGTGGAGCCTATCGCCACCTGGCACTACAAAGGGCCTGCTCGCGTCGAGAGGCGTACCTACGGGCCAGACGCCGCGCCGATCTCCTTCGTGGACTGCCTTTACGACGCGTATCCCCGAGAGGTTGTGAAGCATCACATGACGGGCGCGGGCGGCATGATCGCGCGTTTCGAGTACGGGTACGATCGGGAACACCATCGGCTTTTCGAGAAGCGGGTCCACGACGGGAATCTGGGGGACGTCTACCAGTACGACTCGGTCTATCGGGTGACGAGAAACCCTCAAAACGTGAATCTGGCGGCTGTGCCCGCAGGGACAGAGATCCTCTCGGAGACGTTTGCCTCGCCGGACGAGCTGGCGTATGCCTACGACGGCGTCCAGAACCGCACCACGAGCACGAAGACGGTGGCAAGCGTCCCGACGGTGACCACCTACGCCCTGCAGGCGGGACCGCCGCCAAGGGACGCCGAAGTCAACCAGTATACGCAGACGCAGGAGGGGGCGAGTCCCGCCGTCGGGTACACGTACGACGACAACGGAAACCTGACCTCGGATGGGGTCCGCCTCTTCAAGTACGACTTCAAGAACCGCCTCGTGGAGGTGCGGCTCGTGGCGGGGAATGTGCTTGTGGCGCAGTACTCCTTTGATGTCGCGAACCGCCGCTTGATGAAGATCCTGCCGGGCGGCACCACCGTCTACGCCTATGACGGCATCCAGTGCGTGGAGGAGAGGGACGCGGGGGGAATCTCACGCCAGTACGTCTGGGGCCCCGGGATCGACGAACTCCTGCAACAGCAGACCCCCACGGCGACTTATTACGCCCACGAGAACAGCATCGGATCCGTCTGCGCGCTGACCGATTCAGCCGGGAACGTGGTCGAGCGGTACCAGTACGACCCCTTCGGGAACACCACCGTCACCCTCAACGGTAACACCGGGAACAGATATCGCTTCCACGCCGCCTACTTCGACGACGAGACGGGGCTCATCCACATGCGCAACCGCGCCTACCACCCCTGGCTCGGGAGATTCATCCAGAGGGATCCGATTGGGATCTGGGAGGACGGTGGCAATTACGGAAATGGAGTCGCGTTTGTAGCTAATCAACCGATTAATTTGGTTGACCCGGAAGGTTATGCGCCTCTTCCCGCGCTCCCTGAGGGGACGGATATATCTGGAACCGATTATCGGTCTGAAGCCGAGAAAAAACTTGGGAGGCCTTTGTCGAAAGAGGAAAATGAGCAACTGTATCAGGGCTGCATCGGCTTATGCTCGAATCGACTTGATCGGCAAGGTGCACCACCAGGTGCTTTCCCGGAACAATTTCTCAGGACGTCATGCTGGCAAGATAGAACCCAGGCTGAAGCCGCAGGGCAAAAATGCAAAAAGAGCCTCTACACGTTGTTTGCTGTCCAAATACTGATTCCGGATCCCCAACATGGACCTAGCGAAAGTGGCGAGATCAAAGATCCGAGCAATTACAAAAAGAGAGACGTTGGTCAGCGTTTCAACTATGCGACGTGGAATTCGGGACAGAATACATGGGATTGGTTTAACCGGGGAGGGCCACCAGATTCACAAAGATACAGATCTCGATCGAAACTGCCCGAATCATACGATCCGGCGGGCACGAAAAAATTTACCACCTATTACTGCATCCAGTGCGTGTGCAAATGAAATCTGGCCGAGTTTTGATTGTGCTTTTTCCCATTTTGGTTGGGTGTGCAGGGCGGGACCATTGTCGAACCTCGGAGAAAAAGGTCGTGGAACAATGTGAAATCCCATGTGGTGCGGTTGGTTCTCGATTTTTACTAGTCGGAAAACTCGGTTTCTCTCTTGGTTCCATTGTCACTGCGGTTGGCTTGATTGTGGAGGAGGGGGATTTTGAGGCGCCAGGCCCATACATGACAGTCCAAAGCGTCAATGGGAAAGCGATCCAAAATAGAATCAGGCTTCGACTGAGGCCGTATTTTCTTGAGAAATTCGGGGATGAAGTCGCTGGGTTTTCTGTTCCGAAATTAAAGACAGGTGAAACTTGGGAAGTGAAGGGCTATGAAACGGGTGGTTACGAGGGGTTATCCTACGAGGTTTCCGAGCATCTCAACCTTGGCTTACAAGAGGATTGGCATCATTTTTCTACGCATTTTGTTGTCTATGAGGCCAAAAAGGTTTCGCAGCAGAGGGCGGATCACCGAGGGCGCTGAGAGCGTGTGTTCAACTGGCCTTCTTCCCGTGCAAGCGGCCTCTATCGCCGGTTCGCGGTCTCGCGGGACGCTCCTCGCGGGGAAGACCTGCCGGACCGCTCGTCGCTCGAGGTGCGCGACGGACTCGGCGGAGCCCGCGTCAGCCGAACCCGGGAGACGTCAGTCCGCGCCTCGTCCTGCGCACCACGCCCGCTCGACCGCTCCCGGCCGAGGCCGCGCGCTTTGTGGCAACTCCGTCGTAGTCCATGAATAAAAAACACATGACCCGCCTCCGGCCCCCGCCGCCCGCCCTCATGGAATCGGCCGCTCCGCTCGCGCGCCGGGCGGGGCTCGCGCCCCCCGCGGGCATGCTCGCCCCGCGCCGATGATGCTTGCTTCGCGGCCTTTTTCTGTCTCGGCCGGAGGCTTTCAAGGGGGAGGCACCGCCCAGGCGGACGTGATCACGACGCTCCAGGGATGGGACGACAACAGCCGGCTCGTCACGCAGACGGATGACAACGGTCGCGCGACGGGGTACGGTTATGACGCCGTGGACCGCAAGATCTCGGAGACGCTCGCCGACGGCGAGGCGTGGAGTCGGCTTTACGACACCGACAGTCTCAACACCCAATGGACCGACCCGAACGGGACGACGTGCCTCCAGATGTTCGACGGGATCGGGAGGCTGGTGGACAAGGCGGTCGTGCCGGGCGCGGGGGTGGTGGGGACGACGTTCGAGAGGATCGGCTTCGACGGCGCCTCCCGGGCCACCCGCATCGAGGGGAACGACATCCTGGGAAACACCCTCACCTGCCGTTTCGAGTACGACAGTCTCGACAACACCACCAAGGACGCCAACGCCGGCACCGTAGACAGCGTCCACGACGGCGTGGGGAACCGGACGCAGGTCACCATCCCGGCCTGATCGGGGGACCCGGACAGCGGGTCCTCACCATCGCCTACGACAACCTGTACCGCATGCAGTCCGTTTCGGATGGAGTGGGGCCTATCGCCACCTGGCATTACAAGGGCCCCTCGCGCCTGGAACGGCGCACCTACGGCCCCGACGCCACGCCGATCTCGTTTGTGGACTGTCTCTACGACAGCTATCCGCGGGAGATCGTGAAGCACCATATGACGGGGTCGGGGGGGATGATCGCGCGCTTCGAGTACGGCCACGACCGGGAGCACCACCGGCTCTTCGAGAAGCGGGTCCACGACGGGAACCTGGGGGACGTCTACCAGTACGATTCGGTCTATCGGGTGATCCGGAATCCCCAAAACGTCAACTTGACGGCTGTCCCGGCAGGGACCGAGATCCTGTCTGAAACCTTCGCCTCACCGGACGAGCTCGCCTATGCGTATGACGGGGTGCAAAACAGAAACACGCACACAAAGACCACGGCCGGGACCCCCGTGGTGACGGCTTACACCCTGCAGGCGGGGCCGCCGCCGCGTGACGCGGAGGTGAATCAGTACACGGCCACCCAGGAGGGCGGCAATCCTGCTGTCGCCTACACCTACGACGACAACGGAAACCTGACCTCGGACGGCGTCCGCCTCTTCAAATACGACTTCAAGAACCGCCTCGTGGAGGTGCGTCTTGTCGCCGGAAACGTCCTGGTGGCGCAGTACTCCTTCGATGTGGCGAATCGCCGGCTCATGAAGATCCTCCCCGGCGCCACCACGGTCTTCGCCTACGACGGGATCCAGTGCGTGGAGGAGAGGGACGTCGGGGGGATCTCGCGCCAGTACGTCTGGGGTCCAGGCGTCGATGAACTGCTCCAGGAGCAGACCCCGACCGCCATCTACTACGCCCATGAGAACAGCATCGGCAGCGTCTGCGCGCTGACGGATTCAGCCGGGAACGTGGTCGAACGCTATCAGTACGACCCCTTCGGGAACACCACGGTGACGCTCAACGGCAATACCGGGAACCGCTATCGCTTCCACGCCGCCTACTTCGACGACGAGACGGGGCTCATCCACATGCGCAACCGCGCTTATCACCCCGGGCTCGGGAGATTCATTCAGAGGGATCCGATTGGGGGGTGGGAGGATATCCCTAATTTTGGAAATAGCTTGGGCTTTGTCGGAAACGATTCTGCAAATAAACGGGATCCTTTGGGTCTAGGGGGAGATGAACCAAAGGCGCCCAAAGGGACTGTCGAGTACAGGGGAAAGACATATGGGTCAAGCGATTTTGCAGAAGTCATCAAAGAGGAGCAAAGAAAGATCGATAAATTGCCAGAAGGACCTGTCAGGGACGCTGCTCAAGACGGTTTTGAGGAAGCTCTTAGAAAAGCCGAAAAATCCAACAAACGGATAGGTAGTTGGGGTAGGAAGGTGGCAGACATCAAGGGACGCGGCCCTCCAGGAGGCTTGAAGCCGAGTGGGAGGCCGCCTTCTTCTGGGAGACCAGGCGGATGGGGGAGACTCTTGAGTTTACCTCTGTTGATTCTTGGGGAGATCCTGTTTCCTCCATCTCTTGGAACGGGAGATGAATTGCCACCTCCGCCAACGCCGATTCCGCCATGCCCCGACCCAGCGAGGCAAAAATATTTCGTCGGCGAGGGGGCGGAAGCACCTGTGCCACCCGTTACCCATGGAAAGTAGTCAAAAAACAAAGGGAGGGGGAATGGCCTCTCCAAACAGCGTCCAATGCCGTCCCGTCCCGGTTACGATCATTTTTCCGCTAAAAAGTCCCACCAATTTTTCCGATGACTTTTTTTCGCTCGATTCGAGGCTTTATTCTAAAGGATACATCCATGGTGCGCCAAGATTATGGAGGCGTCCCTCCGCCCATTCATCAGTGGTGCAATTGCATTGCACATTTTCCGGGCAACGAGCAATCAATAGATGGCAAAAGGATCCTGAGATTCGACGATTCATCGAGCGGAAGATAGCTGATGGAATGGTTGGTTGTCCCAAGGTGATTCGATGTGACGACCTTTTCATTGCTACTCACGATATACGCGTTTGTCAGTGTCGTAGTCCCAGGGGCTATCTACTATACGGACGGGATGATGACGAGGAGGGTGGCGCCTTGATCTGTTTTGACTGCGGAGGAGGAGTGCCAGATTACATTTTGGATCGATATGATCCTGAGATAGACGTTGAAGGCTGGGCTTACGTTTACGAGAAAATCCATTGGATTTGGATGGCAACGAGAGAGCTTGAAGGATGGGCACTACGTCAGTTGAGAAGTCCGAGAAGCGAGATTAACAAAAGCGGTCGGAGCATCGCAAAGAGACTCGAGCGGGTTTTGAAAAAGCCCGTCTTTTACAATTTGTTTGTCGAAGCGAACAAGGTTAGATCTTCTGATGCGAGAATCGTGAAGGCGTGTCCAACATGTGGTAGAGAAGGAGTATCCATCGGCTGGAGTTATCCTCCTTTGATTTGCAAACGATGCCGAGTTGCCTACTGAGTTTGGCGCACGAGAGTCCCCCATGCTTTGCGGGCGCCTTGCGCCGGGGCGTGGTTCAGGGGACGGTCGTCGCGGGCGTCCGGCCCGCTCCTCCCTCCGCATGCGCGACGGCCTTCGCTTCCGTCCGCTTCGCGGACGGGAGGCGCGTGGCGTCCTGCCACCGGCCTGCGCATGAGGCCCCTTCACCCCGCCCCGTCCGGCGCCGCGCCGTTGGCTCATTCCGTCGTGGTCCATCCATAAAAATGGGTAGAACCCGCCTCCGGCCCCCCGCCACCCGCCCTCAAGGAATCGCCGCTCGGCGGGATCGGCCGCCGAGCGGCTTTTTCTATTCCGGGCCGGAGGAAGACCGCGTGCAGGTGACGTATTCGGGGGAGATCGGGGGGGCGGGGCGGCGCGTGCTCGCCACCCCCCACGACGCGCTCAACCGGATGCAGTCGGTGGCCGACGGCGCCGGGACGATCGCCACCTGGCACTACAAAGGGCCTGCTCGTATCGAGAGGCGCACCTACGGCCCCGACGCCACGCCGATCTCGTTTGTGGACTGCCTCTACGACAGCTATCCGCGCGAGATCGTGAAGCATCACATGACCGGCGCGGGTGGCATGATCGCGCGGTTCGAGTACGGCCACGACCGGGAGCATCACCGGCTTTTCGAGAAGCGGGTCCACGACGGGAATCTGGGGGACGTCTACCAGTACGATTCGGTCTATCGGGTGGTAAGGAATCCCCAAAACGTCAACTTGACGGCTGTCCCGGCAGGGACCGAGATCCTGTCTGAAACCTTCGCCTCACCGGACGAGCTCGCCTATGCGTATGACGGGGTGCAAAACAGAAACACGCACACAAAGACCACGGCCGGGACCCCCGTGGTGACGGCTTACACCCTGCAGGCGGGGCCGCCGCCGCGTGACGCGGAGGTGAATCAGTACACGGCCACCCAGGAGGGCGGCAATCCTGCTGTCGCCTACACCTACGACGACAACGGAAACCTGACCTCGGACGGCGTCCGCCTCTTCAAATACGACTTCAAGAACCGCCTCGTGGAGGTGCGTCTTGTCGCCGGAAACGTCCTGGTGGCGCAGTACTCCTTCGATGTGGCGAATCGCCGGCTCATGAAGATCCTCCCCGGCGCCACCACGGTCTTCGCCTACGACGGGATCCAGTGCGTGGAGGAGAGGGACGTCGGGGGGATCTCGCGCCAGTACGTCTGGGGCCCCGGCACCGACGAGCTTTTACAGCAACAAACACCGACGGCGACGTATTACGCACACGAAAACTCGATCGGCTCGGTCTGCGCGCTGACGAACAGCGCCGGGACGGTGGTCGAACGGTATCGGTACGACCCTTTCGGGAATACCACCGTCACGCTGAACGGCAACACCGGGAACCGCTACCGCTTCCACAGCGCCTACTCCGACGCCGAGACCGGCTTCGACTATATGCGCAACCGCTACTACTGGCCCAAGCTCGGGAGATTCATCCAGCGGGATCCGATTGGGGGATGGAAGGATACTGGGAATTTTGGGAACGGGGTCGCGTTTGTCGGAAATAATGCAATTAATTCGAGGGATCCGCTGGGTTTGCTTGATTTCGACTTTCAGTACCACGGCAATTGGGGTGGGCCAGGATGGACTGGCGGTCAAACAAAACCACTGGAAGATCTAACTCCAGCAGAAAGAGAAAAGCTGAAAAGGCCTGTCGATAAACAGGATGCTTGCTACAAGGCGCATGATGAGTGTTATTCCCGTTGCAGAGTGAAAACCGGATGTACCTCTAAAGGTAAGCCATCCAAGGCAGACAAACAGAAGAACGATGAATGCAACAAGAACTGTGACGCGATTTTGGCAAATTGTCTTTTGCGTTTACCTGATGAAGAGTCCAACTGGAAAGCCGATTGGGCTTGGATGTACTTCGAGCAGAGCGGTCGTTAATGAAAACGGAATTTGTTGGCAGAATGATTCTGGGCCCGATCCTTTTCTTTGCAGGGGGTGTCGGGCTCAGTTTTCTCGCCCTTTTTTGTGTAATTGCCGAGTCTGGAGAGTCATCTTCATCTCTTGGATGTGCCGTTGCTGTTTACTCTGCTTATTGGCCATCGATGCTGGTGGGCATTAAAAAGGAGATGTTACTTGGATCCGTATGGAATATTTTGCTGAATGCACTGGGGTGGGGCCTGGTTGGTTTTGTTGGAGTTTGTTTGTGGCCGCTGTCCGGCAGGCACGGTGCCAAATGAACACTTGGCCATCTTCCAGCACAGCCCGGCGCCTTTGCGCCCCTTCCGCCGGTCGCGTTCGCCGGGGACACTCCTCGCGGCATCCGTGCCGCTCGTCGTTCGAGTTGCGCCGCCCGCCGTGCGGGGCACGGGACGGGCTACGGGCCTTCGCATCCATGCTCCGGCCCTGCTCCACACGCCCCGGACGACCGCGACCGGCCGGGGCCGCGCGCGATTGGCGCGATCTCCGTCGCAGTCCATCTATAAAAATGGGTAAGACCCGCCTCCAGCCCCCACCGCCCGCCCTCAAGGTGTCGGCCGCATCGCTCGCGCGCCGTGCGGGGCTCGCCCGGTCCCCGGACGCTCGCCCCGCGGTTCCGATGCTCGCTCGCGGCCTTTTCCTGTCTTGGGCCGGAGGCCCGTTTATGCGTTTGGTGTTTCGGTCCTTGGCGTTTGTTTGGTGCTTGGCTTTTGGCGTTTGGTGTTTGCCGTGCCATGCCCAGGTAAACCAGTACACGACCACCCAAGAGGGGGGAAACCCTCCCGTTGGTTATATCTACGACGACAACGGCAACTTCAAGACCGACAACACCATCGACATCTGGCTCGACTTCAAGAACCGTCCCGTCGAGATCCGGCAGACGATGGGGGGCGCTCTCCTGGTCCAGTGCTCCTACGATCCCCTGAACCGCCGCCTGATGAAGGTGACCGCCACCGGCACGACCACCTTTGCCTGGGACGGCTTCCAGTGCGTGGAGGAGCGGGACGGCATGAACGCGATCACGCGCCAGTATGTCTGGGGGCCGGGGATCGACGAGCTTTTACAGCAACAGACCCCCACCGCCACCTACTACAGTCACGAGAACGGCATCGGGAGCGTCTGCGCCCTGACGGACCAGACCGGCGCAGTGGTGGAGCGCTACCAGTACGACCCCTTCGGGAATGCGACCGTCACGCTGAACGGCAACACCGGAAACCGCTACCGGTTCCACACGGCCTATTCAGACGCCGAGACCGGGCTCATCCACATGCGCAACCGCGCCTATCACCCGGGGCTCGGGAGATTCGTCCAGCGGGATCCGATCGGGGGGTGGGAGGACGAGGGAAATTCAGGAAATGCGTTGACTTTTGTAGCGAACGACGGCGTCAACCTTAGGGATCCCGAAGGGACCGGTCCGATCGTCAAGATAGGCGAATGGCTCTCTCGCAATCCCCAGGTTCAAAGAGTCATCCAGCCAGCAAGAAACTGGATAGAGCAAAAAGGCGCCGCCGCTTTGGGGCATGCGGGGCGTGGACTTCAGAAGCTTCCCGGAGCTGAAGCTACATCGCGTGGATTTCAAAAGGCAGTCCAGGGATGGCGCTGGGCGGGACATGAGGTTGGTAGATGGTGGAAAGGGGATCCGTGTCCGCCAGTGAAAGGGAAATCAATTGGAGACATATTTCCTGATAAAGCTACCAGAGACTTAGTTAATGATGTTTTAAAAGGAAAAGTTCCTCGCGATGTTTTGCCTCCAGATGTTAGACGGCGTGCCGCTGATTTTTATCGAGATGTTTCTGCTAGAACTCGAGGACAGTTCGCACAGGAGGCTACAAGGCTGAACGCTGAACGCGCAAGATATCTCGAAGGTGCGAGCAATACGCCTCCTGGAACGATACAGAATTTTATGGGTGGTGAATAATGAGCCCATCGAGAGGCGCTGTTCTTTATTCCGCTGGGGATTGTCCCGTTTGTGGGAAAATGGGGGCAATTATTTTTTTAAAGTCTCGCACCTTGAAAAAAATATTTTTTGTTTGTCCTATGTGTGGTATTGCGTGGGAGACTCCTCCTGAAAACCATGTGGTGGACACGCTTATCGATCCGAAAAGTCTAGCTCCTAACGGAGCAACATTGCCTACAAGAGGAGAAGTCTTGTCATCTGGATACTCTGATCGTCTTGTCGAAGAAATTCCCTTTGACGAAATGTGGAAACGGCATTTCGAAGGTGTGATTTTAATCTCATCGCCGCCAAGTTAATTCAGGCCACCTTTGGGGATGGACGGCCTGAACCGCCTGAAGTCGAAGACCGTGACGCGCGGCCCCGGGGTCTTGGGGGCCACCTACGAGACGATCGGGTACGACGGGGCGTCCCAGGCGACGAAGATCGAAACGGACGACGTCTTGGGCGGGGTGCTCTTGTGCCGCTTCGAGTACGACAGTCTCGACAACACCACCAAGGACGCCAACGCCGGCACCGTAGACAGCGTCCACGACGGCGTGGGGAACCGGACGCAGGTCACCATCCCGGCCTGATCGGGGGACCCGGACAGCGGGTCCTCACCATCGCCTACGACAACCTGTACCGCATGCAGTCCGTTTCGGATGGAGTGGGGCCTATCGCCACCTGGCATTACAAGGGCCCCTCGCGCCTGGAACGGCGCACCTACGGCCCCGACGCCACGCCGATCTCGTTTGTGGACTGTCTCTACGACAGCTATCCGCGGGAGATCGTGAAGCACCATATGACGGGGTCGGGGGGGATGATCGCGCGCTTCGAGTACGGCCACGACCGGGAGCACCACCGGCTCTTCGAGAAGCGGGTGCATGACTGTGGGGTGTAACGAAAGTCATTCCGGTTAGCGTGAGGTCTTGAGACACAAGGGGCCCGGCTTCACCGGGCCCCTTGCATCGGGAGATGGGACGCCCTTCAGGCGGCCCGCTTGAGCTTGCGGAAGGCGACCGATCCGTTCTTGAGGAGGACCTTCACGCGGTCCCCCTCCTTGAGCCGTCCCTCGAGGACCTCCGTCGAGAGCGGGGTCTCGATCAGGCGCTCCACGGCGCGCCGGAGCTCCCGGGCGCCGTACTCGGCCTTGTACCCCTCCTGCGCCATGAACCCCTTGAGGTGGGGGTCGAACTGGAGCGAGAGCCCGGCGTTCTTCGCGTGGCGCGAGACATCGGCGAGCATCAGCCCCGCGATCGACTCGACGTCGACGCGCGAGAGGGTCTTGAACACCACCACCTCGTCGAGGCGGTTCACGAACTCGGGCCGGAAGAATTCCTTCACGGACTTCATCGTGGTGCGGCTCCGTTCACCGTGGTCGAGGGTCTCGCGGTTGGCCCGGTCGAACCCGACGCGGTTCATGTGCTCCTCGATCTGGCGGATCCCCAGGTTCGAGGTGAGGATCACGATGCTGTCGGAGAACGACACCCGGATCCCCTTGCTGTCGGTGACGAACCCCTCGTCGAGGAGCTGGAGGAGGATGTTGTGCACCTTGTAGTCGGCCTTCTCGATCTCGTCGAAGAGGACGACCCCTTCCTTCGCCCGCTTCATCGCCTCGGTGAGGTGGCCTCCCTCGTCGTGGCCGATGTAGCCGGGAGGGGCTCCGATGAGCTTGGCGTACTCGTGGGGAAGGGCGTATTCGGAGCAGTCGATCCGGATGAACTTCGCGGGGTCCTGGTAGACGGTCCGGGCGATCGCGCGGGCGAGTTCGGTCTTTCCGACGCCGGTCTGGCCGATGAAGAGGAAGGCCCCGACGGGCTTGGCGGCGTTCCGGATCCCGACCCCGGCGCGCTGGAGGGCCTTCGCCACCGTCCGGATCGCCTCGTCCTGGCCCACCACCTGGGCGGAAAGGCGGGATTCCAGCTTCGCGAACCGCTCGCGGGTGGCGGCGACGGAGGTCTTCCGTATGTCGTCGAGGAGGTGAAGGCCCGACTCGGCGTCTGTCGAGGTGACGGGGATCGTCACCTTCTGGATGTCGAGCTGGGGGTTGATCTCGATGCAGTGGGGGTAGAGGACCTCTTCCGGCGTCCCCGGGAGGTCCCGGTGCCGGACGCGCGGCAGGACCTGCTCGGTGTAGTGGACCACGCAGGCGTTCACCACCAGCTGGATGAACTCGCGGCGCCCCGGGATCCGGGCGCTCCGGAGCAGGGCCGTCGCTTCCTCCTCGGTGAAGATCCTGATCTTGACGAAGGCGTCCAGGGGCTGGCAGTACTTCATCACGATGCCGGGCTCGACTTGCTTCATCGCCGCACCCCCTTATTTTGCGTATCGGAACAAACAAAAATTTCCTTGAGGGTTTCGGGGCCTTTTCGGGTCGTTTCCTGAAAAATTTTTCGGCTGGAAATGACGCCTTCGGCGGTCGCGGTCTCCGGGGACGCTCCTCGCGACGTCCTGCCGCTCGTCGCTCGAGTTGCGCCGCCACCCGCGGAGCGCGGGAACGGCTACGGCCCTTCGCGTCCTGCTCCGGGCCTGCTCCACACGCCCCGTCGACCGCATCCCGCCTCGGCTTTCCACGCCGGCCCAGGGATCGGCAATTCGTATAATCGCGCGTTCCGATGGAGATCGTCCGATCCTTGAAGGCGTCCGGCGCCCTCATCCAGAAAGGGTCCGCCGTGGCCTGGGGCGTTTTCGACGGGATGCACGCCGGGCATGCGGCGATCGTCGCGCTCGCGCGGCGCCGCGCGACGGAGCTCGGCGCCGCCTGCGTGGTGATCCCGTTCGCGGCGCACCCGAAGTCGGTCCTCCACGGGCAGAAGATCGAGCGGCTCACCACCGATTCTCAACGCCTGCGGATCCTCGCCGCATGGGGGGTCGACGTCGCGATCCCGCTCGATTTCGACGCGCGCTTCGCCGCGATGACCGCCCGCGCGTTCGTGGATGAGGTCCTCTCGGGCGCGCTCGCGGCGCGCGCCGTGGTCGTCGGTCCCGACACCCGGTTCGGGAAGGACCGGGAAGGGGACGCGGCGTTCCTGCGGCGGGAAGGGGCGCGCGGCGGCTTCTCCGTCGACGCGGCGAGCCCGGTCTGGGTGGCGGGCGGGATCGTCTCGAGCACGCGCATCCGCCGGTGCGTCGCCGGCGGAGACCTGGCGCAGGCCGCGGCGTGCCTCGGGCGCGACTACGCGGCCGAAGGGGTGGTCGTGAAGGGAGACGGACGCGGGGGATCGATCGGTATCCCGACCGCCAATGTGGATATCGGCGACCAGCTCCTGCCGCCGAACGGGGTCTGGGCGGGGTGGGCGGCCGTCGGCGGAAAGACATTCCCCGCCGCCGCCAATGTCGGCGTCCGGCCGACCTTCGGAGGAGGGGGGCGTCCCGGACTCGAGGTCCATCTGCTGGACTTTTCCGGAGACCTCTACGGCCGGATCATCGAGTTTTCATTCGTCGCCCGGATCCGCGACGAGACACGTTTCGACGGCGCCGACTCGCTCGTCCGCCAGATCCGCCGCGACATTGCCGACGCGCGGCAACGTTTGGGATGACAATCCGTGAAAGTCATTTACCACATCACTTCGCGGCAAGAGGCCGAAGCGGCAGGCAACGGCGAATACCGGGCAAAATCCCTGCAGATCAGCGGTTTCATCCATTGTTCCTACGCCCATCAGCTGGTGAGAGTGGCCGATTTCAATTTCCGCAGCCAGGATGGCCTTGTCCTGTTCGAGATCGACCGGGAGACCGTTCCCTGCAGGGTTGTCGACGAGAATCTTGAAGGAGGAACCAGCCTCTTTCCGCATATTTACGGTCCTCTCCCGATGTCGTCAGTCGTCAGGATTCACGACTTTCCCCGTGGTCCGGATGGCCGTTTCGTGTTGCCACCGGGTGTTTCCGGGTAACTCCCCGGCTGAACCGGCGCCCCTTGTCTTCCTGAGAAACGAACCGGGCTCGATTGAAAAGCTGCCCGAAGGGCGGCCATTCCACAAGGGCGGGCGGGACAATGGATTTTCAATCGTAGGCAAGAGGGCGGGGATCAAGCGCCCCTGAAGAAGCGGCCCGGGGCGGGAGCCTTTTCGGGGCGTGTGCCGCAGGCCGAGGTGCGGTCTTTCGTTCTTGGGGTGAACTGACGCCGGCTTCACCGAGGCCGTCGCGGCACTCGAGCGAGCCGGACGTTGGAAGGATGTCCTGTCCGGCGAGCGTCCCCGGAAAAGGCGAACCGCCCGAAGGGCCGCGGGACAGCGTGGCTTGGCGCAATGCACCCCCTCCCTGGCCCTCCCCCATCCAGGGGGAGGGAGTCGTTTCCGGGAAGGGTGCCGCTATTTTTTCTGGATGCTGTCGAGCCAGCCGCGCCAGAAGAGGACCAGCGCCCCGCGGTCGGCAGGCGTCTCGCTGAAGGGGACCGACGCCTTCTTGCCGGAGAGCCTCTCCAGGGCCTCGTGCGCGGCGCGCGCCTCCCGGGCGTCCGCTTTCTCAAGCTTTTCGACGAGGACCGGCGCGGCGGCGGGGTCGCCGATCTCGCCGAGAACGGTGATGTAGACCTGCCGGTTCCAGGGGTCGGCGTCGTCCAGCTTCGCGAGGATCGCCCCCGACGCGCGGGGGTCTTTCGAGCGTGCGAGCGTCATCGCGGCGTGGCGGCGGATGTCGGGTGAGGCATGGTCGAGCGCCGCCAGGAGCGCGTCCGCACCCGGCTTTCCCGCCGCGAGGAGCTTCTCGGCGGCCGCCGAGGCCCTGGCGATCGAGCCGAACTCCTCGATCCAGGCCGCGGGATTTCCGTCGGCCGGAGGAGGGGAGTGGGGTGTCTTCCCCGGCGCCGGGCGGGCCTTCCGCAGGGCGTCGAGCTCCGTCAGGCGGGAACGGATCTCCGGGAGGATCTCCGGGATCCCCAGGCGCTTTTCCATGTCGCGGTACGCCTGGACGGCCTGGAGGATCTCCCCTTTCACGACGTGCGCCTCGGCCCGGTCCTTCTCGAC
Source organism: uncultured Planctomycetales bacterium (assembly GCA_964455625.1). Lineage (GTDB taxonomy): Bacteria > Planctomycetota > SBBH01 > SBBH01 > SBBH01 > SBBH01. Next base: position 121,815 of record CAYVXZ010000007.1, on the reverse strand, counting down.
CGGATAGAGGTTCTTGAGGATGTTCTTCCGCTCCCAGTCCGCGAGGCGCGCCGCCTCGCGGCCGGACGGCGTACCGGCAAGGGGCTCCGGGAATCCCAGGAGTTCCGCGAGCGCCGCCGCGTGCTGGCGCGACTCGACGAGGGCGGCGCGGCGGACCTGGATCTCCTGCCAGAGCCTGCGGGCCAGGATCTCGTCGGTGCTCTCGGGCGCTACGGGGGGCGCCGCTTCACGGGCGGAGGCCCGGGGCGCCGTCCGCTTCTCGATCTCCTCCGAACGTCGCTGGAGGGCGTTCAGCTGTTCCGACAGGGCGTCGAGGCGCGCGGCGAGCGCCCGTCGCGCCTCGGCGGCAAGATTCTCCTCGCGGGCGCGTCCGTCCTCGATCCGTCGGAGCGCGGCGTCCCATTCGGCGCGAGCCGCGGCGATGTCGGCCTTCAGCGTTTCCATCCGCCGTGCGACCTGGTCGATCCGGCCGTCCGCAGGGGGAGGACCGCCTTCCGGGGCGCGGGGCGCCTGTCCGGAGGCGGGCGCATCCTTGAGGAGATGCCAGAGGAGAAGGAGCGAGGCGCCCACCGCGAAGAGCCCCCCGGCGGCGGCCGCGATCCGGCGGTTGAAGGACGACGGGGCGGCCGGGACGGGGGCAGGCGCCGCGGCCGCGGGTTCCGGGGCGGCCGCATGCGGGTGGGGGAGATCCGCCCCGCACTGCCGGCAGAGCGTCGTCGTGCCGTCGAAAAGGGGGAGATCCTTCCCGCCGCACCGCGGGCAGGCGGCGGCGTGGACCATCTTGAGCTTCTCCGCGCAGATCGGGCAGAACACCATCCCCTGGTAGCGGACCGCCTCGTCCCGCTCGATCTGCTCGTGGGGGATGGTGCCGGCGCACCGGGCGCATGAAGCGGACATGGCCTCAAGATACGACAGAAGAGGCATCCGTAAATCCGAAATCCGGAACCCGAATTCCGAAACAAAGGTTTCGGTCATCCGGATTTCGGATTTATAAGGAGTGCCGTGGGCATGGTGACATCGACCCCGAAAGGGCTGTGCGTTCCCCTCGTGACCCCGATGACGGCGGAGGGGAGCGCGGACGTGGTGGCCCTCCGGGGACTCATGCGTCACGTGAGCCGCGAGGCGCGGATCCTGTTCCTCTGCGGGACGACGGGGGAATGGAACCGCCTGGACGCCGCGTCGCTCGGGGCGGCGATCGCCGCCGGTGTCGACGAGGGGAAACGGATCGGCGGGGGACTCTCCGCCTGGATCGGGGTCAACGCCGCGTCCGCCGGGGAGACGCTTACGGCGGCCGAGACGGCCGCCCGTCTGGGGGCGGACGCCCTGGTCGTGGCACCCCTCGCGGTCCCCGGGATCGAGATCATCCCCTTTTTCGAGCGGGATCTCGCGCGGGCCTTCGACCGGGCGGGACGCGCGGCGCCGGTCTATCTCTACGACAACGCCGATATCGCGATCGATCCCCATATCCCCCACCTGCGCACGCGGGACGTGAAGCGCTTGAGCCGCCTCCCGTGGATCGCCGGGATCAAGGTGTCGGCGCCGCGGACGGTCCTGGGGAACTACGCGAAGGCGGCCGCGAACTGGCGGGAGGATTTCCGGATCTTCGCGGGGCACCCTGCCGCGATCTTCGAGATCTTCGCGCCGCGCCGGGGGGTCGCCGGGGCTCTCGCGGACTGGTGGAACCGATACCTTCTCCATTACCGGTTTCCGGCCGGGATCGTGGCGGGGACGGCGAACCTCGCGCCGGGTCTCTGGCGGCGCGCCTGGGAGGCGTGCCTCGTCTGGGATGACGCGCGCATGGCGGCCTGCCGGGAGGCGACGGAGGCGCTGAACGGGCTTTCGGCCTTCACGGGCCCTGACGGGAAGGTCGTCCGCAAGACCATCGCCTGCCTCAAGGAGGGGTTGCGCCTCGAAGGGGCGATTCCCGGATCGCACGTCGCGAAGGGGACGAAGCCGCTGACCCTGGAGGAGGCGCGGCTTTTCGCGGAACGGTGGGCCGGCTGGAAAAAGACATATGGGAATCCGGTGGCTGGAGGGACACAATGACGCTGATGGCGCAAGGGAAGAACAGGGATCGACTGGCGGCCTCGGCTTCCCGTGCCGTCGGGATCATGGTGGACGAGGTGCGGCGCCTCGCCGTCCGTCTCGACGCCGAGGCGGTGGCCCGCGCCGCACGCCTCATCCTCGTCGCCGAGAAGCGGGGGGGGCGGGTGCATCTTCTGGGGGTGGGGAAGCCCCTCGCGGTGGCACGTTATGCCGCTTCGTCGCTTTCGAGCACCGGGACGGCCGCCTATCCTCTCGACGCCGCCGAGGCGGCGCACGGCGGGGCGGGGCAGGTAAGGCGCGGCGACGTCGTCGTGGCGATCTCGAACTCCGGCGAGACGATCGAGACGAAGACCGCGGCAGCCCTGGCGCGCGCGCTGGGGGCCCGCGTCGTGGGGGTCTCCGGCAAGCGCGGCTCGTGGCTGGCGCGGAACTGCGATGTCTTCCTGGAAGCCGGCGTCGCGCGGGAGGGGGATTCCCTGAACCTCGCCCCGCGCGCGAGCGTTCTCGCCGAGATCCTCGTCCTGAACGCCCTTTCGGTCGCCCTGCAGGAAGGGAAACGGCTTACCGCCGCCGGTTTCCGGAAGTGCCACCCGGGCGGCGCGCTCGGCCGGAAGACCCGGAAATGACAAGGGCCCGCCTTTCCGGGCGGGCCCCGTCGCATACCCGTGCGTCAGTCGTCAGTCTTGGGAGCCTGGCGGCTGGAACCCCCCGCCATCCTTGCAATCGATCACTTCCTGGCCGCCCACCGGATAGACGGTTGTCCCGGTGGCGAGCGTGACCTGATAGGTGTAGGGAACGGATGAGGCGCCGATCCCCTTGCCGGAGGGGTTTTTCAGCCGGACCTTGTGGGTCAGGGTGTGCGTGACGTTGCTTCCCGCCTGGCCGCTCCAGGATCCGGCCTTCCATCCAGCGATGACATGCTTGCCCTGGTTGTCGGCGACGAACGTCCCGATCTTGTCGGTGTGGGCGGTCTTCTTCGTGTTTCCCTCATAGACGTTGAGCGTCGATTCGATCGTGGCATTGTAGGTCTTGTTCGGCTGGAGACCGGTCAGTGTCACCTGTCCCGTCAGATAGTATGTGATCGATCCGCCGCCCCCACCCGGAGGGTGGTTTCCCGGATCGCCGCCGATAGGACCGGCATGCGAACCGGAATAAGCCACGACCGCCATGAGTGCCAGGATTCCCGCCTTGACCAGACTCTTCATGTCATGCCTCCTTGAATGCCTGCTGCGCCCTGTCGTCGTCCCCTAGTGGAGGACCAGGGGCCGGACAGATCCTGAAATCGGGAATTTTCGGGCTATGTCGGGGTCTGTCCCGACTGGCGGGCAAGCGTGAACGCCAGGTCGATCGCCGCGCGCATCGAGCCGGCGTCGGCGATCCCCTTTCCGGCGATGTCCCAGGCGGTTCCGTGGTCGGGGGAGGTCCGGACGAACGGGAGCCCCAGGGTGACGTTCACGCCCTGGCCGAAGGAGGCGAGCTTCACCGGGATCATTCCCTGGTCGTGGTACATGGCGACGACGGCGTCGAACGCTCCCTTGGCGGCCTTCGGGAACAGCGTGTCGGCCGGCCAGGGTCCCGTGACGGCGAGCCCCAGGTCCTGGAACCGTTTCACGCAGGGGGCGATCACGTCGAGATCCTGGCGTCCGAAGTCGCCCGATTCCCCGGCGTGGGGGTTGAGGCCGCAGACACTGATCCGGGGATCGGGGATCCCGAACCGTTCCCGCAGGTCCTTCGCCGTGACCTGGATCGTTTTCATGACGCGGTCCGCGGTCACGCGCCCGATGGCGTCCGCGATCGCCATGTGGGTCGTGACGAGCGCCACGCGCAGGCCGCCCCCCACGAGCATCATCACGGCGTGCTCGGCCCGTGATTTCTCCTCGAGGATCTCGGTCTGGCCCGGGTAGTCGTGGCCGGCCAGGTGCAGGGCGTGCTTGGAAAGGGGGGCGGTGACGATCCCCTGGACCTGCCGGCGCAGGGCCAGGTTGATGGCGGTCGAAAGCCACGTGAAAGCCGCCTCGCCTCCCTCTTTCGACGGGCCCGCCGGAAGCCCCCCGGGGTCGAACCCGGGCGGCGACTTGTCGAGGAGCGATACCGCCGGGAGCCTCTTTCCGGCGCGGGCCTTCTCGACCTTCTCGGGAGAGAGATCGACGCCCAGTTTCCGGCAGGCTTCCTGGAAGAGCCCGCGGTGTCCCACGAGGACGAGACGGTCTTCTTCGGGGCCGCGGGCGCTCCCGCCGAGCCAGTCGGTAGCCGCCTTGACGGCCACCTCCGGCCCGATCCCGGCCGGATCCCCGAGCGGAAGGGCGAGGGTCGTCATCGTCCGGCGATGTGCACTATGCCCAGGTCCCGCGCCATGGGGCCGGAGAGAGCCTTGCGGAGGTCGAATGCCTTCTTGCGCCACGTCTCGGGGTTTTTCTTGTCCGCGGCGTAGCGGTCGAGGAGGTCGAACGCCGGATCGTTTCCGGCCTTGAAAAAGAGGGTCTTCGCCAGCCACAGCGTCGCCTCGCCGCGCGTCTCGGCGTCCAGCTTCCTGTCCTTGAGGATTCCGGACAGGGTCTCCTGCGCCTCGGCGAACCGCTCCGTGTTGCAGAGCCCCCGGGCCATGGCGAGATTCGCCGCGGTCCGGGAGAGAGTCCCCCGTTCCACGGCCTTGTCGGCCACGGTCCGGGCGTCCGCAAGCTGGAACCGGTCGACGCATTCCCGGATCAGGAGGGCCGGGTCGGTCCTGGCGCCGCGTCCGGCCGGGCGTGTCAGGAGGGCGCTTCCCAGGCCTCCTTCCTCGTCTTCAGGCGGGACGTCCTTCCCGGCCGGGCTTTCCGGACCGGCCAGCGGGTCCCTTCCCTCGAGGAACGCCTTCACGCGCTCGGCGTATTCCGCGTCGTCCGCGCGCGCGGCAGGGATCCGGTCGAGCAAGGAGGCGCGCACCGTCGCGACGTCGCTCCCGACGCCCAGGAAGACGTTCCCCATCCATCCGCCCCGGGAGCCCAGAATGGCCCCCGCCTGGGAACCGATGACGAGGTGCTGGCAGAGGGGGATGTGGTCGGCCGTCTTCAGGGAGGCATACTCGAACTCCTTCCGGATCAGCTCCTGGATCTCCGGCTGTCCCCACGGGGTCTTCAGGACGGCGGTCCGCTCTTCGGGCGTCATCTCGAACGCCCAGACGACGACAGGCCTTCCCGACTGCGCCGCCGCCGCGAACGCCGCCTCGACGGTGGCGTGTTCCGCCGCCGCCGCAGGGAAGGCCGCGACCGCCGCGATTGCCAGGATGACGTTCCGCATGGGGTCATTATAGGGGTCTCCTTTTCCTTCTGACTCCTGTCTCCTGACTCCTGTATTCTTCCTTCGATGCGCCGCGTCATGATCGGCACCGCCGGCCACATCGACCACGGGAAGACAACCCTTGTGAAGGCGCTCACCGGGATCGACCCCTCGCGCCATCCCGAGGAGCGCGCGCGCGGGATGTCGATCGATATCGGGTTCGCGCCGCTCTTCGTGGAGCCGGACCTCGTCGCGGGCCTGGTGGACGTCCCCGGGCACGAGCGGTTCGTCCGGAACATGGTGGCGGGGGCGACGGGGATCGACCTCGTGCTCCTCGTCGTGGCGGCCGACGACGGCGTGATGCCGCAGACGCGCGAGCACCTGGCGATCCTCGGGATCCTGGGTGTCCGGACCGGCGTCGTCGCGCTCACCAAGGTGGACGTGGCAGGGCCCGAGGGGGCGGACCTCGCCGAGGAGGATATCCGCGGCGTCCTGGCGGGAACGTTTCTCGAGGGGGCCCCGATCGTCCGCGTGGCGGCGCCGACGGGGCAGGGGATCACGGAGCTGAAGGCCGCCCTGCGCGCCGCGATCGCCGCCGCGCCGCCGAAGGACGTTTCCGGGATCTTCCGGCTTCCCGTCCAGCGCGTCTTCGTGCGGAAGGGGTTCGGGACGATCGTGACAGGGATCCCGTTTTCCGGAAGGGTGAAGGTGGGGGACCTCGTCGAGGTGGTCCCGACCGGGAAGACGGGCCGGGTCCGCGGGATCCAGGCGTACGGCCAGGCGGCGGACGTGGCCGAGGCGGGGCACTCGATCTCCATGAACCTCACCGAGATCGGCCACGAGGAGGTGGCGCGCGGCGACGTCGTCGCGACGCCGGGGTACCTGCATGGCGTGACGCGACTGGAGGCGCGGCTCCGCTTCACCGGGGGCGGGCCGCTCAAGACCCTCACGGACCTCGCGTCTGTGAGGCTCCTCGTCGGGACGGCCGAGGTGACGGGACATCTGGCGCTCGTGGGGAAGAAGGCGCTCTCGCCCGGAGAGGAGTCGTTCGTCCAGCTGCGCCTGGAGAGTCCCATCGTCGCGATCCCGGGCGACCGGTTCGTCCTGCGCCTCGAGTCGCCGCTCGTCACGCTGGGCGGGGGGGTCGTCGTGGGGATCTCCGACCGGCGGCTGCGGCGCTCGCGCCCGGATATCGAGACGCGTCTCGCGCAGGCGGCATCGACCCTGGCGGATCCGAAGAAGCGGATCCAGGCGGTGCTCGAGGCGGCGACCCAGCCGATGGACCTCGCCGCGCTCTGTCGAGAGGCGGTGGTGGAGTCCGCTCCGGCCGAGAGGGACCTCGCGGCGCTTGCCGCGCAGAAGGCCGCCTTCACGGTCGGCAAGAAATGGGTCTCCGCCGCGCTCTGGAAGCAGGCGCTGGAAGCGGCCGCCGCCGCCGTCTCGGCCTTCCACAAGGCGAACCCCGCCCAGGTGGGGATCGAGAAGGCGGTCCTGCGGGAGCAGGCGCGGCTCGACCTCGATTTTTTCAGCGCGGTCGCGGCGGCGGCGGTGGCGTCGGGACGCCTGCGCGAGGCGGAGGGGGGGCGCCTGGCCCTGGCTGGTCACGAGGCGAAGCTGACGGGCGAGACCTCCGGGAAGGCCGCGGTTCTCGAGGGGAAATTCCGGGAAGGAGGGTACGCGCCTCCCGCCCCGGAGGAGGCGATCGCCGCGGCCGGGATGACGCCGAAGGACGGCCGCGAGGCGGTGAACCTGCTTCTCCAGAAGGGGGTCCTGGTGCGCGTCGGGGAGGGGATCTTCTTCCATCGGGAGGCGGTCGACCGCGCGAAGGATCTGCTCGTCAGGGCCGCGGAGGCCCAGGGGAAGGTCGAGTCGGGCGCCTTCCGCGACCAGCTCAAGACGTCACGGAAGTTCGTGATCCCGCTCCTCGAACACTTCGACGCGCAGGGACTCACCAAGCGCGTCGGGAACGAGCGGTTCCTGCGGAAGTTCTCCCGATAGGCGGCCGCGTCAGGCGCGGCAGGTCCTGATCTGCCGGCGGGTGTGCGCCTGGAAGACGCGCCGGAAGCTCCGGGGCGTCAGGGGGGGCCGGATTACGCCCCGGCCTTTTCCTCGAGGTCGTCGTCGGGCGATTCCGCGGCGTCCGCCCCGGCGGGGGCATGCCCGGCGAGCCCCAGCGCCTTGATGATCTTGTGGAGGTACTGGCGCTCGATCCCGATCTCGCGGGCGGCGGCGCTGACGTTGCCGCCCTGGCGGTCGAGCGCCTGCGTCAGATAGTCGCGGTTGAAGTCGTCGAGGACCTGCCGGCGCGCCTCCTTGTAGGACGCGCTCCAGGCGCGCGCGGAGGCGGCGGGTCCGGCGGGGGCGGCCCCCAGGACCGACGCCGCGTCGGCCGCCTCCACCGTCTCGCTCGCCGCGAGCAGCATGAGCCGTTCAGCGACGCTTTTCAGCTCCCGCACGTTCCCCGGCCAGGGGTGATCCATCAGGACCCGCAGCGCCCCCGGCGCGATCCGGCGGACGGGAAGCCCGCTCTTGGCGGCCCCCTCCTTGAGGAAGTGCTCGAGGAGAAGGGGGATGTCGTCCTTCCGCTGGCGCAGCGGCGGCAGGTCGATCCGGACGACGTCGAGGCGGTAGAAGAGGTCCTGGCGGAACTTCCCTTCCGCGACGCGCTTCTCGAGGTCGCGGTTGGTGGCGGCGATGATCCGGACGTCGACGGTGACCGGGGCGGTCCCGCCGACGGGGCGCAGCTCGCCGTTTTCCAGGACCCGCAGGAGCTTCGCCTGCATCTCGAGGCTCATCTCGCCGATCTCGTCGAGGAAGAGCGTCCCCTTGTGGGCCGTCTCGAAGAGCCCCTTCTTGTCCTTCGCGGCCCCGGTGAACGCCCCCTTCACGTGGCCGAAGAGCTCGCTTTCGAGAAGCGACGGCGCGATCGCCGCGCAGTTCTCCGAGACGAACCGCTTGTCCTTGCGGGGGCTCGCCACGTGGATCTGGTGGGCGACGAGCTCCTTTCCCGTGCCGCTTTCTCCCTGGAGGAGGACGGTCACCTCCGTGTCCTTCAGGCGCTCGAGCTGGCGGAACACCTTCCGGATCGCGTCGGACTTCCCGATCATCGCGTGGTACCCCGACTGCGCCAGCTCCCGCTGGCTCGAGGCGAGGACCTCCTTCACTTGCGCGAGCTCCTTTCCTTGGGCGTGCATCTTCGCCTCGAGCTGCTCGTTCAGGACCCGGATCGAGCGGTTCGCCTCCTCGAGCGCGATCCGCCGCTGGAGGTTGTCGCGGTAGAGCCGCGCGTTCTCGATCGCGATCGCCGCCTGGTCGGCGAACGCCACGAGGAGCCGCAGGTTGTCCTCGTTGAACCGCTCCGAGACGAACCGGTTGTCGACGTAGACGGCGCCGATCACCTTCTGCTTGGAGAGGAGCGGGACGCAGAGGATCGACCGGAGCTTCAGGTTCAGGACCGAGATCTTGCTCCGGAACCGCTCGTCGGTCTGGGCGTCGCGGGTCAGGATCGGCTCCTTGCGCTCGATCACGCGCTGGGCGATGGTGTTCGAGATCTTGAACTCGGGGCGGTCGACGATCTCCTGGTCGATGTTCCGGGCGACCGCGATCCGCAGGAGCGGCGTCTCGCCGACGGCCGCGTCGGGCCGGTCCTCGGCGAGGATCAGGAAGCCGCGTTCGGCGCGAACCACCTCGACCACCATGTCCATGATGAGGTTCAGCAGGCGCTCGAGGTCGAGCTCCGAGTTCACCGTCGCGCTCAACTGCTGGAGGAACCGGAGGTCGTCGCGCTCGCGCTTCAGGCCCTCGGCGTCCCCCTCGAGGAAGGCGCGCTCGGCCTCCTTCTGTTCCGCCTCGACCTGGAGGCGCGAGGCGGCCATCCCCGCCCGGGCGAACGTCTCGGACGACTGCTTGAAGAGACGCAGGGCGTCGCGCCGCCGTCCGCCAGAGACCATCTGGGCCTGGGCGAGGTACGCCCGGGCCTTCTCGCGCTGGACCTCGGCGGCGAGCCCCGGATCGTCCGATTCTTCGGCGACCCGCATCGCCCGGTCGAACATCTGGTCGGCCGCCCCCAGCTGCCAGGCCCGGCTCTCGAGCTGCGCCAGCGCCAGGTACCCCCGCGCGCGCAGGGGGGGACGCATGTTGTCGATGTCGGCCCGGACCCGGTCGACGGCCGCTTGCGCCTCCTCGACCTGTCCCAGGCTCGCGAACGCCCGCACCTGGCCGACGCGTGCCTGGAACCCTCCCTCGGCCTGCTCGAGCGACGCGTAGAGGCGCTCGGCTTTCGCCAGGGGCTCCGCCGCCTCGCTCGAGCGCCCGAGGGTGTCAAGCACCTGCCCCTTGAGGAGCGCGGCCTCGGCCGCCAGGAGCGGCGACTCCAGCCTTTCCGCCTCGGCCTCGGCGCGCGACGCGGCGTCGAGGGCGGGGGTCAGGTCGTCCTTCGCCTGGAGGATGCGCGACTCCTGCAGGATCGCCTGCACCAACCCCTCGGCGTCGCCCGTCTGCTGGTAGAGGGCGCGGGCGCGCTCGACGTGACGCGCGGCGTCTTCCGGCATCCGGTCGCGCAGGGACGCCTCGGCGAGGCGCATCTGGGCCCGGGCCGCGAGCAGGCGCGTCTCCGCCGGATCCCGGCGGCAGCGCTCGAGCGCCTCGACGAGGTGCCGGCGGGCCTCGACGCGGTTGTCCTGCTCGAGCCACAGCTCGCCCATCCGGACGAGGATCCCGGGCGCGTCCCGGTGCCGGCGGGCCTGGTCGCCGATGGCGAGCGCCGTCGCGAACCAGTCGATCGCCTGCTGGAAGGCAAGGAGCCCGGCCGCCCGCTCGGCGCAACGCAGGAGGTAGGGAAGCGCCTCCTCGGGGGTCCGGCTGTTCTGGAAGTGGTGTGCGATCTCCTCGATGGGGGGGTCCTCGCCCGCCTTTTCCTCGTCGCGCAGGAGCTCCGCCGCGCGGCCGTGCCACTTGCGGCGCACCCCGTCATCGAGATCCTTGTAGACGGCCTTCCGGAGGCGGTCGCTGGCGACCGCATAGACCCGTTCCCGGTTGATCTCCGTCTCCGAGAGGATCCGCTCGTGGACGAGGTTCGACGCGATCGTGTAGAGCGTGGTGCGGTCGGTCTCCGTGACGGCATGGAGGAGGTCGAAGGTGATCCGCCGCCCGATCAGGCAGGCGGCCGCGAGCACCGTCGCGTGCGCCTCGTCCAGGTGGTGCGCCTTCTCGAAGAGCCAGTTCTCGAGCTCTTCCGAGGGCTTCACGCGCTCGATCGAGCCCGCGTCGACGTGCCAGGCGCCGCCTTTCTTGTAGAGGATCCCCTGTTCCGCGAGCGCCTTCATCGTCTCCTGGGCGACGAGCGGGTTCCCCCGCGCGGCGGCGACGATCTTCGCCGGCAGCGGGTCGTCCAGGGAGGCGCGGCCCAGCATCGACGCCGCGATCAGGACGATCTCCGGGCTCGCCAGGGGAAGGAGGGGGAGGTCATGCCAGTGGGGGAGCTTCATGAGGTGCGGCATCAGCTCGTGGAAGGGGGTGACCTCTCCCTTCAGGGGGTCCTTCGCCGTCAGGCACAGGAACACCCGGTTCGGGGCGATCACCCGGGCGAGCCGCTCGAGAAGCTGGCAGGAGAGGCGGTCCATCCAGTGGACGTCCTCCAGGATCACGAGGACCGGCTCGATCTGCGCGAGGACCGAGAGGAGCCCGCCCAGGTCCTCCGCCAGGCGCCGGGCGTCCGCGAAGAGGGGCGCGCGCACCGCCTTCAGGGATTCCTTCTTCGCCAGCGCCGACGACAGGCGCTTGAGGCCGCCCGCGTGCGCCATCGCCTGGCGCGTGGCACCCTCCGACCGGGCGCGCTTCTCGAGAAGCGCCCAGCCGAGCTCCGCCACGGCCGCGAACGGGGCGTACGGACGGGCGGGAGTCGGGTCGCAGATCGCGTGGACGGCGATCGATCCGCCGAAGAAGTGCGACGCCCCGAACTCGCCGGCGAGGCGGCTGCACCCCGCGCCCCGCTCGCCGTGGACGAGCGCGACGGCTCCCTCGCCCCGGACGGTCTTCTGGAAGAGGCTCTCGAGCGCCGCCATCTCGCGTGCGCGCCCGACGAACCGGGGGAGCAGGAGATGCCGGCTTCCCCGTTCGACGCGGCTCTCCTGGATCTCGCGCCGGCCGATCTGCTGGGTCAGGATCGACAGGACCTCGTCGGCCGACTGGCACCGGGCGCTGGCGTCCTTGGCAAGGAGCTTCAGGATCAGCTTCTCGAGGTCGCGCGGGATCTGCGCGTTGTAGGTCCGCGGGGGCGTGGGGGCCGCCTCGATCTGCTTCATGATGAGGGCCATCGGATCCCGGTCGGAGAACGGGGGGCGTCCCGTGCAGAGCTCGTAGAGGAGGACGCCCAGCGAGTAGAGGTCGGCCCGCGGGTCGATCCCGATCCCCTTGGCGAGCTCGGGGGCCATGTACTCGAGCGTCCCGGAGGCTGTGACGCGCGGATCCTCGAACGGGGCGGCCGGGTTGAACTCGCGCGAGAGGCCGAAGTCGATGAGCCGCACCTCGCCCGACGGGGTCAACAGGATGTGGGCCGGCTTCAGGTCCCCGTGGATGATCCCCTGCGAGTGGATGTAGCGGAGGGCCCGGCAGATCTCGATCGCGATGAGGATGATCGTGTGGATATCCCGGCGGTCCTGCGGGTTGAGCGGAGTCCCCTCCACGTATTCCATGGTGAAGTAGTTCTTGGCCAGCTCGTGGACGGCGATGATGTTCGGGTGCTTGAGGCGGCTGATGGCGTGGAACTCGCGCTCGAACCGCTGGGTGCTGTCCTTGAGGGTGGAATCGGTCTTGAGGAGCTTGATCGCCGATCGGCGTTTCAGCTTGTTGTCGAAGACCCGGTAGACGACGCCCGAGGCTCCTTGGCCGAGCTTTGCTTCGATGTGATACCGGCTGTCGATCTCGGCGGCGGGATTCTGGATCGCCACGGAAGTGCTATACCCCTGGTGGAGGTAGAAGGCAAGGGGGATCGTAAACTGAAAGGGGTCGATATTCCGGTTTGTGTAAACAAAAAGACGACATTTGAAGGTGCTGTTCCTATTTCTATTTTTTAACTTATTTATATAAAGATGATGTGTTATCTATAAATAAATTGTCTGGTACGGTGGTTGCTTATATCTGTCGATGATGTCCGCAATGCTTCGTCATCCTTTCCTTTCCTTGTCCTTGATCCTGGCGGTGGCCGGGTGTCAGGGGGGGGCCTCGCCGGTCGTCCCTCCGACCACGGCGACGTCGTTCGCGCGACTTTCGGAGGATGACCGGTTCCTGGCGGCCCGGGCGCTTGCCATCCGGACGGCGGACCGGGGGCGCGGGGCGATACCGGTCGCCGAATGGCTTCCCGTCTATCTGGAGGAGCCGTCCCCACGCGTCGCCGACGCCCTCGAGTCGGCGCTGGAGTCGGCCCTGGGGGGCCCGGTCGTGGCGCGCCTCGTGAGCGAGGCGCGGACGGGGACGCCCCTGGCGGAGAAGGCGGCCCTGAAGCTTCTTGCCGACGACCGCAAGGCGGTCCGCCTGTGCGGGGTCCGGGCGCTCTCGTCCTGCCGGTCGCCGTCGTCCGCCGAACGGCTGGAGACGCTTTTCCTGTCCGACGGGGAGGATCTCGACATGCGTCTGGCATCGGCCGAAGGGCTCGTGGCGCACGGCCGGGACCGGGTGCTGGCCGACTGGTGCGCGGCCCGGGGGCTTTCGCCGCGCGAGGTTCCCGTGTCGTTCTCCGAATCATCCGACGATCCGGTTCCGGTGGATCCACTGACGCGGGGTGTCCTGTCGGCCTTGGGTGCGGGCGGGAGCGGGAAGGGAGGAGAGTCATGGTGATCTCGAACGTGCAGGTGAGGAAAGTCTGCCAGGTTCCGGGATGTCCTTCGGCCGTTCTGGCGAAGGGGTATTGCATCAAGCATTACTACCAGGTGAAGCGGCACGGGGCGGTCGGAACCTGCGTCCGGCGGCGTGGCGTTGCCTCGTGCGGCGGCGGGAAGGAGGTCACCCGGCGGTGGTCGTCTGCGACCGACGCGTCCGGGGCCGATCGGCCCGTGGGGGCGGCCAACCGCTGCACGGCGCGGGGATGCCAGGGGGCGACGTTCGATCAGCGGCTCTGCCGCCTCCATTTCATCAAGATGCGCTACCTGGGGATGGCGGGGGTCGTCGAGACGGCCGCCGACGTGGAGGTGGAACGCGAGGATGCCTGGGAGTGGATGGCCGAGGCGGTGAAGGACTGATTTCCTGATTGGCGGTTGACGGCAGGGGGGGACCGGGCCGTAAGATCGTCCTGCTCAACGCTTAGCTATGTTCGGAAAGAAACAGGCATGGGGGATCGAGATCGGGACCGCCTCGCTGAAGGCGGTGAAGCTGTCCCTTGAGGGGGACGCGCCCGTCCTCGTCGACTGGGCGCTCATCGACTATCCGGGCGTCGAGGACTCCGACGAGGGGCGGCTCGCCGCCGCCCAGGCGGCCCTGCAGGAATTCGTCAGGAGCCGCAAGGTCCGCGCCGGGGACGTCGTCGCGGTCGCCGTTCCGGGGCGCGGCGTCTTCTCGAAGTTCATTAAGCTTCCGCCGGTCGAGAAGAAGCGGATCCCCGAGATCGTCAAGTACGAGTCGCGCCAGCAGATCCCCTTTCCGATCGACGACGTGGTCTGGGGGTTCCAGCCCACCCAGGAGGAGACGCCGCCCGGCGAGGACGTGGAGGTCGGGATCTTCGCGATCAGGCGCGAGATCGTGCAGGAGAAGATGGGGCTCCTGTACCAGGCGGGGATCCGCCCGTCCATCGTGCAGGGCGGGAATCTCGCGCTTTTCAACTACTTGAGCTTCGGCCACAAGATCGACGGCGCGGTGGTGGCCGTCGACATGGGGGCGGACGCGGCGGACCTGGTGATCGTCCAGCCGGACCGCTTCTGGCTCCGGAACCTTCCCACCGGCGGCACGGCGATCACGAAGAAGCTCCAGGAGCGGCTCCAGATCGCGTTCAAGGAGGCGGAGAAGCTCAAGCGCGAGGCGGCCCATTCCAAGCAGGCGGAGAAGCTCCTCGGGATGATGAAGCCGGCGATCGCGGGAGTGCTGCGGGAGATCCAGATGTCGCTGGGGTTCTTCAAGTCCCAGCGGCAGGATGCCCGCTTCTCGAAGTGCCTCGTCTTCGGACGCGGGTTCCTCCTGAAGGGGCTCACCGAGGCGGTCGCCGAGGGGATCCAGGTTCCGGTCGCGCGCCTCTCGGCGCTCGAGGGGATCCAGACCGGTCCGGCCGTCAATGCCGGGGAACTGGCGAAGAACGTCGACCGGCTGGGTGTCCCCCTGGGGCTCGCGCTCCAGGGGCTGGGGCTGGGGCGCCTCAAGCTGAATCTCGTCCCGCCCGAGGTGATGCGCGCGAAACGTTCTTCCGAGAGGAAGCCCTTCGCGCTCGCGGCCTCGCTCCTCGTCTTCCTGGCGGTCTTCTTCTTCTACCTCAAGGTCGTGAACGTTGGCCGGACGGCGCTGGCCGAGGGGACGAAGGCCACGGCGCTCGTGGGGGATCTCGCGACGCAGGACCAGATGATCGGCGAGGTCCGCAACAACGAGGACACCAGCTACAAGTTCGTCGACCGGATCGAGCGGCAGATCCTCGAGGAGATCCTCCTCGACAAGCAGACCACCCTGCCGCACGAGCAGTACCTGAAGATCCTTCGCGAGGTCATCGGGATCCTGAAACCGGGCGAGGTCTGGATCGACGGGCTGGAGCTTGACATGCTGGACCACCCCCGCGCCGCCAAGCCTGACTTTCCGGCGGAACTGCCCCGCCGCCTGATCCGCGTGACGCTCTCCGCGAACACCAGCGACCAGGGATCGCAGGATTCCACGTTCACCTGGATCTCGCAGAACATCATCAACCCGGTCTCGAAAATCCCCGCCTTCGACTGCACGCGGGGTTGCGACAAGATGGTCGCGGCCGGGATCCTGACCCCCGAGGACGTCGAGTCGCTCCAGAAAGCGGTGGACGCGACCGGTCGGGAACCCTTGACACGCGACTGGGACAAGACGAAGGACAAGGCAAACGACTATTTCAAGGTCTCCTGGCTCGTCGTCCCGCTCAAGGAGGCGAGAAAATGAACCTGGGGGCGATCAAGGAGAACTTCTTCTGGGTCGGCACCGGGATCGTCCTTGCCCTGCTCCTGGGCGTGGGCGGGTGGGAGATCTGGTCGTCTCTCTCCGAGGCGTCCGACCATGCGGACAGGTTCGACGCGACGAACGGGCGCATCAAGGCGCGTTCCGGCGCGCCGATCCCCTCGGACCGCGAGATCCAGTACTGGAAGGATCTCCAGGCGGACTACGAGAAGGACTTCCAGGCGGTCCAGGCCCGGCTGGCCCGGGAAGAGGAGGAGTACGAAGACGTCTACTTCCAGAACGCCCTCACCGCCGACTACCGCGCCAAGGGGGCCGTCCTTCCGAAGGGGTTGGAGATCGACGTCGCCCGCGCCACGGAGCACTGGGCGATCCGGAACCGCCAGCACAAGATCCCGAAAGGGGCGTTCGAGGAGAGCGGGTTCCGCGCGGCCTATGCGACCGCCCGGAAGATCCTCGAGAAGAAGGCCCGGATGCCGGCGGACGCCCTGAAGCTTCCGGCGGTCGAGGGGCCGGATGTCAGCGCCTCGATCCTGGAGGCGCAGAAGGCGTATTGGGCCGCATATCGCTTCGTGGCGCTTGTGGAAACGGTCGATCCGGCCGCGCGCGTGCAGATCGAATCGATCGATTTCACCCTGCGGGAGGCGCCTCGGGGGGGAGGCGCCTCGGGGAAAGGTCCGACGGACGGCGTCCGCGAAACCCCTTTCTACCGGACGCTTCCGTTCAAGGCGGAGCTGTCGGTCGATTTCTCGGGCGTTCCCGGGCTCCTGGAGACCGTCCTGAACCCGGAGAAGGGGAAGTCCGTCGGGGCGTTCCGTTTCCGCGACCGCCTGCGGGTGGAGTACAGCGCGCGGGGCGCGGTCGGGACGTTCGAGGCGGATCCTCTCGGCGGCGGCGGTGGCGGGGGTGGCGGGAAGAAGCCGAACGTTCCCGCGAAATCCGCCGCGGGCGGGCACGGAACGCGCGTCCGGGTGACGATGGACCTTGAACTGTGGGATTGGGAGATTGCCCCCCTGGCGGAATACCGGCCCGGAGGTCCGAACGGATGAAGCCGATCCTGGAGAAGCTCGGGGCGCTGTTTTCGGAGCACGGCGAGAAGATCGGCCTTGCCGCGGCGTTCGTCTTCTTCCTGGTGGCCCTGGGCGGTTCAGGCCTCGTGATCCCGGACGTCGCGGGGAAGGTGTCCGATCTCGGCGATTTCACCAAGAGCGTCGCGGACGCGAAGATGCGCGAGTTCTCGCCTCCGGTGCCGGATCCGACCCGGCCGAAACCGGACGACTTCCGGTGGTCGGTCCCGGACCTGCGTTTTCCCCAGGGGAAGGATCTGAACAAGCTGGTCGATCGCGGCGGGTATACCGATGTCGGCGTGCTGGAATTCAAGGAAGGGCACGATCTGGCGCACGACTTCACGGAGGCGATGGAATCGTTCCGGATCGGGAAACTGACGATCGAGGACAAGTCGGGGAAGGCCACCGACGTCGTCACGGCGAAGACGAGCGGGGCGGTCGTGACCTTCACGGCGAAGCTCCTGCCGCCCAGCTCCGGAGACTGGGAGGGGCGGTTCTCGATCGAACGGCAGAACGCCAACTCGCTGGCGGCGACGGGGATCCTGAAGGTGCTGAAGATCCGTGAGAAGTCGAAGCTGCGGGATCTCCCCCGCCTGTCGGACGTTTCGGAAATCGACCCCCTGAAGCTCGGGCACGTCCGGGTGAGCTGGGAACCGGCGTCCGTCCTGCCCCAGCCGTTCGACAAGGTCCGATACCTCGTGGAGCGCTGCGAGGGGAACCTGGTCTCCGGGCAGTGGGTCCTGGCCAGTCCCGCACCGGTCGACGGGACGAGCTTCGACGACACCGATCCGGCGATCGAGCCGGGAAAGACCTACCACTACCGGGTCCGGGCGGTGCTGGGACGCGACGTGGAAGCCTCCGCCGACCAGGTCGAGGCGTTCGCCGTTCCCGGGAAGCCCGATGCCCGCGTGACGGCGCCGACCACCCCGCGCTCCATCGACGTTCCCTACACGGTGATGTTCCGGTGCGAGTCGTTCCCGGCCTCCGGAGCGAAGGCGCTGCTCACGGTCTGGACCTGGGACACCGGGAAGCGCGAGTGGCAGACCCACAAGAACATCCAGCTGGACCCGGAGCAGGAGATCGGCGCCTACGCGAAGGGTGCGCTCGTCAAGGGGACCGGGGTCCGGATCGCCAGCATCTGGTCGTCCAGGAAGGAATTGCGCGTCAAGGGGATTGTCGCCGGCTCGAGCTACGACGACGTCCTCAAGGCCGAGACGGTCTACCGCCTCGTGCGTCCCAAGGTGTCCGCCCGGGCTGATATCGCCGTCTTTGAAGGGACCCCGCCGGGGGCCGCCCCGGCGGCCACCCAGGGGATGGAGAAGGGCGTCGAGCCCTCCGTCGAGGCGGGCTGGCGGGAGGAGATCAAGGCGATCCAGGCGGGGCTCAAGGAGATCAACAAGCTGATCGGTGCCGACAAGTTCGACGACGCGAGCGCGAAAACGGGCGAGTTTATCGGGAAGGCCGCCGCGGCCGAGAAGAAGATGTCGGGCGATCTCCAGGCGCAGGCGAAGACCCTGAAGAGGGATCTGGAGCGGCAGCGCGACAAGATCCAGAGCGAACGCAAGAAAGCCGAAGAGAAACTGAAAAAGGACAAGGAAGAGAGTCCCCTGCGGTGAGCGGAGTCAAGGGAGGCGTCAACATGGGCGAGCGTCGGAAGGCGTGGCTGGTTGCGGGGGCGGTGTTCCTGGTCGCGGGGGGCGGGCGCGTGATCGCGGAAGAGGCCCCCGCCGGCGACGCCGAACGGTGGAAGGAGCGCCTCGACCAGACCCGCGAGAAACGCGCCGCCGCCGAGGAGGAGAAGGCCCTCCGCGCGCAGATCCATTACGAGACCGGGATGGAGCATTACCGGGAGGGGCGCCTCATCCAGGCGCAGTCCGAGTTCCAGAAGGCGACGACGCTCGGGCATGCCGACGCCCCCAACTACCTGCGGCGCGTGAACGCGGTCCTGGACGTCTCCAACGACCGGTTCGCCAACGCCCTCGACGACCTCCGCAGGCGCCACGGGGCGCAGCTCGACATGCAGCTCTTCGAGGTCGACAAGGGGCTGGAGGACGGGGACCGCGCCGTGAAGGAGGGGCGTTTCGAGCGCGCGATCCAGGTCTACGAGAAGGTGCGCGACCAGGTCCGGTTCCTGCCGGTGGAGGTCCCGAACCGCGATGCCAAGCTCCAGCGGGTGGAGGCGGCCCTGAAAGAGGCCCGCGCTTCCCACGAGAAGACGCGCGCCGAGGAGGAGAAGCGCAAGCAGGACGAGGCCCGCCGGCTCATCCAGCAGGCCGAGTCGGAGCAGCTCAAGCTCGCCCGCCAGCGGATCGAGAAGATGCTTTCCGACGCCGAGGAGGCGTACGACAACCAGGAGTTCGAGTACGCCGTCCGTCTGGCGGAGCAGGTCCTGCGCGACGAGCCGGCGAACCTCGAGGCCGCCGATCTCAAGCGGCGCGCGCGCGCGGCCGATTCCGACAAGCGCGGCAAGCGCAACCGCGTCGAGCAGAACCACGCCATGCGCCAGATGGAACACTACATGGAAGAGATCCGGAGGCCCTTCGATCCGGACACGAGCGTGGCGTTCCCCGAAAACTGGATGTCGGTCCGGGCGTACCGCGAGTCGAGGGGCCAGGGGCAGCTCGTCGAGGAAGTCCCCTGGAAGAAGGCGCTCCGCGAGCGCTTGAGCCTGCCGGCCGGCCGTCCCTTCGATTACAGCGGGACGACGGTGGAGCTGATCCTCGGGGAGTTCGCCAAGGACATGGGGATCCAGGTGAAGCTCGACCCGAAGATCGAGAACGAGCACAAGGACGTCCAGATCACCCAGTTCAAGGACGACCTGGGGACGATCCCGCTCGACCAGAAGCTGACGGAGCTCACGGACGCCCTGGGCCTCAAGTGGACCCTCAAGTACGGCGGCGTCTTCATCTCGAACCCGGAAGGGGTACGGGGCGACGTGCAGACGCGGTTCCTCGACGTGAAGGACCTCCTGGTAAAGCCCCTCAACTTCAGCGCCCCCTCGACGGGGTTCGCGACGAGCTCGACCGGCGGGCTTGAGGGTGAGGAGGAAGAGACCGACGAGGAGGGGCTCGACCTCGAGAAGATCGTCGAGATCATCACGAAGCACGTCTCCGAGATCGAGGAAGCGGGCGGCGAGGTCACGGCGGTCGAGGAAACCCAGCAGATCGGCGTGAAGGCGCCGGCGGAGCTCCAGGCCCGCGTGACCGAGGTCCTGGAGGGCTTGCGCAGCCAGCAGAGCCTGCTGGTGGACGTCCAGGCCCGGTTCCTGCGGGTCCAGAACGACCTGGCGGACAACCTCGGGATCACCTGGCAGGGGCTTCCCGGGCGCCAGGTCGCGATCGGCGGCGCCCCCAGCTCCGGCGTCCTGAACGAGGCCGGCAAGAAGGGGGACGTCCGGTTCGGCTCGGGGTACAACACCTACCTCGGGAACAACTTCCCGATCGGCGGCGCCACCCGGCAGAACAACCTGGACACGGCGGCGAACTTCCTCCAGTTCAGCTACATCAACGACTGGCAGGTGTCGATGATCCTGCGGGCGATCCACTCGACGCGCAAGGGGTCGATCGTCCAGGCGCCGCACCTGAAGATGTTCAACACGCAACGCGCCTACATGGTCGTGATCAAGGAGAAGGCGTACATCAAGGACGTGAACGCCCAGCTGGGCGCCCTCTCGGGCGCCGCGCTCGACCCCGAGATCGGGACGATCCGCGAGGGGACTTCCTTCGAGGTGCGTCCCGTCGTCTCGGCCGACCGGAAGTTCATCACGCTGGAGCTGAAGCCCACCCAGGCCGAGGTGATCGATTTCCGGCAGATCGACGTTTCCAGCGCCCTGCAGGGACAGAGCCAGGATTCGGGGGGGCGTCCCGTCTACATCGAGGCGCCCGAGCTCGAGATCCGGCAGATCCGGACCACGGTGACGGTTCCCGACAACGGGACGATCCTGCTGGGCGGTCTCACCGCCTACGCCTCGATCCACCAGTACTCGGGGCTTCCGGGAATCTCGAAGATCCCGCTCCTGAACTTCCTCTTCGGACAGGACGTGACCGTGAAGGAGCGCAACAGCCTCATGATCATGATCCGCGCCATGATCGTAGACAACCAGGAGGAGGAAGAGCGGCAGTTCGGGCGCCGTTGACGGCAGGGGAGAGGGTGGAGGGGAGAGGGGCGAGAGAGGCCGTCGTTGACCCCTTGCCCCTGACCCCTCACCCCTGCTTTTCCGGCTTCACCCTCATTGAGCTTCTCGTCTGCGTCTCGGTGATCGGGCTTCTTGCCGCGATCCTGTGCCCGGTCGCCTGGTCGGTGAGGAACCGTGCCGTGAACGTCGCCTGCACCAACAACCTGCGCCAGTTGGGGTACGCCTTCGGCGTCTACGCCTCGCAGTACGGGGGGTTCCTGCCGCACGAGGACAACGGCGACACCCTGCCGCCGTTCGGGTGCGGATGGGACGTGGTCTTGGTGCCGATCGCGGGGGACGAGCGGCTTTTCGGATGTCCGGCGGAGCCGTTCGACCCGCAGGCGCGCAGCTACAAGATGAATTCCCTGCTCGAGGAGGAGGGACGATGGTTCCTGCCGGTCGCCGCGGCGCGTCACCCTGCGGCGACGGTCCTTCTCTTCGACGGCCGGACCGACAACCCGGGCATCCGGAAACTCCCCAAGGGGACCTGGAGCCTCGCGGCGCGGCGCCACGCGGGGGCGACGAACCTGCTCTTCCTGGACGGGCACGTGGAGTCCCACGCGCCGGAGGGAGGCGGACCGGGATGGCCGGGACCCGGGCCTTACCGGTGGCGTCCCTTCCAGAAGTGAAACCGCTAGAATAGCCGCATGCCCAAGCCGCGCCTGTCGGCCGTCCTCTTCGACATCGACGACACGCTCTATTCGACCACGGCGTTCGCCCGCCGGGCCCGGGAGAACAGCATCGCCGCGATGATCCGTCAGGGACTCAAGATCGACCCTGCGCGCTGCTACGAGGAGCTCGTCGAGGTGATCAGCGAATTCTCGTCGAACTACGAGCATCACTACGAGAAGCTCCTCTCGCGCCTCCCGGCGTCCGCGACCCGCGGGGTGAATCCGTCGATCCTCGTCGCGGCGGCGGTCGTGGCGTACCACCGGACGAAATCCCGCGAGCTCGTCCCGTATCCGGACGTGATCCCCGTCCTCGCGGCGCTGGCGCGGCGGCGGCTGCTTCTGGGCGTCGTGACGTCGGGCCTCGCCGTGAAGCAGGCGGAGAAGCTCATCCGGCTCGGGGTGATCGGCCATCTCGATCCCCGGGCGATCTTCATCTCGGAGCAGATCGGGATCTCGAAGCCCAACCCGAAGCTGTACCTGACCGCATGCCGGCGCCTCGGGCTTTCGCCGCAGACGGTCCTCTATGTGGGGGACGATCCGCGGATGGACGTGGATCCCCCGAACCGGATCGGGATGCGCACCGTCCGGATCCGCCGCGGGGGGCGGCATGACGGGGAATCCGGCGCGACGCCGCCCGCCCACGACATCCGGTCGTTCCGGGAGCTTCCGGCGATCATCCGGACCTGCTACCGGATCAGTCCGCGGTAGGCCCCAGCAGGGCCCGGGCGTGTCCGGCGTCGGCCCGCAGGGAAGGGTCGGCCGCGCCCGCGGCCCGCGCGAAAAGCGCTTCCGCGGGAGCGCGCTCTCCCAAGAGGGCGCGGGCGAGCCCTTCCGCGTACGCCGCTTCGGCTTCCAGCACGCTTCCGGTCCGGCGCGCCGCGATCCCCTCGAGCGCCTTCAGGGCCTCGGCGGGCTGCCCCCGGACGAGGCGAAACTCCGCCGCGAGGATCCGTGCCGCGTCATCCGGGGAGACGGCCCGCATCCCGTCGATGCGCGCGATCCGCCCGGCGATCCCCGTCCGGTCCCGCTCCGGGGTCGCCGGGTCGCGGAGGATCCCGTCGTAGAGCGCCACCGCCGCGTCCAGGCGCCCGTCCCCTTCGGCGATGCGGGCGAGCCCGATCCGGGCCTCCGGGGCGAACGGGCTCCCGGGGAAGCGCGCGACGAGAAGCTCCAGCTCCTCGCGCGCGTGGGCGACGTCCCTGTCGGATCCGGCGGCCAGGTGGATCCCCGCCGCGCCCGAAAGCGCGGCGTCCGCGAACGGGCCGTTCGGGAAGCGCGCCACGAGGCGGCCGAACGTGGCCAGGGCCTCGCGCGCGTCGCCGCGCGAGCGCTGGTCGAGCCCCAGCCAGAAGAGCGCCTCCGGGGCGCGGGGGGTCTCGGGGAAGCGCGCGAGGAGAGCCCGCCAGACCGCCTCGGCCTCCCCGATGAAGTCGTTCCGCTGGAGCTCGATCGCCTGCCCGTAAAGGCCCTGGTCTTCCGGCGCGGGGGGCGGGGCCGTCTCGGGGCGTCCGCGCGAGCAGGATCCGAGGGGGGCGATCGCGACGAGCGCCAGGGCGGTCGCGGGAAGGCATTTTCCTTTCATCGGGGCATCGCCTCCCGGTCCAGTCGTTTCCGGAAGCAGGCGTTCGCCGCGCGTTCCAGGTCTGCCCGGTCGCCGACAGGCCCCGCCAGGCGCGGCCGTGCCGCGAACGAGGGGAGGACCACGCGTACCCCGTCTTCCGGCGCGCGGGCCTGGATCGCGAGCGCGAGCCAGGCCCCCGGGGCGTCAGGCGGCGGAAGGTCCGGCCGCCCGGCCGGGAGCGCCAGGGGCGGGGGGACGGCCGTTCCGCTCCCGGAACGCGCGCCGGCCCGGTATGCCCATGTCCAGAGGGCGGCGACGGCGGCGGCGGCGAGAATTCCCCGGATCAGGCGCACGGGATGACGATAACCCGATGCGGCAGACGTGCAAACTGGTTTGGGGCGTCCGCTTGTTTCGGATTCCGGATTCGGGGATCCGGATCTAAAATGCGCGTTCGTGAACCCGCCGGACGGCCCGGGCTGCGTGATCGTCATCCCCGCGCGCTACGGCTCGACGCGCCTTCCGGGAAAACCCCTCCTCAAGGAAACCGGGAAATACCTGATCCAGCATGTCCACGAACGGGCGGCCGCCGTCAGGGGCGCCGCCGCCGTGATCGTGGCCACCGACGACGACCGGATCGCCCGGGCCGTGCGCGGGTTCGGCGGGACGGCGGTCATGACAAGCGCCGGATGCCTGACCGGGACCGACCGCGTCGCCGAGGCGGTGCGTGGCCGGACGGAGCCTTACGTGATCAATATCCAGGGGGACGAGCCGGAGATCCCCGCCGCGGTGATCGAGGCGGTCCTCGCGGCGCTCGTCGCGAACCCCGACGTTCCGATGGCGACCGCTGTCGCGCCGCTCGTCGATTCCGCGGACCTCGCGCGGCCGCAGGTGGTGAAGGTGGTGACCGACGCCCGGGGGCGCGCGCTCTATTTTTCCCGCGCGGCGATCCCCCATGTCCGCGAGGCGGCCGACGCCGCGGGGGCCGGATACCTGCGCCACATCGGGATCTACGGGTTCCGCCGGGAATTCCTCGGGACGTTCGTCCGCCTGCCGGAAGGGCGGCTCGAGCGGCTGGAACGGCTCGAGCAGCTCCGCGTGCTCGAAGCGGGCTACCCTATTCAGGCGGCGAAGGTAGAATACGCGGGCGTGAACATCGACACTCCGGAGGATTACGCGCGTTTCGTGGCGAGGGCCGGAAAGGCGAGATGACCAAGCACATCTTCGTCACCGGCGGCGTCGTCTCCTCGCTGGGGAAGGGGCTCACCTGCGCCTCGCTCGGCAAGCTTCTCGAGGCGCGGGGCCTGCGGATCCGCCTCCAGAAGATGGACCCGTACATCAACGTCGATCCCGGGACGATGAGCCCCTACCAGCATGGCGAGGTGTACGTGACGGAGGACGGGGCGGAGACCGACCTCGACCTGGGGCATTACGAGCGGTTCACCGGGTCCGTGATCACGCGCGACTGCAACTACACGACGGGCCGCATCTACGACACGGTGATCAAGAAGGAGCGCCGCGGGGACTACCTCGGGAAGACCGTCCAGGTGATCCCGCACATCACCGACGAGATCAAGCGTGCCATCCTCTCGCTCGACGATCCCCTCGTGGACATCGTCATCACCGAGATCGGCGGCACGGTGGGGGATATCGAGTCGCTCCCGTTCCTCGAGGCGATCCGGCAGCTCGGCTTCGAGCTGGGGCCCACCAACGCCCTCTTCCTGCACCTGACGCTGGTGCCGTTCCTCCGGGCCTCGGGCGAGATCAAGACGAAGCCGACCCAGCACAGCGTGGGGAGGCTGCGCGAGATCGGGATCATCCCGCAGATCCTCGTCTGCCGCACGGAGGTGTCGATCGAGCCGGAGACCCTGGAGAAGCTCGCGCTCTTCTGCAACGTCCGCAAGGAGAACGTCTTCCAGGAGCCGGACGTCGAGACCTCGATCTACGAGGTCCCGGTGATCCTCTCGGAACAGGGGGTGGACGCCGCGGTCGTGGAGGCCCTGAAGCTGCCGTGCGCCCCGGGGAACCTGGCTCCCTGGCGCGAGATGATCGAGACGGTGAGGAATCCCCTGCATCAGGTGGATATCGCCGTCGTCGGGAAGTACGTCGACCACCAGGATGCCTACAAGTCGGTCTACGAGGCGATCGCCCACGGCGGGATCAGTAACCGCGCCCGCGTCCGCGTCCACCGGATCGAGGCGCAGGAGGCCGAGAATCCCGCCGTCGCCAAGCGCCTCTCCGAGATGGACGGGATCCTGGTCCCCGGCGGGTTCGGCGCGCGCGGGATGGAGGGGAAGATCATCGCGATCCGCACCGCGCGCGAGCAGGGGATCCCGTACTTCGGCCTCTGTGTCGGCCTGCAGTGCTTCGTGATCGAGTTCGCGCGCGACCTGTGCGGGATGCAGCGGGCCAACAGCACCGAGTTCGATCCCGACACGCCCGACCCCGTGATCTCCCTCATGCCCGAGCAGGAGCGGGTCTTCGACAAGGGGGGGACGATGCGCCTGGGGTCGTACCCCTGCCGGCTCGCCGACGGGACGATCGCCCGGAAGGCGTACGGGACCGACCTCATCCATGAGCGCCACCGCCACCGCTACGAGTTCGACAACCGCTTCCGCGATGCCTTCGTGAAACAGGGGGGCGTGATCGCCGGGACCTCGCCGGACGGGAAGCTCGTCGAGATCGTGGAGCTCGCGGGGCACCCGTGGTTCGTCGCCGTGCAGTTCCACCCCGAGTTCAAGTCGAAGCCGGATCGCGCCCATCCCCTGTTCCGGGGGTTCGTCGAGGCGGCCGTCAGGCGCCGCCGCGAGCGGGAAGGGCGCCCCCTTGAAACGCGCGCCCCGGACCGGGAGCATGTGGGGCGCTGACATGACCGGGGAGAGCGAGAACAACCGGGAGCCGATGGCGTTCTGGGATCCCCTGAAGGCGGGACCCGTCCCCAAGAAGGTGGACGAGGACTGGAAGCGCAAGGCGCGCGAGGAGTCGAAGAAACTGGTGACCGCCAGGGGGGACGCGCTTTCCGGCGCCGCCCCGGGGGAGAAGGGCGCCGCGGCCCCGACGGCGGGGCCGGCCGGGGCCGGGGGAACGGGAGGGACAGGAGCGAAGGCCGTCCCTTCGCGCGTTTTCGTCGAGTTCCTCACCGAGATCGCCACGCAGGCCGCGTATCATCTTCAGGGACGGCAGCTCGAGCAGGCGCGCTACACGATCGAGATCCTCGAGACGCTCCGGGAGAAGACGAAGGGGAATCTGGCCGATGAAGAGCAGAAGCTGATGGACCGCTACCTCTACGAGCTCCAGATGCAGTACGTTCAGGTCCTGAAGGGGGCCTCCGCCGCCGGGAAGCGCGCGGCGCCCGACCACGCATGAGCCCCGACGCCGCCGGGCCTCCCGCCACGAAGAATCTCACCTGGGTCCTCGCCCAGGTGGAGGAGCTTCCGACGCTCCCGCAGGTGGCGACACGGCTTCTGGCGCTCATGGACGCCCCCGGGACCTCGGTGAAGCAGCTCCAGGACGTGATCGCGCGCGATCCGGCCCTGGCCACCAAGGTCCTGCGCCTGGTGAACTCGTCCTATTACGGGATGCCCAGCCGCATCGCCGACATCCAGCAGTCGGTCGTGATCCTCGGGTTCAAGGTCCTCCGGAGCGTCGTCCTCTCCACCTCGGTCTTCTCCACCTTCAAGGGGCGCGCGGGGACCTCCGGGAAGTTCGACCGCACCGTCTTCTGGCACCACTCGATCGGCACCGCCTGCATCTACCGGTATCTCGCCACGAAGCTGGGCGAGGAGGATCCCGAGACCGCCTTCTCGATCGGCCTCCTCCACGACATCGGCAAGCTCATCATGGACGAGTTCGTCCCCGAGGAGATGACCGCGATCGTCACGGAGGCCGAGACGCGCAAGATGTCCTTCTACGACGCCGAGCGGACGGTCCTCGCCACCGACCACGCGCAGGTGGGGGCGTGGCTCCTCGAGAAGTGGAAGCTCCCCCAGCGGATCGTCGACGGCGTCCGCCAGCACCACGGCGACGGCACCACCGGCGACCGCCTGATCGCGGTCGCCCGCTTCGCCGACTACCTCTGCAAGGTGAAGGGGATCGCGGCCTCCGGCTCCTGCGAGGAGGCGCACCTCGACAAGACCGCCTGGGCGCGGCTCGAGATGAAGCGGGAGGACCTCCCCGCGATCCTCCGCGAGATCAACCGCGAGATCGAAGCCGCTAACGAGTTCCTCGCCGTCGCGACGAAATAGCCTGAAAAGCGGCCGCCGGGGCCTCTCGGCGGTGGGGGATTCGCGGGGCCGCTCGCCGCGTGGAACACCCCTCTCATGGCGCGGCTCGCTCCGCTCCGGCCGCGCACTCGGCGGAGCCGGCAGGGTTTCCCCTGGACGGCGGAAGTCCGCGCCTCGGCCGGCCGGAGAGGCCCCGCTCACCCCACCGCCTACGGCCCCCATTGGCGGCCGCCTACGCATTGCTGGTTTCGCGACAGATCCCGGGGACAAATAAAATCCAGATGCCCCCGCCCGCCCTTATGGAGTCGCCGCCCTCCGGGCGGCTTTTCATTTGCCCCCATCGTTCTCGCACGGATTACGGACTGTGCATCGAGGTGTAATCGGCGACAATCCCGATACGTCCATGCCAAGAGGATCACGTAAGTATCCGGTGCCAAGGCTCATCAAGAAATTTGGGATTTCACAGGAACTGTTTGGTAGCTGGCTTGATCGTGCCACGATTGCACATGTTGGCCGTGATCGAGAGCGCACTGGCCGGAAAATTCCAGCCGTGTATTATCGGGAGGCCATCTACCGTGCTGTCTGCGAAGGGGGGGACAGGGACTACTACACGGGCGAACCACTTGATTGGAGGCTCCTTCGTCGTTTTTCGAGGAGCGGCGGAGTGGGGCGGGATGATCGATTGGTTCCGTCAATTGATCATGAGGGTGTTAATCCACAATCGCCGGTTTTCAGGATTTGTTCACTACGCACGAACAAGTGCAAAAGCGACCATTCGATTCCAGAATTGCTGGAATTCTGCAAGGCGTTGATCAGGCACCAGGAAGGGAGCCCGGCTATCCGCCGGCGATGAGTTTCCCGAGCATCCGGGTGATGTGGTCGCAACGATCCCAGAGAGACGTCATTCGGTCGGGGGAGAGAGTGCCGAGGCGATGGCCGACGTCGAGGCAGGCCGCGACCTCGTGGGCCGAGCCGATGGCGATCTCGAAGAAGCGGCGCCGCTCCGCCCGTGAGGGACGGCCGAGCCCTTCGGCGACGTTGAGAGGAACCGAGGCGGCCGCGCGGCGCGCCTGATCGGCGAGCCAGCCGTAGCCGCGCGGGAACCCCCGCGTCCAGGCGACCACTTCACCCAGAAGCCCGATCGATTCCTGATACACCCGCCATTTCTGAAGATCCATCCGATTCTCCTTTCTGGCGCCGAGGCGGCGCCTCACCGGAAGGGGGCGTCGCCGAGGTGGCAGAAAGGCATGAATCGGAGATCGCATGGCGGGGTTCGGGAGTCGAGGATCGGGGTTCCGGGTTGGGAGCGCGGGGTCCGGGAAGCGGGGGAACGGGGTCCGAAAATCGAGGAACCGACGAATCCCGACAGTCAACAGACGGGCGCCGCTCCCCGGGAGAACGGATGGACTCCGGGTTCCAGTTTCTCGGATTCCGGAAGCCGAGGGTCGGGAGGTGGGGATCGGGGCTCGGGATCCGGGGTTCGTTTGTGTCCGTTTCTGAAAATTTCCGAGTCAACTTGACAAATGTTAGGGGTGCGGGGTAAATTCCCCTTCAGAGAACCATCAAATACATTTTGTATTTTACGAATCGTCCGAGGGGGGGCGATGGGTGCCATTCGCGAAGGGGAGGAGAACCGGTCTGCCACCGCGCCCGTCGCGGGGGGAACGGTCCCGATCCCCAAGAAGCTGTTCCGCGTCGGCGAGATCATCGAGCACACGAAGATCTCCCGCCAGACCCTGCACACCTACACGCTTCTCGGGCTCATCACCGAGGAAAAGACCACGATGGCGGGGCACCGGCTCTATGACGAGTCGGTATTCGCGCGCCTGAACCGCATCCAGGAACTGAAGCTGCAGGACATGACCCTGCGCGAGATCCGGCTCCGGTTCGACGCCGAGGATGCCGCGCGCGGCAAGGGCGACCCTGAAGGAAAGGGCGGGAAATAATGCCTCCTCCCGGCACCGCCCAACAGGACGAGAAGACGGATCCCTCTCCGGCCCCGCCGCCTGCGGAGCCGCCGGTCCCGGCGCCGATGGAGGAGACGCCGCTTTCCGAGGCGGATCTCGCGGCCGAGACCGACGCGATCCTGCCGGAGGGGCGCTGGCAGTTCCCGTTTCTGGGCGTCTCGCTTCTCCTGTCGCTCCTGGCGGTCCTGTACCTCTGGGCCACGACGCCCACCGAGGCGCAGGTCGAGGCAAAATGGGACCTGCGCGTGGCGCGGGCGATGGACCGCGGCGACGTCGACGGGGCGGTGGCGGTCTGGCTCGAGTGGGAAAAGGACATGCCGGGGGCGCGCCTGGCGGGGAAGTGGCCGCGCCGGTTCTTCACGATTTATGCCAACAAGCTCGCCCTGCGCCCCAACGACGAGAAGATGCTCAAGCGCGCCCTCGAGGCATGCGAGCGGGCGCTCGCGGTCGAGCGCGATCCGGAGGAGACGGTCGCCCTGAAGCGCGCGCGCGCGCAGATGTGGATGGACCTGCGGCGTTATGACGAGGCGGCCGCGGGGTACGCGGAACTGGGCGACCTCGGGGGGCAGGCGCGCGCGTTGAGCCTTGGAGGCCGCCTTCCCGAGGCGGTCGCGATCGCCGACACCCTTCTGGAGAAGCCCGATTCGCCAGCCTCTGCGATCGCGGAGGGGATCGTGATCAAGCTCCGGGTCCTCGCCGACCACAGGGACTGGGAAGGGATTCTGGCCCTCGCCGAGCGCGCGCGGGCGCTTCCCCCGATGCCGGCGGAGCTTTCGGGACGCCTGGGCCTGGCGTCGGCGGAGGCGCTTTTCGAGCTCGCCCGCAGCGAGCAGGGGACGGCGCGCAAGGACCGCCTGGCGCGCGCGATCAACGTCCTCGAGAGGCCGGACGTGGCGGCGACGTTCCGGGGGACGTTCGCGCCGCACTACCTCAAGGGGGAGATCGAGTACGCCGCGGGGCAGTACAACCGCGCGATCGCCACGTTCGAGAAGGCGCTGTCGCTGCGGCGCGAGGCGGTGAAGATCCCGCCGGAGGCGGACGGCACGCTGAACGTCCGGATGGGGGACGCCTGGACGCGTCTCGGGGAGACGGCGCAGGCGCTGGCGGCCTACAAGAAGGGGTTCGCGGCCGGCTTCGAGGTCCCCCATGAGCAGGAGACCGGCTGGAACTCCCTCGTGGAGGTCGTGAACAACCTGGAGCAGATGGCGCGCGCCTGGCGGCGCGACAAGAAGTGGGTCGAGGCGATCGAGGCGAAGGAGGTCCTCTCGCGGCACGCGCGCCCCGCCGATCGGGGACGCCACACGGTGGAGCTTGCGCAGTTCCACATGGACCGCGCCGAGGACGAGATGGCGCTCGGACGCGCCGCGGAGGCCGAAGAGGACTACCTGCGCGCGGCCCTGATCTACCGGCAGTTCCTGAAGGCGTCCCCCTTCTCGGCGGACTACCTGAACCTCGTCTGGCGGATCGGCCTCCTCATGAAGGGGATCGGCGACCTGCCGGAATCGGCCGAGGTGATGCGGGAGTTCCTCGACCAGGGGCGGTCCCATCCGCGCTACGGCGACGCCCTGTACGACCTGGGGTCGATCCTGCGGACGCTGGGGCACTACGGGGAGGCGATCTCGGTCTTCCGGGAGAATCTCGTCCACCACGAGCGGTCGAAGCAGATGGGGGCCTCCTTCCGCGAGACGGGGGTTCCGCGCTCGGTCTACCTGTCGCGCCTCTCGCTGGGGGAGACGCTCCTCGCGCGCGCCGGCCCCGGGGATTTCCCGGATGCCGCGGCCGCGTTCCGCGGAAACCTCGACGACGACGGGATCGACCCGGCGAGCGACGTCTGGCGCGACAGCCTGTACGGCCTGGGCCGGGCCCTGGGGCGCCTGGCCGACGTCACGCAGGGGCCGGAGCGGGCCGCGCATCTCAAGGAGGCGCGCCAGACCTGGGACCACTTCCTGCGCCGCTACGCGCGCTATGCCGGACCGCTCGCCGACGGCGCGCAGGCGCACGAGTACAAGGAGGGGCGTTCCCTCTACCGGCTGGCCCTCCGGGAGAAGGGGTGGATCGAGGCGTCCCTGGAGAACTGGGAAGGGCTTGTCGCCGACTGGGAGATGTACCTGAAGCTGGGGGACGCGCCGCCCGAGGGGGCGCTCGCCTTCGCGCTGGCGGAGGCGTACAACCGCCTCGGGCGCATCCGCGACGCGGAGGGGCTCTACCTGCGCATGGCGCTTTCCGACGCGGATCCCTTCAAGTCGGGCGCGCTCTACCGGTTGGGGGACCTCCACCGGAAGGCGGGGCGGCTCGACCACGCGCGGGAGGCGTACCGGCGCGCCGCCGAGCACGCCGGGATGCGCCCGGGGCTTCCGCTCGAGGACGGCGTGGCGTACCTGGCGCGCCGCCGGGAGGCGGAGCTCGCGCAGGAGAGGGGGAAGTAGCGTGCGCGACGCCCTTTCCCGGCTCCTCGACGCCCTGCGCGCCCAGAAGGCGCTCTACGCCGAGATGCTCGCGCGCGTCGAGGAACAGGACCGGATCGGGACCGGAAGCCCGGAGCTCCTGATGGCGGCGCTCGCGGAGCAGAAGATGCTGAAAACGCAGATCGAGACGATCCAGAAGGAGGCCACCGCCTGCCGCGCCGTGATCGACAGCGACCCCGTTCCGATGTCGGACGAGGAGCGCGCGCTCGTGGACGGCGAGATCGCGGGGATCCAGGAGATCCTGAAGCGGCTCATCCAGTCCCAGGGGGCCGGCATGGAGAAGTGGCAGGCGGAGAAGGACGCCGTCGTCCAGCGGATCCGGCAGATCAGCCAGGGAAAGCGCGCGCTCGACGCCTACGGCGGCCGCGCCCCGCGCCGGCCGCGCGTCGCCGGGGAGACCCCATGATGGCCGCGCCCG
The DNA here is from genome assembly GCA_964455625.1 of uncultured Planctomycetales bacterium. GTDB lineage: Bacteria > Planctomycetota > SBBH01 > SBBH01 > SBBH01 > SBBH01. The sequence continues at coordinate 89,864 of CAYVXZ010000007.1, read as the reverse complement.
AAAAGGGGATGGTTTCGCCCACGCCGATGGACCTCGCGGACGCGATGCGGGACTTCACCGCGACCGCCCAGGAATGGACCCGCATGTACGCCCGGATGCAGGGGGAGATGGCGCGCCTGGCGGCCGAGCTCCAGGAGAAGAACGCGCTCCTCAAGAGCCAGGAGCGCCTCGCCGCCCTCGGGCAGATGGCGGCGGGCGTCGCCCACGAGATCCGGAACCCCCTCGGGGGCATCCAGCTCTACGCGAACCTCCTCCAGCGGTCGCTCGCCGGCCGTCCGGAGGATCTCGCCGTGGTGGAGAAGATCCTGGGGGGCGTCCGCCACATGGAGCGCGTGGTCCAGAAGACGCTTGCCTTCGCCGGGGGAATGACGGCCCAGAAGCGCCCGTGCGACCTCGCCGGGGTCGTCCGCGGCGCGATGGAACTCTCGGGGCTCGCCGACGGCACGCGCACGCGCGTGACCGTCGCCATCCCGGAGGGGCTTTCCTGCCGGCTGGATCCGGACCTTGCCGCGCAGATGTTCACGAACCTTTTCGTCAACGCCTGCGAGGCGATGGGCGGCTTCGGCCGCGTCACCGTGCGCGCGGAGCGCGTCCCGGGCGGCGTCCGGATCGCCGTCGAGGACACGGGGCCGGGGGTGCCGGAGGCGCTCAAGGAGCGGATCTTCGACCCGTTCGTCACCTCCAAGGCGAACGGGACGGGGCTCGGGCTCTCGATCGTCTGGCGGATCGTCGAGGCGCACGGCGGGGAGCTGGCGCTCGACGGCGCGTACACGGGCGGGGCCCGGTTCGTGGTGACGCTTCCGGACGGAGGGGAGGCCGCATGACCGCCCGCCGGATCCTGATCGCCGAGGACACCGCGCTCATGCGCGACTCGATGCGGGAGATCCTGTCCCGGATCGGCTTTGCCTGCGACACGGCCGCGAGCGGCACCGAGGCGATCGAGAAGTTCCGGAAGGGGGAGTTTCCGGTGGTCGTCACCGACATGCGCATGCCGGGGATGACGGGCCTCGAGCTCGTGGAGGCGGTCGTGCGCCATGACCCGAAGGTCTCCGTGATCGTCGTCACCGCCTACGGGACGGTCCAGACCGCCGTCGACGCCATGAAGAAGGGGGCATTCGACTATCTCGTGAAGCCCTTCGAGGCGCAGGAGCTGGAGGTCGTGGCCGAGAAGGCGTTCGCGCGGTACCGGCTGACCCAGGAGAACGAGGGGCTCCGGGAGGAGCTTTCGCGCCAGAACGCCTTCGAGTGGGTGGGGGCGAGCCCGGCAAGCGCGCGGGCGCGGGCGGAGGTGCGCCGCGTCGCCGAGAGCGACGCGACGGTGCTCCTCCGGGGCGAGAGCGGCACGGGGAAAGAGGTCGCCGCCCGGGCCCTCCATGCCTGGAGCCCGCGGCGCGAGAAGCCGTTCGTCTGCGTCAACTGCGCGGCGCTTTCGGCGGGGCTCCTTGAAAGCGAGCTTTTCGGGCACGAGAAGGGGGCATTCACCGGGGCGGAGCGCGCCCGGCAGGGGCGTTTCGAGCTCGCCGATGGCGGAACGATCCTCCTTGACGAGGTGAGCGAGATCGACCTCGGGCTCCAGGCGAAGCTCCTGCGGGTCCTGCAGGAGCGGTGCTTCGAGCGGGTGGGGAGCTCCGTCACGCGCAGCGTCGACGTGCGCGTGGTCGCGACCTCGAACCGCGACCTCGAGCAGGCGATGGCGCAGGGGAAGTTCCGGACCGACCTCTTCTACCGGCTGAACGTCGTGCCGGTGACGCTGGCGCCGCTCCGGGAGCGCGCCGACGACATCCCGGATCTCGTGACCCACTTCCTGCGCGGCGCCGCCCGCCGGGGGGGGCGCGCCTTCCGCGCGGTCGATCCGGCGGCCATGGCCAGGCTGTCGTCGTACGCCTGGCCCGGGAACGTCCGGGAGCTGGCGAACGTGATCGAGCGGGTCTGCCTGCTCGCCGACGGGGATGTCCTCACGGCATCGGCGCTCTCCTTCCTCGACGCGGCCAGGGGGACCGCCGGAAGCGTCCCCGCCACGGGCTGGACCGGGATGACGCTCGCCGAAGTGGAAAAGCGCGTGATCCTGGCGACGCTCTCCGCGCAGGGGGGGCACCGGAAGAAGACGGCGGACATGCTGGGGATCTCGGAGCGGACGCTCCGGGAGAAGCTTCGGGAGTGGAAGGCGGAAAATGGTGCCGCCCCCATGGAGAATTCTGCCGCCAATGCAGGGTAGGAAATGAACGTTTTTATTCCAATGCGAATGAAATCAACGGGTTGCGACGTGTCTTCCATTCCGGGGCGAGCGTGGTACCCGCTTTGCGCTGGAGGTGTGTCATGACCGAGGGGCTTTTTGCCCGTGGCGCGATCCCCGTCCTGCGCGCCGGGATGGCGTTCGCCCAGGACCGGCAACGGGAACTGGTGAACAACATCGCCAACATCTCGAACCCCGACTTCGTGGCGCGGGACCTGCCGGTCGCGGGGTTCAAGACGGCCCTCGCCTCGGCGGTCGCCGAGCGGGACGCGGGGGCGCACCGGTATTTCGAGGTGCGCGGCGCGGGAATCTCGGACCGCCCCGGCGGCGGGTACGCGGTGGAGTCCGTGCGGGCGGGCGGGGCTCTCGCCCGCCACGACGGGAACACGGTCTCCCCCGAGCAGCAGATGTCGCGCCTCATGGAAAACACGCTCTGGCACAACGGGCTCGCGCAGATGCTGACCCAGCAATACAACCTTGTCGCCTCGGCGATCCGGGGACGGGTGTAGGACCTAGGGAGGGAGCATGCTTTCGATCTACGAGATCTCGGCCTCGGCACTGACGGCAGAACGGATCCGGGTGCAGACGATCGCGAACAACCTCGCGAACATCGAGACCGCGCGGGCCGGCGTCGACGCGCAGGGGAATGCCGTCCCGTACCGCCGCAGGCGCGTCCATTTCCAGCTGGGGATTCCCGGCGCCAGCGCGACCGAGGGGGTCTCGGTCTCCGGAATCGAGGAGGATCCCGCGCCCTTCCGGATGGTCCACGACCCGTCGAACCCGCTTGCCATCAAGAGCGGGCCCGAGGCGGGGTACGTCCGGATGCCGAACGTGAACCCGATGCTGGAGCACGTGGACCTGATCACCGCGTCGCGCGCCTACGAGGCGAATATCACCGCGATGGAGGCGGCCCGCAGCATGGCCGCGAGCGCCATCAGAATCCTGGCGTAGCGCCGTGAGGAGTCAGGAGTCAGGAGTCAGGAGGGGGGAAGGAGAGAGCCGTGAGTGAACTGCCGATCCGGCCGACATCGATACCCGGCTCGCCCGTCGGGGGAGCCCCTTCCGGTCCCGGCGGCGCCGGGGACGCGGGGGGGAAATCGTTCAAGGATTTCCTGTCGGAATCGATCTCCGAGGCGAACCGCATGCAGGTGGAGGCGCAGGACGCGATGAACCGCTTCGCGACGGGCCAGACCGCGAACCAGGCGGAGGTGATTTCCGCGGTCCGGCAGGCGGAGCTCGCCTTCAACATGATGATGGAGGTCCGCAACAAGCTGATCGACGCCTACCAGGAAGTCTTGAGGATGCGCGTCTAGCGCGAGAGGGGGGGGAGCATGGCGTTCTGGGACACGTGGGTCGCGCAGGCAAGGGGGATGTTCGCGGGGATGGGGCCCCGGGAACGCATGCTCGTCCTGGGAGGGACGGGCCTGATGATCGCGGGGCTCGTGACGTTCGCGTTCATCATGCCGTCGGGGGGCGGGACGGCCCCGCTCTCGTCGGTCCCGTTCGACCCGAGCGAGCAGGCGCGCGCGATCGAGGTCCTGGCCGCGGCAGGGATCCGTCCGACGATCGTCGACGGGGTTCTCATGGTCCCGAAGGATTCCCTGGGACCCGCGCGGCTGCTGCTGGCGGGCCAGGACGCCCTGCCGCGCAAGGGGTTCGGATTCCCCGACCTCGTCAGCCGCCAGCCGTTCCCCGGCCGTCATGAACAGGACCGCAACTGGCTGATCGCGCTCCAGGGTGAGCTCGAGCGGTCGATCCAGTCGATCGACGGGGTCGATACGGCCCGCGTCATCGTGAACGGCGGCGACGACACCCCGTCGGTCCTCTCGGTGGAGCGCGAGCTGGGAAAACCCACCGCGTCCGTGCTGCTGCGCCTGCGCCGGCGCGACCGGCTCCCCGAGGAGACGGTCCTGGGGATCCGCAATCTCGTCGCGGCCGCCTGGAAGGGGCTCATGCCGGACGACGTCAAGATCACGGACACCCTCGGACGCCACTACGAGCCGAGGAAGGGGCGGGACCTGGACCAGGCCTCGACGCTTCTCGAGCTCCAGGGCCAGATCGAGTCGTACTACGCCGCCAAGGTCCGGAATCTCTTCACGGGGCTTCCGGGCGTCGTCGCGGTCGTGAACGCGCGCCTGAAGGCGAGCGCCGTCGAGCGCCAGATCAACCGGGTGAATCCCGACGAGGTGGTGGATCTCTTCCGGAAGACCGTCGAGGAGCGCAAGGAGCATTCGGGCGAGAAGCCGGGGGCCGTTGCCGGCGTCGACAGCAACATCGGCACCGAGACGGTCCCGACGGCGGGGACCCAGAAGCTCGTCGACACGCGCACCGAGGAGGAGGTCACGAGCGACGTGACGCGGATCGTCGAGAAGATCATCGAGAAGCCCGGCGAGGTGGCCGAGATCACGGCCTCGGTGATGATCCCGAGGCGCCTGGGGGCGGCGGCCGGCGACGAGCCGGCGAAGCCCGTCCCGTATCCCGAGGAGGATCTCGCCCGCTTCAAGAAGCAGGTGATGGGAGCCTGCGGCGTCTCGGATCCGCGCCTCGTCGAGGTGATGGATTTCGACCCGCCGGCGGACTTCTACCCCGTGGCCGAATCCTGGTGGAAGGACCTCCTGCGCGAGGCGGCGCGCCGCCCCGAGGGGATGCTCCTCGGGATCGCGTCCCTGGCGGCGATCTTCTTCCTCGCGCGCTTCGCGAAGCCCGGCATCTCGAAGGAAGAGCTCGAGGCGGCCCGGACCGAGGCGGCCAAGGCCGCCGTGGAGCAGGCACCCGAGCTCAAGCTGCCGGAGCTCTCCGCGGAGGAGAAGATGGAAGAGCAGGTGCGCGTCGCCGTGGCCAAGAATCCGCAGCTCGCGGCCGGTCTCATCCGGCGCTGGCTGATGGAGGATTCCGAGAAGGGAAGGGGATAGCGTGCCGCAGGCCGAAGGGGGAGGGCGCCAGCCGGCCGCGATCACCGGGATCCGGAAGGCGGCGATCTTCCTGGTGTCCGTGAAGAAGGAGCTGGCGACCCAGATCCTCGCGCACCTGGACGAGGACGGGGTGCGGCAGGTCACGATGGAGATCGCGCGCCTGGAGGGGGTCACCGGCAAGGACCGGAACACCGTGCTCCAGGAGTTCTTCCAGCTGAAGGTGGCGCGCGAGTACGTGGAGCAGGGGGGGATCGACTACGCCAAGGAGCTTCTCGAAAAGAGCCTCCCGAAGGACCAGGCCGCCGAGATCCTGGGGGCGGTCCAGCAGGCGATCCAGACGACCCCGTTCTCGTTCCTGAACAAGGCGGAGACCGAAAACCTGCTCACCTTCATCCAGGACGAGCATCCCCAGACGATCGCGCTGATCCTGGCGCATCTTCCCCCGAGCCGCGCGGCGGAGGTCCTGAAGGGGTTTCCGCCCAAGAAGCAGCTCGAGGTCGTGAAGCGCATCGCCACGATGGAGCAGACGAACCCTGACATCCTGCACGAGGTGGAGCGGAGCCTGGAGCGGCGGATCTCCGCCTTCGTCACGCAGGAGTTCTTCGAGGAGGTCGGGGGCGTCCAGCGGGTGGCCGAGATCCTGAACCTCGCCGACCGCGCCACGGAGAAGGCGGTGCTGGAGAGCCTCGAGGAGGAGTCGCCCGATCTCGTCGAGACGATCCGCCGGCTCATGTTCGTCTTCGAGGACATCCTCAAGGTGGACGATCGCGGCATCCAGAAGGTCCTGAAGGAGGTCGACCAGCAGGAGCTGGCGCTCGCCCTCAAGACCGCCAGCACCGAGCTCCGGGACAAGATCTTCCGGAACATGTCGGCGCGCGCCTCGGAGCTCATCAAGGAGGAGATGGACTTCATGGGGCCGGTCCGCGTCTCGGACGTGGAATCCTCCCAGCAGCGGATCGTCGACATCGTGCGCCGGCTCGAGGACGCCGGCGAGATCATCATCTCGGGCCGCGGCGGCGAATCGGAGGTTGTCGTATGAACGTCCAGCGCGAAGCGTCCAGCGTCCGGCGAGGAGATCGCGCTTCGCGAGGAGAGGAATAGTTTTCATGTCCAATATCCTGCGCGGTCCCGCCCCCGTGAGCCCCTTCATCCTGGAGGACGTCGAGGCGCGCGCCCGCGAGATCCTCGAGGACGCGCGGCGCGCGGCGAAGGCCGAGGCGGACGCGCTTCTCGCGCGGGCCCGTGCCGAGGCGGACCGGGTCCGCGCCGAGGCCGAAGGGCAGGGGCGCGCCTCGGGGACGTCCGCCGGCGAGGCCGAGGGGCGCGCGAAAGGGGAGGCGGAGGGCCGCGCGGCCGCGCTTGCGGCGATCGCCCCGGCCTGGGAGACCGCCCGGCAGGCGCTCGAGGAGGCGGCCCGGCAGGTCGGATCTCGCGTCGCGGCGGTGACGGAGCAGGCGGACGAGAAGGTGCTCCAGCTCGCCTGGCGGATCGGCCAGGTCCTCCTCAAGAAGGAGCTCTCGACCGATCCGGCCGCCTTCCGCGGGAACCTCGCAGCCGCCCTCAAGGCGGCGGCACGCACGGGGCGCTTCCGGGTGAGGCTGAATCCGGAGGACCTGGCGACCCTGGAGACCGGATTCGAGGAGTTCAAGCCGCTTCTCCCTTCGGGGGAGGCGTTCGATTGGGTGGCGGACGAGACGATCGCGAAGGGCGGCGTCGCCGTCGAGACCGCGGCGGGGGACGTCGACGCCACGATCGCGACGCAGCTCGCGCAGATCGAACAGGCCGTCCTGGGACGTTCGGGGGGGAAGCGGTGAGCGCTGCAGCCCCCACGCTTCCGGAAGGGGCGCTCGCGCGCCTGGCGGGCCTGGACACGGTGGTTCCGTGCGGGCGCGTGCAGGACGTCGTGGGGCTCACGATCGAGGTGACGGGCCTCAACGTCCCGATGGGAAGCCTCTGCGCGATCGAGCGGGACGGGAAGCCCATCCGGGCCGAAGTGGTCGGTTTCCGGAAGGACCGGGCCCTTCTCATCGCGCTCGATCCGATGGAGGGGATCCGCCGCGAACTGCCCGTGCGGCGCGTCGCCTCGTCCCAGGAGATCGGCGTGGGACCCGGGCTCCTCGGGCGCGTGATCGACGGGATGGGCGAGCCGATCGACGGGAAGGGGCCGATCCCTCTCGTCGGGCGCCGGGCGCTGCACCGGCCGCCCCCCTCGCCCCTGGCGCGCCGGCGGATCACGGAGCCGCTTCCCACCGGCGTGCGGGCCGTGGACGCGCTCCTCACCTGCGGCAAGGGGCAGCGCATGGGGATCTTCTCCGGAAGCGGCGTGGGCAAGAGCGTCCTCCTGGGGATGCTCGCCCGCTACAACCGCGCGAAGGTGACGGTGATCTCGCTTGTGGGCGAACGCGGCCGCGAGGTGCGCGAATTCCTCGAGCGCGATCTCGGGCCCGAGGGGTTGGCGCGCTCCGTGGTGGTGGTGGCCACCTCCGACCAGGCGCCGACCCTGCGGATCCGCAGCGCCTGGGCCGCCGCGGCGATCGCCGAGTATTTCCGCGACCAGGGGGACGACGTGACGCTTCTGTGCGATTCCGTGACGCGGGCGGCGCACGCCCAGCGCGAGATCGGCCTGGCCGTGGGGGAGCCCCCCTCGACGAAGGGGTACCCTCCCTCGGTCTATTCGATGCTGGCGCGGCTCCTCGAGCGCGCGGGGCAGGGGGAGACCGGATCGATCACGGGGTTCTACACGGTCCTGGTGGAGGCGGACGATCTCACGGAGCCGGTGGCGGATGCCGTCCGCTCGATCCTGGACGGGCACCTGTGGCTCTCGCGGGATCTCGCGCACCGGGCCCACTACCCGGCGATCGACACCCTGCAGAGCGTCAGCCGCGTGATGTCGGACATCGTCTCCCCCGAGCACCAGGCGGCGGCCCTGGAGGTGAGGTCGCTTCTGGCGGCCTACCGCGAGAAGGAAGACCTGATCCATATCGGCGGGTACGTGAAGGGGACCGATCCCCGCGCCGACCGCGCGATCGCGAAAATCGACCGGATGAACGCCTTCCTCCGCCAGGGGGCGCGCGAGGCCGTTTCCCTCGCCGACGCCGTCGCCGCCCTGCGCGATCTGGCCGCGCCGCCGCCGCCCTCCGCCCTCCGGCCCGAAGCCGCACCGGCCGGGCCCGGGAAGGAAAGGAAGGGCGCGCGATGAGGAAATTCGATTTCCCCCTCGAGGCGGTCCTGAAGCTCCGGCGCATGCAGGAGCGGCGTGCCGCGGTCGTCCTTGCCCGCTACGCGCAGGCGGCGCGCCTGATCGAGGAGGAAGTTCGCCTCCTGGGCGAGGAGCGTTCGGGCGAGATCGAATCCCTCCGCGGGACCCTGCGCGCCGGCGGGGGGGTCGATCCCCTCGTCCAGGCGAACGCGTACCTTTACGCGGTCTCGCGGAAGATGGAGCGCCGGACGCAGTCCCTGGCGCTCACGCGCATCCAGGAGGAGCGGGCCCGTTCGATGTATCTCGAGACGGCAACGCGCCGCCGGGCGGTCGAGCGGATGAAGGAGCTGGCGATGGCGGCCTACCGGAAGGAGCTCGCGCGCGAGGAGCAGAAGGCGGTCGACGAGGCCGCCGCGATCCGCGCGGCGCGCGCCGTCCGGGAGCGGGGCGGGCTCCTGTCGATCCTGGGGATCGTCCTGTCGGCGGTCTTCCTGCTGGTCGCCGGGGCCGCGGGATGGCTGGTCGCGACGGGAAAGGTCGACCGGACGCGCCTCGCGGGGGCGGTCGAGGCCCTGAAAGGCCAGCCTGCCGCCGCGCCGGTTCCGGACGCCCCGCCGCCGAAGGCCGCGTCGGCCGCTCCGCAGAAGCCGGACGCGGCGGAGACGCCGCTTGACCGGGCGAAGCGCCTGGCGGCCGGGTCGCAGGCGCTCGCGGATGCCGTCCGGGACCACGAGAAGAGCCGCGAGACGCTCCGGGAGGAGACGCTCGCCCGGCAGCAGCACATCGCGCTTCTCGCCGAGGAGATGAAGGCTGACTTCGAGGGGCTGAAGAAGCAGGAAATCGAGGTCCGGAAGGCCCACGAGACGCTGGCTGCCGAGCAGGCGGCCGCCCAGCGGAAGGGGGGCGAGCCGCCGCCGGCCGGAGGCGGCGAGAAATTCATCCAGATGGTGAAGAAGATGCGGCCGGCGGAGATCAAGGGGGTCCTTTCGGGACGGACGGACGCCGAGGCGGCGCAGGTCCTCTCGCAGCTCGACCCGAAACTGTCGGCCAAGGTCCTGGGCGCCATGATGAACGACCCCGAGAGCGCGGGGCGCGTGGCGGCCATCACGGAGCGTCTCCAGAGGGGGGGGCCCGCCGAGGGGTCGTCCCCCGAAAGGCAGTCCGGGTCTCGGTGAGAGAGGAGGAATGATGGAAATCATGCAGTTGTCCTCGGGGCCGCCCGTTCCGGCCCAGGGGGTCGTGCGGCCGACAGGGTCGCCGGCGGGGATCGACCAGTTTTTCGCACTCATACAATCCCTTTTCCGCGAAAGGTCGGCCGCCGTCGAGCCCGCGAGGTCCCAACCCGTCCCCACGGTCAGGAAGGATTCCCGCCCCGCGCCGGCGCGGGCGGTCGAGCGGGAGACGGAGCGCGAGCGGGAACCGTCCGGCGAGGCGTCGGCCGCCTCCGCGTCGGCCGGCACCCGCCCGGCGGAAGCCCCGGTCCGGGAGGAGGCGCGGCCCGTGGACGGTCCCGTGCACGAGGTCGACGGTGAGGCCCGTCCCGACGCGGACGGTGAGGCCCCGGCGCTCGAGGAGACCGCGAAGGAGATCGTGGCACGCCTCCGGAAGCTTCTCGAGGCGATCGACGAGAAGGGGATCACCTTCAAGGCGGCCTTTGCCGAGCTCCTGAAGATCCTCTCGCTCCTGCACGAGGTCGCCAAGACCGTTCCCCAGGAGCAGCTCCGGGCCTTCTTCAGCGGCCTCGGCGGCGAGTTCGAGGGGCTCGTCGAGAAGGTGAAGCAGCTTCTTGACGGGATGGACGACCGCGACACGTCCGCTCTCTCGGCCCTCTTCAGGCCGGAAGCGGCGCGAAAGACCCGCGAGGAGAGGATGGCGTCCGTCCAGGAACTGGCGCAGTCGCTGGCCCGGGTCCTGGAAGGGGCGGCGGGGAAGACGGATACGGCGGCCCCGACGGCCGGGACCGAGACGCCGGAAATCGTCGCCTCCGCGCTTCCGGTCGAGGAGCTTCCCGAGGTCGAGGCGGAAGCGGACGTGAAGGTCCGAGCGCCTCTCCTCGAGGAGGCCGTGAAGCCCGGCGAGAAGAAGGCCGTGAACGCGCGCCTGCAGGCCGATCCCGGCCAGGTCGTGAAGGACCCGAACGCGGCCTCGCTCGGACGTCCGCAGGACCAGGGGCCGTGGGTTGCCGTCGCCCCCGTCCAGGTCGCGGTTTCCGGGGCGGACATCGCCGGGGGCCGGGCGGAAGGGGAGACGGGGGCGGTCACGCCGTCGGGAAAGACCTCCGCATCCGCCGCGCAGGCCCTGGCGCGCGATCCGATCCGCCTCTCGCCCGCCCAGGTCGAGGCGGTGGAGAAGATCGTCCGGATGGTCCAGATGTCGGAGGGGAACGGCGGGCAGAGGCTGCGCGTCCGTCTCCAGCCGCCGCTCCTGGGGAGCCTGCAGATGGACCTCAACGTCCGCGACGGGGTCCTCACCGGGCGGTTCCAGGTCGAGACGCCGGCCGCGCGCGCGGCGGTCATGGGGCAGGTCGAGCAGCTCAAGGCCGCCCTCGCCGAGCAGGGGATCGACATCGGGAGCTTCCAGGTCTCGGTCGAGGGGCAGGACCGCGGCTCCGGAGAGGCCGGAGACGACCGTCCCCGGGAGCCGGGACGGGAGTTCGCCGCGGACGGGCTGACGCAGGAGCCCGTCGGAGCCGGCGCCGCGGCGGAGGCGTACAAGACCACTTACACGGATGTCAGGGGATAACCCAAGGAGCCTTTCATGGAAATCGCGGGAATCGCGGGAACGGCGCTGGGGCTGACGGACAGGAGCATGATGTCCCATGAGGACTTCATGGAGGTGCTCTTGACGCAGATCACGACACAGGATCCGACGAAGCCTCTCGACAACGCGGAAATGATGCAGCAGATCGTGACGCTCCAGGAGATGCAGAACCAGCAGACGCTTGGCGCGGCGATGGAGCAGATGGCGCTCGAGTCGCACCTGACCCGTTTCGAGGGGCAGTTCACGGGGGCCACCCAGCTCATCGGGTACGAGGTCGTGGGGACCACTCCGAACGGCCTGCCGATCGAGGGTAAGGTCGTGAAGGTGACGGCCGAGGGCGGCGTGGTGATGACCTGGGTCCTGGAAGAGGGCGAGGAGGATCCGGTGGCCGTCCCGTTCGCCAACATCACCGAGGTGTCGCAGCCGTCGGAGGACGAGGGAGGAGAGGGATAGGCGAAGGTTGCCGTAAACGGGCGAAGGGGCCGGTTCATCACATCCATCTTCCGGACCCCGGATGCCGAACAGGAGGTCGATATGGCTCTCATTCGAATGATGAACTCGGCTCTGGGCGCCTTGAGCGCCCAGTCGCAGAAACTGACGGTGGTGGGGAACAACATCGCCAACGTCAACACGGTGGGCTTCAAGAACAGCCGGGTCTATTTCTCGGAGGCATTCCTGCAGACCCTGCGCATGGGGTCCGCCCCGAACGGAAGCCTCGGCGGGGTCAATCCGATGCAGGTGGGGCTGGGGGTCCAGGTCGGGACGATCCTGCGCCAGCACACGCAGGGGGAGATCGAGCTGACGGGGGTGAACTCCGACCTCGCGATGGAAGGAGACGGCTATTTCAAGGTCGAGACCGCCAACGGCATCCGCTTCACGCGGGGGGGCGTCTTCCGGCTGAACCTGACGAACCAGCTGGTCGATCCCAACGGGGCGCTCCTCCACGGCTACATGGCGGACGCGAATTTCAACGTCACGCCGACCGACGACTCCACGACCGACATCACGATCAATATCGGCGGCCAGACCATCGTGGTTCCGACCACCGAGGTCTCGTTCGACGGGAACCTGGATCCGACCGGAAACATCGGCCGCTCCACGGGAGGCCAGCGGACGCAATCCGCCCGGCTCTACAACACCACGACGGGGAATGACGCCGCCGGTTCAGACAACCTGACCGGTGTCTCGACCACCTCGGGGACGGGCGGTCCCGCCTTCATCAGCGCGGGGGACACGATCCTCGTGGAGGTCCAGAAGGGAGGACGGCAGATCGGTGTCCCCGCGAATGCCGTCCTCGAGAAGTTCACCCACGGGGTGGACGGGACGACGGTGTCCGACTTCGTCGAGTGGATCGAGGACAAGTTCGGGATCCGGACCGGGACCGACATGTACTCCGACCAGGTCGCGAACGGCACCATGACGGGCGCCACCACCACCACGATCACCGACACGGGCGCCGATTTCCTGGACGACGGCGTGCGGGTGGGCGACACGATCTACATCTCGAGCGGCGACAACGTGGGGGAGGTGCGCGAGATCACGGCGGTGACCGCGACCACCATCACCTGGAGCACCGCGATGGATTCCGCCTCGACGTCCGGAGACACCTACGAGATCTACAAGCCCGCCGGGGCCTCCGTGGACGTGATCGTCGCCGATGCCGCCTCGGGCGGGAGTACGACCACCCTCACCGACGCCTCCGTCAATTTCACGACCCTGGGCATCTCGGTCGGCGACGTGATCTACTTCAACTCCGGGGCCGAGTCCGGCAATACCGCGGTCGTGACGGCGGTGGCGGCGAATACCCTGACCTTCGCTGCGATGACGACGGGCCCCTCGGCCGGGGACCTCTACTCGATCCGGAACCCCTCCGTGGACCAGGGGACGATCGTGCTCCGGGCCAATATCGGCGTCACGAACGCCTTCTCGAACATCACCACGCAGCTCGAGAGCGACGGAAGCTCGCTCCTCTCCTACACGGAGGAGTCCGCGGCCACGGGATCGTCCACCCGGAGCGCCTACGTGGTCTACGATTCCCTGGGGAACGGCCATCTGGTGAACGTCACGTGGGTCCTGGCGCGCCAGACCGACTCGACCTCGATCTGGGAGGCGTTCTACGAGTCGGACGACAACAACAGCACCGTCAATACCTCGGACGGCGACGGGAACCGCGGCATCCGGATCGGTTTCGACCGGCTGACGTTCGACGAGGACGGGGATTTCGTCTCCTCCGAGACCTCCTCGAACCAGGCGACGCTGACCCTGGAAGGGCAGGGGGTCGACACCCCGCTCATCTTGAGCTCCCTGTATGACCGGCTCACCTCGAAGGCCGACGGCGGAACCTCGAGCGTGAACCTCTTCTCCCAGGACGGAAAGCCGTTGGGCCAGCTGGAGGGGTTCTCGATCGGCGAGGACGGGACCGTGACGGGGATCTTTTCGAACGGGGTGACGAGAACGCTCGCCCAGGTCGCCGTGACCCGGTTCATGAACGAGAACGGTCTCCTCGACGACGGCCACGGCCTCTTCAAGGTGGCCGCGAATTCCGGCCCCGCGCAGACGGGGGTCGCCATGACCGGCGGACGGGGACGCGTGATCGGCGGGGCGCTCGAGGCCTCGAACGTCGATCTCGCCAAGGAGTTCACGGACATGATCGTGGCCCAGCGCGCCTTCCAGGCGTCGGCCCGCACCATCACCACGGCCGACGAATTGTTGCAGGAGTTGGTGAACTTGAGGAGATAATGATCCGCCTGACGCGACTGAACGGGAAGGAGTTCGTGATGAACGCGGAGATGATCCAGTTCGTGGAGACGACGCCCGACACGGTCATCACGCTCCTCTCGAACGAGAAGGTCGTCGTCCGCGAAGGGGTCGACGTGGTCGTGGAACGCGTGATCGCCTACGGCCGGCAGGTCCGGACGCCTGCCGGCCCGTAGGCGCATTCAAGGAGGAAGAATGGCCGAAGAGAAGGCTCCGGCGCAGAAACCCGACGAGAAGCCCGCCGCCGACGCGAAGCCCGCCGCCGGGGGCAGCAAGATGATGCTGATCGTGGTGGGGGTTCTCGCCCTCTGGGGGGTCGCCGCGCCGTTCCTCTTCAAGGGGGGCGGAGAGCATTCCAAGGGGGGGAAGCCGGACGAGCATGCCGCGGAGAACCCCGACGCGCATCCGGACGGTCACGACATGCCGGCCAAGGATCCGGGGACGAAGGATCCGGCCGTGGGGGCCCTCCTCGAGGTTCCTGAGATGACCTTCCCGATGCAGTCTCCCCGGGAGTCAGCGTACCCTGCTTTCAAGATCGCCGCCGTGATCGTCCTCAAGGGGACTCCCCAAAAGGAGGGGAAGGAGGACGAGGAGGCCAAGAAGCGGGAGGAAGAGGTGAAAGGGGCCGTCGAGAAATCCATCCCGTGGGTCATGGAGATCGTCCACGGCATCATCTACCGGATCCCGCCCGGGGACCGGGACCAGATCCTCTACGAGGACGGCGCCAAGCGCCTGGCCGACGAGCTGAAGGAGATCATCAACAAGCGCTTCCGGCCCCAGTTCGGCGAGGACGTGGTCAAGGAGGTCTGGCTGCCCACGCGGCGGCCGGTCTACTAGGAGGCGCGATGCCCGAGGAAAAGGAGAAAAGCGCCGTCAAGACGGAGCCCCCGAAGGCCCCGGAACCCGCCGCCGATCCGGCATCGGGCGACATCCAGATGCTCAAGGACATCCCGCTCGAGGTGCGGATCGAGCTGGGCCGGTCGCGCCTGTATCTGGCGGACGTGCTGAAGCTCAAGATCGGCTCCCTCGTGGAGCTCGACAAGCTGGCGGGCGACCCCGTGGACATCGTCGTGAACGACAAGCTCGTCGCGCGCGGCGAGGTCCTGGTCCTGAACGACAACTTCTGCGTCCGGATCACGGACGTCTTCAACCCGGAGGAACGCTCCCGCCGGAGCTGACCCTGGAATGACACGCCGGATCGCCCTGTTCCTTCTCGCGGTCGCGCTCCACGGGATCGCCTTCCCCCTGGGCGCGGAGGAGGCGCCCGTTCCGCCCCCCGGGAACGGATCCGGGACGGTCGACGGCGGGATCATCGGCCGGCGTCCCGCCGGCGAGCCCGGCTCCGGGACGGTCTCCCCGCCGGTGAGCGGCGGGGACGCCCTCAAGATGGTCCTGGCCCTTTCGGTCGTGATCGGGGCGCTCGTGGGGGGCGTCTGGCTTCTCCGGAAGATGGCGCCCGGCGTCGCCTCGGGGAGCGACAACCGCCTGATCGAGATCGTGTCGCGATCGGCCGTGGGGCCGAAACAGTCCCTGCTTCTCGTCCGGACGGGATCGCGACTGCTGCTCCTGGGCGTCTCGCCTGATTCGATGCAGAAGCTCTCGGAGTTCGACGCGGCGTCCGGTCCGGGCGCGGTTCCCGGAGCGCAGGCCGCGACGGCGGGGGAGCGCGCGAAGCCGTTCGGGACGATGATCCGGGACATGGTGTCGGGCTTCCGCGCGACTCCCGTCGGGGAGTTCGAGGCGGAAGAGGCGGTGGAGTTCCGGGTCCGTCGGGAGATCGACGCGATCCGGCGGAAACTGTCGGCCTGGGAGGAAGAGGAGAAGCCGGCGCCGGCCGGGGACGCCCGTGAAGGCGAGCGTTCGCGAAGCCGGCGCGACGGGTCGGCGTAACGGAGCAGGGTCGGTCAATCGGGGTTTGCCCGCTTCGAGGGGGAAGCGTGCCGCCAGGGAAAACGAAAACGGGGAGCCGTCGCCTGCCGCTTGTCGCGGCGGCGTTCGCGGCCGTTGTCGCGGCGGGCCTCACGACGGCGCAGGCCGCGCCCGAGATCCCGATCCCGCACCCGACGTTCTTCAAGCCGGCGGAAGGGCCCCGCGAGGTGGCGACCGCCGTCGAGATCCTCCTTCTCATCACGGTCCTCTCGCTCGCCCCGGCGATCCTGATGATGACGACCGCCTTCACCCGGATCGCCGTGGTGATGTCGTTCCTGCGGCGGGCCCTCTCCACGCAGTCCCTCCCGCCGGACCAGGTGATGATGGGAATGTCGCTTTTCCTCACGTTCCTGGTGATGGGCCCCACGTGGCGCGAGGTGTACCAGGAGGCCTGGGTGCCGTACCTGCGCCGCGAGAGCCCGATCAACCAGGAGGAGATGCTGGCCCGCGCCATGAAGCCGGTGAAGACCTTCATGGTGAAGCAGCTCGCCAAGAACGACTACAAGGACGTGTGGCTCTTCCTGGATCTGGGGAAGTACGAGATCCCCCGCGGGGGGTTTTCCGCGCCCGCCGAGATCCCGTTCTCGGTCCTGGCGCCGGCCTTCATGCTCAACGAACTCAAGGTGTCGTTCATGATGGGGTTCATGATCTTCCTCCCCTTCCTGGTGATCGACATGGTCGTCTCGTCGGTGCTCCTCTCGATGGGCATGATGATGCTGCCGCCGGTCATGATCTCCCTTCCGTTCAAGATCCTGCTCTTCGTCCTCGCGGACGGATGGGACATGGTGGTGGGACAGCTCGTGCGGAGCTTCGCGTGAGGGAGAGCCGATGAACGACACCGCGCTCGCGGTCGAACTGGGAAAGCAGGCCCTGATCCTGTCGCTTCTCGTCTCGGCGCCGGTCCTGGCGGCCGGGCTCATCGTGGGGCTTCTCGTGAGCATCCTCCAGGCGGTGACGCAGATCCACGAGATGACGCTGGCGTTCGTCCCCAAGATCGTCGCGATGATCCTCGTCACGATCTTCTTCATGCCGTGGATGCTCCAGAAGCTGATCGACTATTCCCACGAGATCTTCGGGGGATTCGGGACCATGATCCGCTGACCCCATGGAACCCTGGGCCGACATCCTCCTGGTCTTCGCCCTCGTCCTCTTCCGGATGGCGGGGTTTGTCGTCTTCGCCCCCTTCCTCGGAAGCCGCAACATCCCCGGCGCGATGAAGGCGCTGCTCGCGGTGGCGCTGGCGGCCCTGGTCTTTCCGGGCGTCATCCGGCGCGCCCCCGTGCCGGTCCCCGGGGGGCTGGGCGATTTCGTGAGCCTGGCGGCCACGGAGACGGTCGTGGGCCTCCTCTTCGGGTTCGCCGCCTCTCTCCTTTTCGTCGGCATCCAGCTGGGGGGGCACATGATCGGCCAGAAGATGGGGTTCTCCATGGCGAACGTCGTTGATCCCTTCACGGAGGCGGAAGTAACGCTCGTCGAGGAGTTCAAGTTCTTCCTGTCCCTGTTCGTGTTCCTCGCCGTGGGGGGGCACCACCTCCTGATGCGGGCGCTTCTCGGGACGTTCGGGATCGTCCCGGTCGGCGAGGCGGCGTTCCGGCCGCAGTTGTGGCTGGAGATGGCGGGGCAGTTCGGGGCGATCTTCACGATCGCGCTCCAGGTCGCGGCGCCGGCCCTGGCGGCCCTGTTCCTCGTGACGCTGGCGATGGGATTCCTGGCCCGGGCCGTTCCGCAGATCAACATCATGATGGTGGGTTTCCCCGTGCAGATCGCGATCGGCGTGAGCGTGATGGTCCTGTTCCTGCCGGTCCTGGCGGGCTGGATCGCCGGGCGCGGGATCGCCGTCCTGGGCTGGAACCTGGACAGGCTGACGCGTCTCCTGGCTCCGTAGGCGAGGTGGCACCGGATGGCTGACGATTCGCGCGGCGAGAAGAGCGAGGCACCGAGCCCCCGGCGTCGCCAGGAGGCGCGCGAGCGGGGAAACGTCGCGCGGAGCGCGGACCTGACATCGTCCCTGTTCCTGCTGGCGGCATTCTGCCTCCTGTACGCGATGGGACGCCGGATGATCGTGGGGATGGTGCACTACCAGGAGAGCATCCTGGGGCGCCTCGGGGACCCCGCGTTCGACGACGCCACCGCCCAGTCTCTCTTTCTCGAGGCGATCATGGCCGCGGGGGGGGTCGTCCTGCCGTTCCTGGGGGTGCTTCTGGCGGCGTCGGTCGCCGTGAACCTCGTCCAGACCGGATTCCTCCTGTCCGGACATCCCTTGATGCCGGACCTGTCGCGCATGAACCCGATCACGGGGTTCGGACGCCTCTTCTCGGCGCAGAGCGCCATGCGCCTGGCAATGAGCCTCCTCAAGATCATCCTGATTGCGGTCGGGATGTACTGGATCGTCGAGGGAGAGATCCTGGGGATGGCGGCGTTCGCCGACAGCGATCCCTGGGGGATCCTGGGGGGGATCTCCGAAACGGTCTTCTTCACGGCGGTGAAGCTGGGGATCATGCTCGCGGCGCTCGCGTTCCTCGACTACCTCTTCCAGCGGTGGCAGCACGAGAAGGAATTGCGGATGACCAAGCAGGAGGTCCGCGACGAGCTGCGGCGCTACGAGGGGGACCCCCAGGTCAAGGCGCGCCGGACGCAGCTCGCGCGCCAGCTCGCGCGCCAGCGCATGATGAAGGCGGTGGAGAAGGCGGACGTCGTGATCACGAACCCGACGGAGCTGGCGGTCGCGCTGGCGTACGACCCCGGCGAGAACGCCGCGCCGCGCGTCGTTGCCAAGGGGGCGCGCCTCATGGCGCTCCGGATCCGCCAGGTCGCCTCCGAAAGCAACGTCCCGATCGTCGAGCGCAAACCCCTCGCCCAGGCCCTGTTCAAGGCGTGCAAGGTGGGGGACACGATCCCGGAGACGCTCTTCAAGGCGGTCGCCGAGGTGCTCTCCTTCATCTACGGGATGGACCCGGAGAAGGGCCGGCGACTCGTGGGATCCGGGGGGAGGGGCTAGCGCATGGCGGCAGGCGCGCCGGGTCCGGTCGGTTCCCTCTGGAAGGCGATCGAGGCGAACAAGGGACTCATCGTCTCGGTCCTCGTCGTCGCGTTTCCGGTCCTCATCATCCTCCCCTTGCCGCCGTCGATCCTGGACTTCCTCCTGATCTTCAACATCACGTTCTCGATCCTGATCCTCCTCACCACGATCTACGTGCAGGGGCCGCTGCAGTTCTCGGTCTTCCCGTCGCTGCTTCTGGTGACGACGCTCTTCCGTCTGGTCCTCAACATCGCCACGACGCGGCTCATTCTCGCGAACGCCAACCACGGGGAGGACGCCGCCGGGCAGGTGGTGAAGACGTTCGGGACGTTCGTCGCCGGCGACAACGAGGTGGTGGGGTTCGTGCTGTTCGCGATCCTGGTGATCATCCAGTTCGTGGTGATCACAAAGGGTGCCACGCGCATCTCGGAGGTGGCCGCGCGCTTCACCCTGGACGGGATGCCCGGCAAGCAGATGGCGATCGACGCGGATCTCAACGCCGGCATGATCTCCGAGGCCGAGGCGCGCGAGCGGCGCGCGACGATCGCCAAGGAGGCGGATTTCTACGGCGCGATGGACGGCGCCTCGAAGTTCGTCCGGGGCGACGCGATCGCCGGCATCATCATCATCGCGATCAACATCATCGGCGGGTTCGTGATCGGCGTCTTCGAGCACGGCATGTCGATGCTGGAGGCGCTCTCGGTCTTCACGCGGCTCACGATCGGGGACGGCCTCGTGAGCCAGATTCCCGCCTTCGTGATCTCGGTCGCCTCGGGCCTTCTCGTGACGCGCGCCACGGCCCAGACCCAGCTGGGCGAGGAGCTCATCACGCAGATCTTCTCGCGCCCGGTGACGCTCTGGATCGTGACGGGGTTCATCGGGGCGCTCCTCGTGACACCGCTTCCCAAGGCCGTGGTCGCCATGGTGGGGGCCGGCTGCGCGCTCGTGGCCTACACGGTCGAGAAGCGCAACCGCGGCGAGGCCGTCCGCAAGGACGACGAGGACCGCAAGAAGATCGCCCGCACGCCCCCCAAGGTCCAGGCCCTGCTTCCGATCGACGCGATGGAGCTCGAGATTGGCTACGCCCTCATCAAGATCGTCGAGGCCGCCCACGGCGGGGACCTGCTGGACCGGATCACGATGATCCGGCGGCAGCTCGCCCAGGAGATGGGGGTCGTGGTCCCTCCGATCCGCATCCGCGACAACATGCAGCTGGCGCCCAACCAGTACGTGATCAAGATCCGCGGGACGGCCGTCTCGAAAGGGGAAGCGTATCCGGGACAGCTTCTCGCGATGGATTCGGGCGCCACGACCGGAAAGCTGGATGGCGTCCAGACGACCGAGCCCGCCTTCGGCCTTCCGGCCGTCTGGGTCTCGCAGGCCCAGCGCGCCCGCGCGGAGGCCCTGGGGTACACCGTGGTCGACGCGGGAAGCGTCGTCGCGACCCACCTCACGGAGGTGGTGCGCGGGAGCGCCGACAAGCTCCTGACGCGGATCGAGGTCCATTCCCTGATCGAGAACGTGAAGACCGCCAACGACGGGCGCGCGGCGAAGCTCGTCGACGAGGTGGTCGACAAGGTCCTGAAGATCGGGGACATCCAGAAGGTGCTCCAGAACCTCCTGCGGGAGCGCGTCTCGATCCGGGACCTCGAGACGATCCTCGAGACGCTGGGGGACGTGGGGGGGAAGACCAAGGACACGACCCTGCTGACGGAATACGTCCGGATCGCCCTGGGGCGCTCCATCTGCCAGGCGGTCCAGGACCGGGGGACCCTCCATTGCGTGACGCTGGACCCCAAGATGGAGGAGGTCCTGACGCAGGCGCTGGAGCACGCCGAGGGGGGGACCTACCTGACGCTGCCGCCCCGGACGACGAAGGGGATCGTCGCCGCCATCGCCGCCGAGGTCGAGAAGCTGGTCGTTGCGGGTCATCCCCCGGTCGTGCTATGTTCGCCGCAGATCCGTTCGCAGGTGAAACGGATCACCGACCATGCGGGACACCAGTTCACCGTCCTTTCCTACAACGAGATCGTGACGGATATCCGGGTCGAGACCACGGGGGTGGCGGCGCTGGCGGGGTAGCGCGGCGCCCGGACATCCATGGCGAACAAGACGTTTTCCGGCGCCAGCGAGGACGAGGTGGTCTCCAAGATCAAGCAGGCGTTCGGGAACGACGCCCTGATCCTCCAGACACGCAAGGTCAAGCGCGACGGCCTGATGGGGCTTCTCGGGCGCACGATGATCGAGATCGATGCCTGCGACGCCCGCGAGGCGCGCCGCGCCCGCCAGATCGCCCGCGAGATCCAGGCGCGCCCCGCGCCCCCGCCCGCCGCCCCGGCGCCGGCGCGGAACCCCGTCACCGACAGCCAGATCATCCAGCGGGAGTTCGCCGAGATGCGCCGGGTGCTCGCCGGGCTCGCCGAGCGGATCGACGGCGGGGCGGCGAACCTCGGCTCCGAGCTGCAGGACACCTACCGGATGCTGCTCGAGAACCAGGTCGCCAAGGAGATCGCGGCGGCCATCGTGCGCTCCCTCAACGAGAAGCTTTCCCGCAGCGAGATCCGGGACCCCGAGGCGATCCGCAAGCACCTCCGCAAGGCGCTCGAGGAGCGGATCCCCACCTCCGGGCCGGTCGCCGTGGCGGGGGCCACCCCCCGCCGGCTCATGTTCATCGGCCCGACGGGCGTGGGGAAGACCACCACCATCGCCAAGATCGCCGCCCAGATGCGCCTGCGGGGGAACGCCTCGGTCGGGTTCGTCACGACAGACGTCTACCGGATGGCGGCGGTGGAGCAGCTGCGCCACTATGCCGAGATCCTGCAGTTCCCCCTGCGCGTCGCCGACACGCCCGCCGAGCTCGCGCGGGCCGTGAGGGGGTTCGCCGACCGGGACCTGACGCTGATCGACACCGCGGGCCGGAGCCAGAACGACGAGCTCAAGATCAACGAGCTCCGCAGTTACGTCGAGGCCGCGCAGGCGCACGAGGTGCATCTGGTGATGAGCCTCACCTCGGACGCCTCCGCGCTCTGCCGGGTGATCGAGAAGTTCATCCCGCTGGGCGTGACGCAGATCGTCCTCACGAAGCTCGACGAGGTCGAGACGTTCGGCCTGATCCTGAACGTGATGGCGCTCGTCGACCGGAAGCTCTCCTTCGTCACCTACGGCCAGGAGGCGCACAAGGACATCGAGACGGGAAGCCCGGCGCGCCTCGCGCGCCTGATCCTGGGCGAGGAGCCCCGCCCCGGCGGCGTCCCCGCGCCCGTGCGGGGGACCGCATGACCGACCAGGCGACGCGCCTCCGCGAGCTCGTCCGGAAGGCCCCCTCGGTCCGCCGCGGGCGGGTCATCGCCGTCACGAGCGGCAAGGGGGGGACGGGGAAGACGAACCTGGCCGTGAACCTCTCGGCGGCCCTGGCCGCGCGCGGGCGCTCGGTCCTGCTCGTGGACCTGGACCTGGGGCTCGCCAACGCCGACATCCTGTTCAACAACGTCGAGACGCACGGGACGCTCGCCAGCGTCGTCCAGGGAGAGAAGGGGTTCGACGAGATCATCCTCCAGGTGGCGCCCGGCCTGCGGCTCCTGCCGGGCGCGTCCGGTTTCACGAGACTCGCGAACCTGGGGGAGGAGGACCGGGAGTCGCTTCTCGCGGGCCTGGAGGCGCTCGAGGGGACGGCCGACTTCACGGTGATCGACACGGGGGCCGGCGTCTCGCAGAACGTGGTCGAGTTCGTCTGCGCCGCCGACGAGGCGATCGTCGTGACGACGCCCGAGCCCACGTCGATGATGGACGCCTTCACGATGATCAAGATGATCTGGCGCCGCGGCGCCCCGGAGAAGCTGCGCGTCGTCGTCAACCAGGCGCGCGACCGGAACGAGGCCCTGATGGTGGCCGAGAAGGTGGTCGCCGTGAGCCGGCAACTGATCCGGGTCTCCGTCGAGAAGATGGGGTATGTCGTGTCCGACTACCACCTGCCTGAGGCGGTGCGGCGCAGGCAACCCGTCCTGTGGGACGCCCCCGACGCGCCCGCCAGCGCCTGCTTCCGGACGCTCGCGGCGATCCTGGACGGGCGCGCGGCCGGGGAGGCGGGCCGGCCCGCCGGAGGGGGGTTCTTCCGGCGCGTCGCGCGGCTCTGGACCCGCCGGCCGGCCGCCGTGTAAAACAGGGGGAGCGAGCCTTGCGTGGAAGACCGGAACAGGGAAAGTCTGCGGAACCGGTTCGCGTCCGTCTGGGGCCTTGCGGCCTTCCTGTGCGTGAGCCTCGGGGGATGGTACTATCGGGCGGATGCCGTGGAGACCTTCCGGCGGGCGCTTCTCGCCTTGGGGGTCTTCTTCGCGACGGGGTGGTGGCTGGGTTCAAGGGCCGAGCGGCCGGCGCCTTCCGTGCCTGACGAGGGCCAGGAGCCGGTGAAGGAAAAGAAGGGGGAATAACCGGATCGTGGAGACACAGAAGCGGGCCTCGGACGCCGACATCCTGGGCGTCTGGCGCCAGTACAAGACCCGGAAGAGCGAGGACCTCCGGAACCTCCTCGTCGAGCGCTATTTGCCTCTCGTGCGCTACGTGGCGGAGCGCCTGGCGGCCAAGCTTCCCAAGAGCGTGGAGCTCGACGACCTCATGAGCGCCGGTGTCTTCGGCCTCATGGACGCGATCGACGGCTACGACCTTGCCCGCGAGGTGAAGTTCGAGACCTATTGCACGACGCGCGTGCGCGGCGCGATCCTCGACGAGCTGCGGGCGATGGACTGGGTCCCCCGGCTCGTCCGGGCACGCGCCCACAAGCTGGACCAGGCGGTGAAGGAGCTCGAGGCGAAGCTCGGGCGCTACCCCAACGACGACGAGATCGCGAAGAAGATGGGGATGTCGCTTGCCGAGTACGAGGATCTCGTGAAAGAGGCGAGTGCGGTCGCCATGTTCTCGCTCACCGCCCAGCGCGCCGGCGGCGAGGACGGGGACGACGAGCGGCACATGGACGTCCTCGAGGACCACCGGTTCGCCAACCCCACCGAGGGGCTCCAGCGCGGCGAGATCAAGGGGCGCGTCGTGAAGAGCCTCTCCGAGGTCGAGAAGCTCGTCGTGGTGCTCTACTACTACGAGGAGCTCACGATGAAGGAGATCGGGGCGATCCTGGAGCTGTCGGAATCGCGGGTCTGCCAGATCCATTCCAAGATCATCAACCGCCTGCGCTACCAGTTCCGCCACCTGAAGAACGACCTGTAGCGGCGAGCCGGTGGCCGACAACACGATCGATCGCGTCGCGGGAGTCATCCGGAAGGGAAGGACCTTCGCCGTCACGACGCACGTCAATCCCGACGGGGACGGGATCGGGTCGGGTCTCGGGCTCGTGCGGTACCTGCGCGCGCGCGGGAAGAAGGCGGTCCTCGTGGTCTCCGGAAAGGTCCCTCTCCAGTACCGGTGGCTCGCCCGCCGGGGAGAAGCGATTCCCTACCGCGGGAAGCGCGAGGCGGACCTCGTCCGGCGGGCCGATGCCGTCTTCGTGATGGACCTTGCCGACTGGAGCCGCCTCGGCGAGCTCGAGCCCGCGGTCCGCGCGTCGGCGGGCGTGAAGATCACGATGGACCACCATCCGGCGCACGCCAACGGGTCCGACATCTACTGGCGGGACATGTCCGCCTGCGCCGTCGGGGAGATGGTCTGGCGGCTCATCCGGCGCCTCGGGGGGCCGCTGTCGAAGGAATCGGCAGAGGCGCTCTACGTCTCGATCATGACCGACACGGGGTGCTTCCGCTTCTCGAACACCGACGTCGACGCCCATGAGGCGGCGAAGGACCTCCTCGCGGCCGGCGTCGAGCCGTACGAGGCGTACACGCGCGTCTACGAGGCGTCGGGCTATCCCCGGATGCGCCTTCTCGGGGCGATGCTTTCGAAATTGGGGCGCGGGGCGAAAGGGCGCCTCGCCTGGGGGACGGTCCCGTACCGCGACTTCAGGACGTCCGGGATCCTCGACGAGGAGACGGAAGGGTTCATCGACATGATCCGGACCCTCGACGGCGTCGAGGTGTCCGTCCTCTTCAAGGAGACGAAACCGGGCCTGGTGCGGATCAGCTTCCGTTCGCGTCGTTCGGTGGACGTGAATCTCCTGGCCAGGCAGTTCGGCGGCGGCGGGCACGCCCGCGCCGCCGGGGCGCGTCTCGAGGAGCCGCTCGGGCGCGCGGTGAAACGCGTCGTTGCCGCCTGCGAGAAGGCGCTCAAGTAGATTCTATGGCGCTCCCGGCCGTCCGCTGGAAGGGGGCGCCTCCGGTCGGGGATGCCGGGGGGGTCGCGGCGTTCGCCCGCGCCTCGGGCCTCTCGGAGGTCACCTCCCGGATCCTCTGGGGGCGCGGGGTCCGCTCTCCCGAGGCGGCGCGCTCCTTCCTGCAGCCGCGTCTCGACGGGCTTCTCGACCCGAACGGGATCCTGGGGATGTCACGGGCCGTGGGGCGCATCCACGCCGCCGTCAGGGCCGGGGAACCGATCTGGATCTACGGCGACTACGACGTCGACGGTTCCACGGCGACGGCGCTTCTCGTGAACTTCTTCCGGGCGGCGGGGATACCGATCCGCGCCTACATCCCGCACCGCGTGAACGAGGGGTACGGCCTGAACGTGGAGGCCCTCCAGACGATCGCCGCCGAGGGGGGGAAGGTCGTCGTCACCGTCGACAACGGGATCTCCGCCTTCAAGGAGGCGGAGGCGGCGAAGGCCCTGGGAATCGACCTCATCGTGACGGACCACCACGAACCGCACGAGACGCTTCCAGACGCCTTCGCGATCGTGAACCCGAAGCAGCCCGGCTGCGCCTACACCGAGAAGGGGCTCGCGGGCGTCGGGCTCGCCTTCAAGCTCGCCTGGGGGGTGGCGCAGGGGCTCTCGGGAGAGAAGAAGGTCTCGCCCCCCCTGCGGGAATTTTTGCTCGACGCGCTCGGATTTGTCGCCCTCGGGACGATCGCCGATATGGCGCCGCTCCTCGGGGAGAACCGGATCCTGACCAGTTTCGGGCTTCTCGCGATCGAGAAATCGAAGCACCCCGGCCTGCGGGCGCTCCGCGACGTCTGCCGCTTCCGGTCGGACCGCATGACCGCCCGGGACGTCTCGTTCGGGATCGCCCCGCGGATCAACGCCGGAGGCCGGATCGGGAAACCGGACCTGGGCCTCAAGCTCCTCACGACCACGTCGGAGGCGGAGGCGGTTGAAATCGCCGGACTGCTGGACAAGCAAAATCGCGAGCGCCAGAAGATCGAGCGGGCGATCGTGGACGAGGCGATGGACCGGATCGGCCGGGAGGGGACCGACCGCCGGGCGATCGTCGTCGCCGACGAGAAATGGCACGTCGGCGTCGTCGGGATCGTGGCGGCGCGCATCGTGGACCGCTTCCACCGGCCGGCCGTCGTCATCGGCTGGAGCCCCGACGGCACGGGAAAGGGGTCGGGGCGCTCGATCGACGGGTTCCATCTCGTCGACGCCCTCAAGGCATGCGCCGACGACCTCGTCACCTACGGCGGGCACGCCAAGGCCGCCGGCGTCAGCCTCAAGCGGGACCGGTTCGACGCCTTCTCGGGCCGTCTCGATGCCGTGGCGCGCGAGTGGCTCAAGCCCGAGGATTTCGTGCCGTCGGTCACGGTCGAGCTTTCGGCGGACTTCTCCGCGCTCACGCCCGCCGTCGTGGACGAGGTGAACCGGATGGCCCCGTTCGGGATCGGGAACCCGCGACCCGTCCTCTCCTCGTCGAACGTCACGGCGGTCGGGACCCGGAAGAAGCTCTGGGGGGACCGGTATCAGGTGTTCTTGCGTCAGGAAAAACGGGTCTGGCCCGCCATCGGCCCCGCCGCGATCGTGGACGCCCTCGAAAACAACGTCCCCGTCGAGGTCGCCTACACCCCCAAGGAGGCGTTTCGCGATCCCGACGGGGTGGAGCTGGAGCTCAAGGCGGCACGACTTCTATCCTTGTAAATCCCCTCCCCCTTGATGGGGGAGGGGCAGGGTGGGGGTGGTCATCAGCTTCCTTTGTGACACGTTGCTGCAGATGGCGCAGGGGCTCCACTTTGCGCCCCTTCCGGCGGTTCACGTTTGTCGGGGGACGCTTCTCGCCGGCATCCATGCCGCCTCGTCGCTCGGATTCCGCCGGGCCTAGCACGTCCTGAACGGCCCGGCTCCATCACGCCCCCGAAAACGTTCCCGCCGCGGGGCGCGCGCTGTCGCGTTCGTTCAATACTTTGGACATTTCCTAACTCTCTTTAGAAAATAAACGACGATGTGGTCAGATAATCTCAGCGAACGTGAGGCAGATTTTACAAGACGGGCAAGGAAGGCATTGGCTGGGAAGAGGTGGGCGGAACCCCTTCTTGGTCGCGTAACCAAGGCCGGTGGACTGGTGGCAGGTGCTATGCCCCTCCTCTTCGAGATCCGTTTCGCTTATGAGCTTTATCGGGCCGGTTCAACCCCAGAATACGAGTATCCAGCAGGGGTGGGCCAATCGACCGTTGAGTTTCGGATCCCGATCTCGGCGGCACGTGAATGGCTTGTTGAACTCGTAAGCATTAGGGCAAGCGAACCTGCGAAATCCGCGATCAGGGAAACCGGTCTCATCTATCAGCAGGTGTTCTCAAACGCTGCTCGGGACCGGAAGCAAAGCGAAGAGGCCGAGATGATCACCGCCGAGCAAAAGATTGGTGAGAAAGTCTTCGCTCGCGGTAGGCCAACGAAGTTCCCACTCCCAGGAGCCTCGGCGCTTCACGCAATCGTCGTCGACATGCGCGGATACCTCGATGGAGGTGGCGACGTCTTTGACTATCGGCAGATGGCCTATGGCGCGTCAGGAATTCCAGCCAAGAACAAGTGGATGATTCATTATTGGGAAATTAAACCAGGGAAGCGTCAGCCGATTGCGGGCCTCTTTGAACACTCCAACCGGCTAGGGGCTGCCCGGCATGTTCGGGAACGCATTCATTTTCTCGGCTTTGTCTGTGAGCGAGAATACTCTGATGGTGAGATTCCGAGCACCACCTACTACCTTGCTAACCCACATCTTTTTGCTACGAAGGCGGCTGCCCAAGCAGCTTTCGCTACGTTTCCGTTGCAACCACGGTAGGGTGCTGCCCAAGTGTCGCGGAAAATCTTGGCGACCAAATAGGTTGGCGGTAGGGGGCTTGGGGAGAAAAGACGCCCGAAGGGCGTCGATCCCTACGGGGGTGGGTGGGGAATAAGTGTTTTTTTCTTTGGAGGCGGCGAACGTCAGGCGGCCCCGGCCGGGAGCGGTCGTCCGGGGCGTGTGGAGCAGGGCCGGAGCAGGAGCGGAGGCCCGTAGTCCGTCCCCGCGCGTCGCGGGCGGCGGCGCAACCCGAGTGACGAGCGGCAGGACGCCGCGAGGAACGTCCCCGGCGACCGCGACCGGCGGTAGGGGCCGCTACATAGCCATAGTGATTCTGGATTCGGTCTGCGGGGCTTAGAATGCCCCGATGCCGGAGCCTTTCCTGGAGCGGATCGACCGCGAGGTCCTCGTCGGCGACGGGGCGATGGGGACGGAGCTCTATTCGCGCGGGTTCGAGATCACGACCTGCTTCGACGCGCTGAACCTGTCGGCCTCCGAGGCGGTCTCGGCGGTCCATGCAAGCTACGTGCAGGCGGGGGCGGACGTCATCGAGACGAACACCTTCGGCGCCAACCGGATCCGCCTGGCGCAGTTCGGCCTGGAGTCGAGCGTCCGGGAGATCAACCGGGCGGGGGTCGCGCTCGCCCGGAAGGAGGCGGGGGACCGGACCTACGTCGCCGGCTCCATCGGGCCTTTCGAGGGGCGTTGGGGAGAGGACGAGCTTTCGCAGGACCAGGTCCGCGAGGTGTTCCGGGAGCAGGTGACCGCGCTCGCCGAAGGCGGGGTGGACCTCTTCATTTTCGAGACCTTCTCCAACCTGCACCACCTTCTCGACGGCCTGCGGGTCGTCCGGGAGGAGACGGGGGGGAAGGTCCCGGTCGTCTGCCAGATGGCGTTCCTTGACGCCGGACGCACGGCGACGGGGGTTGTCGATATCACGGTCGCGAAGGAGCTGGCCGCCGCCGGGGCGGACGTGATCGGCGCCAACTGCGTCTCGGGCCCGATCCGGACGCTGGAGACGGTGGAGCGCCTGGCGCGGGCGGTGACCTCGCGCCTCTCGGCCTTCCCGAACGCCGGGGCGCCGACCTTCGTGAACGGGCGGTACGTCTACGCCTCGACGCCGGAGTACATGGCGGAATACGCCTTCCGGATGGTGCAGGCGGGAGTGTCGCTCGTCGGGGGATGTTGCGGGACGACGCCCGCCGACATCCGGGCGGTGGTGAAGCGCCTTGGTGCGGACCGGAAGATCTGTCCCCGGAAGGTCGCGGCACCCCTCGTCGAGGTGGTCTCCGCCGGGCCGGGCCAGAAGGCGCCCCCCGCGCGGTTCCTTGCCGATCTGCCGAAACGGAAATTCGTCACGGTCGAGCTCGACCCGCCGAAGGGGACCGACGTCTCGGCGATCCTCGCGACGGCGAAGGCGCTGGCGCGGGAGGGGGGGGTCGACCTCTTCAACCTGGCCGAGAACACGATGGGGATCCCGCGCCTCTCGAACGTGGCGATGGCGCACATCCTCCAGCAGGAGACGGGGGTGGAAACGCTGGTCCATATCACCTGCCGGGACCGGAACCTGATCGGCCTGCAGTCGGCGCTTCTGGGGGCGTGGACGCTGGGGATCCGGCACATCCTGGCCCTGACGGGAGATCCCACGAAGATCGGGCCGCAGCCCGGGGCGAGCTCCGTCTACGACACGCAGTCGTTCGGCCTCGTCGACCTCGTCCGGAAGCTGAACGAGGGGGTCAACGCCATCGGCGTCCCGATCGGGAACCCGACGGCCTTCTCCATCGGCGTGGCGTTCGACCCGAGCGCGAAGAACATCCTTCCGCAGGTGAACCGCCTCAAGCGCAAGGTGTCCATGGGCGCCCAGTACGCCCTGACCCAACCCCTTTACGCCGCGGACAAGGCGAACGAGATGTACGACCGGACGGCCGACTGCGGCATTCCCGTCTTCATGGGGTTGATGCCGCTCGTGAGCGAACGGAACGCCGAGTACCTGCACAACGAGGTGCCGGGGGTCCGGATTCCGGACGAGATCAGGGCGCAGATGAAGGGCATGACGGGGACGGAGGGGCGCCGGAAGGGGTTGGCCCTGGCGCAGGGGCTGACGGAAGAACTGTTCCCCCGCGCGCCGGGCTTCTATATCATCCCGATGTTCAACCATGTTGATATCGCCCTCGAAATGGTCCGCTTCGTGCGTGCATGTGAAGCCAAGTCCCGCGCGAAGCCGCGCTGACCGCCCATGCTGATCTGGATCGGTGCCGGCTTGGGCGTCGCGGTCGGGGCGGGGGTCGCCTTCTGGCGCGCCTGGGGGGTGATCCGTTCCGCCGAACGCCGCCTCAAGGAGGAGCTCGAGAAGTCCCGGCGCGCCTTCGAGGAAGAATTGGCCCGGGAAAAGGCGCGCGACGAGGCCGCGTTCAAGGAACGCCGCGTCCAGCAGGGTCGCGAGTGGCGCGCCTGGCACGGGCGCCTGGCGGAAGACGAGCAGCATCTCGTGCGGCGCGAGGAGGAGGCGGTCGCGTCGGAAAGTTTCCTGGCGGGACGCGAGAAGGCCATGGGCGAGATCCGCTCCGAGTGCGACCGCCTGCGGCGCCAGGCCGACCAGGGAAAGCGGGACCTTGCCGATGCCCGCGAGGCCTCCGGAAGGATGCTCCTCGAGAAGGCCGGCTGGACGCACGAGGAGGCGGTCCGGCAGTACAAGGACCAGGTGTCGAACGAGGTCAAGCTCGAGGAAGAGAAGCGCTGGCAGAAGCGCCTCGAGCATCTCGCCGAGCACGCCGACGAGGAGGCCCAGCGCCTCGTCGAGATCGTGATCCAGAGGATCCGCCCCGACTACACCGAGGAGCATCCCCATTCGGTGTTCACGACCGAGGACATGGGCGCCGCGGCGAAATTCCTCGTCGCGGGATCTCCCCTTTTCGACGCGTTCGAGCAGGCGACAGGGGTGAAGCTCGAATGGCGCGAGGGCGAGGGGGTGGTGATCCTGCAGTGCCCCAACGGCCTCAAGCGCGAGCTGGCGCGGCGCACGATGCGGAAGTTCGCCGGGGCGCGCGATCCGCAGATCGCCCGTCTTCCCCAGATGAAGGCGGATGCCGAACGCGAGGCGGACGCCGAGATGCGGAAGACCATCAACTGGGTCCTGGGACGCCTGCGGATCGGGAACGTCCATCCCGAGGTGGCGAAGACCCTCGGGAAGCTCAAGTACCGCACCAGCCACGCCCAGAACGTCCTGTCGCATTCCTACGAGGTGGGGTTCCTGGGGGCGATGCTTTCGAGCGAGATGGGGCTCAACCCAAAGATCGGGAAGCGCGGCTCCTTCATGCACGACCTGGGGAAGGCCATGGATGCCGAGAAGGACGCCGGTCACGCCGTGATCGGCGGGGATTTCGCCGCCGCGCACGGGGAGGACGAGATCGTGGTGAACGCGATCGCCGGGCACCACGAGGACGTCGAACGCAAGTCCCTCTACCCGATCATCGCACAGGTGGCCGACGCCATCTCCGGGGGGCGGCCCGGCGCCCGCCGCGAGACGACCGAGCGGTTCCTGGAGCGCGTCGACCAGCTGATGGCGATCGGTGCGGCCGTGCCGGGGCTGGCGAGCTTCTATGCGGTCCACGCCGGGCGCGAGTTCCGCGTGAACGTGAACGCCAGCCAGGTGAAGGACGAGCAGCTCCAGGGGATCTGCCAGCAGATCGCCGCGGAGATCGAGAAGGGGGTCGCCGGCCCGGGGGTGGAGATCGTCGTCTGCCGGGAGACCAAGGCCGTGGACTACGCGCGCTAGCGACAGCTCCGGAGGAAACGGATGGACCTGCGAAAACTGAAGACGCTTCTCACGCTCATGCGGAAATACGAGCTCGTCGAGATGGAGCTCGAGGAAGAGGGCCAGAAGGTGCGCCTCCGGAAAGGCGCCCTTCCGGCCATCGAGGAGGCGCCTCCCGCGCGCGCCCCGCGCCCCGCGCCGGCCGCGGTTCCCGAGCCTGCCCCTTCCGCGCCGGCCGCCGCCGCGAAACCCCCCGAGAAGTTCGGGTTCCTTGAGGTCAAGGCCCCGATCGTCGGAACCTTCTACCGCTCCCCGAAGCCGGGTGACCCGCCGTTCTGCGAGCCGGGCGTGCGCGTCAAGAAGGGGGCCACCATCTGCATCGTCGAGGCGATGAAGGTGATGAACGAGATCAAGTCGGACCACGAGGGCGTGGTCGA
Organism: uncultured Planctomycetales bacterium; assembly: GCA_964455625.1. Taxonomy (GTDB): domain Bacteria; phylum Planctomycetota; class SBBH01; order SBBH01; family SBBH01; genus SBBH01. Next base: position 57,782 of record CAYVXZ010000007.1, on the reverse strand, counting down.
GGAGATCCTGGTCGAGAACGGCGCCCCCGTCGAGTACGGCCAGGTCCTGATCCGCCTCCGCCCATAGGGCCATGTTCACCCGCATCCTGATCGCCAACCGGGGCGAGATCGCCCTGCGCGTCATCCGCGCCTGCCGCGAGATGGGGATCGAGACCGTCGTCGTCTGCTCGGAAGCGGACAAGGGGTCGGCGTACCTCAAGATGGCGGACGAGTCGATCTGCATCGGCCCCGCGCAGGCCAAGGAGAGCTACCTCAACATCCCCCGCATCATGAGCGCGGCCGAGATCGCCGATGTCGAGGCGATCCATCCCGGCTACGGATTCTTGTCGGAAGACAGCCATTTCGCCTCCGTTTGCCGCGACAACGGCGTGGTATTCATCGGTCCCCAGCCGGAGGCGATGGACGCGCTCGGGGACAAGGTGAAGGCGCGCCAGATGGCGATCCGGTGCGGCGTCCCGGTGATTCCGGGGAGCGACGGGCCGGTGGCGGGGGATCCCCAGGCCGTGGAGATCGCCCGCAAGATCGGGTACCCCGTCATGATCAAGGCGGCGGCCGGCGGCGGCGGGCGCGGCATGCGCGTGGCGCACAACGACGTGAGCCTGGTGAACGGCCTTATCGCCGCGCGCACCGAGGCGCAGGCCGCCTTCGGCGATGCGACGGTCTACCTCGAGCGGCACATCGTGGGGGCGCGCCACATCGAGATCCAGTTCCTGGTCGATACCTACGGCAACCGCATCCATCTGGGAGAGCGCGACTGCTCGCTCCAGCGGCGCCACCAGAAGCTCGTGGAGGAGTCTCCCTCGCCGCACCTGGCGGACGAGGTGAGGAAGCAGCTCGGCGACGCCGCGCTCAAGATGGCCGAGGCGGCCGGCTACACGAACGCCGGCACCGCCGAGTTCCTTGTGGAGCCGGACGGCCGTTTCTACTTCCTGGAGGTGAACGCCCGCGTGCAGGTCGAGCATCCCGTGACCGAGATGGTCACCGGCGTCGATATCGTGAAGGAGCAGATCCGGATCGCCGCCAAGGAGAAGCTCCGCTACGCGCAGGAGGAGATCCGGATCCGGGGGGCCGCCATCGAATGCCGCATCAACGCCGAGGACCCCGAGCGGAACTTCGCCCCTTCGCCCGGACGGATCAACGAGTACTTCCAGCCCGGGGGGCCCAACGTCCGTGTGGACACGCACGTCCATGCCGGCTACGCCGTCCCCCCGTACTACGACTCCCTGATCGCCAAGCTCATCGTCCACCGGCCGACCCGCCGGCAGGCGATCGCCACGATGCGCCGCGCCCTGGAGGAGTACCGGGTCGAGGGGATCAAGACGACGATCCCGTTCTACCTCGAGGTGTTCGGGCACACACGGTTCATCCGGGGGAACGTCGACACGAGCTTCATCGAGTCGAACTTCCTCGCGCTCCAGAAATCGCCCGCCCGCGCGTGGCGGGCCCCCGGGCCGGCGGCTAGAATAAGCCCGACGATGCGCGTCTACGTGCGCCTAGTGGCGTTCCTGAACGGCGTCCTCGCGGTCCTGGTGGGGGCTGGGATGGTGCTGTCGGCCTATCCGCCGCCGGGGTTCGTTCCGTACCGGGACCTCGCTGATCTCGTGACCGTCCCGGGGACCGCGCCCTACTGGGCGCTGGGGGGGACGGTCCTGGTCGTTCTCAATGCCGTGGCCTTGAGCCGCCGCCTCTTCGGCGCGTATCGCGCGAAGGACATCCAGCTCGTCGAGGGGCGCGCCGACGTCCGCGTGAAGACCGCCGCCATCGAGGACCTGCTGGCGCGTATCGCCAAGGGGAACGCCCTCGTCACCGACGCCAAGGTGAGGGTCTTCTCGCTCATGCTGGGGCGCTACCGGATCCTCTGCGCGCTCTCGCTCGTGGATTCCCCGGAGCTCCACGGCGCGATCGACCAGGTCCGTGCCCGCCTGCGCGGCCGCTTTCTGGACATCTTCCCGAAGGCCGCGTCGGTCGACGTGGACGTCACCGTCACGGCGGTCGTGCGCGACGCCCCGCGCGGCGCGCTCCTGGAGGACGCCTTCCAGGGGCCCCAGTATCCGGTGGGAGACGAGTTTCCCCTGCCGACCGAGCGGCGCCCTTCCCGCCGCAAGTGAAAGCCACGGGTCTCGACGTCGACGGCGCGGGATTGAGGGTCGTGACCCTCGACGGGGCGGCGCATGCCGCCCGGGTCGCCACGGCCGCCGAGGCGCCGCGTGCGGATCTCGCCGGGCTCCCCCGGCCGGCCCTTGCGGAGGAGGTCGTGGCCGGGATCGGGGCCCGCGCGCTCTTCCTGCGCGAGGTGTCCCTGCCGTTCGTCCAGGAAAGCCAGATCCCGGAAGTCCTGCCGTTCGAGGTGGAGGCGTTCCTTCCGTGTCCGGCCGAGGAGATCAGCCTGGCCTGGCTCCCGATGGAGCCGGCGCGCGCGCCGGACGCCGAGGGGAACGGCTCTCGCGGCACGGTCCTCGCGGTGGCCGTCCGGAAGGACCGCTTGAGGGACATCCTCGCCTCGCTCGGGGAGGGGGGCGTGGATCCCGTATCGCTCTCGGCCGATCTCTTCGCCCTTCCCGAGGCGTGGCCGGACGCGGGGACGGAAGAGCCTGCGGTCCTTGCCGATCTCGACGACGCGAGGACCGCCGTCCTGGGATGGCATGCGGGGAAGGTCCGGTTCGCGCGGCTGCTGCCTCCGGCGGAGGAAGGGGAAGCCGGGGTCCGGGACGTGGCCGCCGACATCGTCCGGACGCTTCTGGCCGTCGACTGGCAGGGGCGCGTGAAGGATCTCCGCGTGAGCGGCCGGCGCGCGGAGGAGCCGGGGTTCGCCGACGCCCTTTCGAAGGCGCTTTCCGTCCCGGTCCGCGTCTGGCAGGGGCCGCCGTTCGAAGGGACGCCGCTGGCGCCACGGTTCGCGGTCGCCTACGGTCTTGCGCGCCGGGGGTTGGGGAGCCGCGCCTGCGACGTGGAACTGCGGACCGGCGCGTTCCGGAGCCGCAACCGCTGGGAGCGGCTCCTGGGGCCGTTCCTGGCGCTCGCCGCCTGCTCCGTGGCCGCGCTGGGGCTTGTCGCCTGGGGGGCCTGGACCCGTTTCCGGGACGCCCGGGCGGAGTACCGGGAGATCGCGGGCTGGCAGTCGGAGGCGCTCGCCGCGGCGTTTCCCGAATCGGCCGACATCCCTCCGGAGGAGGTCCTCCCCTTCCTGCGCCAGAAACAGGCCGAATTCACGTCGGGTCCCCTGGGGGCGGGCCGCGAGGGAGGACGGTTCTTTTCCGCCTGGGATCTTTTCCTCGAATTCATCCGGTGCGTTCCGAAGGGGATGCCGGTCGCGCGCCTCGACGATGTCATCGTGAACCAGCGCGAGGTGACCATCCGGGGGATGACGCGCGACGGCGCCGGGAAGACAGGGGCCGACTGGGCCTGGGAGCTCGAACGCGCCTGCCGGGGGTCGAAATGGTTCTCGGTGGCCCGGCCCGTGGAAGTGAAACCCCCCGAGTCCGGATCGACCCCGTTCGAGCTGCGGCTCGCCGTCCGGGAGGGGATGGCCCGTGAATAGGGCGGCGCTCCTGCAGGGGATCCTGTGGGGGTTCCTTTTCGCGGCCGCCGTCCTCGCGGTGGTAGGCGGTGTGATGCTCTACCAGGCGTCCGCGTGGGAGGGGCATCTCGCCGCCGTGCGCGACCTTCCGGTCGAGGCGACGCGGATCGTCTCCGACAAGGCGTTCCAGGCCGGGTATCGCGATCGGGCCGGCCGCCTGAAGGGGCAGGCGCAGCCGCCACCCGAGGTGACGACGCTCCGGGACTGGATCAACGGGATCGCCCGCCGGCATCACTCTTTCCAGCAGGCCTCCCTCGAGGTGGACGAGCTCTCGGGCGGCCACGACGCCCTGGCGGCGGGGAAGACCGAGCTGCGCGCCGTCTTCAGGCTCGAGGGGCTCTCGACCCCCGAGATCGAGCGGCTCGTCTTCGACATCGAGGCGAAGCATCCGGACCTCGTCTGCAAGGAGTTGAGTCTGAAGCCCGGCAAGGATCCGTATCACTACGACCTTCCGCGGATCGTGTTTTCGGTGCTCGTTCCAAAGCTTTGATTCGGCGCCCCCTCCCTTGGGAGGCCGTCAGCCGGACCCTGGCGAATGGCGCCGATGGCCGCTCCTTGAGGCGGCCCTACCCGTCGGGCATGTTCTCCGGGGACGTTCCTCGCGGCATCCGTGCCGCTCGTCACTCGAGTTGCGCCGCCGCCCGCGGGGCGCGGAGACGGCTACGGGCCTCCGCCTCCTGCTCCGGCCCTGCTCCACACGCCCCGTCGAACACGCCCGCCGCGGGCCGCCGGAGCGGCCGAGCATTTACTTCCCTCAAAATGAAAACCCTCTTTCCCCACCCGCCCCGTAGGGATCGACGCCCTCCGGGCGTCTTTTCTCCCCAGACCCCTGCCGCCAACGGCCAAAACAGGCGTCGATCCGGTATCCGTCTGTTGACGTGCGCCCGGCTCGATGCTTTTCCTCGGCCCAGCGAATGGCGAGGCGGCCGTTTTCTGACGTAACGCTTTTGCTGGGTGGTCGTCCCTCACCGTGTGTTCGGTTGTCGGCAAAGAGCGAGAGGTAGAACGACGCCAAAACGGTTTTGAAGTCGCTCCATGTCGTGAAGATCTTTCTCGGCCGGCTCGTATCCCTGTTCGTGGCATTGGACTTGTGCATCAGCGGAAAGGCAGCGCACCTGTCGACTGCCGACTCGACCAAGCCCGGCGAAAGCGCGTGGAGGGAACGGCCAACGACGGCCATCCGGCATGTCGAAAATACCGAATCCATTTTCATCGAACTCAATCGGGTGTATATCCACCTCGCGCCCTCGTTTGTCTGAAAGAACGCAATTGGTGGAAGTCGCACCTGGCTGAATCTGGAAACCGACCGTCGTCAGTGCGTCCTTGAGCTTGGGCATGTCGTCCGAATGGATGATCAGGTCGAGGTCATGGTGATCCCGAGTTTGTTCACCGAGAAGAGCGTCGACGCCCCAACCGCCGTCCAGCCAGGCACGGATAGATGCGCGTTCAAGGATCGCGATAATCTCAAGCACCGAACCGGTATCCATATAAGACCTATTTAACAGAGGGTCTACTTTTCGATCCAGCAGATCCAAAGCTGGATTCCACACTTTTGGATTTGGAAATTCGGCTGGCAAGAGAGCGGCTGCCGACAGGGGCCGTAGGCGGGCGTGTGAAGGGGCCTCGTGCGCAGGCCGGTGGCAGGATGCCACGCGCTTCCCGCCCGCGAAGCGGGCGGGCGCGAAGGCCGTCGCGCATGCGGAGGGAGGAGCGGGCCGGACGCCCGCGACGACTGTCCCCTGAACATGCCCGCCGAGAGGCCCCCGGCGGCCGCTCATTAAGGATCGTTTTTCATCCGGCTGATCTTGCCGTCGAGGCGGCTGATTCTGCCGTCGAGCGCGTCTCCTTGGTTTGCGTGGTGTCGCATTAAAGTTCCATTTCTTTAATAGATAAACAAGTTGCGTCATTTGTATCGGATTGAGGATCCGACCGGATCGCGTTGGTACGGAGGTTGCCTATAGGAGCCTCCGATGGATATCGACCGGAACTGGGACGCGGAGCTTCTCGCGGCGGCGCGCACGGCCGTGGACGAGATCGAGTGGCTCGAGATCGTCCGGAAGATCAAGACGCAGGTCCTCGCCGACCTGCCTCCCGCCGGGAAGCCGGACGCGGAGGGGGCGCTGTGATCTACGGGATCTACCTCTCCGGCGCCGGGGCCGCGGTCCAGGACTACCGGGTGGACGTCCTCTCGAACAACATCGCCAACGTCGATACCGCCGGGTTCAAGCGGGATCTCTCGATCTTCATGGCGCGCCAGGCGGAGGCGAAGGCGAATCCGGAGAGAAGGGACCTCCGGCATCCGCTCCAGGACGAGGTCGGCGGCGGGGTGTTCCTCGCCTCCACGGTGACGCGCCACGAACCGGGCTCGCTCATGCAGACCGGGCGGTCGCTCGACCTTGCCATCACCGGAGACGGCTTCTTCCAGGTCCAGTCCCCCGGCGGCGAGACGCGCTTCACCCGCGCCGGGAACTTCCGCGTGAGCCCGAACGGGGAGCTGGTGACGGCGGAAGGGTGGCGGGTCCTCGACGCGGGCGGCGCGGCGATCACGCTGGAGGGGGCCGACGATCTCTCGGTCGGCGAAGACGGCACCATCAGCCGCCAGGGAGAGATCCTGGGCCAGATCGGCCTGCGGACGTTCCCGGACCTTGCGGTCCTCCGGAAGGCGGGAGACACGATGTTCTCCGCGACGGGAGGCGCGACGGGCGCCCCGGCGACGGGCGCCCGCGTCACGCAGGGGGCCCTGGAAGGATCCTCTTCCGGCGCCCGGATGATGCAGGAGATGGTTGATCTCCTCTCCGCGAACCGGATGTACGAACTCAACATGCAGGCCCTGCGCATGCAGGACGAGATTCTGGGGCAGACGGTGACACGCGTCGGGGCGGTCGGGTAACGGAGGACACGCATGGCGATCCGGGCGATGCATACGGCGGCGACGGGAATGCGGGCGCAGGACTTCAAGCTCGACGTCATCGCCAACAACCTGGCGAACGTCAACACGACCGCGTTCAAGAAGCAGGAGGCGCTCTTTTCGGACCTCCTGTACCAGAAGATCCGCGAGGCGGGGACCCTTTCGGGCTCCGCCGGCCACGTTCCGGAGGGGATCCAGGTGGGGCTGGGGACCCGCATCGCCGCCACCTCGCGCGACTTCGCGCAGGGGTCGCTCGACGAGACGCGGCGCCCCCTCGATATCGCCATCCAGGGGGACGGCTTCTTCCGCGTGACCCTCGCCGACGGCCGCGAGGCGTACACCCGCGACGGCCACTTCACGTTCGATCCGACGACGACGCAGCTGGTGGATTCGAACGGGAACCCGCTCGCCGACGGCGTCTCGATCCCGGCCACGGCCACCGACGTCAGCATCTCGCGCCAGGGGGTCGTCCAGGTGGCGACGCCCGGCAGCACCACGCTCACGACGGTCGGACAGATCCAGCTCGTGCGGTTCCAGAACGCCGCGGGCCTCCGGGCGATCGGCGACAACCTGTATGTCGTCGGGGACGAGCAGATCACGGGGGCGCCGACGCTCCTGACGCCGGGTTCGGACGGGGCGGGGGACCTCCAGCAGGGATTCCTCGAGACCTCGAACGTGGATCTGGTGAACGAGCTCGTGGACATGATCAAGGCGCAGCGCGCCTTCGAGACCAATTCGCGCGTCATCTCGACCGCGGACGAGATGATGCAGACCGTGTCCAACTTGAGGAGATAGCGTGAAGAGGGTCCTTCTTGTCCTGGCGATGGGGGCGGTAGAGGCGGTGCTGGCGGGCCCGCCCGCCGCGCCCGGCCTTGTCCTTGCCGACACGGCGGTCGTCCGGGGGGAGCACGTGCGCCTCGACGAGGTGGTGGCAGGTGCTCCCGTTCCGCTCGCGCCCCTTTTCCTGGGAGAGGCGCCGGCGGCCGGATCGGAGCGGACCATCACCCGGGGGGAGATCCTCCTTCGCCTCTCGCAGGCCGGGATTCCGGATCTCGCGCTCGAGGGGGAATCGGTGCGCGTCACGCGCGGGGAGGCGCTGCCCGGCGTTACGGCGGGCGAGGTCTGCGTCGCCGCGCGGCGCCTTCCGGCGGGAACGGTCGTCACGGCGGCGGACGTCACGTCACGCCAGCCCTTTCCGGGCGAGCGGACGACGGGGTTCCTGGCCGGAGGGGCGGTCGCGGGAATGGAGCTCGCGCGGGAGATTCCCGCAGGGGCCCCTTTCGCAAGCGACTCCGTCCGGGAACCGGTCTGCATCCGGAAAGGGGACGTCGTGCGGCTCGTGTCGGGTTCCAGGGGAGTCTCGATCTCGTTCCACGCGCGGGCCGAAGGGGACGCGCGCCGGGGCGAGGTGGTGCGCGTGAGGCCCCTGCGCGACCCGCAGACGCTGGTCGAGGCGGTCGCCGTCAGGCCGGGTGAGGCGCGCATGCGCGGCACGCACGGGGAACACGGGGAAGGGGAGGGGACGTAGATGGAACGGGGCAAGGCATGGGGGACGGTTCCTGCGGTTGCGGTGCTTGCGGCCGCGGCGCTCGCGGGGGGGATGCCCGCGGCGCACGCCGAAGTATACCTGCCGGGCCCGGAGTCGGACGCGCGCGAGGCTTCCTTCAGCAAGGACCCGAAGGTCGAGCTTCCCGAGGTGCGGGTGCATGACCTCGTGACGATCCATGTGAAGGACGTCTTCCAGTTCAAGAACAACGTGAGTTCCAGCCAGAAGAAGGAATACGACCTGGCGATGGAGCTCGCCGACTGGTTCAACATCCAGGGGAACGGGACCAAGCTCAAGCTGGCTCCGGGCCGGCGCGTCGGGAGCGCTGCCCGCGAGGAGGGGTCCCCCATCTCGCTGGACCTGGAGTCCGAAAAGGAGTCGAAGGGAAACTACACCCAGTCCGACCAGCGCCAGCTCACGGCGTCGATCACGGCCGAGATCGTCGACCTGCGGCCTAACGGGACCCTGGTCCTCGAGGCGCGCAAGGTCACCCAGAAGGACGACGACCGGCAGGTGATCCTCTTCACCGGCGTCGCCCGCCGACAGGACATCACCGCCCAGAACACCATCGACTACGACCGGATCGCCAACCCGATCCTCAAGATCGAGCAGCAGGGTCCCTCGAGCGAGGCGACCTCCAAGGGGTGGCTCGCGAAGGTGATCGACAAGGTCTGGCCGTTCTAGGGACAACGCATGAAGAACAGAACGAGATTCGCAGGGTTTTGCAGGCGGGATAGGGGCTTCATCCATCCGTCATCCCGATTCCCCGCCTGGCGGTTTCTTGTCGGGGGCCTCCTGGCGTCCGCGATCCCCCTCTCCGCGGGCGCACAGGAGGCCACCTTTTTTCCCAAGCTCGGCGACATCGCCAAGGTGAAGGGGGTTGACGAGAACACGTTCGTGGGGACGGGGCTCGTGGTGGGTCTGGACGGCACCGGGGACAAGAGCCCTTCGACCCTGGACGTGGCGCGTTACCTTCTCAAGGAGCTGGGGAACGAGATCCCGCCGGAACGCTTCAAGAGCAAGAACGTGGCCCTGGTGACCGTCACCGTGCGCATCCCGGCCTTCAAGAAGCGCGGCGACCGGGCGGACGTCGAGGTCCAGGCGGTGAACGACGCGACGTCGCTCTCCGGCGGGACGCTCCTTCCGACGCCGCTCGCCGGCCCGGGGCGGGGGGACGGCTCTCCCCGGCCGGTGGTGGCGCTGGCGCAGGGGGCACTCTCGACGGGGAACAAGGCGCGCGGGGCGCACGAGACGATCGCGCGGATCCCGGAAGGCGCGGTGATCGTGCGGGAGCTGGAGCATGTCTTCTACGACGCCGGCAGGGTCCTCGTGCAGGCGGCCGCGGGGAAGGGGCTCCGGGACGTCCTCGCGCGGCTCGCCGACGCGGAGCCGTTCAAGGAGATCCCCTACGCCGTGCGGGACGCCGACAGCCTCGAGGTGGCGGTCCCGCAGCGCTACCTGGGGGCCGCCCGGAGCTTCGTGGCCCTGGTCGAGAAGGTGCTCGCCGGGGAGGGGACCGTCGCCGGCGTGGGACGGGTGGCCTGGAACCTGGACACGCCCAGCTTCCAGGGGGCCCACAAGATCGCCCAGGAGATCAACGGGCGGTGGCGCGAGACGGCCCCACGCCTGGCGATTGCGCGAGACGCCGGGACGATCGAGGTGTATGTCCCGCGGACACACCTGGACGATCCGGTGGCGTTCGTCGCCGAGGTGGAGTCGTATCCGGCGCCGCTCCTGGCGGAGGAGAACCGGGTCATCGTCGACGAGAAGGACGGGACCGTCAGCGTCACGGGGGACGTCTGGGTCGATCCGGGTTGGGTCGAGGTGAACGATGTCGAGATCAGCGTGACGGCGCCGCGCCGCCTCACCGAGGTGCTGGCGGATGTCCGGACGGCCCGCGCCGGCCCCCGCCCGGCGGGAACCGCGGCGGCCCGGCCGGCCACGACGTCGGTGCTCTCGACGCGGGACCTGATCGTCGCGCTCCAGAAGATGAAACGCGTCGGGATGCTGCGGGCGGCCCTGGTGGTGGAATGAGCGCCGGCCTCGACCTCACGGGGGAGATCGGCGGGGCGCTGGGCCTGCGGGGCGCGTCCCGGACGGAGCAGACCGCGGCGGCGGCCCGCCACCTGACGTCGGTCTTCATGCGGCAGCTCATCGACCAGATGTGGCAGACGGTCCCGGAAGGAGGGCTTCTCCCGACCTCGACGGGCGAGAAGATCTTCCGCGATTTCATGAACGAGAAACTGGCGTCGGACCTGTCCCGGTCGGTGCGGATGCCGGCCCGGAAAAGTCCTGGCGATGCGCCGCTTCAAAATCAGGCGGCGCCGGCCGATACAGGGAAAGGGGGGGGCTTGCATGGACACTGGGTGGGTTGAGCTCTTGCAGACGTTGAGGAACGAGTCCGCCGCCGTGGCGGAGCTCGTGGCGCTCGGAAGCCGGAAGCGCAAGGCGATCCAGGACCTGGATCTCGGCGCCCTCGAGGAGGCGAACGCCCGCGAGGAGGTCAAGGTCATGCAGTTGCGGGAGCTGGGGGACGCGCGCCGCGCGATCCTGGAACGCCTGCTCCCGCCGGACGGCGCCGCGTCCGGACATGCGCGCACCCTGCGGGAGGCGATCGTCCTGATGCCGGCCGCGGTCCAGGACGAGGCGCGTTCCCTCCGCCAGAAGCTCCTCGACCAGGTGCGGGAGCTCGGACAGATCACGCAGGGGAACACGGAAATCCTGAAGCAGTCGATCGAGCGCGTGGACGGCCTGGTGCAGATTCTCCTGGGAAGCGGGGAACGCGAAGCCACCTACCGGGTGAAGGGGCGGCATGTCGTGAAGACGGGCGCGGCGGTCATGGACCGGGAAGGATAGGGAAGGGGACTCATGATCATCGGGGCGTTGGGGATCGCGTCGCGGGCGCTGGCGGCCTTCCAGCAGGCGATCACCGTCACGGGCCAGAATATCGCCAACGTCAACACGCCGGGGTATTCCCGGCAGATCGCGAATTTCAGTTCGACGACCCCCGTCCGTCTCGGCCAGCACATCATCGGAACCGGCGCGAACGTCGGGTCGATCACCCGGCGGCTGGATCTCTTTCTCGAGTCCCAGCTCAAGCGCGAGCATGCCAACATCGGACAGCGCCGGGAGTTCAGCAACGCCCTCTCGCGGATCGAGGGGGAGTTCGGGGAGCTTTCGGATACCGATCTCTCGTCGATCCTGGACCAGTTTTTCGACGCGCTCGAGGAATCGTCACAAAACCCGGAGGACGGGGCACTCCGGACCCAGGTCGTGGTGCGGGGGCGCCAGTTCGCCGACGCGATCCGCGAGCTCCGGAGCGGAATCGACCAGGTCCGGAGCGACCTGAACGCGCAGGTCTCGGGGGAGGTTTCCGCCGCCAACGAGATCATCACCGAGATCGCGGCCCTGAACGAGCAGATCCTGCGCTCGGAATTCGGCGAGGGGTCCCCGTCCACCGCCAACGACCTGCGGGACCGGCGGGACCAGCTCGTGCGGGACCTCTCGGAGAAGGTCAAGGTCACGACCAGCGAGCAGGAGAACGGCATTCTCAACGTCTTTATCGGCGGGGAGCCGGTCGTGTTCGGGTCGGAATCGTTCCTGCTCTCGACGCGGGAGACGGTCGTGGACGGCGTCACGGTGAGGATCCCGATCTTCGCGGACAACTTGAGCGACATTACGCTCACGGGCGGGAGCCTCAAGGGGCTCGTGGATGCCCGCGACACGAACGCCGTAGGGTACATCGACGATCTCGACGACATGGCGCGTGAGTTCCTTTTCCGCTTCAACCAGGTCCATTCCGGGGGGCGCGGCCTCTCGGCCTTCTCGACGATCACGGCGGTGAACGGCGTCAGCTCCACGTCGACCGCCCTCGCTTCGAGCAGCCTGCCTCTCGCGGGGGAGCTCGTCATTCCCGGCAGCTTCCAGATCCGGGTGGAGAACAGCTCGACCGGCTCGGAGGATCTCGTCGATATCCAGATCGACACCGGCGAGACGCTGGCGTCGCTTGAGGCCAAGATCGAGGCGGTGACGGGGATCGACTCCTCGATCTCGACGGACGGGAAGCTCACGATCGCCGCGAACAGCTCGAGCGTGAAATTCTCGTTCCACAACGACACGAGCGGCGTCCTGGCGGCCCTCGGCATAAATACCTTTTTCACGGGGAGCGACTCCTCGGACATCGACATCAATTCCCTGGTGAGCGATGATTCGTCCCTCCTGGCGCTGGCCGCCTCGACCGCGCCCGGGGACAACACGAACGCCCTGGCCCTGATCAATGTCCGTAACGAGAGCCTCTTCAACGGCGGCTCGACGGACATTGACGCCTTTTACCAGGGGCTTGTCGGGACCGTCGGGATCGACGCCTCGCAGGCCGAGGACCTCTTCGAGATCAGCGAGCTCACCAAGAACCAGGTGCAGAACCAGCGGGACGCCGTGTCGGGCGTGAACCTGGACGAGGAGCTCATCAACCTGACGAGCTACCAGGCGGCCTACAACGCGACCGCCCAGTACACGGGAGTGATCATGGAGCTTCTGGACACGCTCGTGAACCTGGTGTGACGACATGATCCGAGCCACGAACAATTCGATCGCCCGGCAGCTGGTCTTCAACGCACAGTCGAGCCTGGGGCGTCTCCTCACGACGCAGCTCCAGGTGTCGACCGGCCGGCGCATCCTGAAGCCCTCCGACGACACGGTGGGGGCCGCGCTCGCCTTCCGCTACGAAGGGGCGCTCGCCGGGATCAGCCGCTATCAGAGCGTGATCGGGACGGGGCTCTCGCGCCTGCAGTCGACCGACACGGCGCTCGCCGGCGCCTACCAGAAGGGGCTGGACGCCTACAACATCGCCCTCGAGCAGCTCGACGCCACGTCGACGACCGAATCGCGCGCTGCCGCCGCGCAGGTCGTGAGCGACATCCTGTCGTCGCTTCTTTCCACCTCCGCGAACCTGAAGCTGGAGGACCGGTACCTGTTCGGGGGGAGCCGCACCGGAACGGCTCCGTTCGCCGAGGAGGCGGGCGGGATCGTCTACCTGGGGGACGAGGCCAGGCTCTACGGCAACGTCTCGCAGAACCAGTCGATCGCCATGAACCTCACCGGCAGCGAGGCGTTCGGGGCGCTCTCGAGCGAGGTGGAAGGAACGGTCGACCTGAATCCGGGGATCACGCTGGGCGCGGGCACCGTCCCGCCGACGCGCCTGGCGGACCTCCGGCAGGGGCGGGGCATCCCGGACGGGTCGATCGCGATCACGGTGGGCGCCACGACGACCACCATCGACCTCTCCTCGGCCGAGGACCTCGACGATGTGCGGGACCTGATCAATGCGTCCGGCGCCGGGATCACGGTCACGGTGACGGCGGCCGGGACGGGCCTGCGCCTGACGCACGGGAGCGCCAACTTCACGGTCGCCGATTCCGGCGGCGGGACGACGGCGACCGACCTCGGGATCGCCGGGACCTCCGCCGGGTTCGTCCTGAACGGGAGCGACCTCGATCCCCGGCTCACGAGCACGACCCCGATCACGTCCCTTTTCGGGACCGGGATCACGCTCACCGGCGTCGACGTCACACAGGGGTCGCTCGGGACCGTCTCGATCGACCTCTCGACGGCCACGACGATCGAGGACCTCCTGCAGGCGTTCAAATCTGCGAAGAACGCGAGCGGCGACTCCCTGCGACTCGAGGCCACGATCAACGAGGACGGGACCGGGATCAACATCCGGTCGCGTTTGAGCGGGTCGTACCTCAAGATCCGGGAGACGGGAGCGGGGACCTCGGGACAGTCCCTGGGGATCCTGACGACCATGACCTCCTCGACCCCGCTCCACACGATCAACAACGGCACCGGCTTCACCGGCGGACCGCTCTCGATGGTCTACAGCGGCGGAACCGTCGAGGTGGATCTCACCGAGGCGCAGACCGTCGAGGACCTGCAGACCGCCTTCTCGGATGCCTCGGGAGGGACGGTGACCCTCACGACGGTGCTCGCCGCGGACGGGACGCCCCGCTTCCGCCTCACCGATTCGGGAGGGGGCGCGAACCCGACCCTGAACGTCTCGACCGAGGGGGGTGTCGCGGCGACGATCACCGAACTGGGGTTCACGGTGGGGGGGGCAGGCTCCGGCGGCGTCCTCACGGGAACCGATGTCAACCCGCAGGGGATCCGGGCGGAAAACCTGTTCACGGCCCTCGACGAGCTTCGGGACGCGCTCCTGGCGGACGACACGGCGGTGATCAACCGGGCGGCGACGCTTCTCGACTCGATCCTGTCGGACTTGAGCCAGGCGCGCGGCGCGCTGGGGGGGCGGATCACGCAGCTCCAGTCGATCAACACCCGCCACAGCGCGGACCGGCTGGACCTGCAGTCGCTCCTCTCGCAGAAAGTGGACGTGGACCTGACCGAGGCCGTCTCGCGCCTGGCGCAGCAGCAGACCGCCTACCAGGCGGCGCTCCAGGTTGCGGCATCCATCAGCCAGTTGAGCCTGGCGAATTTCCTGTAACGGAGGGAACGCATGAAGATCATGACGACGCGGTTCGGCGAGGTCGACTGCCCCGAGGCGGACATCATCGAATTCCCCGAAGGGCTTCTCGGATTCGAGGACATGAAGCGGTACATCCTCGTCGATGTCCCGGAATTCGCCCCGCTCCGCTGGCTCCAGTCGGTCGAGGCGCCGTGGCTGGCGTTCGTCCTGTGCGACCCCACGCTGCTCCTGTCGGACTACCGCGTCCCTGTCCCGAAGAAAGACATGGAGACGATCGGTCTCGCGAGCGAGTCGCAGGGATTCGTCTACGTGATCCTCGTCGTGGGCGGGGAGGACCGTCCCACGACCGCGAACCTGAAGGGGCCGGTCGTCTTCAACTTCGAGCGGCGGCAGGCGAAACAGGTGGTCCTGGCGGAGTCCGGGTACTCGACGCGCCACCCGATCCAGTTCATCACCGAGCCGGCCCCCGTCGCGCAGGCGGTGTAACGCACCGATGCTCGTCCTCTCGCGGCGCGTCGGCGAGAAGATCATGGTGGGGGACAAGATCGAGCTGACGATCCTGTCCCTGAAACCCGACCGGGTCCGGATCGGCATCCTCGCCCCGCCCGGCGTCCCGGTCCACCGCAAGGAGATCCACGACGAGATCCAGTCTGCCAACCGCGAGGCCTCCACCGTCCAGCCGGGGGACGCCGTCAAGCGGACCCTGGGCGGGGGATCCCCTCCGGCCCCTCCTGCCCGATAGGGCAAAAAAAGGTCAATCTCCGGACGTTTCCGGCCGATCCTTCCCCTTCGGAGAGGAAAAAAACTCCGGAACGGGCCGAGGCGGGGTTCAAGTTTGGGCCTTCCGGCGTCGATCAAGAGGATGTCGGGATGTAAGAGGGCACGGACGCCCGCAGAAAGGTCAAGGAGGATGACATGACGCGGATCAATACGAACGTACCGGCTCTCATCGCGATCCGGAGGCTGAGCGAGAACGGCCAGCTCCTGTCGAAGTCCCTCGAGAGGTTGTCGACGGGATTCCGGATCAACTCCGCGGCGGACGACCCGGCCGGCCTCATCATTTCCGAGCGCCTGCGCACGCAGATCTCCACCCTCCGGAAGGCCGTCTCCAACAACGAGCGCGCCCAGAACCTGATCCGGACGGCCGAAGGGTCGATCCAGGAGATCAATACCTTGCTTCTCTCGATGGTCGATCTCGCCACCGAGGCGGCCAATACCGGGGCCCTCTCGGCCGAGGAGATCGAGGCGAACCAGAACCAGATCGACGCGGCGATCCAGGCGATCGACCGCATCGCGAACACCGCGAAGTTCGGGACCCAGCACCTCCTGGACGGGACCCTGGACTACACCGTGTCCGGGATCACGGCCTCGTCCCTTGACGAGACCGACGTCTTCGGCGCGTCGATCCCCGACGGGCAGTCGACGCTCGCGGTCCGCATCAAGATCGCCGACAACGCGGAACGCGCCATCGTCCAGCTCGACAATTTCACCCAGACGTCGAACGCCTCCGCCATCACCCTGCAGATCTCCGGTAACGAGGGAACGGCGGTGATCGTGCTGGCGGCCTCGAGCGTGGCGACCGCGATCGTCGCCGCGGTGAACGCCGTCAAGGATTCGACCGGCGTCTCGGCGGTCCGGTCCACCGACGTCGCCAACAGCGGCATCAGCTTCATCAGCGTGGCGGGCGAGTCCTCCGGGTTCGGGTCCGACCAGTTCGTCAAGATCGTCGACCTTGACACCGACGGGAACGGCACCAAGCTCACCTTCACGGTGCCGACAGGGTTCGGCAGCGGCACCGGCGTCGACTACGGCAAGGACGTGAATGCCACCATCAACGGTGTCGCGGCAGCGGGGAAGGGGCTGCGCGCCACGATCAACCAGCAGACCCTGAAGGCGAGCTTCCTCCTCGACTCCAATTTCGGCGGGCGCCAGTCGAGCGTAAACGCCACGAAACGGATCGACGTCAAGTCCCGGGGCGGTCTCACCTTCCAGCTCGGCTCCGGAACGACCGGGAATGACAAGGAGTTCTTCGGGATCAAGCAGCTCAACACCTTCAACCTGGGGAGCGGAAGCTCGCTCACCGGCTTCCTGAACCAGATCGTGAGCGGGCAGAAATACGCCCTGAAGTCGGATCCCGACCGGGCGCTGCGCATCATCCAGGCGGCGGTCGATGACGTCACTTCCCTGCGCGGGCGGCTCGGCGCGGAGGACAAGAACGTCATCCAGTCGAACATCGCCTCGCTGCAGGTCACGGTCGAGAACATGTCGGCGGCCGAGTCCCGGATCCGCGACACCGACTTCGCCTCGGAAACGGCCGAGTTCACGCGGCTCCAGATCCTGGTGCAGGCGGGGACGGCGATCCTGGCCCAGGCGAACCTGCTGCCGCAATCGGTCCTCCAGCTTCTCGGATAAGGAACCTTCCCCCTCCCCCCTCGCGGGGGGAGGGGGAATCCTGACTTGAGAAAGGAAGACCATGCCGATCGACAGCGTCGCTAGCTCGGGTTCGGGTCCGGCCGGGAGGCCGCCCGTCCCCCTGACGCCACCCAAGACGGAGGCCGCACTGAAGCGGAAGGGCTCGGGCGGGGGGGACCCGGTCATTCCGGTTCCCGTTCCCGATGTCGCCCCGCCCGGAATCCCGGACCCCCGGTTCGTCTCGGTCCCTCGGCGCGAGATCGAGGCGCGCCTGGATCCGACGACCGGAAGACCCGTCTTCCACATCAACGTCAACGGCATCAAGCTGGAAGTCCCCCCTGATGGATGGTTGGTTTAAGACTTGAGATAAGCACCAAGCCCGAAATTCCAAGTCCCAAGCAAGCACCAAATCCAAGACTCCAATCACCAGACAGTCTGGTGATTGATGTTTCGATCATTGGTGTTTGTCTGGAGTTTGGCGTCTGGAATTTGGTGCTTATCACGTCTTAAGTTACGTCTTCCCAAAGCCGATCTTTAAGTAAGAGGGGGGCTTAGAGGACCTATGCCGATCACGGTAGGCGGGCTCGCTTCGGGCCTGGACAGCGCCAATATCATCGCCCAGCTGATGGCGATCGCGCGCCGTCCGCTGACGCTCCTCCAGAGGCAGGTCTCCAACCTCCAGCTCCAACAGACGGCGATCGGGGCGCTGAACGGGAACCTGGTGGGCCTGAAAGGGTTCTCGTCGGGCTTGAGCACCCTCTCGACGTTCCGGAACCGCCTGGTTTCCTCGTCGCACGACTCGATCCTGACAGCCTCCGCGACCTCCTCGGCCTCCCTGGGGGCATTCACCTTCCGCGTGGGCCGCACGGCGACGGCGTCGCAATCCGTCTCGAGGGGGTTCGCGGACGCCAACACCACCGCCGTGGGGGCCGGGGCGTTCTCGATCGAGTTCGGGACGCGCAGCACGAGCGCGCATCTCGATCCCAAGACCTCCTTGAGCTTCCTGAACGGGCAGACGGGCGTCTCCCGGGGGAGCGTCCGGATCACGGACCGCGCCGGGGATGCGGCGGTGGTCGACCTCTCGACGGCCGAGACCATCCAGGACGTCGTGAACGCCATCAACGCCAACGGCACCGCCAAGGTCACCGCCTCCGTCAGCGGGGACGTCCTGGTCCTGACGGACACCTCCGGGTCCACCTCCACGAATCTCCGTGTGGAGGAGGTCGACGGACGGAACGTCGCGCGGGACCTCGGGATCCTGAAGAGCGTCGCGGCGAACACGCTCACCGGGGACGACGTGAACACCCTGTCGACGTCGAGCAAGCTCGAGATCCTCAACAACGGCCTCGGCGTCCGGAACGCCAGCGGCACCGATTTCACGGTCAGCGTTGACGGGGCGGCCGCCTTCAACGTCGCCCTCGCCTCGACCGACGACACGATCGCGGAGGTGGCGACCGCGATCCAGAACGCGGCGACCCTGGCCGGCGAGAGCCTGACGGTGAGCCTCACCGCGAACAAGAAGGCGCTCCAGATCGTCGACAACGCGGCGGACGGCGGCTCGATCACGATCACCGATGTGAGCGGCGCCGCGACGGACCTGTTCGGGCCGACCCTGACCGCCGCGGGAGACACCTTCACGGGGGCCCGTCTCGTCTCCGAACTCAACACCATCCTGACCCGCTTCATCAACGGGGGCTCGGGGCTCTCGACGACCGCCGCGGGGACGACCGACCTGCGGGTGACCCTGACGGACGGGAACACCTTCGACGTGGACCTGGATTCGGGCATGACGAGCCTGCAGGATGTGGTTGACGCCATCAAGGCGGCGCACGACGCGGCGTACCCGGCGACGACGTCGAGCTTCGCGGTGGAGCTCAACGGCGCCGGGAACGGTCTGCGCCTGAAGGACACCTACGGCGGTTCGGGGAACCTCACGGTGGCCGCCCTGAACGGCAGTTCCGCCCCCGCGAACCTGGGGATCCTGAAGACCGGGTCCGCCGGGACGCTCGAGGGGGACGACATCGACCGGAAGTTCATCTCCACGGCGACGCGGCTGGCGGACCTCAACGGCGGCAAGGGGATCTTCCGCGGGGAGTTCCAGGTCACGGACCGCGCGGGGAAGATCTTCACGGTCGATATCGGCGACACGAGCACGATCGTGACGGTGGCCGACCTCATCAGCACCTTCAATTCGGCGGCGACCGCGGCCACGTCGGACGCGACGCTGGCCCTGAACAGCACGGGAGACGGCGTGATCCTGACGTCGGCCACCGGCTCCGGGACGATGGTGGTCGCCGACAAGAACGGCGGCAGCGCGGCGAAAGACCTCAACCTTGCCACCTCCGGGACCACCTCTTCCACCGTGAACGGTTCCTACGAGCTGTCGATCACGGTGGGCGCGAGCGCGACCCTGAACGACGTCGTGACCCAGGTGAACGGCCTCGGCCGCGACATCACCGCTTCCGTCATCAACGACGGGTCCGCGTCGAACCCCTACCGCCTGATGATCACCTCCAAGGGGACGGGGGAGCAGGGGGCGCTGATCGTGGACGCGAAGACCTCGAGCTTCGAGTTCAACCAGACGATCCGCGCCCGGAACGCCGGCATCCTCGTAGGGGATACGGAAGGGGGCAGCACGCCCCTTTTCGTGACGCATGGGGACAACACGGTCGAGAACATCCTGACGGGACTCACCCTCAACGTGAAGTCCGCTTCCGCCACCCCCGTCACGATCACGGTCGCCAATGACGACGATTCGCTCGTCAACGAGGTCGCCAGCTTCGTCGGAAGCTTCAATGCGGCGATCTCGGGCATCCGGACGCAGAGCGACTACAACCCGGATACCCAGCAGGCGGGGGTCCTTCTCGGCGTCCCGGTCGTGCGCCTGGTGGAGGATCGCCTGTTCAAGTTCCTCCGGACGCCGGTGAAAGGGCTTGCGGCCCCCCTCGACCGGATCCAGCCCCTGGGCGTCACGGTCAACGACGACACCGGGCTCCTGCAGTTCGACTCGGACGCCTTTCGCGCCAAGCTCGCGAGCGACCGCACGGGGGTGGAAAGGCTCCTGCGCGCCGGGCCGGACATCACGGCGGGGATGTCCCTCTCGCAGCTCCGGGCCGGCGAGGGGATCCGGCAGGCGCCGGGATACGACATCCAGGTCACGCGGCGTGACGGAACCGTCTTCAAGGTCGACTTCGAGAACATCGACACCATCCAGGGGGTCCTGACGGCGATCAACACGGCCTCCGGGAACAGCGGCGCCGGAAAGGTGACGGCGACGCTCTCCTCGGACGGGAGCGGCATCACGCTCACCGACACCTCGTCGGGCTCCGGGAACGTCAACGTCGTCTCGATCAACGGGTCGTTCACCGCCGAGGACCTCGGGATCGCCGGGACCGAGATCACCGCGTCAGGCTCGAGTTCCACGGTCGTGAAGGGCGCCTCGCTCGCCGTGAACGGCCTCATGGCGATCATGACGCGCCAGCTGGATCTCCTGACCCGCTCCGACGACGGGACCCTGACCGACGCCGACGAGGGGATCCAGTCGAAGGTGGACGACCTGGAAAGCCAGATCGAGTCGATGGCAGAGCGCCTCGCCCAGCAGGAGATCCAGCTCCAGAAGCAGTTCGCGGCCCTGGAGACGGCGCTCTCCCAGCTCCAGGCGCAGTCCTCGTTCATCTCGCAGCAGTTCGCGGCGCTGGCGGGCTCCCAGAGGGCCTCCAGCGGCTCCGGAGGCGGGCTGAACCTGCTGTAAGAGCGTGAAAGGCCGGGAGGGATCTGGCCGAAGAAGAGTCTGTCCATGCGCGCGACCGCCCAGCGATATCTCGAATCGCAGATCCTCACCGCTTCCCCGGAGCAGCTCGTGGTGATCCTCTACGACGGTGCGATCCGGTTCTGCCGGCGCGCCGAGGATGCCTTTACCCAATCGCGGAGCGACGAGGCGGGGGAGCTCCTGATCCGCGCGCAGCGGGTCGTGCTGGAGCTCGTCTGCGCGCTCCGGCCCGAGTCGAACCCGGACATCGTGAAGAACCTCGGGGGGCTCTACGCCTTCGTCTACGAGCAGCTCGTCTGGGCGAACGTCGAGCGTGACGTGAAGCGGATCCGGGACGCCGTCTCGGTCCTCGAGACCCTCCGCGAAGGGTGGTCCGGCGCGATCGAGAAGACGAAGGGCGGGGAGGTGGCCCCGTGAGCGTCCCGGCCGACGCCCTGGCGGCGCAGGTCATGACCGGCCTCCGGGAATCGCTCGGAGGCCTCCGGTCCGCCCAGAAGGAGGCGGCGGACGAGCTGTACGCCGGGGCGCACGCACGGGCGGGCGCGCGCCTCAAGACGCTTTTCGCGGGATGGTCCGAGTTCCTCCGCGCGGCACGGGAGGTCCTGCCGGCGATCGACGCCGCGTCCGGCGCGCGGGTGCAGGGTGCCTTCGCGCAGACCGCGGCGTTCCTCTCCCGGCTCAACCAGGCGCTCGTCCGCCGCGACTGGGTCGAGACGGCGGATCTCCTGTCGCTGGAGGGAGAGGGGCTTCTCGATGCCTGGTCGGCGGCCCTTGCCGGATCTCCCGCTCCCGGCACACAATAACTCCGTGGCACCGGAGGATTTTCTCGAGGCGAACCTGGCGGCACTCGCCCAGGCCGATCCGGAGCTGGCCGCGCGCGTCCGGGCCGAGCCGTGGCCCGACGGGCGGGCCTTCCGCGCGGCCTCCGGGCACTGGACGCTCCAGGCCTGCGGGGAGTCCGGCGCGGACGTCCTCCTGCACAGCCGGGTGAACCCGGTCGCGGAGGCGCGTGCCCAGGCCGGGCGCGTCGCGGCCGACGGGGTCTCGGCGTTCATGGTGTACGGGCTGGGGGCCGGCCACCACGTGGCCGAGATCCTGGCCCGCGCGCCGCTCGTCGCGAAGATCGCCGTGTTCGAGCGGTCGCTCGCGAGCCTCCGGGTGGCGCTCGCGGCGCACGACTGGAGCGACGCGATCCGGAGTGGCCGGATGATCCTGCTCGCGGACCTCGCCAGGCCCGCTGTCATCCAGCGGCTGGGCCGGTACACCCTGAACTTCTTCTCGAAAACGGAAGTGATGGCGCATCCGGCCTCCCAGGCGGCCTTCCCGTCCTGGTATGCCGACATGCGCGGAGCGGTGGAGGAGTTCTTCGCCTACTCCCGGATGAACCTCCACTCCCTGGCGGAGCTCTCGCGGATCACCATGATGAACCTCTGCCTCAACCTCGATTCCTACGCGTTCTCTCCCGGCATGAAGGACCTGGCGGGGGCCGCGAAAGGATGGCCCGCGATCCTGGTGGCGGGGGGGCCGTCCCTCGTGAAGAACATCGGCCTCCTTGGCGAGGCGGCGAAAGGGGCCGTGGTGATATCGGTCCCCACCGTCTTCCGGACGGTCCTCGCCGGCGGGGTGAATCCCGATTTCGTGACGTGCCTCGACTATCACAAGATCTCGGCGAAATACTTCGAGGGGCTCGGGGACGCGCCCGGCGTCACGCTGGTGTGCGACCCGAAGGTCTCCTACGCGGTCGTCGACACCTACCGGGGCCCCAAGCGGTTTTTCGACCACCCGTTCCTGCGCGACATGCTGAAGGATGTCGTCGCGGAGAAGGGGTCGATCCGCTGGGGTGCGACGGTGGCGCACCTGTCGCTGTACCTGGCCGAGTACCTGGGGGCGGACCCGATCATCCTGGTGGGGCAGGACCTCTGCTACCCGTACGGCATCACGCACATGCCGGGGAGCAACATCCACGAGAACTGGGTGCCGGAGTTCAA
Source organism: uncultured Planctomycetales bacterium (assembly GCA_964455625.1). Lineage (GTDB taxonomy): Bacteria > Planctomycetota > SBBH01 > SBBH01 > SBBH01 > SBBH01. The sequence goes on along the minus strand of CAYVXZ010000007.1, from coordinate 35,101 downwards.
CCGGTTCAGCACCTTCGAGATGAAGGAATGGGAGACCCTGATGCGGATCCGCCCGATCCTCCGGAAATCCCGGGACGTCGAGGGGAATCCGGTCTACACCGACGAGCAGATGTTCACCTACCTCGTCCGGTTCGAGGAGGATTTCCTCAAGATGAAGTCGCGCGTCATCGACGCGACCGAAGGGGGGCTCCCCAAGCAGGGGACGACCCGGATGACGCTCGCCGAGGCGATCCGGGCCCACTGCCGGACCCCCTTTCCGCGCGACCGCCTGGCCATCCCGGCGGCCGCCTCCGTCCCGGACGCCGAGGGGCGCGCCAGGGTGCTCGCGTGCGTCCGGAAGTGGGCGGACGACATCGAGGAGGCGGGCAGGTATTACGAGGAGGTGCTCGGGATCCTGGACGGGGTCCACGAGAAACTCGAGCGCGGCGAGGACGCCTCCGCCGGCATCCGCGCCGTGCGGGAGGCCGCCCGGAGGATCGACGGGTTCATGGGGGCGCACCGCCTGGTGGCCTGGCTCGCGCAGCCCGACGAGTTCCGGCGCGTGAAGGCGGACCTCGAGATGCAGACGAGCCCCGCCTCGGGGATCGAACGGCAGAAACGCGAGCTCGCGCGGGACCGCGCCTACCTGGGAGGGCTGTCCGGGGCGTGCGGGATCCTGCGCGCCTACATGAAGCTCCCGATCGACCGCCTGGAAGGGGGGACCGGCGGCGTCTGACCCGGCGTTCGGGGCGCGCGTTGCCTACAGCGCGGAGCGGCTCTTGCCGATCAAGAGAGGCGATGCGCGCCCCGACATCCCGGAACCGTCCTGCATTCTGGAGCCGGTTGAGGGATGTCCTGAAGGCGGTCTACGACTACTTCTGATTCCGGCGTCCCGCCAGGGGCGCGCCGTCCTTGCCGATCACGGCGCTGCACCCGCGGCAGTAGAGACCCTCGACGCTCTGGAGCCTGTGGAAGCGGGTCAGGGTCGTGACGCAGCCGCAGGAGCGGCAGGTCACGCGGTGCGCGGGGTCAATCGGTTCGGCCTGCATCATGCCGGCCATCCGGAAGTTCGTGAGCGATCGGCGATCCATACCCATTCGAGGTAACTGGATTGTGTACCCGATCTTGAGGATCTGTCAAGCGGGGCGCATCAAATCTTAACTCTTTTATGTGAAAGTCTTGCGACGCCAGTTTCAGGCATTCCGGCTTTTTGCCGCCTGCGCGTCAGACACGGACGGCTCCGCCGACTTGGTCCCGCCGAACCTCTTCCGGAGGCGCAGGCGGTTTCCTGACCCGAGATAGGCGAGCTCGTCGGCGCACCGGCTCATGAGGAGGATCCCGAGGCCGCCGCGCTTTCCCTGGGCGTGGGTCTTTCCCGCGCGCACGTAGGCGTCCTCCCCCTTGATCTCGTGGAGGTAGGACCCGTAGGGAAACCCTTCCCCCTCGTCGGCCACCTCGATCGTGACGCTGTCGAGATCGACCATGAAGAGGACCTCCACCGACCGGTCGGTCTTCCCGCCGTGTCCGTGGCGCCAGGCGTTGTCCAGCGCCTCCTTGAAGGCCGCCAGGAGCGACGTGCGGTCGGTCTCCGCCAGGCCCGAGCGTCCCAGGAGATCCTCCATGAGGGCGCCGGCCTTCTCGATGTTCTCCTCGTTCGTGAGGAAGCGGAACACCGTCTGGTGGAGCCCGATCTGGCGGTCGCGGGGGACGCGCTTCAGCTCCATCTCGGCGAGGGCGAACAGCTCCGAGATGTCGAACGGCTCCACGAAAAAGTCGTTCTCCCATATCTTGAAGGAGTGCGTGTTGTGGGGCTGGACCCCCTTGGGATAGATCTTGATGATCGAGACGAGGCTCCGCTTCTTCTCGATCTTGACCTTCGCGACGAAATCGTCCGCCTGGGGGCTGGCATCGCGCAGGACGATGAGATCGGGCTGGATCCGGTCGAACTCGCGCAGGGCCTCCAGGCAGCCGTGCACCAGGTGGTAGCGTCCCGGCGCCCCGTTGTATCGGAGCTCCAGGACCTCCGCGAAGAGGCTGTCGACGGGATCGATCACGAGGACCGAGTGATCCTTGTCGGGGGCCGCCTCGCGCGCGGGTGCCGCCGCCGGCACCGGCGCGGGGGGTGCCTTCCCGGCGTCCCTCTGCTTCTGCAGGAACTCCAGGTGCGAGGCGTGGACCCGCTGGCCGGTGATCGACCGGCGCAGGAGGTCGATCGCCTGCTCCTCGTCGGCGAGGACCGGCATTACGGAGGGGACCCCGAGCTGTTCCATGACCGACAGGATCGACCGCGAGGCGCGGATCACCACGAGCTCGTCCCCCTTGGCGCGCCACGACTGGTGGTAGGTCAGGAGCGCGCTGATCCCGGTGCTGTTGATGTAGGTGATCTCGGCGAAGTCGAGGACGACGTCGAGGCGCTTCTCGAGGAGCAGGGAATCCAGCACGCTCTCGAAGTCGAGAACCGTCGCGGCGTTCACGAAGCCGGACATCTTGACGATCGCCAGGTGGGGCTGGAGCTTGGGCCGCACGACCCGGACCTTCAGATGGCGGCCCACGGAGGAACCGTATCACCCCGTTACCGGAGCGTCAAGGCGACCCGGCGGGAAAGCTATACTGCACGGATGGTTGTGGAATCTGTGGAACTGTCCAGGTCCCCCCGCGAGCAGGCCCGCGCGCTTCCCAGGTCCCCCGGCGTCTACCTGATGAAGGACGCCAAAGGGCGCGTCCTCTACGTCGGGAAGGCGAAATCCCTGCGCGACCGGGTTTCCCAGTACTTCCAGGCCCCCCCGGGAGGTAAAGGGAAGGACCCGAAGACCGCCCTCTGGACGGGGCAAGTGGTCGAGATCGAGACCCTGAAGACCGAATCCGAGGTGGACGCCCTGCTCCTGGAGGCCCGGCTCATCAAGGACGTCCGCCCCAAGTACAACAAGGAGCTGAAGGACGGAAAGACCTTCCCGGTCCTCCAGATCACGGACGATCCGTTCCCGAAGGTGGAGGTGACGCGCGACCCGAAGCCGGGCGCGGCGGTGTACGGCCCGTTCACGGACGCCGGGGCGCTCCACCAGTCGGTCCAGATCCTGCAGGGGGTGTTCCGGTTCCGGACGTGCGACCTGGCGATCGACCCGGCGAATCCCAAACTGCGGTTCCAGCGGCCGTGCCTCCTGCACTGGATCGACCGGTGCACGGCCCCGTGCGCGGGGCGCATCCCGCCCGCGCGCTACGCGCAGGACATCGCGGCGTTCCGGATGTTCGTCGAGGGGAAGCGCGGGCCGCTCCTCGAGAAACTGAAGGCCCGGATGGGGAAGGCGGCGGAGGCGCTCCAGTTCGAGCGCGCCGCGGCGGCGCGCGACCAGATCCGGGCCCTCGAGGGCCTGTCCGAAAAGGGATGGTTCAGCGACCGTCCGGAGGTGATGCCGGTCCCCCTGAACCCCGCCGAGGCGATGGGGGAGCTCCAGTCCGTCCTGGGCCTGGCGGCACGCCCCAGGCTGGTCGAGGGGATCGATATCGCCACGATCGCCGGGGAGGACTCGGTCGGGTCGCTCGTCACCTTCATCGACGGGATCCCGTACAAGGACGGCTACCGCCGCTTCCGCATCAAGACCGTGCGCGGGGTGGACGATTTCGCTTCGATGCGCGAGGTGGTCTCCCGGCGGTACGGGCGCCTGCTGTCCGGGGAGGAAACGCTTCCGGACCTGGTGCTCGTGGACGGCGGCATGGGTCAGCTGGCGGCCGCCCTCGGAGAGCTCGCGAGGCTGGGGCTCGCGCGCCTTCCCCTGGCCTCCCTCGCCAAGCGCGAGGAGGAGATCTTCGTCCCGGGGCGGTCGCACCCCATCGTCCTCCCGCGGCATTCCCTGGCGCTCCGGTTCCTCCAGCACGTGCGCGACGAGGCGCACCGGTTCGCCCAATCCTATCACCACCTCTTGCGCTCGAAGCGCATCCGGCCCGCAAGGTCCGCCCGCGCCGCCCGGAAGGCCCGAGGGGAAGGATAGGCAATGCTGCGCGTGATCTCCGGATCGGCCAAGGGACGCCGGCTCGAATGCCCGCCCGGGAAGACCACGCGTCCCCCGACCGACATGCTGAAGCTTGCGGTGTTCAACATCCTCGGCCCGCGCGTCGAGGGGGCGCGCGTCCTCGATCTCTTCGCCGGATGCGGCGCCTTCGGGATCGAGGCGCTCTCGCGCGGGGCGGCCTCCTGCCTCTTCGTGGACCAGGACCGCCGCGCGGTCGGGGTCCTGAATGCCAACCTCGCGCATGTCGGCCTCGCCGGTCGCGCCGAGGTGCGGTGCCGCGACGCGGGGCGCCTGACGGCGCTCGCCGGGGAGGAACGGTTCGATCTCGTCTTCCTCGACCCGCCGTTCGCGCTCGCCTGGGAGGAAAAGTCCCTCGCGCTCCTGTGCGCGACCGTCCGGGAGGCGATGACCATCCTCGCGCCGGGGGGGACCCTTCTCCTGCGCCTGCCGCGGCGGCGCAAGCTCAAGCCGGACCTTCCCGAACCGTCCGACGCGCGCACCTACGGCGATTCGGAAATGTGGTTCTACCGGGCCGGGTAGGGGCGTCGTGCCGGTTCTCGTCTCCTCGAGCGCGTTCGCCTGGAGGTGCCGGAATTCGGGGAAATGCTGCCAGAGCTACCGGGTGGGGGTCGATGCGAAGCGGCAGGAGGCGATCGCCGCCCGGGCGGGGGCCCTTCCCGCCTATGCCGGAAAGCGCCTGTTCGAACCCGGGATTCCCGGCTCGTTCCTGAACCACGCGACGCTGGCGATGGAGGGATGCCGGTGCGTCTTCCTGCGGGGGGACGGCCTGTGCGACCTGCACGCGACGTTCGGCGAGGAGGAAAAGCCGCTCGGATGCCGCCAGTATCCGTATTTCGCCGTCGGGACGCCGCGCGGCGTCTCGGTCGGGGTCTTCTATTCCTGTCCTTCCGCCGTGGCGACGCTCCGGGAGGCGGACCGCTTCTCGGTCCTTGAAGACCCTCCCGGTTTCAGGCCGCCGATCCTGACGAAGAAGGTCCCGGACGCGTATCCGTTGCTCATGGGGCCGGGGCGTCCCGTCTCGCGGGACGCCTTCCGCGCGATCGAGACCTGGATCGTGGAGGCGCTCCAGGACCCGTCGCTTCCGCTTCCGGAGACGCTTCTTGCGGTCCGCTCCGTCCTGGAAACGGCGGCGCGGCCGGAAGACCTGGCGCCCGGTCCCCTGCCCGCCCCGGACCTCCGTCCGGCGGACACCGATCGCAGGCTCCAGATGCGCCTGGCGGCGCGTTTCACCCAGAGGCAGGAGCGTCTCGGTGTCCCGGCGGGGGAGAGGGATCTCGCCGTCCGCCGCAAGCTGCTCGGCCTCCTTGAAGAGGAAAGGCCGCGCTCCGCCTGGCCGGCGATCGATCCGGCCTGGGAGGGGATCCTGCGCCGCTACGCCTGCGGCAAGACGTTCGGGAACCTGTCCTTTGCCGAATACGGCATGGTCCCCGGTTTCCAGTCGGTGCTCGTCCTTTTCTGCCTTGCGGGCTGGGTGGCGCAGGCGCTGGCGGAGACGGACGGGCGTCCGTTCGACGCCCTGCTCGTCTGCGACGCGATCGAGCACGTCGAGCGGCTCTTTCCGCAGGACGGCGAGACGTTTTCCCTCTGGTCGCGCAAGTCCGCCGATTACGAGACGACCGGCCTCGACTACGCGCGGATTCTGCTCGCCTGATCGCACCAGAATCCGCCCTCCAACCTCAAAAAGCAGCATCTCGACACCTGGCCGTATTTTTCGGTCCCGGCCCCCGCAGCATGGTGTGTCTGCCGGGGAACGCGCAAGCGGTGGTGGAAGTCTGTTGAAGACCCTTTACTAAACGTTTTGGACCCTCTCTTCCCTTTCTGGTGAAGCTAGAGTTCGGCCGGGAATTTCATGGGTTTCGAATATTGCGCATTTATGGAAAGTAGAGAAAAGAGAGAAAGGAGTATTCATGAAAAGGGTGACCTGTGCCGCGCTTCTGGGTCTGACGATGCTGTCCGCCGGGGGGGCGCCTTTGCCCACCCCTCCCATGACAGCCAGGATTCCCGTTCTTCTTCCCTGGCTTGGCGATCTGCATTTCGCAAAGACGGGAAGCGTTGCGAATGAAAATTTCGGTGGAGCAGTCGTGGTGGGGGACATCAACGGCGACAATCGCGATGACGTGCTCATCTCATCGGTCGGCATCGGAACGTGCTTCGTGGTGTCTGGCAGTGACGGGAGCATCCTGCGAACCTTGACGGACCCGGGGATCTATTGGCCGATTTATAGTTTTGGCGCGTTCCTCGGGGCGACCGGCGACGTCAATGGCGATGGGGTGCCGGATATGTCCGTAGGGACGATTGCCGGCACCGGCGGAGCTCCCCCTGTCTATGTTTTTGATGGGGCGACGGGAGGCGTCATCTGGTCCAAGAAGGTGCTTTACGGAGCGGCGGAAGGGGTCGGCGACCTGAACGGGGATGGGAAATCGGACGTCGTCATCCGCGACGGCAATGGCAGTGTGATCCGGGCCTACCGGGGGGACACCGGAACCCTGCTTTGGAGCAAGACCGGATACCGGTGTTACGGCATGGCGGTGATGACGGACGTGACGGGGGACGGGGTTCCGGATCTGGCGGTGGGGGACACGACCGGGGGCCCGCTCAGCCGGGTCGTGGTCCTGTCCGGGGCGAACGGAGCCTTCCTGTATCACATTGTGGTGCCGTCGACCGCCAGCAACTATTTCGGCTCTTCGATCGCCGCGCCGGGAGATCTCAATCAGGACGGGGTGCAGGATCTCCTTATTGGAGATTTGGGTTTCGATGGCATTGGTGGCAACGACTCGGGCCGGATCTACCAGTATTCCGGGACGACCCTGGTCCGGACGTGGGACGGCTCGATTCCCGTTGCCGTCCTGGGGAGGGATATCGAGATCGCGGGGGACGCGGACAAGGACGGCTTCAATGATTTCCTTGCCTTGGAACAGGGGGTTTCCACGGGGATCATCAACAGGGTTTTCCTGTTCTCCGGAAAAACCGGCCTGCCGCTTCATGTCTTCGACGCCGAGATGGTGGGGGGCGACTTCGGTGTCTCGCTTTCCGGCAAGGCGAACTTCAACGGGGACGGTTACTCCGATTTCGTGATCGGCGCGCCCACCTTTGGCCAGGGAGGATCCAAGGTCGGAAAGGCCTATTTCTATCTGGGAGGGAAGCCGTAGCCGTCGTATCGGACGCGTAAGGAGGGGGCGGCGCGTTTAGCGCCGCCCCCGTTTTTTCATTCCGGCCCGACGGGTCGGCGTCCTTCCTTCTTTGACCCGTGCAGGCGCTTGTCGGCGACCGTTCTCTGTTTCGCGCGGCGGGAGCGCTTGCGTTTCTGCCGGCGGATCCGCTCGTATTCCTGCTCCCGGGCACTCGCGCGCCCCAAGCGCTCCGCCTCGATCTTCTCCACGAGGAGCCGCCGCGCGAGGTAGCGGTTCATCGCCTGCGCGCGCTCCTGCTGGCACCGGACGACCGTCCCGGTGGGGAGGTGCTTCAGGACGACGCAGGTGGAGACCTTGTTGACGTTCTGGCCGCCGGGACCGCCGGAGCGGACGAACTGCTCCTCCAGGTCCGCCTCGCGGATCCCGAGGGCCGCCATCCGGTCGAGGAGTTTTTTCGCCTTCTCGGGGGAGACGGGGAACAGGAAGCTCATCGGCGAGGCCGGCCTTGTCGGTGTACGGGCCGTCCGTATACTAGACGCGGAACAGGAAAGGAGCGACCCGACATGGCCTACATCGTCACGCAGAACTGCTTCAAATGCAAATACACCGATTGCGTCGAGGCGTGCCCCGTGGAGGCGTTCCACGAGGGCGCCGACATGCTCTACATCAATCCTGACACCTGTATCGACTGCGACGCCTGCCGCGAGCTCTGCCCGGTGGCGGCGATCTATCCCGGCGACGACCTTCCCGAGAAGTTCAAGGCGTACGTCGGCTACAACGCCGAGCAGTGCAAGACCACGCCCATCATCACCCAGAAGAAGGATGCCCTCCCGACGGCGAAGCCCAAGGAGGAACTCGAGAAGATGGGGGACGCTCAGCCGAAGCCCTTTTAGGGCGTTCTCTCTCTTTTTTTCTGTCCAGCTTCGAGAGCTCGCTCGCTTGCCCTTTCGGCGGTCGCATTTGGCGGGGGACGCTTCTCGTCGGCATCCGTGCCGCCTCGTCGCTCCGATGTCGCCGGGCCTTGCACGTCCTGATCGGCCCGGCTCCATCAGGCCCCCGCAAACGCTCCCGCCTCCGGGCCGCTCGCTTCGCGGGGTGGCCGGCGACTGACGGTCAGCAAGGATCTTTTTAAACACGCCCTTGTGGTTATCCGGATATCCGGATGAACGAATTCAGGAATTCGGCTTGACAGGCCTGATCCGCGGGGTAGAGTGCCGTCACGTATGAGTCGCTGTTGCGCGGAAAATCTCGTTCGGCCCACCATGGCGATGCGACGCCCGGGCGCAGGGGAACCTGCTGTCCGGGTTTTGACGTTCTAGCCTGAAAACCTGGACAAGCGGTTCCTCTCTCGCCCGGGCGACACCGGCGGGGCGCGCGTGTTTCGCGCGCCGTGGTGTTCGTATTGCCGTGGAATCCGAAAACGAGAGGGGAACCGGAAATGAAGTTCGAAACCGAATCGATCCATGCGGGGCAGCCCAACGACCCGGTCACCGGGGCCGTGGCCTTCCCGATCTACCAGACCACCTCGTTCGCCTACGCCGAACCGGGGGTCCACAAGGGGTACAGCTACTCGCGGACCGACAACCCGACCCGCCAGGCGCTGGAGACGAACCTGGCGGCCATCGAGGGGGCCAGATACGGCCTCGCCTACGCCACCGGGATGGCCGCGGTGAACGGGGTCCTCGCGACCCTGAAATCGGGAGACCACGTGATCGCGCCGACCGATCTCTACGGGGGAAGCTACCGGATCTTCACGAAGCTCTACGCGAAGTTCGGCCTGTCGTTCTCGTTCGTGGAGACCTCCGACCTCGAGGAGATCCGGCGGGCCGCGCGCCCCTCGACGAGGCTCCTGTGGCTCGAGAGCCCGTCGAACCCGCTCCTCAAGATCACTGATCTTGCGGCGGCGTGCGACTGGGCCCGCTCGCGCGGGATCACCAGCGTCGTGGACAACACCTTCGCGACGCCGGTCCTGCAGAGGCCGATCGCGCTGGGGGCGGACGTCGTTCTCCACAGCACGACGAAGTACCTGAACGGTCACGGGGACGTCGTGGGCGGGGGGCTCTGCACGAACCGCGAGGACCTCTGGAAGGACCTGAAGTTCTTCCAGAACGCCGTGGGCGCGGTCCCGGGGCCGCAGGACTGCTTCCTGGTCCTGCGCGGGATCAAGACGCTCTCCCTGCGGGTGGAAAAGCATTGCGCCAACGCCCGGGCGGTCGCCGGGTTCCTGCGGGAGCATGCGAAGGTCGCGAAGGTCTTTTATCCGGGACACACGGACCACCCCGGCCATGCGGTCGCAAGGAAACAGATGAAGGACTTCGGCGGGATCGTCTCGTTCGTCCTCAAGGCGGACGAGGCGTCCGCGCGCGCCTTCACGACCCGCACGAAGCTTTTCACGCTCGCCGAGAGCCTGGGGTCGGTGAAGTCGCTCCTCTGCCACCCGCCGACGATGACGCACGCGTCGGTGGAGCCTGACGTGCGCCGGAAGAACGGGATCCCGGACGGTCTCGTGAGGCTTTCGGTGGGGATCGAGGCGGCGGACGACATTCTCGCCGATCTCGAACAGGCCCTCGCGGGCGTGTAGGGGGGATCATGTCGAACAGAACGGTGAAAATCGGCCTGGCCGGCTGCGGCTACGTCGGCGGCGGGCTGTGTGTGCTCCTGGAAAAGGTGGGCCCCGCGATCGAGGCGCGGCATGGCGTGCGGCTCGTCGTCGAGAAGATCCTGGTCCGGGACCCGGCCAGGGAGCGCAAGGTGAGCGGCGTTCCCCTGACGGTCGGAAAGGACCGGTTCACGACGGACCCGGCCGAGGTGCTGGAATCCCCGGAGATCGACCTCGTGGTCGAGGTGATCGGGGGCGAGGATCCGGCGGAGTCGTTCATCCGGCGCGCCATCGCGGCGGGAAAGCCGGTCGTCACCGCCAACAAGGCGGTGATCGGGAAGTGCGGTCCGGAGCTTGCGGAACGCGCGGAGCGGGCGGGGGTGCCGCTCGGGTTCGAGGCGGCGGTCTGCGGAGCGGTCCCGATCCTGTCTGCCCTTCGGGACGGGACGGCCGGGGACGTCGTCCTTTCGATCGAGGGGATCGTCAACGCCACCTGCAACTTCATCCTGGGCCGGGTGACGGCCGGGCTTACCTATGCCGAGGCGCTCGAGGAGGCGCGCCGTGCCGGGTACACCGAGGCGGACCCGACCCTCGACATCGACGGGATCGACGCGGCGCAGAAGCTGGCGATCCTGGTCTGGACCGCCTTCGGGGAATGGGTCCCCTGGCAGAGGATCCCCCGCGCGGGCGTGCGGGACCTGCCGCGCGAGGCCGTCCTCGCGGCCGCCGGCCGCGGACGCGTCCTGCGACTCGTGGCACGGGCCGCCCGCGACGAGGAGGGTGTGATCCGCAGTTCGATCGGCCTCCTGGAGCTTGATCCGGCCGATCCCCTGGCGCTGGTGACGGGAGAGAACAACGGCATCCGCGTGAAACTGGCCGGGGCCGGGACCCTGTTCTTCTCGGGGCCCGGGGCGGGGGCGGTCCCGACGGCGAGCGCCGTCCTGGGGGACGTGGTCCGCGCCGTCCTGGCGCAGGGAAGGCATGTCGATGAAGCTGTGGAGGAGGCAATCGCGTAACCCGAATATTCTTAAATATTTGTGGCTCAAGGGGCTTTCCGATCCGGACGAAATATGATCCGGGGAGGGAGATCGTCTTCCTCCGGGAGGCCCCTGTATGGATTTCCGGGATGTCCTTGTCATCCTGAAGCGACGGAAGTGGATCTTCCTCGCCATCGTGGGCGTGCTCCTCGCCGGATACGGCTGGACGGTGCGCGCCGAGAGGCAGTTCTATACCGCCTCGGCGCATCTCCTGGTCTCGAAGTCGTCCGTGCGCGCCCTCGTGGGGGACCGTATCCAGGTCTTTTCTTCCGGCGGCACGGCGGCCCCCACACAGATGGCGCTCCTCACGAGCCCGGCCATCTACGAGAAGGCCGCGGAAATCCTGGCCGCAAGACACGAAGAGCCGGCAAGTCCCGACGCTGTCCGTAAGATCGTTTCCGTGAAGGGAGACGAGGGGGCGCTCGCCATCTATGCCACCGGGACCGGGGAGAGCCGCCATGCGGTGCTCCGGGCGGTCACCGCCGTCGCCGAGGCGATCCAGGAGCATTCCCGGGAGCTCGCCCGGCGCGAGTACGTCGAGGCGGACAAGACGCTCATCGTCGAGACCGAGGCGAACCGCGCCGCGATCCAGGAGGCCCAGGAGATGCTGGACCGGCTCCGCCGGGAGTTCCACCAGAAGACGGGGTTCGAGATCGGCTTCGGCGGGTTCGAGCGGGAGAGCACCCGGATCATGGGGGGGATCGACCTCCTGGAGCAGAAAATCAAGGAGGTCCAGGCCCGCCGTGCGATCCTGGAAAGCAAGATCGAGCTCTTCGGCCGGGCGCCGGACGGGACGGTGGACCTTTCGCAGGTGACGCTGGCGATCGATCTGGCGCCTTCGCTCGATGACCTCCGGCGCCGGATTGTCGAGGCGCGCTCGAATCTCGCGCGCCTCGACCAGGTGTTCACGGAGAACCATCCGGACGTCGTCCGGGCGCGGGCGGAGCTCGCGGGCCTGTCGGAGCAGATGCGCGACGCCCTCGTGGAGCGCAAGCGTGATCTCGACGCCGAGGAGGCGATCACCCGGAAGCTCTGCGGGGAGGCGGGGAAGGCGATGGAGGCGCTTTCCGCGTTCCGGGCGGAATTCATGCGCCAGCAGCGGGGGCTCGAGATCCTGCTCGAGACGCAGTCGTGGCTGGCGCGGACCCTGGCGGAGCTGCGGCTGGGAAAATCGTTCCAGGCGGGAAGCGTCCACGCCGTCTCCCTTCCCCAGGCGGCGCTCCCGATCGATTCCCGGATCCGGCAGGCGTGGCCGATCATGATCGTGCTGGCGCTGGTGACGGGAGCGGTCATCGCCTACATGTCGGAGTACCTCGACGATACCATCCAGTCGGAATACCAGGTAAGCCGGTACCTCGACCTCGACGTGGTGGGGTACTTCCCGTTCATGCCCGAGGAGGAGAAGCGGTTCATCGGAGGGCTGACCCCCAGCCATCCCCTGGTCGAGATCTTCAACCGGATGTCCGCGCGGCTCCTTTCGATGGCGCGGGAGGCCCGGGGTGCGAAGGTGATCCTCGTCTCGAGCCCCTGCCCCGACGACGGGAAGACGACGGTCGCCGCGAACCTGGCGGTCTCCTTCGCGCTCATGGGACAGAAGACGATCCTGATCGATGCGGACCTCCGGAAGCCCCGCCTGCACCAGTTTTTCGAGATGAAAAACGACGTGGGTCTCTCCAGCTATCTCACCGGGCGTCTCGAGGCGCGCCAGGTCCTGGAGGGGCTCGTCCGCGAGGAGCCGGTTCCGGGCGAGACGGCCGCGGCCCGGATCCGCGAGGCGGCCCTGCGCGACACGCCGGTCGCCGGCCTCAAGATCGTCACTGCCGGCCCCGTCACCACGAATCCCATGCAATGCCTCGAGTCGGCGCGCTTCACGGAGTTCCTGGAGGGCCTGAAACGCTCCTACGACCGGATCGTGATCGATTCGCCTCCCTTGCAGGTGGCGGCGGACGCCGCGCGCCTGGCGGGACGCGCCGACGCGAGCCTGCTCGTCTTGGTGGCCGGGTCGACCCGCCGTCACGAGGCGGTCTGGGCGAAACACTTCCTCGACGAGACGGGGACGCCGCTCCTGGGGGCGGTCCTCAACAAGGTCAAGGCCGGATCCACCGGCTACAGCTACCATTATTACTACGGCTACAACCGCTACGGCGAGGCCCGGCGCGAGCTGCGCGAGCGGCCCTGATCAGTCACGGACGACCCACGCAGGGGCCCGGCCTCGGCGCTGCAGCGCGATCCAGATCGACTCGAAGACCGGACTGACGTAGGTATCCCCCTGAAGCCGGACTTCATAGTCGAACGACCGGGCCGGACCGAGCCGGGACAAGTCCGAGAGGGCGATGCTGTAGACGAGGACCGGGCTTCCGGGGAGTTCAGTTCCTGTATCGTCGTAGGCATGCAGGTCCACGGCGCATCCGAATTCCGGCAATGGGATCGTCGGGACGGAGCAGGAGGCGGACCGGAGGCGGGCCTCGGGCCCCGGGCAGAAGTAGCGGGGGGAGCGGAAGATTCCCCATCCACTGAAGATGCTGCAACGACGCTTTGCGTCCACGGGTTCGGTCGGCAGGTCGTAGATGCGCACGTTGGAGACGCCGGAGAGATCCAGGGTCTCGAGGAGGGTGCAGGCGAGCTTCGCGCCGGGAGAGAGTTTCATCCGCATCGACCGCTTGAGCACGTCGTATTCCAGGCCGTTCGCGTAGACCTGGAAATAGCGGTCATCCGAATCGGTCCCTAGGAATGTGACGGCCAGGGCCAGGCTCCAGGAAGAAACGAACTCGGGACCCGGCGAATAGGGGACGACCCACGAGAGCGTGTCCTTGAACGGGAAGCCCGAGGACTCGATCCAGTCGACCGCGAGCGTCACGGTCGCCTCGTCGTGTTGCGTCCGGTCCAGGGAGAGGCACAGGAGGCGCCGGCCGTCCCCCCAGAGGACGATCCGGCCGCCGGGATGCATCCAGGCGGAGAGCGTGAAGCTGTACTGCTTCCCGTCGAGGTAGGGGACTCCCGCGGAGAGGCCCGGACAGTCGAACCGGAAGGCCCCCGCCGCGGGATCCATTTCCACCGAACATGGGGTGAAGGCGGGGTCGTCGGGAGGGTGGCGTCCGGGCGAGACCGGATACCTCCGGACGGCCGCGCCCCGGGGCATGAACTCGGCGTCGCTCGCCGGGTCCCAGTCGTCCGTGAACGGGAAATAGAGGGAGGCCCCCTGGGGATTGCACGCGTGAGAGAGCGCCAGCATTCCGGAGCTTCGCGAGAACCCGTACCAGGGGGGAGACTCGGGGGTCGCCGAGAAGGAGCGGCGGTTGCGCCGCGGGAACGAGACGATCTCGGGCGACGGGCCGGCGGGGCCTGCCCTGAAGCCGAAGCGCCCCGCGGGGTCCGGGTCGTCGGCGCGGATCCCGCGCCGGGCGAGCGCCGGTCCGCCGGAGAGGTTCTCGAAGTCCTCCTGGCTCGTGAAGACGAGGCGCTCCAGGGCGCGCAGGCGCCCCGACAGGCGCACGTCGCCCGATTCCTCGGACCGGCCGCAGCTGGCGACGTCGAACAGCGAAGGCGGGGCCAGGATTCCCCACGGGGGAAGGATGGCGGCTCCCGGCTCCCGATAGGGGGCGAGGTCGTCCGGCGTCCAGGTCCCGTCCGGCTCGGGGTGCCGGATGCGGCGGACGTCGGTGAGGTTCACGACCGCGAGCATGCGCTCTCCGTCGGGTCCCAGGATCCCGCCGGAACTCCAGAGGGCGTGCCCCTGGATCGGGGCGGGACAAGGGTCCGGGGAAATGGCGGTGAACGCGAGCTGGGCCTTCGCCGCTCCCCAGCCCGGGAAGAGCGGGCCGAGGTCCGCGGCGTCCTGCAGGAACGCGATAGCCGGGTCTTTCATCACCCTCTCGCAGAAGCCGCTGAAGGCCGTCGTGGAATCCTGGCGCCGTTTCAGGACGAGATCCGCCAGGGCCGCCGCCTCGTCCGGCCAGATCACGAGAAGGAGTGCCCGGGACGCTCCTGCCTCGTGGAACGGCAGGCCGCCGGCGCGCTTCGAGGGGATCCCCGACGGCGGGTCCCCCGGCAGGAGCGGCTTCCCGGCCGGATTCATCGGCACCGAGGCCGCCAGATACCGGAAAAGGGACTCGAGGACTTCCCGCGGCGCCACTTTCAGGTTCACGTGCGGGGAGTCCGGGAAATAGGTCCCGTCACCGGGAGCGGCGCGGCCCGCCTCGCAGGGAAGTTCGTAGGGACCGGCGTCCAGGTACGTCAGGACGCGCGCGATGTCGCCGGAGGTGTAGCCGCGCAGGGCCAGGAGTTCTCCGGCCGCGGCGAGGTCCGGGTATCCCCCCGGAGGCCGCGCCGTCATGAGGTCGGTCCCGAGGGAGGAGAGGACGACCGGCTCGCCGCTTCCGAGAGGCGCGCCCGCCTTGAAGGTGCGCGTTCCCGAAAGGTTCAGGACCGCGCCGAGGTTGTCCAGGGCGTGCGCGATCCCCTTGTGGTACGGATGCGTCAGGTCGCCCGACCGGTGGTCGAGGAACCCCGCATTGACCGGGAGCTTTCCCTCGGGACAGTCGATCCGGAGGGCGAAGCGCGGGCCCGCGCCCCTCATCCGTCCGGTCCAGGCGGTGACCTTCCCGTTTCCGTCCGGATCGACGGCCGGCGCCTCCCCGGGGGAGAGAAGGGCGATCCCCTCGTCCGGTTCATCGACGGTCCCGTCCCGGTCGTTGTCCAGGCCGTCTCCCTTGAGAGGGATCGTTTCGGCCCATCCCTCCCCGTGCCGGTAGGACGGGTAGTGCCAGGGATCGGACGCCCCGGGCGGCGCGGGATGGGGAAGACGCGGGTTCCAGTCGTCGCCTCGGCTCGCCTGCCGCCATCCGGCGGGGGGGAGGGGGAATCCCGCCTCGCGGGAAAGCCGCGCCGCCGCGTATTCCAGGCCGGACTCGGCCGCGAGGGAGGCGCGCAGGGCCGCCGTGCCCCGCGCTGCGGCGGGGCCGGAGATCCGGGCGACCCCGGCGATCAGGGCCGCGAGGAGCGCGAGGAGCGACAGCATGCCTGCCGCCAGGACGATCGCGACGCCGCGCTGTTCGGGGAGGGAACGCATTGATTGTCAAATACAACTATATATCAATAATTAAATACAATCAAAAATGATGGTGTCATTTTTGGGACAACAGAACAAAAGAAGGATATCTGAAAGGCTGAGGCTAGCCGCCCGAGGCGGTCCCCGGTGGGGCATCCGCGCGAGGGACCGCGCGCGCGGCGGCCGCCTGGAGCTCGGCGAGGGGGAGGTTCCCCCTGACGGCGCGCCGCAGGAGCGCCAGGCGCTCCTCCTCGCCGGGGATGGTCGCCAGGAGCCGCGAGCGTTCGAGGTCGAGGAGCCCCATCGACATCGCCTCGCGCAGGATGACCGGCATCCGGAGGATTTCCTCGTGGATCCGGATCTCGTCGGGGGTGAGCCCGAGGCGCCTGGCGAGTTGCCCCTTGGTGAAGTCGTGGAGTTCCCAGACAAGACGCTCGAATGCCTCGGCGTCCTCGACCGGCTTCAGGTCCACGCGGTGCAGGTTCTCGATGTAGCAGACCTCGGCCGAGGCGCGCTCGTCGAGCGCGCGCACCACGGCGGGGATGGCGGAGAGCCCGGCGATCCGGGCGGCGGTCAGGCGGCGTTGGCCGGCCACCACCTGGTACGCCCCGCCGGAGACCCTCTTCACGATGATCGGGACGATCACCCCGAACTCGCGGATCGACTGCGCCAGGCGCGCGAGCTCTGCCTCGTCGAGATGCTCGCGCAGGGGGTCCGGGTTGTCCCGGATCCGCCCGATCGGGATCTCCATGAATTCGGGCTTCCCGCCGGCGCGGGGGAGGCGGATGAGCTCCGGGATCGGCGTCGTCAGGAAGCGCCAGACGGCGCCGCCCGCGGCCGGGCGCGCGTACCGGAGGAGCTTCCGCTTTTTCCGGTCCCCGGTGTCCGCGGGCTCCTGACGGGACTCCGCCAGGAGGTCCGCCAGGCGCCGCCGTCCGGGGGCGCCGGCGGCAGCCCCGTCGGCGCGCGCGACCGGTCGCGCCGCGGCCGACGAGTCGAAGTCGGTCTTCGTCCGGAGGAGCCTGAAGTCGCTGTCGAAGGTGTCCTGCCGCACGAGGCGGAGGCGCTCTCCGGCCGGCTGGTGGACGTGGCGGATGATCCGGTCGTCCTGGAATTCGTAGTGGCTGAACGTCCCGGCCGGCTCGAAGGCGATCATGATCCGCTCGAACCCGGTCACGTCCGGGGACTCCCCCGGCAGGATGACGAGCCGGTTGGCGAGGCGTTCGATCGCCGATTCGATGGGAGGAACCAGGGCGTTGGCGACCAGGATGTCGAACTCCGCGAGGTAGGCCCCCAGCGGGACGGCCCGCCGGAGGTCCTGGCGGTACTCGGCGGGCGTGTGCTCCACCGCCGGATGGATCCCGTCGCGCGGGGCGAGGCCGACTCCCTTGAGGATCTTCTCCCCGAAGGCGAGCGACTCGAAATCGAGCAGATGGTCGCCGAACGCCTCCTCGCACATGGCGCTGTCCGCGAGGACCGCGCACGGGTAGGGCTTGAGTCGCGCCGCGAAGTCCGCGAGGCGCTTCGCCGCCCGCCGGTACGCCTCCTGCCAGGCCGCCTGGCCCTGCGCGTCGGTGTCCACGACGTGGGAGAGATAGAAGCGGAGGGCGTCCCGGAACGGCTCGGCCAGTCCCGGCCGCGCGAGGAGGGCCTTCGCCGTCCGCGCCCTTTCCGTGAGGTCCGTCGTTTCCGCGAGAAGCTCGCACGCCTGGCGGTAGAGGACCCGCTCGCGGTCGGAAAGGACCGGCCCGGTCACGTCGCCGAACAGGATCAGCGCGTCAACCCCCTGGCGCTCGACGAACCGCAGGAGCGGGAAGAGCGAAACCCCGTCGGCGCGCGGGTGGACGGCCGTGATGAAGGATTTCATGGGGACCGTCCGGGCTGGTAGAATCGTCCCGACGGAAGGTCCCGGGCGTGCCCCGGCCTTCCGCCCGCCAGAATGGACCTGGAAGACGAGCTCATCGCCACCCTTGACTATATCGACCCCGAGAGGTGGCAACGCCAACGTATTTTGTCGGTCCTGGAGGGGCAGGTGAGGAGCCTTCGCGACCGCCTGCCCGCGCGCCAGGGGACGGCGGCCCTGGGGCGGCTCCTCTACCGGTCGTTCCCGAGCCTGACCGATTCCGAGGCGATGCAGCTCGCCTGGGACTACTTTTTCAGCACCGGCGTCTCCCGGATGGTGGTGGAGGGGCGGGTCCTGGAGATCTTCTACGCCTACATCGACCGGTCGGAGCGCCTGGCGGCCTGCCGCCGCTTCGCCGAGCGCCAGAACGCCATCCGCAAGGAAGAGGAGAAGATCCAGGTGAAACTCGCGGAGATGCGCTGGATGGGGGCGCCGCCCGTGATGTCGCAGTCCCTGGAGGAGAAGCTCCTGGAGCTTTCCGTCGAGAAGGCGTACACGATCCTGCCGATGCCGGCCGAGGAATACAACCTGGCCGTCGAGGAACGCCGCCGCCGCGCCGGCGACTGCGACGCGATGCGGCGCGAGGGGACGTTCGAGAAGATCTTCGACCTCATGGGGCCGCCGCCCGCCGAGAAGCCCCATGGCCTGTTCGACCCGCATGTTCCCGCCCCGGGAGCGGCCCCCGCCGCGCCGGGCGGGGCGGGGGGGGCGCTCGACGCGGGGTCGCTCGTGCGCGAGCTCCAGGACCTGAAGAAGCAACTCGCCGGGCTCCGCGTTCCGGATCAGGCTCCCCCGGCCGCGACGCCCGTCCCGGTCGTCCCCGCCGCGGCCCTGCCGGCGCCCGAGATCGACGTGCTGAAGGGGGAGCTGGAATCGCTCAAGCGCAACATGGAGCACATGCGCGCCGCGGCCCCGCCCGCCGGCGGCGTCTCCCAGGACCAGATCGACGCGATGGTCCGCGAGGCGATGGAGCGCTCCGGGGGGACCGCGCCGGGCGCGCCTCCCCCGGTTTCCGGCGAGGCGATCCTCCCCGCCAAGAAGAAGGACCCCCGGGGCGGCATCATCGAAATCTAGGGTGTTTCGCTCTGTTCCGTTCCTGAAAGCCCGCTCGCTTGCCCCTTCGGCGGTCGCATTTGGCGGGGGACGCTCCTCATCGGCATCCGTGCCGCTTCGTCGCTCCGATGTCTCCGGGGCCTTTCACATCCTGACCGGCCCGACGACATCAGGCCCCCGCAAACGCTCCCGCCTCCGGGCCGCTCGCTTCGGGGATCTTGCCGCACGCGAGGTGCGGACCGGCGGTCTTCTTCTTACTTCGAGTCTTTCCAGAGCTTGTTCGTCGTGAAGAATTCCGCGAGCGCCCGGGAGCCGGTCGCCGCGCCGAACCGCTTGTCCTTGATGTCGACGATGCGGCACTCGACGCCGCGCTCCTGGAGGCGCTTCCCCAGCTCCTGCGAGAGCCCCTGGATGTTGCTGTTCTGGCCGTAGAGATAGAAGGTCGACAGCATCTGCGAGAGCTCGTGCTGCCCGAAGACGTCGCCGCCGTAATACTTCTGGGTCTGGTCGCACAGCTCGTCGACCCCCTCGATGATCGGGTCGATGATCTGCTGGCAGACGTGCGTGACGGGCCTCGAGATGTCGACCTTCACGGTGCGCGCGCCCAGGTGCACGGGCCATTCCTTCAGCTCCGCGGGGGGGTCCTTCTGGACGTTCCCGAAGCCGTGCGCCAGGATCCGCTCGGCGTCCGCCTCGGAGAACGGGACCGTGACGTCCCGGCCGTCCACCCGGTAGCGGTTGTTGTTGAGCTCGGTCTTGAGGTTTTTCGCCAGCGTGCTTCCGGCGAACCGCTGGCCGGACCGGTCCTTCACGATGACGCAGGGGCCCATCTCGGTGAGCTTCCCGATCGGGAGCGCCTGGAGGGCGGTCTGCCCGCCGCCCATGTCGAGCCCCATCGCGTAGGCGGTGCGCTCCTCGGTCCCCTTGTCGACGGAATAGGCCGCGGCGCTGACCTGTCCCACGAGCCCCCGATGGCGGATGCGGCTCCCCATCTCGTTGAAGATGGAGCGGAGCACCGTCACCTGCTGGGTAACGCCGCCGCGCTCGGCCGCCATCTGCTGGGCGGCGTGCTCGGCGGGGGAGTCGGCGTACATCAGGTCGAAGCAGTCGACGTCCTTGGCGAACAGTTCCTGGATGATGTAGGCGAGGAACGCCTTCACGAGTTCCCCGTCGGTGATCGTCCCGCTCTCGAGGACGAACCCGCCGCGACCGAGGTCGGGGCGCCCCTTCACGGCCAGGCCCTTCAGCTGCGCCTCGTACCCCACGAGCACCGTGCGTCCGTTCTCGCGCTGGATGAGCTCCGGGTCCTTGAGGATCAGGGCCCGCGAGGGCATGTAGAGGCGGTCGGTGAGCGACCCGTGGTACTTCTTCTGCGCCGTCTGCTCCTGCGGCGACGCGGAGTAGTCGATCAGTTCTTCCATCCGGTGCGTGACCGGATGGGAGCACTCGATCTTGGTGAAACGGGTGCCGACATCGACGCCGACGAAACCGACTTTCTTGTCTTGGGCCATGACGGCCGACTCTACCACCGGGTCCGGGACGCGAAAAGGGGAAAACGGCTTTCGGGCCGGAGGGGCCCTTCCCGACCGTGTCTTTTCTACACGGTCGGCCGGGAGCCGGAACCGGGCGGGGTTCCCGGGGCGTCGGGCCCGAGGGATTTCGCGAGCCTGTCGAGCGAATCGCTGATCTGGCGGAGCCGCTCCTCGAGGGATCCGGCGATCCGGGCGCGATCCTGGTACTGGGCGGGGGTGAGCTTCGACCGGAGGGCCCGCTCGTGGATCATCCGGCGCTCCGCCCGCCCGGCGGCCGTGTCCCGCGGATCCTGCCCGGGTGGGTCGTTTTCGGGCGCTTCCTCCATGAGTCCAGTCTACGCCCCGGTGGCGCTTTCGCCACTTTCCGCCGCTTCTGGAATCCGCGGCGCGCGGCGGCTAAACTTGCTTAATCCATGGGGTTTCGCGCTTTGTCCGTCGCGGTCTTCCTCGCCTTCCTTGCATTCCTTTCCCCGGTACGTGCGGGGGACCTCATCTTTCCGCCGGCCGACACGACGCTCCGGATCGAGACGGGGGAGCTGACGCGGATCCCGCTCGCCGATCCGCTGGCGACGGGGCGCATCGTCTGGGTCCTCCCCTACACGCTCATCAACGAGGGGGACTCGGACCGGACCGTGACGGTTTCCTTTTCCATGTCGACCGACGCCCGCCGCCTCGTCGAGCTTCCGGCCCCTCCGGACGAGGGAACCGGGCCCGGGACGCTCGCCTCGCGGCATGTCTTCTCCCCGGTCAAGGTCCCGGCCGCCGACGTCCCCGAGGCGCGCCGGAAGATCGGCGAGATCCTGGGGACCCGGTTCCTCTCGAACGCCGAGATGCAGGGGACGATCCGGGCCGGCGAGCGGAAGACCGCCGCCGCCGTCTTTTCGGGCGTCCCCGTCGATGTCCACACCCTGCAGGTGAATGTCTTCGGCCTCGCGCCGGTGGAGCGGATCCGGGTGAGGACCGCCGAGAAGACGTTCCGCCGGGGGACCACCAATCCGGAGATGCTCAAGCGTTTCCTGTCGGTGGGGATCCCGGTCGTGCGCCTGGCCCCGGAACCGCATGGCGACGGGATCGAGTTCCTGCCGCTCGTGAAGAAGCTGACGGCCCGGGAGTACGGGGCGATCGCCAGGAAGGAAGGGGTCGCCTTCGAGCGGGACGGCGCCTACTACGAGTACGCCGATCCCCTTTTCCAGGCGGCCGACGGCGAGACCCTGCGCCAGGAATGGGTCCTCCGGATCACCTTCGAGCGGGTGAACGAGGCGGCCCGCGGCGTCGCTGACTACACGATCCAGACCGACCGGAGCTGGATCATCGGCCTGTCCGAAGACAAGCCGCCCCAGTAGCCCTGCTCACTCTGCCAGGAAGCGCTTCACCGCCGCGAGGAAGTTCTCGCGCACGAAGTGCTTTTTCCCGGGCGGGACGCCCCATTGGTAGACGCCGACAAGCCGTGCCCCCTCGCCTTCGAGGAGTTTCAGGCGCGCCAGGTACTCCTCGACGGGGAACCCCTTTGGATCGGTCTCGTCCGGGCCATCCGGGTTGTATTGCAGGGTTCCCCAGCGCTCCGGGAACGTCCGGCCGATCTTCCCGACCGCCGCGAGGAATGTCTTGTCGCCGGTCTTCTCCCCGTAAAGAGACAGGACCGGATGGATCCGGAGCGTCCCGGGCCGGGCCGGGGAGGTGATTTCCCCGACGTCGAGCGTCTCGATGGGCGCAGCCCGCCAGTAGTGGTATTCCTCGGTTTCGCCATACGCCTTGTCCCAGACCGCCTGGTGGGAATAGATCGGCACCGAGTCGATCCCGGACTCCCAGACCCAGCGGGCGCAGTCGCGGATGTGGTTTTCCACCTCGTCCACGCGGAACCGGAACCAGGCCATGAAGTATGGATTGTCCGGCGTCATCCGGTCCCAGGCGCCGCGCCCCTTGCCGCGCGGAGGGTCGATCGCGGCGAACCCCTTGAACGTCCCGTCGGGAATCCCGGATTCCTTCAGGAAATCCCGGAACGCCCTCTCCTCGACGCCATGGGGGAACGAATGCCTGGCGCAGAAGCGGGTCTTCATCGTCTGCCGGAAGCGGGCCACGGCGTGCGGCCCGTAGTCGGTCCACCGGTACTTGTTGCCGTCCTTCTTTTTCGCCTCGCGGTCCTTGGCGGGAGGGTATTTCGTCTCCCCGGCGATCGAGACGGCGACCACGCGCCCCGGATTCTCCTTGATCCAGGCGGCGACGACCTTGGCGATCGCGCGGGTGTTCCGCTCGTAGAGATCGAGATAGGCGTTTTTGGGGCCACCCGGGGAGGCCGGCGAGATCGCGAAGTAGGTCCCGCCCGCCTTGTCCCCCTTGATCCCCTCGCGCGTCAGGGGCTTGTCGTCCTGGTCCCACATGAGGGCGTTCGGGTCCGTTTCCAGCGAGGCGACGGCGTCGCTGTCGAAGAACTTTCCCGCGAAGATCCCGAGGATGATCGGGAGGTCGGTCTTTTTCAGGAACTCAAGTTTCGCCTTCAGGGCCTCCTCGTCGAGGGTGAAATCCTTCCGCGTGTACTTGTTCCCGAGGGGGTTCGGATGCGCCGAGACGGCGAGGCGGTGGTTGCCGGCCGGGTTCCCGCGTCCTCCGACCTTGGCCAGGAGATCCGTCAGTTCCTTCTCGTCGTCCAGCTGGAACGCGACGTAGACCGCCTTTTCGGGCGCGGCGGGAGGGAGGGGCGCCGCGGCGGCGCAAGAGAGCAGGGCGAGAAAGGAAAAGACCCTCACCCCAGCCCTCTCCCAAAGGGAGAGGGACGGGTGAGGGGGAAGCCTATGGAGATGTCTCATCGCGGTTCCTCCCATCGGGGTGCGCGGCCCGGCCGCGCGAACGTGAACCAGATCGACTCGAAGACCGGTGAATCGCATAGAGGCGGCGGGATGTCGGCCGTCGGGACGTCGAACGTCACGGTGTAGCGGAACGACCGGATCGCCGCCGAGAGCCCCAGCGCGGCGAGGTCCTCGACCGCGCCGGAGTCCCCGGGGAGGGTGACGGTCCTCGACGTCCCGGTCCCGTCCGTGTTCTCGTAGCCGGTGACCTGCACGACGATCGATCCGGCGGGGGTCCCGTCCGCCTTCGGGGGGCGAAACCCGGTCCATTGGGCGAGTTTCATCCGCGCCGGCGCGTCGAGGGCGTAGAGAGGGGAGCGGAACTCCCCCTTCCGGACGAAACGATCGCGGGCGTACAGGTCATCGACCCCCGACTGTCCCAGCGACTGGGCATGCAGGCGCACCTCGGCGCACCGCGTGATCACGATCTGCTCCTTGTCCGTCATGGTGAAGACGGGGTCGTAGTCGTAGACGAGGCTTCCCGTCTCCCAGAGGCGCGGCTTCCCGTCGATGAAGATCAGGAAGCGGGTCCGGTTCGCCTGCGACCGCACGACAAGGACCACGTGCTGGTTGGCGGGATTGCCGCCCCCCAGTTCCCCGTCCCGGACCGTGCAGGTCACGTTTCTTCCCCCTATCTGCCAATGTCCGTCGATGACCGAGTCCTGGAGGCTCAACCGGTAGACCGTGACCGCTTCCTCGGGGGCCGACGGGGGGATCTCCCGGGAAGCGCCGAGCGAGATCGTCTGGGCCGGAGTCCCGCCGCCGGACTCCTGTATCCGGATGGAAGAGCCGGACGACATCCGGGCCTCGATCGACAGGTGGCCCATCGGATCTACAGGAGGGGTCCCGTCGAGACCGGGGGCCTGGCAGTCGTCCAGGTAGAAACTGTCCCCGCTTCCATAGGGAGTTGCGAGCGGTGCGGGGCCCTGTCCGGGCGTCGGGGGATCGGGGAGGGAGGACGTCGGCTCCCGTTCGTGGAGAAAATCGCCGCGGGGACCGGACGTGTAGGCTCCGCCGTTGTTCAGGGTCCCGTCGAAGTCGCGCTTGACCCCCCAGTACAGGACGGCCCCTTGCTGGAGCCCCCCTTCGCAGGGGGAAAGCGCCACGGCGCCGTTGGTCCGGGAGAGGCCCCAATAGGGCGGTCCCCAGGCCGTCGTCGTACAGGATCGGATGTTGCCGATCGGCGTCGTCGTGATCCGGGCATAGTCGCGCCCCGCGCCGTCGTTGCCGTAGCCGCTGTTGTCGGTCAGGTGGTCCAGATCGTGCCGCCATTCGGCGAGCGTCTGCGTGTCTCCCTGCGGGACGATCCCGCGCCGGCCGAGGTTGACGCCGGCCGAGAGGTTTCCGAAATCTTCCTGGCAGGCGAACTCGATCCGTTCCGCGGCGCAAAACGCGCCGGTCCGGGAACCTCGCGCGGGGCCCGAGAGGCCGAGCGCCGAGACGGAAAACCGGGCCGGCGGGGCGACCGTCCCCCCCTGGGTGCCGATGGGGTTCCCCGTCAGGATCCGGAAGGGCTCTTCCCACGTGGTCCAGGTGCCGGCGGCGTCGGCGTTGGCCGGGTAGCCGGAGGTGTCGGGGAAGGGGCGGGCCCGCAGGAACTGCATTCCGAACGCCTGCTGACATCCGGCCCGCGCGGGGAACAGGGCGTCGGGGAACCGGTCGATCCCGAGCCCTTCCAGCGTCGCGGGCCGGAGATTCAGCCCCGCGGCCGCGTGGTACCCGCCGTCGGCCGACGCGACCGTCTGGAACGCCAGCCGGGCTTTCGCCTGCGTCCAGCCCTGACGCATCAGAGGGGCGGACGGAGGGAAGCCGGCGTCGTCGGCTGCGAACAGGAGTGGCGCCCGGGCCGGGTCGTGGAAGTCCCGGAGGAGGGACGGCCACGACAGGGGTCCTGCCTTACGGAGGGTTTCGACCCGCTCCGCCAGGGCCGCGGCCTCGTCCGGGAAGATCTGCAGGGTCGCCCGCCCCGGGTTCCAGTCCGGATGCGGGTTCGAGAGCGCCTCGAACGAGAGGTTCCCGCCGGCCCGGTGGTACAGCGCGTTCCAACCGTCCGTTTCCCCCTCGAACGTCGGGATATCCGAACGGACATATCGCCAGAGCGCCTCCAGGACGGGCCGCGGGGCGGCGTGCAGGTTGACTGGGACGTAGACGGGGAAAGGGGGTTGGTTCCCGATGACGTTCAGTTCGACGGGCGTGTAACTGCGGCTCGACTCGTTCTGGATCTCGCAGGGTCCAAGGTCCAGATGGGGCAGGACCGCGTCCAGGTCGGCCTCGGTGTAGCCGAGGGGGGCAAGCGCCGACCGGATTTCCGCCCCGTCCTTGTACCCTCCGGCGGGACGGAAGGTGATCAGGTCGTGCCCGAGGTAGGAAAGCTCGAACGTGTGGGCCGGGTTCGGGGCGCCGGTCGCCGCCTGCCAGTGGCGCCGGTCGTTCGTGACCGGAAGCAGGATCGCACCGAGATTGTCCAGGGCATGCGCCAGCCCCCGGTGGTAGCTGATCGCGAGATCGCGGTGGTCCGGGACGCCGTCGGCGCTGTCGAAGACGTTCTCGGTCCACAGGATTCCCGCGTTCACCGGGAGCCTCCCCTCGGGGGATTCGATCGCGAGCGCGAAGGCGAGGTTGCGGGCGCCGCCGGTCCCGCGCAGGCGGCCGGAGCGGGCCGAAAAACGTCCGTCGCCGTCGAGGTCGATGAAGGCCGTCCCCTCCGGCGTCCCGGGTTCGAAGATCCCGTCACCGTCATCCGTCCACGGTTCCCCGTGGCTGTACGATGGGTTGGACGACCCCTCAACCCCCACCCCTGACCCCTGTCTGCATGTCCAGTCGTCGCCGCGCCCCCGCATCGAGACGTCGAATCCCGGGTAGGCGTCCTGGACGAGCCGCGCGGCGGCGTATTCCAGGCCGCTCGCGGCGGCGAGCCCCGCCTCGGACTGAGCGGTCCGGGCCGACTGGACCTTCCTCCCGATCAGGGCCGCCTGCAGGAGCCAGAGTCCCAGGAGCATCGACAGCGTCACGATCCCCGACACGAGGACCAGGACAAGCCCGGCCGACCGGGTTTTCATCTGGTTCCCCGGTGTGCGGGGACGCCTGCGAGCCAGGCGTCGAGCTCCTTCTTGAGCGACTCCAGGATCTCGGGGTTCTTCTGGGCGAGGTCGGTCGTCTCGCCGGGGTCGGCGGCCAGATCGAAGAGGGCGAATCCGTCGATCCCCATCCCTCCCTTCCGGTGGTCCTTGTCCGAGATGTCGCCGACCAGCTTCCAGTTTCCCCGCCGCGCGGCGACCTTTCCCTTCAGTTCGAAAAACAGCGTCCGTTCCGCGACCGGCTTCGCGCCTCCCGATTCCAGGTCCGCGCGAAGGCTGACGCCGCGCGTCCTTTCGGGGAGGGGGAGCCCCGCGTAGTCCAGGATCGTGGAAAAGAGGTCCATCGAGGCGGAGACCGACCGCGAGACCGCCCCCTTCGGGATGCGCCCGGGGAGGCGCGCCGCGCACGGGACGCGGATCCCGCCTTCCCAGGTCTGCCCCTTCTCGCCGCGGAACGGGGCATTCGAGCCGGCGTACTTGTCGCGGTTGGCGCCGTTGTCGCTGGTGAAGATCACGAGCGTCCGGTCGGCGAGCGCGAGCTCGTCGAGCGTCGCGAGCACGCGGCCGATCCCGTCGTCGAGGTGCTCGACCACGGCCGCGTAGTCGGCGCGCCCGGGGGCCAGGCCCCGGGCGGCGGCGGCCCTGACCCGGTCGGGGAGGAGCCCGGCGGCGTTGTCGATCGGGCCGTGCGGGGCGTTGTACGGGAGGTAGACGAAAAACGGCTTGTCCTTATTGGCCCGGATGAAGTCGCAGGCGTGTTTCGTGAAGAGGTCCGTGAGATTCCCCTCCTCGTCGAACGGCTCGCGGTCGAGCCTCTGCGTCGGCCCGTGCTTGGGTCCGTATTTGGAGCTTCCCGAGAGGAATCCGAAAAAACGGTCGAAGCCGCGGTCGTTCGGCAGGTTCGGGGCGGCGCCCCCCAGGTGCCACTTCCCGAACATCCCGGTCGCGTACCCCGCTTCCTTCAGGATCTGCGGGAGGAGTTTCAGGTCGTGCGCCAGTTGCAGGTCGTCCCGCTCGAACCCCCCATTATCCTCTCCTTCGTCGGGCGTTCCCTTGCGCGCCGCCTTTTTCTCGGCCTTGTCCTTGTTCTTCTCGGCCTTCTTTTCTTTCTTCTCCTTGGTGGGGACTCCCTTCCAGACCCCCGCCTCCTGCGGGTAGCGCCCCGATAGGAGCGCGGCGCGGGTGGGGGAGCAGAGGGGGGCGTTCGCGTAAAAGTCCGTGAACCGGACCCCCTCGCGCGCGATCCGGTCGATGTTCGGGGTGAGGATGTCCTTCGCGCCGGTGAACCCGGCGTCGCCGTATCCCAGGTCGTCGGCAATGATCAGGATCACGTTCGGGCGAGGCCCCGGCGCGGGCGGGTCAGCCGGCGCGGCGGACGCCAAAAGGGAAACGGCCAGCGCGGCTCCGAGAGAAAGGCGCATCAGGGTTATCTTACCACCATCGCGGGGCATGGGCGTTCCTCCTGAAAGTGAACCATATCGATTCGAAGACAGGACTGTCGGCGAGCGGGGGCGGGACGTCCGCCTCGGGGACATCGAAGAGGACGAAATACCGGAACGACCGGACCGGCGCCGCGGGAAGCCGCTCGATCGCCCCCTCGATGAGCAGAGGCGCTCGGAAGAGCGGCGCGGTCCCCGCCTCGTCGGCGTACCCCTCGACCACGGCCGAGAGGCAGGAGGGGGGAAACCCCGCCGGCCAGGCGCCGGTCCAGCAGGCGCGGTCCATCCGGGCCGGCGCGTCGAAGGCGTAGAGGGGCGAGACGTAGGTCCCCTTGCGCGCGAACCGGTCGAGGCTGGCCAGGGTCTTCGCCTCGTCCGATTGGAGTTTCCTGTCATAAAAGCGGATCTCGTCGAGGCGCAGGATGGTCATCCGCGTCAGCGCGCCGACCAGGAACGGATGTCCGTGACGGTGAAACGCCTGCCCGTCGAGCGGCGCGACAGTTCCGTCCACGTGCAAGGCGATGTGCATGTTCGGCGGGACGTGCTCCGCCGTGATCACGACGTGACGCAGGGAGGGGGTCCCGGCAGCCTGGTCGGCGTCCGCGACCGAGGCGGCGCAGGAGCCGCCGGTGTCGAACTGGAGCTCGAACACGAGCAGGCGCCGGCCGTCGCCGCCGACGGCGGGCCAGACGTCCATCCGGATCTCCTGTGTCCCCGACAGGACGATGGACGACCCGGGGCCGACGCGCGCCTCGACCGAGAATCCCGCCGCGGGGTCGCCGTTCGTCCCGTCCCGGCCGGGGATGAGCCCGGGCACCGGGAACGGGTTCAGGTACGACTGCGGCGTGCCGTAGGCGGTCGCGAGCACCGTCTCCGGGAGCAGGGAGCCGGCGGGTTCCCAGACTGCGAACCCCGCCGGGCGCTCGTGCCAGAGGTCCGCCTCCCAGAAGGGGTCGGTCCGGGGGTCGTTGCTTCCCTGGTTGTTCCGGACATGGTCGAAGTCGTCCCTCACGGCCCAGTAGAGCTGGGCGTCCGGGACGGGTCCCAGCCCCCACTCGCGCGAGGCCAGGGCCAGCGCGCCCCAGGCGCGGGGATACCCCCAGTAGTTGTCGCCCCACGTCAGGCTGGTGTAGGCGCGGATGTTGTCGCGCGGCAGGCTGACGACGCGGCTCGTCCGCCGGAGGACCGCCCCGTCGTCGTAGAAGACGGCCGGTTCCCCCCCGGCAAGGTCCGGCTCCCCGAAGCCGCGCCGCGCTTCCCAAACGGCCCGGCTCTCGGGGGCGGGGCGGATCCCGCGCCGTGCCAGATGAAAGCCGCCCGACAGGTTCTCGAAATCCTCCTGCGACGTGAATGCCAGTTGTTCCGAGACGAAGAGCCGTCCGCCGGCCGAGGCGCGGGAGGGGCCGGCCGACCCCAGTGATGCGACGTCGAAGCGTCCCGGCGGGGCGAGCGTCCCGCCTACCGGGATGATCTTCGTGCGGTTGTTGTTCGTGCCGGCGTCGAAGCGGCGGAACGGATGATGGGCGTCGTTGTACCGGTTCCAGAGGTCCGGGGGATCGACCCGCGTCACCTGCATGGATCTGCAGAAGGGGCGCGGCAGGATCCCTCCGGTCCCCCACGCGGCGGGGGCGGGGCCGGTCGGCGCGCTGAAGAGGTCGCCCGCGACCCCCCGGAACGCGAGGTCCGCCTTGGCGAGCGTCCACGACCCTTGCAGGAGGGGGATCGGCGCGAGGGCGGCGTGGTCCTCCGCGAAAAGGGCGGAGGCCGTATCGACGATCGCGGCGCGGAGACGTGTCCACGACAGGGGGGCCTGTCCCCGCAGGGTGACGGTCAGCCCCGCGAGGCGCGCCGCCTCTTCCGGGAAGAGGACGGTCCCCAGGAAAAGCTGGTCGTACCGCAGGCCGTCTGTCCACGGGCAGACGACGTTCCAGGGAGCCCCGGGTTCCAGATCGTGCTGGTCGAGCTTGAAGGAGAGGTACCGCCAGAGCGCCTCCAGGACCTCCGCGGGTGCGACCGTCAGGTTGACCGGGACGTGGCCGGGTGCCGACCAGGAACGGGTCCCGCGGTGGGTGTCGGGGACGCGGGCGGACTCGTCCTGCGGGTCGAAGGGGCCCGCGTCCAGGAACGGGAGCACGGCGTCGATCTCCCCGGGAAGGTAGCCCAGCCCGTCGAGAGCCGCGCGGACCTTCTCCGGGGAGGCGTAGCCGCCGGCCGGGGCGTGCGCCATGAGATCGTCCCCGAGGCGCGACAGCCGGAAGTCGTGGTTCCCGCGCCGCTCGTCCCGGCGGAAATTCCCCCGCGGGGCGAGGCGGATCGCCCCCAGGTTGTTGAGGGCGTGGACGACGGCGTTCCGCCAGTAGCGCCCTCCCTCGGCGTCCGACGGGAAGGCGAGGGGGATCTTCCCCTCCGCGCATTCGATCCGGAGGGAGAAGCGCGCGCCCGAGGCGCGCAGACGCCCGCTCCAGGCGGAGAAACGCCCGTCGCCGTCAAGGTCCGCCAGGGGCGATTCGCCGGGATCGTGCCGGCCGTTTCCGTTCGCGTCGCTCCACGGTTCCCCGTGGCTGTACGACGGGTTTTCTGGTCCCTCAACCCCCACCCCTGACCCCTTTCTGTGCGTCCAGTCGTCGCACCGGTTCCGGGCTGAAGGGACCCGGCGGGGGAAGGGGTCTTCCGCCAGGCGGGCGGCGGCGTAGTCCAGGGCGCTTGCCGAGGCGAGATCCGCTTCGCGCGCGGCCCCGCTTCCGGCCGCCGCCGTCGCGGCGAACCGGGCGCCGGACGCTTGGGCCGCGACGAGGAGCGCGAAAAGCGCCAGGATCCCCGCCACCAGGACCAAGGCCACGCCGTCCGTCCGCGTCCCCACGGAAAGGGAAGGATGCAAACAGGGGGCCAGCCAGGAAGGGGGTTCCGGCGGTCAAGGATTCCCTTTTATTTCTTATTTCTTTTCCTTTTCCGGGAGGCCCGCTTTTTGCTTGCTTCGGGATGGTAGTACACGTTCTTGGGGCGTGCCCGGAAAGGAGTCTGTCATGAAAAGAGGCGTTTGGGGTTTCGTTCTGGTCGCCGGTGCCGTTTCGACCCTGGCCTTCGCCGATCCGACCCGGTTGCCGGTGGTGCAGACGATCTGTCCTCCGTCCCGGACGGAATGCCCGCCTTCCACGACGACCTGTCCCCTGCTGAACACCCATTGCCCGGTTGTCGACACGTATTGCACTGAATACGGATACACGTTGTGCACGGACGCGCCGACGACCTGCGTGATCGACCCGACGCAGTGCTATAACTACGACAGGACGAAGTGCCAGTCGCCCACCTACTGCCAGAATATTCCGACGCAGTGCCCGCGTAGCACCACGTCCTGCCCTCCCTTGGCCACCAGCTGTCCGCAAGTGGACACGGTGTGTCAGCAATCGACCGTTTGTCAGGGAGTGACGCGATGCGAGTTCACGGTTTGCTATCCGGTCGATACGCGGTGTGTCGTCACGGAATGCCCCAGGGTCCAGACGGCATGCCCGGTCGACGCGACGACCTGCGAGGTGACCCGGTGCCCGGAGGCGGCGACCTTTTGCCCGCCCTCCTTGACGCAATGCCCCTCGATTCCAACCCTCTGTCCGCCTGTCACGACCCGTTGCCCGATCGTTGTGACGCTCTGCATGCCCGCCCATCCGATCTGCCCGAATCAGGAGCGACCCCCCGGTGCGGCACCCCCTGCCTGTCCGGCTCGATAGATAAGGAATAAAAGGTAAATGAAAGGGAAATAAACGCTGGCCGCCGCGTTTTCTCGTCATGTTGTCTCTTGGTGGCGCGGGCGCGGCGTTTGCAGCTGATCCCGCCGATGGGAAGAGGGAAAGGAGCATCGTGGAGCATGGAAACCACCTGACGCGCGTGTTTCTGGTCTGGGGGGTCCTGGCGCAGGCCGCGCCGCTCGCG
The DNA here is from genome assembly GCA_964455625.1 of uncultured Planctomycetales bacterium. Classification (GTDB taxonomy): domain Bacteria; phylum Planctomycetota; class SBBH01; order SBBH01; family SBBH01; genus SBBH01. Next base: position 3,509 of record CAYVXZ010000007.1, on the reverse strand, counting down.
GCGCGGGATTTTTACGTCGCCGCCGAAGGGGGGGACGACGCCTGGGAGGGGACGGTCGAGCGACCCCTCGCCACGATCCAGCGGGCGGCGAACCTGGTGAATCCGGGGGACGTCGTCCGGATCGCGCCGGGACGGCACGTCCGTCCGTCCGGCAGGAGTTTCATCGTCGAACTGCGCCGCGGAGGGCGGGCGGACGCCCCCGTCGTCTTCACCCGGTGGGGAGACGAGGGGGAGGCTCTCCTCGACGGCGAGGGGACCGCGACGGTCGGCTTCTACGTGAACGGCCGGTACGGGCCGGTCGACCATGTCGTGATCCGGCACCTGACCGTGGCGCGCGCGGCCGGGAACGGCTTCTACTTGCGCGATTCCAGCCGCTCGGTCGTCGATCGGTGCCGGTCGGTCGACAACGGCGGGTTCGGGATCTTCGTCGGTACCAGCACCGGCGGGGGCGGGGCGGGGTCGCACCAGGTGGTGCAGTACTGCGAGGCGGCGGGGAACCGGCGCACCGGGATCCGGATCGGCGATAACCTGGAGGGGATCCCGCACCCCCACCACGTCGTCGTCCAGTACAACCACGTCCACCACAACGTCGACCCGGAATATCCCGGGAACACCGACGGGATCGCCCTGGGGGGGCCCGAGGCGGACTTCTGCGTGATCCGGGGGAACGTCATCCACGGCAACAGCGACGACGGGATCGACACCGGGAACGGCGCCGATTTCACGCTGATCGAGCGGAACGTCGTCTTCGACCACACCTACCCGGGCGGGGACTGCTCCGGGATCAAGATCGGGACGCACGAGACCCACAACCCCCCGAACGGCGGGGTCCTGGTCCGGTACAACGTCCTTTTCGACAACGCGCTCCGCCATTTCGACCTGGCCGGGAACTACCGCGACGGCGAGACGGACCGTCCGCCGCCGCTCGTCCTCCACAACAACACCTGCTACGACGCCCGCGGCGACGTCGTCTACGCCGAGGAGGCGGACGTGATCCTGTTCAACAACATCGCGTGGGACCTCGACAACGGCCCCTTCTGGTCGGTGCGTCTGCGCAAGGGGGGGAGCGGCGACCCGGCCGCGGCCTCCGCGGACCGGAACCTGTGGAAGGACCGCTGGATCAAGGACTGGGACGAGAGGCTCCGGACGGACCTCGACGGCCACTCGATCGATCTCGCCCCGGGGTTCGCCGACGCCGGGAATCCCGCGCCCGTGACGGACCTCGGCTCGCCGGCGTTCGGGGACGTGCCGGGCCTGCGCCTGGCGTCCGGCTCCCCGGCGATCGACCGGGGGGTGGAGCCGCGCGCGGAGATCGCCCGGCTTCTCGATGAGGCGCGTCGGGACGGGAACGACAAGTGGGTCGAGGCGCTCGCGTTCGCGCTCGTCATGACGCCGGAACCGGTCCTGTACTCCGGCGCGTCGGCGGATCTGGGGGCGTTCGAGGCGTCCGCGGACGGCGCGGCCCCGGTCGCGTTCGAATGGAAGGGGGGGAAGCTCCTGCGCGGGGGACTGCCGGAGCTGGCGGAAGACGACGGCGCGCGGATGCGGGCGTTCTCGGGCGCGGGCCCCGAAGACCGGCCGCGCCAGGCGGTGGCGGTGTTCTCCTGGGACGCACGGGGGATCCCGGATGACCATGCGGTCCGGGTCGCTCTCCAGGCGTCGACCGACGAGGATTCCCCCACCTGGGTCGAGCTGTCGGCCGTCAGCCTCCGCACGGGACGGCGAGAGCGTTCCGGGGCGTTTTCCGTGGCGGGGCGCCGCGACACGGAGGCCGTTTTCGACCTCGCAGGCCCGGCGTCGGACTACGCCGACCCGGAGACGGGGCGGCTCGCGGTCCGCGTCGAGCATTTCTCGGCCGCGCCGGGGGAGCCGTTCAAGAGCCGGATCGACCTGGCGCGCCTCTCGGGCCGGCCGGCGGACCGGTGAGAACGGGATATTGAAATTTCGGAGTCATCATCCGAAATTTCATGGTACTCTCCCGGTGTGATATCGAGAAGGCGCCATGTCCTGGAAGTGCGGCGGCTCCTGGAGGGGTACCCGGTCGTGGGGATCGTGGGGCCGCGCCAGGTGGGGAAGACCACGCTGGCCGGGCAGGTTGCCCGCGCCCTGCCCGGGCCCGTCCACCGCTTCGATCTGGAAGACAGCCGCCACCGGGACCGGCTGACCGACCCGATGGCCGCCCTGGAACCCCTCCGGGGCCTCGTGATCCTGGACGAGGTCCAGCATCGTCCCGAAATCTTCCCGGCCCTGCGGGTCCTGGCCGACCGCCGCGGGAAGCCGGCGCGGTTCCTCGTCCTGGGGAGCGCGTCGCCGGGGCTCCTCCGGCAGTCCTCCGAATCGCTGGCGGGGAGGATCGCCTACCATGAGCTCGGGGGGTTCGGCCTGGCGGAGGTCGGCGCGCGTCGCCTTGATGACCTCTGGCTTCGGGGCGGTTTTCCGCGCTCGTTCCTCGCACGGAGCGGCCCGCAGAGCGTCGAATGGCGCCGCTGGATGCTCCGCTCCTACCTGGAGCGGGACCTTCCGGCCCTGGGCGCGCCGGCGGCCCCGGAGACCCTGCGCCGGTTCTGGACGATGATGGCGCATCTGCACGGCCAGGTCTGGAACGCGTCGGATCTGGCGCGGTCTTTCGGGGTCTCCGACAAGACGGCGCGCGGTTATCTCGATTTCCTGGCCTCGACCTATATGGTGAGAGTCCTGCCCCCCTGGCATGAAAACCTCGGGAAGCGCCAGGTGAAGTCGCCGAAGGTCTATTTCAGGGATTCGGGATTCCTGCATCTCCTGGCCGGCGTGCACACGTCCCGGGACCTCCTGGACCATCCCCGATGCGGGGCGTCCTGGGAAGGGTTCGCGCTGGAGGAGGCGATCCGCTCCCTGGGGGCGCGCGCCGAGGAATGCCATTTCTGGGCGACCCACGCGGGCGCGGAACTGGATCTCCTGGTCGTGCGCGGGGGGGAGCGGATCGGCTTCGAGTTCAAGCGATCCCCGCTTCCGGGGTTCACCCCCTCCATGCGCGTCGCGCTCGCCGACCTGCGCCTCCGGCGGCTTCTCGTGGTCCATTCCGGGGTCAAGCGGTACCCGCTCGGCCGGCAGACGGAGGCGGTCCCGCTCGCGGCGCTGCGGAAGGTCCGCCTTTCCTGACGCTCCTCGCGCGGCAAGTGCGATCCGCATTTCCACGGAATGCGCTCGGCCGGCGGAACGAGGCTTGACACCGGATTTCAATAGGGTATCCCTTCAGAATACGGGTTCATCCGGGAATTCCGTGGGTCGCCGTGGATGAGGCCTGCTCCGGCCCGGTCTCGGGCTCCGGTTGCTCGGCCGCGCAGCGCATGGTCGCTCGCCCCCCCTTTCCCCCCCCCCATCCCCCCACAGGCGTGGGGGGCTCTGCGGTCGGCCTGCCGCCGCGCAGGCGCGGCGCAGGCTGGTCGCGAGCTCCCTGCGCTGCGGGCCTCCGCCTCAGTCGCCCTCGCGCCGGGCCGTTCGCGCCTCCGCGGCGACCTTCCGGATGAGCG
>CAYVXZ010000006.1:0-195886 GCA_964455625.1 uncultured Planctomycetales bacterium | reverse complement strand
GAGGCGAGGGGCGGGCCGGCGCGAGCCCGCCGCCGCGTCCGCCGGGGCGACGTCCTGAACCCACGGAAAAGCCGTAAGAACCCTCTTTTTTCCTGTTACTGGGGACTGTGGAACTATGGACTGGTGGACTACTGCACCTTGTTCAAACGCGGAACGTCTCCCCACATCATCTCGAGATCGTAGTACCTGCGCGCCTCCGGCAGGAAGAGGTGCACGATCAGGTCTCCGGCGTCCATGAGGATCCATCCGCTCTTCGGGGTCCCCTCCACCCCGCGGACCGGGAAGCCGTCGCGCTTCAGGACACGCGCCATCTCCTCGGCGATCGCCTTCATCTGCCGCCCGCTCGCGGCGGTGGCGACCACGATGTAGTCGACCAGGGTGTGGAGACGCGTATCGAGGACGACGATCTCCTCCCCCTTCTTCGCGTCGATCACGGCGAGGCACGCCGAGAGCGCCTCCGCGACCGGATCATCCTGCATCTCTCCTGCGGCTTCTTCGGTCATGTCTATGCAGGCAGGGAGAACCCGAAGGTGCTCCCCTTCCCCTCCTCACTCCGGACCCAGACCTTGCCGCCGTGCATCTCGATGATGTGCTTGACGATGGCCAGGCCCAGCCCCGTCCCCTCGATGTTGGTCATCGCCGCCGAATCGACCCGGTGGAACTTGTCCCAGACGAACGGCAGGTGCTTGGCGGGGATCCCCATTCCCTTGTCGGTCACCTCCAGGCGCACCTCGGATTCCTCTGGCCAGATCCGGACGACCACCTCGCCCCCCTCCGGGGAATACTTCATGGCGTTGGAGACGTAGTTCTCGACCACCTCGCGGATCTTGCCACGGTCCGCTTCCGGCTCCGGCAGGTTTCCGGCGATGTCGAGGCGGATCGGCGCCCTGGGGTTCCTCGACTGGCAGAGGGCCGCCACCTCCTGGGCCAGCCCCGCCAGATCCACCGGGACCGGCTCCAGGTGCACGCGGCCCGACTCGAGGCGCGAGAGGTCCAGCAGGTCCGCCACCAGGGCATTCAGGCGCTTGGCGCCGGAATCGACGATCTTCACGAGCTCCTTCTGCTCGTCGTTCAGGACGTCCCCCTGCATGTTCAGGAGCTCGCACCCTCCCAGGATCGCGGTGAGTGGCGTCTTCAGCTCGTGCGAGACGGTGTGGACGAACTGCGACTTCATCTCGTCGAGCTCGCGGAGCTTCACCACCTCGCGGCTCAACGACAGGTCGCGGACCACGAACAGAACCCCCATCGGCTCGTCCGTCGGGGACGCCAGAAGGCTGCTCGTGAGGCCCAGATGGAAAGAGGCCTTGTCGTCCACGCGGTGCTCGTACTCGAAATCGGTCGCCTCCTCCCCGCGCAGGGTCCCGAGGATCAGGGATTCGGCCACCTGCGCGAAGGCGTGCGGGAACGCCTCCTTGTACGACTTCCCCAGGATGTCCCCGCGGTTCACCTGGAACTGGAACTCGAGGTTCCGGTTGCAGGCGAGGACCCGGTCGTCCCGGCCGATCGCGAGGATCGCCAGGGGGACGCTCTCCAGGATGTTGTCGACGAGCTGGCGGAGCTCCCGGGTCTGCTGCTCGCGCTTCAGGCGTTCGATCGAGAAGGCGGTCTGCCGCGCGAGGTTCTCGAGCGCCTGCAGGAGGAGCCGGCTCGACTGCCCCTCGTCGAACGTCACCCACACGAGGACCAGGGCGTAGGGCCGGTGGTGCGTCGCGACGGGAATCAGGATGAGCGACTTCGTCTCCTGCCCGGCGACGGGCCCCGTCTCCCAGGGGACGAGCACCGGCTGCGCCCCCTTGAGCGCCCACTGGGCGAGGCCGTCGTCGCCGACGGTCCCGATCTCCTCGGGGCGGCGCCCCCGGCTCCAGGCGAGCTTTCCGTCCGGCCCGACGTCAAGGATCTGGTACACCTCGAAGCGGAGCGATTCCTTCAGGATCTTCTCGAGCGTGTCGAGGCACGCCGCGACCGACCCGGCCGTACTGAATTCCGCGGTGCGGCGCGAGAGCGTGGTGAACAGGTCGAAGATCTCCGCCAGGGCCGCCGACTCGGCATCCCGGGAAGCGGGCGCGTTCACTTCGTGACCATCTCCAGGAATTCCTTCGTCTGGTCGGCCCGGTCGAGGGTCTCCTTCATGCACTGGTCGAGCGCCTCGCGGGTGATCCCGAGCTCCCCCCAGGTCGTGGCGTCGACCGTAGGGACGCGCATGTCCCCGCCGGATCCGAGCCCCAGCGAGCGGGCCACGATGTCCCCCACGTGGACGAGCATCACCAGGCGCCGGTTCTGGCGGGCGAGCTCCGGCTGGTGGTGCATCCGGATCGCGGCGGCGATCGACTCCGGGAAGTTCCAGCGCTTGGAGAGCCACCACCCGACCATCGCGTGATTGACGCCCATGACCTCGGTCTCCGCCTCGGCGATCAGGCAGTTCGTCTCCACGACGGTCTTCATCACCTCCTCGAACTCGGGGCGGAAGAGATGCAGGCTCGTGAGCTTCCCGATGTCGTGCAGGAGCCCCGAGACGAACGCGTCCTCCTCCTCGGCGGGGAAGCGCATGATCTTCGCCAGGGTGTCGCAGGCGATCGCGGTCGAGACGGAGTGCGCCCAGAAGGAGACGATCGAGAAGGAGCCGTGCCGCGTCGGAAGCGCGCCGACCACCGACGCCGTGAGCGCGAGGTTCCGGACGCGGTTGAACCCCAGGATCACGATCGCGCGCGTGATGTTGTTCACGCGCTGGGGGAACCCGTAGAAGGACGAATTGACCAGCTTCAGGACCTTCGCGGTCAGCGCCTGGTCCTCGGAGATGACCTTTCCCACCTCGGCCGCCGAGATGCGCGGGTCGCGGACCATCTCGTTGACCTTCGACACCACCGCCGAGATGGTGGGAAGGTCCTTGCTCTCCTCGACGGTCTTCTGGATCTGCTCGGGGGTGCGCGCCATGCGGGAGGCCGGTCAGGAGGGGACGCGCCGCCGGGCCACGAGGTGGATCTTGGCGAGCTCGCGGATCTCGCTCATCAGGACGTTCCCCTCGGTCCCCTGGAACTTGCGGGCAAGGACCGTCTCGATCCGCTTCTCGAGGTCGGATTCCCCTTTCGCGGCGGCCGTGGGTTCGGCGTCCTCGACCACCTCGACGAAGCCGACCCCCCCCGCCTTGAGCCGCACCATGATCCGGGCGTCGAGCCGCTCGCCCGCCTTGGCCACGAGGCGTCCCGAGCGGTCCGACACGTCCTGCGAGAGGGTCATCCCCTCCTTCAGGCGCTCCAGGGGAAGTTTCGACGGCATCGCGTGATCATACCCGGCACGCGCGCCCCCGGAGAACCCTCTTTCTCTTGCGGACGCGCCCGCGAGGGGATTCAATAGATGCATGAAACCAGCTCCCCGGAAGAAGGCGCTCCCGTTCGAGGTGTACGGACTGCTTCTCCTGGTCCGGATCCGCAAGGAGCCGGGAAACCAGCCCGAGGTCCTCTGCCCCAAGGGCGGCACCCTCTACTACGGGACCGTCATGGGAACCGGCGACGGGTTCGACACCGACGCGAAATCCTTCCGGAAGATGCCCGCCCCCGGCGCCGTCGTCACCTTCGAGGAGAACGGCGAGCACGTCGAAGGGCACTACTTCTTCATGAACGACGAGGAATACCGGGTGATCCACCTCGACTCGGTGATCGTCTCGTTCCCGCACCCCGACGAGACGTCGTCTTAGAGCCACCGGAAAAAACTGGGCTCTGGCGCGGCGCGCGAGATTGCGGCCGATGGCAAGGCGCGGCGAGGAGGCAACCCTGGCAGAACGGGTTTCCGACGAGTTGCAACGCAGCCACGCGGCCGCAAGATCCTGCGCCCCTACGGGCTGCGACGGGGCTGGGCCGTCTCCGGTGTCGCTCCTCCTCAACGTATTTCCCCTCAATACGCTTCGTCGTCGCTCCTGGGATCCGGCCCAGCCGCGTTCGCAACGCGCCGAGATCCAGTTTTTTTCGGTGGCTCTTAGCGAAGCCTGATCTCGTCCAGGATCTGCCGGGCGCCAGCCCGCACCTCCGCGTCGGAATTTTCCTCAAGCACCTGCTGAAGCCGCCAAGCGGCCCGGTCGCCTGATTCCCGGAGGGCTTCAGCGCCCTTCTGCCGCACCGCGAACTCGTGATCCCCGAGCGCGGCGACCCACTGCTCGATCCGGGCCTGCTCTTTCGAGGACAATCCGTCCCATTCTTGCTTCCATGCCTGATTCCGCATCCGTGCAAATCCGTACTTCCGCTCCCCTTCGTCGGCCCACCATCTGCGGGCCTTCTCGATCGCTTGGAGCGCCTCTTCCTCGGAGCAATTGACGGAGACGTACCCGAAATTGACGCCAGCCAGGCGCTGGATCATGCCGACAGCGACCTCGGAGCTCGACACGGACCGCGCCGGCCTGTCGATAAAACCCATCGATCTGGTGGCTTCCAAGTAAATCGCCAGCAAAGGAACCGCCATCCGGTTTTGACTGTCGCTTCGAAAAATCAGTGGCCAACAACGAAAGGAAGAGGCATCCCCGCCATGTTCCGCCCGGATCATTTGATGGAGCAGCTCCATCTCCCGCAGGCCGCCATGACGCGCGAGGTACAGGAATGACTCGCTCCACGCCCCCTCTTCCACGCCATTCGACCAATCGCTCCGCAAGGCCACATAGATGTCATTCAAGGGCGAAAGATCCCCCATCTTGGCCAGGGCATTCGCATAAAGCTGGGCGCTATTCCTCCGGAGGTCCTTCGAGCCGTCATATCCCTCCCTTAACAAAAGAACCGCCTCCTCTCGAAAGCCGAGATCGTTCAAGCCCTGAAGCATCGGCACCCTCGCGTAGGGATCCTCTATCCTCGCCAGTGTCCATCGAATCCGATCCGCGGCCGACTTGTCACGCGTCGCCTCCCACCAGTCACGAGCCAACTGCGCCCGAGCCGCCTGGTCTTTCGACGAGTAGACGTTCCCTTCCAGGGGCAGGTTGAACAGGCATCCTGAAATGATCTGAACGAGTCCAAACGCCACATCCCCTCGCCGCTGGACCGAAAGACCAGCGGCATAGATCCTGGTCAACGTCCGGTCTCCGAGTGCCGCGACCAGCGCGGGAAGCGCCGCTTCCCCCTTCTCTTTGAGCTGAAACCAGGGACCTGTTCCCTCGTGGGGCAAGGCCTCGTCGCGGAGCTTCCAGACCAGAAGCTCGATCTCCCCTGCGGGAGGGGGTTTTGCCTCCTCCTCGACCGCCAGATGCAGGTCATGGATGGCCGCTTCGATCGACTCGAGAAGAGGACCCGGCTCGACTCCCTTTCGAGCCGTTTCAAGACGATCCAGGATGATCCGGCGTTCAGCTCCCCGACCCAGCTCCATACATGCGTCAAACAGCTCTTTCGAAGCACCGTTCAGCGGCGCCCGCTCGGCTGCCGCTGGCGAGACGATCAGCATGAAGGAAAGACCTGCGGAAAGAACACCCCCACGACCGATCACATCGACAGCATGACCTGGAAATCACGCGGCAAACGGGGCCGAATCAGCCTATCAACCAGCGGGGCGAACCGGCCATCGGCCCGCGCGTGGGCAGAAAACGCGGTTATTTGTGGATGAAGGGGGCCTTCGACTTCGGCCCCTTCTCGAGGAAATTCCGCAGGCCGATCCGGTTGTCTTCCGTGGTGAAGCATTCGCCGAACTTCCTCGCCTCGAGCGCGAGCCCCTCTGAAAGCGTCTTCCGGGCGCCGCCCAGGATGGCGTCGCACAGGATCGCGTCGATCTTCCGGCTCAAGTGGCCGATCTCGACCGCCGGGAGCGCCGCCGGGACGTTCTCGAGCGGGGCCTTCCGGATCGGCGCGGCCTTCTCCGTTCCGTCCGCAAGCGCGCGGGCGTAGCGGACCGCCTCGTCGAGGAGGTCCCCCTCCACCTCGCGGGCGACAAGACCGATCCTCGCCGCCTCGGCGGACGAGACGGGACGGCAGGTCCGGAGGAGCTCCGCCGCCTTCTCGAGGCCGACGAGCCGCGGCAGGCGCTGCGTCCCCCCCGCACCGGGGATGATCCCCAGGTTCGGCTCGGGCTGGCCCGCCAGCGCCGGCAGGCCTTTCCGCGCGAGGCGCGCCGTGCAGGCCATCGCCAGCTCGTTCCCGCCGCCGAAGGCGAATCCGTTCATGGCGCAGACGACAGGCTTCTTCGCGCCGATCGCCTCGACCCGGTCCAGGATCGCCTGGGATCCGGCGGAGTTCCTCTCTCCCTCCTCCGGCGAGGCGATCCGCGCGAGGACCGTGACATCCGCCCCGGCCACGAACGCCTTCACGCCGAACCCGGTGATGACGGCGGCCCGGATCTTCGGATCCCGGGAGACATCTTCCATGTGAGCGGCGATCTGGTCCCAGGCGGGGTTGTCCAGGGCGTTCAGGACCTTCGGGCGGCGGATCGTGAGCACGGCGACGTCCCCGTGGTCCGCCCGGAAGACCGTCGGGATCGCCCACGGCTTTCCCGCAGCGGCCTGCCTCTTCAGGATCCCGGCGACGACGAACCCCTCGTGGCGCTTCGCGTACCCCTCCACGAGGCGCAGGGATTCCGCCACGCCCAACGTGTTCATGAGGCGGAACGGAGGGGTCATGTCGAGCGCCGCCTCCACCGCCATCTCCAGGTCGCCTACGAGAGCGATCCCGCTCTCGACGATCTCCGTGCAGATCCCGAGGTACGCCCCCCGAAGCTCCTCGGCGAGCGCCTTCTCCTTCGCCGGATCGACCGGGACGCTCTCCCCGCGCTGCGGGGTCTCCCACGGGGTCCCGGCGGCGATCTGCCGCTTCAGGAGCTCGGGTGCGCGGAACCACGGCATGATCTTCGTGTGGTAGTTGTCGAGCCCCTTCAGGCTGATCGGGTTCCCGCCGGTGAGGTTCATCGCCGTGAAGGGACCCACCCCCAGCTTCAGCGCCTTCATGGCGACGGTGTCGACCTCCTTGATCGTCCCCAGGCCCCGCTCGACCGCGATGGCCGCCGCCTGGAAAAGCCCCTCGAAGATCGGGTCGACGGCGTAGCCGTAACGGCTCTTCACCCGGATCGGCGCCTTCCCGATCGCCTCGTAGAACGAGAGGAGCCAGTCGGCCGTCCCGGGGCGCGTGTCCTTTCCGGGAACCACCTCGACGACGATGTTCCGCTCGGCCGGGAAAAAGTAATGCACGACGCCGGTGCGCCCCCGGCTCTCCGGGGAGAGTCCCGCGAAGATCACCTCCGGCTCCAGGTGCGACGAGTTCGAGACCAGGATCGCGTCCTTCGCGCAGAGCGAATCCAGCGACCTGAAGATCTTCCCTTTCAGCGCCTCGTCCTCGGTCGCCGCCTCGACCACCAGGTCGCAGTCGGCGACGCGCTGGTAGTCGGTGGTCCACTCGACGTTGGCGAGCATCCGGTCCGCCTCGTCGGGGGCGAATGCCTTCGTCTCGACCCCCTTCCGGACCTTCTTCTCGGCCTTCGCCTTTCCCTTCTCGATCGCGGCCGGGGAGACATCGACCACCACGACCTTCACTCCCGCGCCGTGCAGGACCTTGGTGAAATAGAGGGCGATGTCCGGCCCGATCTGGCCCGAGCCGATCACCCCGACCTTCCGGACCGTCCTTCCCTTGTGGGCGTAGGCCATGAAGAGCGGAAATCGTATCGGCCCCCTCCGGCGTTGTCCACTGGACAGCCCGCGGGCCCCTTCCTACGATCCCGCTTCCGATGGCCCGACGGATCCTGCCGCTCGCCCTGGCCTTCGCCCTTGCCGCCGCGCCGTTCGCCGGGGCGCGGGGCGGCGGCTTCGAGGACGTGGCCTCCGGGGTCCGGGAAACGGTCCTGGCGAACGGCCTGCGGGTGATCGTCCTCCCCCGCCGCGACGCGCCGGTCGTCTCCTTCTTCACGCTCGTCGGCGCGGGCTCGGTCGACGAGAAGACCGGAATGTCCGGCGTCGCCCACGTCTTCGAGCACATGGCGTTCAAGGGGACCGAGACGATCGGGACCCGCGACTACGCCGCCGAGAGAGAATGGATCGAAAAGGCGGACCGCGCGTTCGAGGCGCTCCGCGCCGAGCGGCTGAAGGGAGACCGCGCCGATCCGGCGCGCCTGGCGGCGCTCAAGAAGGCGTTCGACGACGCCGACGGGAAGGCCGTCTCGTTCGTGAACCCGAACGAATACACGATCCTCTACGAGAAGAACGGGAGCGCGGGCCTCAACGCCTTCACCGCCTACGACATGACCGGCTACATGCTGTCGCTTCCCGCCAACAAGCTCGAGCTCTGGTTCGCGGTCGAGGCCGACCGCTTCAGCCGGCCCGTCATCCGGGAGTTCTACAAGGAGAAGGAGGTCATCCTCGAGGAGCGCCGGATGCGGACCGAATCGAACCCGATCGGCCGCCTCTGGGAGGAGATGCTCGCCGTCGCCTACAAGGCGCACCCGTACGGCCAGCCGACGATCGGCCACCGCACCGACATCGAGAACCTGACCCGCGCGCAGGCGGAGGCGTTCTACCGGACCCACTACACCCCCGACAAGATGACGATCGCCGTCGTCGGGGACGTCGATCCCCCGGCGACCTTCGCGCTCGCGGAGAGGTACCTTTCGGGGCTTCCCCGCGGGGCGGCCTCCGACCCGTACATCCCCCCCGAGCCTCCCCAGCAGGGCGAGAAGCGCGTCACGGTCAAGGCCGCCCACCAGCCCGTGGTCGCCGTCGCCTTCCACGTGCCGGGCGCCGGCCATCCGGACGAGGAGGCCCTTGACGCCCTCGCGGGGATCCTCGGCGGCGGGGTCACGTCGCGGCTCCACAAGCGGCTCGTGAAGGCGGACCGGATCGCCGTCGATGCCGGGGCGTTCTCCGGGATGCCGGGCCAGCGCTTTCCCAACCTCCTCGTCGCCTATGGCATGAACGCGCCCGGCCATGGAAGCGACGCCGTCGTGGCGGCGATCCTCGACGAGTGCGAGCGGATCAAGGCCGACGGGGTCACCCCGGAAGAGCTCGACGGCTTCAAGCGCCGCGCGCGCGTCGGCCTCACCCGCCAGCTCCGCTCCAATGCCGGCATGGCGCAATCCCTGGCCACCGCCCAGCTCCTGTACGGCGACTGGCGGGCGCTCTTCCGGGCGATGGAGCGGATCGGAAGCGTCACGCCGGAGGACGTCCGCCGCGTCGCGCGGGGGATCCTGACGGACCGGAACCGGGTCGTGGCGCTGGTCGAGAACGCCGGGGAAGGCGCGCGATGAGGCGGTTTTCCGCGGCCGCGGCGGCTTTCCTTTTCCTGTTCCTGCCGGCTGGCTGCTCCGGCCCCGGGACGGACGCGCCCCGCGTTCCGGGCGCGGGACGGAAGCCCCACGAGGGGCTCGCCCTTCCCCCCCTGCGCGCGTTCACCCAGCCCGCGCCCGCGCGCCACGTCCTCGAAAACGGCATGGTGGTCTTCCTCATGGAGGACCACTCCCTTCCCGTCGTGGACGTCTCGGGACTCGTTCGGGTCGGCGCGATCCACGAGCCGCCGGACAAGGCGGGTCTCGCGGGGCTGTGCGCCGAGGTGATGCGCACGGGCGGAACCGCCTCGCTCGGGGGCGACGCGCTCGACGAGAAGCTGGAGGCGGCCGGCGCGGAGATCTCCGTCTCGATCGGGACGGACCAGGGATCCTTCCGCCTGGGGAGCCTCGCCTCCGACGCCGGGACGTTCCTGCCGCTCCTGGCGGACCTCCTCCGGAATCCCGCCTTCCCGGAAGAAAAGCTTGCCCTCGCGAAGATGCGGTTCCTGGGCGGGATCGCCCGCCGGAACGACGATCCGGACGCGATCCGGGAGCGCCTCTTTCCGCGGATCCTGTACGGCGCGGAGAGCCCCTACGCCCGCCAGGAGGAGACCTGGACGGTCGAGGCCGTGACCCGGCAGGACCTGGCCGGCTTCCACGCGCGCTTCTTCCGCCCCGACGGGATCATCCTGGGGGTCTCGGGGGATTTCGAGCCGGACGCGATGCTCGCGCGGATCCGCGACGCCTTCGGAAGCTGGCCCGCGGGGAAGGACGCCCCCCCCGCGCCGCCGGCGGTCCGCCCGGAACCGCCCCGCACGGTGAACCTCGCGAGAAAGCCCGACCTGAACCAGGCGACCGTGGTCGCGGGACACTACGGGACGACGCGCCGCCATGACGACCCGGACTATTTCGCGCTCCTCGTCATGGGTGACATCCTGGGCGGCGGCGGGTTCGGCACGCGCCTCTTCCAGAACGTCCGCACGCGCGAGGGGCTCGCCTACGGCGTCTGGAGCGACCTCGGCTCGGAGTACGACCGTCCGGGGATCTTCATGACCGTCTGCTCCACGAAAAACGAGTCGGCGGTCCGGGCGCTCGCGTCGATGACGCGCGAGATCCGCCGGATGATCGACGAGGACGTGACCCCCGAGGAGATCTCCATCTCCCGGGAATCGATCCTCAACGCCCTCGTCTTCGAGTTCGACACGCGGGAAAAGATCCTCCAGCGCCACATGCGCTACGCGTACCGCAACTGGCCGGCCGACTTCATCGACCGCTTCCAGAAGGGGATCGCGGCCGTCACTGTCGGGGACGTCCGGCGCGTCGCCCGGAAGTACCTGCGACCGGACAGCCTCTCGGTCCTCGTGATCGGCAATCCCGACGCCTTCGATCAGCCCCTCTCGACCCTGGGGACCGTCGTCGAGATCCCCCTCGAGACGCCTCCTCCCTCCCGCTAGAACGCGCCCCCCGCGCACGCCTGGCGGGACTGCCCGCGCCAGGACGGGAGAACCGGCGCGCGTCCCTGCCGAAACATGCGAGAGGTCACGGATGCGCTGTCCTGCGGCGCAGCAGCTTCCAGGCTTCCAGGACGGCCAGGGGAGCCAGGGAGAGGCCCAGGAGCCACAGACAGTCCTCCGGATCCATGGGCGGCGTCTTGAAGAGACGGCCCAGCATGCCGAAATGATGGCTCCAGATCTGGAACCCCGCTGAAAGGGCCACGACGACCGCCAGCTTGAGATTCGAAAGGATTCCCGTCTCCCAGAGCGTTCGGGTCTCGCTGCGGCAGCCAAAGGAGCGGAAGAGCTCGGCAAAAACAAGGACCGCGAAGGCCTTGGAGCGCGCGGCGTCCAGGGTCTCGTGCCCGAGCGCCCAGACGTAGACCCCGAAGGAGACACCCGCCGTAAGAAACCCGGTGGCGAGCATCTTCAGAAGGAAAGTCCGGTCGGCCAGGGCCGACGTGCGAGGACGGGGCCTGCGCCGCATCACGTCGGGATCGACCGGATCGGTCGCCAGGCAGAGGGCGGGAAGGCCGTCTGTCACCAGGTTGATCCACAAGAGATGAACGGGCAGGAGCGGCAGGGGCACGCCGATGACCACGCAGGCCATCATGAGGAGCAGTTCCCCCGCATTGCCGCCCAACAGGTACTGGCAGGTCTTGCGGATGTTGTCGTAGACGCCGCGCCCCTCCTCGACCGCGGCCACGATGGAAGCGAAGTTGTCGTCGGTGATCACCATGTCGGAGGCTTCCTTGGTGACCTCCGTGCCCGTGCGGCCCATGGCGATGCCGATGTCGGCTCCTTTCAAGGCAGGCGCGTCGTTCACGCCGTCACCTGTCATGGCTACCGCCGCTCCCGATGCCCTCCAGGCCTTGACGATCCGGAGCTTGTGGGCGGCCGTCACCCGGGCGTAGACGGGAGTCCGGCCCACGATCTTCCCCAACGCCTCGTCCGTCATCCGGTCCAGCTCCACCCCGGAAAGGGCCGTGTCCTCCGGACCCGCAATGCCCAGCTCCCGGGCCACGGCCAGGGCCGTGCCCGGGTGATCGCCGGTGATCATCACGGGACGGATCCCGGCGCTCCGGCAGAGAGCCACGGCGGATCTCGCTTCCGGCCTGGGCGGATCCTGCATCCCGGCCAGTCCCAGAAAGACCAGGTCCCGTTCGACGGCCTCCGGGTCGATGCCGGCGCCCGGCTCCGCCGGAAGGTCACGACAGGCCGCGGCCAGAACCCGGAGCGCCTTCCCGGCCATACCGGCGTTGGCTCGAGCAAGCGCCTCCCGGTCGGGTTCCGTCATCTCCCGGATGCCTTCCCGGTCCAGGATCCTGCTGCAGCGCCCGATCAGGACGTCGGGAGCCCCTTTCACGAGCGCCCGGGCTCCCGAGCCCGTCCGGCGGATCATCGTCATCCGCTTGCGATCCGAGTCGAAAGGAATCTCTCCCAGCCGGGGCATGTCCCTTTCCAGGATCTCCGGCACGATTCCCGCCTTGCGAGCCGCGACCAGGAGGGCAGCCTCGGTAGGGTCTCCGAGCGCCTTCCACCGTCCTTCCTCCCTGACGAGCGCCGCGCCGTTGCAGCCCGCAAAGGCCGTCAGCAGCTCCGTCAGCCCCGAGGCCGAGGACGGATCCCGTGCACCGCTGATCGCGCGGATCTCCCCTTCCGGACCGTACCCTTCCCCGGAGACCTCGAAGATCTCCCCGGCCACATGCAGGGCCCTCACCGTCATCTCGCCGACCGTGAGAGTGCCGGTCTTGTCCGAGCAGATCACTTCCACGGAACCTAGGGTCTCGACCGCGGCGAGCTTCCGGATCAGGGCTTTCCGGCGCGCCATGCGCTGCACCCCGACGGCCAGGGCGATGGTGACGACGGCGGGAAGACCTTCGGGCACGGCTGCCACAGCCAGGCTCACTGAGGTCATGAAAAGCTCAGGGACAGGAAGGTTCCGGAGCCAGCCCAGAACGAAGACAAGGCCGACGATTCCGAGAGAGGCCCAGCCGAGGGCCCGGCCGAAAGCCTCGAGGCGCCGCTGGAGAGGGGTGCCTTCCGCACGTTCCTCGGCCTGGGCCCGGCCGATCAGCGTGGCGATGCGGCCGATTTCCGTGTCGGCGGCCGTCCCCACCACCACGGCCATTCCCTTGCCCGCGGCAACGGAAGTGCCCATGAAGGCCATATTGCGGCGGTCGGCGAGCGGCGTCTCGCGACCCGGAACGGGAGCCGCGATTTTCTCCGCCGGTTCGGATTCTCCCGTGAGAGCGGCCTCCACATGCCGCAGGGCCGAGGCCTCCAGGAGCCGCGCGTCCGCCGGCACCCTGTCCCCGGCCTCCAGCTCGAGCACGTCCCCCGGAACGACGTCAGCGGCCGGAACCAGGAGGCTCTCTCCTTCCCGACGGACCCGGGCCTGGGGAGCCGTCATCCGGCGCAGGGCCGCGAGGGCCTTTTCGGCGTTG
Organism: uncultured Planctomycetales bacterium; assembly: GCA_964455625.1. Lineage (GTDB taxonomy): Bacteria > Planctomycetota > SBBH01 > SBBH01 > SBBH01 > SBBH01. The sequence continues at coordinate 182,742 of CAYVXZ010000006.1, read as the reverse complement.
TATTCCTGGTAAAAACCGATAAAGGCATTGACCGCCACGATGCCCAGGATGGCGACGACATCGACCCCTTCGCCGAGCAGCGCCGAGACCGTGGCGGCCGACAGGAGCAGCCAGATCAGGAAGCCCTTGAACTGGCCCGCCAGGATCGCGAGCGGGGAAACGGCTCCGGTTTCGGGAAGCCGGTTGGGACCATGCCGTCGAAGCCTGTCCCGGGCTTCCACCGAGGACAGCCCCCCGAGAGAGCTCTGCAGGCGCCTCAACGCCTCTTCCCCGGAAAGCGCGTGCCATGCGGTGGCCGGGGCCCCGGAACTCATCCTCCGCTTCCCGTCCCGGACACTTTCCGCTCCATGACGGCGCAATAGACGCACGGCGCCACGAAGAGCGTGATGAGCTGGACCGCCATCCCCCCCACGGAGGGGATCGCCATCGGCTGCATGACGTCCGAACCGCGCCCTTCCGCGAAGAAGACGACCGGCATCAGGCCGATCACGGTTGTCGCCGTCGTCATGAGGCACGGGCGGATCCGCCGGAGCCCGGCCTCGACGACCGCCGCGCGCACCTCCTCGGCGGACCGGAGCGTCCTCCCCGCGAAGGTCTGCTCCAGATAGGTCAGCATCACCACCGCGTCGTCGTCGGCGACGCCCAGAAGCGCGATCATCCCCACCCAGACGGCGACGCTCAAGTTGACGCCCCACAGCCAGAGCATCAGGAAGCCGCCGGTCATCGAGACCGCGATCCCGAAGAGGACCACGAGCGCAAGCCACCATTTCCCGAAGCCGACGTAGATCAGGACGAACATGAGCGCCAGGACCGTCGGAATCAGGATCTTGAGCCGCTTCATCGCCCGGACGTTCGCCTCGAACTGCCCCCCCCACTCGTAGTAGTAACCGGGCGGCATCCGGATCGTCCCGTCGGCGATCCGCGCGCGGATCAGCCGGTCGGCGTCCTCGACAACCGAGATCTCGTCCCGGTCGCGCGTGTTGAGGGTGACGTACCCCACCTTCAGGATGTTCTCGCTCTTGATCTCCTGGGGCCCCAGCTCGACGCGGAAGTCGACGACGGTCCGGATCGGGATCTGGACGCGGCCTTCTCCCATCGCCATCCCCGAGGAGGCGGGGACGAGCACCCTCTCGAGCGCCTCGAGCGTGTCCCGCAGTTCCCGCGCGTAGCGTACCCGCACCGGGAAACGGCTCGTCCCTTCCACGGTGGTGGTGGTCCGCTCCCCGCCGACCGCCGTCTCGATCACATCCTGGATGTCCTCGACGCGCACGCCGTACCGGGCGGCCGCCTCCCGGTTGATGACGTACTCCAAGTATGGTTTTCCGACGATCCGGTCGGCCACGACATCGACGGCGCCGGGGACCTGCCGCAGCTCGCGCTCCATGGCGAGGCCGATCCGCTCGATCTCCTTGAGATCCGGCCCGAAGATCTTGACCCCCATCATCGCCCGGAACCCGGTGGAGAGCATCACAAGGCGCGTCTGGATCGGCTGGAGCCAGGTGGGAAGGACCCCCGGGATCGCGGTCTTCTCCTGGAGTTCGGACAGGATCTCGTCCTTCTCCAGGACGCGGGTCTCGGGCCAGAGCCAGGCCAGGGGCGCCTTGAGCCAGCCGGGCCAGCCCGAGAACCACCGGTCGACGGGGACCCGCCGCCACTCGGACTCGGGCTTGAGCATGATGATCGTCTCCACCATCCCGATCGGCGCCGGATCCAGCGCCGACTCCGCCCGCCCGATCTTCCCGACGACATCGGCCACCTCCGGCACCTCGCGGATCCGGGCATTCTGCTTCCCGATCGCCTCGAGCGCCTGCGTCAGCGATCCGGCCGGCAGGATCGAGGGCATGTAGAGGAAGGACCCCTCGTCCAAGGGAGGCATGAACTCCCGCCCCAATCCCGGAAAGGCGTGCGCCGCCGCCACCCAGGGGGGCGTCAGCCCCGGGTCGAGGCCGATCCGGCCGAGCGGTCCGCGCACCCAGCCGAAAAGGGAGTTGAACCCCAGCCAGATCACGAGGCCGAAGACGACGAGGGAAGCCGCGAAGGAAAGGAAAAGACCCTTGTGGGCCAATACCCAGCGAAGGCTCGGGGCGTAAAGGCGGTGGATCAGGCGCGAAGCGGGATTTTCCTCGACGGGCTTGAGGCGCTCCCCCGTCATTCGCCAGACGGCGGCGGCCACGATCGTCCCTACCGCGCAGGCCATCGGCCAGCCGGAGACGGCCTCCCTCCCCTCGAATCCCCACTGGGCGACGGCGTGCATCCCGAGGCAGGCCGCGAGGCCCGTCCCCAAGGAGACTCCCCAGCGCAAGGGGCGGCGCCAGGAAAACTCCTTGAGGGTCAGGAGAGCGAGGGACGGAACGATCGTGAGGGCCAGGGCGACCGACGCCGTGATCGCGAACGTCTTCGTGTAGGCGAGCGGCTTGAAAAGCTTCCCCTCCTGGGCCTCCAGGAAGAAGACGGGAATGAACGAGAGGATGGTGTTCGTGACCGCCGTCAGGATCGCCGGCCCCACCTCGTGCGCGGCCTCCTCGACGACCTTGAGATACCCTTCGCGCGTCCGCGTCTCCTCCCGGCGCCCCGCCAGGTGCCGGTAGATGTTCTCCGTCATGATGATCCCCATGTCGGCCACGTCGCCGATCGCGATCGCCAGGCCCGCCAGCGACATGATGTTGGCGTCGACCCCGAGGTGGTACATGGCGATGTAGGCGATCGCCATGGAAAGGGGGAGCGTCGCCAGGATCGACAGGGACGCCCGCAGATGCAGGAGGAAGACGAGAACCACCGCCCCCGCGCAGAGGAGCTCCTCCGTGAGCGCGTCCTTCAGGGTCGCGACCGTCTCCCCGATGATGACGGTCCGGTCGTAATAGGGGACGAGCCGGACCTTGCTCCGGCGCCCGTCCGGAAGGACCTTCTCGGGGAGCCCCGGCTCGATCCGCCGGATCTTCTCTTTCACCGCGCCGATCACCTCGCGGGGGTTCGCGCCGAACCGCGCCAGGACGATCCCCCCGACCGCCTCGACCCCTTCCTTGTTGAGCGCCCCGCGGCGGAACTCCGGCCCCAGGGCGACGCGCGCGACGTTCTTCACATAGAGGGGCGTCCCCCCCTCCTGGCGGATCACGACGTTCTCCAGATCCTCCACTGATTTCACGAACCCGACCCCGCGAACGAAAAACTCGAGACCGTTCTTCTCAACGACCTTCGCGCCAACGTCGAGGTTCGACCGGCGGACGGCCTCGAACACCTGCGACAGGGTCACCCGGTGCGCCCGCATCCGGTCCGGATCGACATCGATCTGGTACTCGCGGACGTGCCCACCGATCGAGGCGACCTCCGAGACGCCGGGAACCGCGTTCAGCTGATAGCGGACGAACCAGTCCTGGACGGTCCGGAGCTCCTCCAGGGAGAAACCCTCCCCTTCCAGGGTGTACCAGAAGACCTGGCCGAGCGCCGTCGCGTCCGGCCCCAGGGTCGGCACGACCCCTTCGGGCATGCGTCCTTGCGCGGCCGAGAGCCGTTCCAGGACCCGCGAACGGGCCCAGTAGTAGTCGGCATCATCGTCGAAGATCACGAACACCATGGAAAAGCCGAATCCGGACATCGAGCGGATCGTCTTCACCTGCGGCGTCCCCTCGAGCGACGCCGTGAGGGGATAGGTCACCTGGTCGTCGACGTCCTGCGGCGAGCGCCCGGGCCAGTCGGCGAAAACGATCACCTGCTTCTCGCCGATGTCCGGGATCGCGTCGACGGGGGTGCGCATGAGGGCGTACCCCCCCCAGGCGAGGGACGCCAGCGACAGGATCCCCACAAGAACCGGGTTCCGGAGGCACCAGGAGATGAGCGCGCGGACGGGCATCAGTGGCCTCCGTGACCGGCGTGCGGGTCGGATGGCGCATCGCCGGCGGACGCCCCCGCTGGGAAGAGGAGGCTCGGCTTCCCCTCGATCTGCGATTGCGAATCAAGGAGGAAGTTCCCCCGGACGACGACCCGGTCCCCCTCCGCCAACCCGGCCAGGACGGGGTAATATTCCCCGGCGCGGGGCCCCAGGCGGAGCTCCGCCAGGCGGTACTCGCCGGCCGCGGACTCCACGTAGGCGACCTGGCGCGCCCCGGTGTCGAGGACGGCGGAAACGGGGACCGCCAGGACCTCCGGCTCGGACGACGTGGAGATCGTCCGCTCCTCGAGCCGCATGCTGCCGCACAGTTCGCAGATCCCCGGCGCGTCCCGCACGACACCATGGTGGTCGCAGACGTAGACGGTCCGCTCCCCCGGCGGTTCCCCGGGCTGCTTCTCGAGCGGCATCCCGCAGATGCGGCAGTCACCGGGGCCGTCGGAGAAGACATCCAGATGCATCGGGCAGGCATATTTTCCGGCCAGCGCCGAGGGAGCGCGCTTCCCGTCCGGCCCGAGGGCCGCCCGGACGACGGCCTTGGCGAACATGCCCGGCTTCAGCCGGCGCTCGGGATTCGGAAGGTTCGCGCGCACGCGGACCGTGCGCGTCGCGTCGTCCACGACCGGCGCCACGAACGCCAAGGTCCCCTCGAACGCCTCCCCCGGCGCCCCTTCCGCCTCGACCGTCACTTTCTGTCCGATCGCCACCCAGGGAAGCTCGTACTCGTAGATGTCCGCGTAGAGCCAGACGGTCGACAGGTCCGCGATCGTGTAGAGGGGATCGCCGGTCCCGACGTACATTCCCTCGCGGACCTGCTTCTCGATCACTGTCCCGCCGATCGGCGCGTGGATGGTCAGGACCGTCCGGGCCTTCCCGGCGGCCAGGATCTCCCCGATCTGCCGTTCCGTGATCCCCCACAGAACAAGTTTCTGGCTGGCGGCGTCGAAGGCGGCCTGGGCGGTCTTCCGCGCGGGGGAGCCCGCCGCCGTCGCGGCGAGATGACGGGCGGCCAGAAGCAGCTCCTCCTGCGCCAGGATCAGGTCAGGCGAATAGAGGTCCACGAGGTGGTCCCCCTTGGCGACGGCGACGCCGGTGAAGTCGGCGTACAGTTTTTCCACGCGCCCCTCGAATCGGGCGGTCATGTGAACGACGTGCGGCTCGCTGAAATCGATCCGGCCCACCGTCCGGACCTCGTGAAACAGCTTCCGCCGCCCGACGGGGGACACCTCGATCGAGGCGATCTTCCGCGCCCCCTCTCCCAGAACGACCGGCCCGCCGCCCCCCCCGGCCGCGGCCGGGACCAGGTCCATGCCGCAGATCGGGCACTGGCCCGGGCCCGGTAACCGGATCTGCGGATGCATCGAGCAGGTCCAGACGACTGTCTGGCCGGATCCCTCCGGCGCGGCCGGAGCCCCCGGGCCATGCCCCGCGTGATCCTTCGCGGACCAGGACCGTCCGATGAGGATTCCCGCGGCCAGGAGGAGCGACCCTCCCGCCCATGCCTTAATCGTTCTCATGGCTGCCCTCCTCCCTGGCGAGTTCGTCCGCCCAACGCGAGCGGTCGACCGCAAGGATCCGCTCGAGATCCGCCATCGCCCTGGCGCGCGCCGCGCGCGCGCCGGCCGCCGCCAGGCGCACCGTCAGGAGCGTCCGTTGGCTGTCGATGACGGTCAGGAAATCTCCCGCCGCCGCCCCCCCCGTCCGGTATCCCGCGATCGAGGCCGCCAGCGTCTGCTCGGCCACGGGGAGGATCCCTTCCTCGAAGAGGGCAATCTGCCGTTCCGCGTCACGCGCCTCGGCGAGCGCCGCGACCACGCGCGCCCCCAAGGCGTCCGACGTCGCCAGGCGCAACGCCTCGGTCTCGGCAAGGCGCGATTCCGCCTCCCGGATCGCGGCGCGCAAGGCGGGCCACTGGACGGGAAGCGCCAGCATCCCCATCACGCTCGACTCGATGTCTCCCATGATCTCGATCCCCAGCGTCACGTCCGGGATCCAGAGCCGGCGGGCATAGGAAAGGGCGTCCCGCCGCCCGCGGACCTCCGCCGCCATCCCCGCGAGCTCGGGATTGCGCGCGGCCGCCAGGCGCAGGACCGCCTCGTCCGCGACCGGGACGGCGCCCGCCGGTTCTTCCTGCGGGACGGCGAGCGGCTCCGCGGGAGGGCGCCCCAGGAGGGCGTTCAGGACCGCCGCCTGCGCGGGGCGGCGCGCCTCGAGCATGCGCAGCTCGTTCCCGGCCGCGTCGCGCTCCACGACCGCCTTCAGGTAGTCCTGCTGGCGCCCCCGTCCCACCTTCTGGCGCGTCTCGGCCAGATTCGCGAGGTCGCCCAGGAACCGGAGGTTCTCGCGCCCCGCCTCGATCGATGCGGCGAGGAAACGGTAATCGGCGGCGGCGGAGAGGACCCTCATCTGGAGGTCGAATTTTTCCGCCTCGAAGGCGTACCGCGCGGCGATCGCCTCGGCCAAGGCCGCGTCGGCGGCAAGGCCGCGCTTTCCGGCCGTCGGGATCCGCTGCTGGACCCCCAGCGTCGTCCGGTCCCATGTCCGCATGCGCCCCGACGAGGTGAGATACTCCAGGGAAACGTCCGGGTTCATGAGCGCCGACGCCTGGGTGACCCGCTCCAGGGCGGCGCGCCACCGGTGGTAGGTCGCCTCCAGGGCTGCGTTCGCGGCGAACGCGCGCGCCAGGAGCGCGTCGACCGTCAGCGGATCCCCGATCGGAGGAAGCCCCCGTTCCGGGCGCGGCCGCGCATACGCCGCGCGGGCGGCATCCGCCGCCTCACGCTCCGCGCGCATCCCCCCCGGCTCCCCGCAACCGGCGACAAGAAATCCCACCGCCAGAGCCGCACAAACCGATGATTTTTTCACGACCTGCGACATTTTCCCGATCTCCTCTCCGGCGCTCCCGGTCGAAACAGGCCGAAAAGCGCAAAACGGATACCAGGAGACGGCCGGACGACCGCCTCCTCGACCGCTCCCCGAGCTGGGTTTAGATCAGGAAAGAACCGTTGAGGACGAAAAGGGGAACCGCGCCCGGTGGCCCCGTATCAAAAGACGAAACGAAAGAAGAAACCGCCGGAATGCCGCCGCCGGGGTGAGAGGCCAACGGCCCGAAAGGAACGACCGCACTCCACTCCGGCGACAGCGGAACCTGGAAGGGTTCGACGACAAGGGGCGTCGAGGACGCCGAAAGCTTCGCGCAACCGCACCCCCCCTCCGTCGGCGCGGGGACCTCCTCCCCTTCCTCCTGGTGGCAGCAGGAATGCCCGCCCTGCGGAGCGGCGCCCCTTTCAGCGCAGGCAACCCCCTCCCCCGCGCACGGCCCGGCATGCGTGCACCGGCAGATCGCAAACGGAGACAGGATGGCCGCCGCTGCCAGCAGCGCGATCAGGCGCACGATGAACATGCCCTTCACCTTACCCGTGCCCACGACCATGTCAAATCGTCAACTTCCCGAGAGGTTCGATTCGCCTGGCGGACCGTCCCTCTCCCACGAGCGGAACCCGGCAAGCCTCATCGGCGCGGCGCATTCGGGGCACCGGCAGTCGGCCGGATCCATGTCCCCCACCTGGTAGTAGAAGATGACCTTCTTCCCGCACCCGGCGCAGACGTCCGCGTCGCGGCCGATCCCTCCCGCCGGGCGTCGTTCACCCGGGAACATCAGAACTCCGAGCAGTTGTAGACGAGGAGGCCGCACCGCGCGCAGAACACCTTGCACTGGCGCGGATCGAGCGTCCCCCCGCAGTTCGGGCAGACCTCGGCCGGATTGGGGGCGGACGGCGGCGGGTCTCCGGCCCTGGAGACCGGGGACCGGGGTTCGGGATCGCTCACGCCCGCCCGCCCAGCGCCGCGAGGGCCGCTTCCGGAAACGCGTGCAGGACCCCCGCGCGCGCGTCGGGGCCGAACGCGAGGAGCATGCAGTCGGTCGCGCAGACGGCCTTCCCGGCATGGGTCCCGCCCGAGAGATAGGGAAGCAGGTCGAGAAGCCCCTCGCCGGAGGAATCCGTCGTCTGCGTCCCCTTCGGCCCCTCCAGGCGCACCTGTCCCAGGAGGCACTGGAAAAGCGTGTCGGCGCGGGAGCCCGCCTCGAAAAGGACCGTCCCCGCGGGGACGGTCCGGTTTTCTGACGGCGCCGCGAGGCGCGACTGCAGCGTCCGGAGCTCCTCGCTCGTGCGCCGCAGGTGCTCTCCCAGGAGCTGGAACATCTGCTCGGCCATCGCGGGGTGCTTGCGGAAGATCTCGCCGAAGGTGGCGGGCGGGAACCGGAGGACGATCGAACGCCCCGTGCTCCGGACCGACGCCGTCCGGACCCCGCCGACGAAGTAGGCGAGCTCGCCGAACGCGATGAGGTGTCCCCGCTGATAGAGCGTGGCGTTGAGGATCAGGGGGCGCGCCGCCCGGTCGCCTCCCTGCTTTTCCACCACGATGCTCCCCTGCTCCAGGATGAAGAAATCCTGATCGGTGTCCCCCTCACGGACCACGTATTCGCCGTCGTCGTACTCCCAACGGGCGGCCCCGATCAGGTCCAGCTCGTCCGAACCCAGGGGATAGGTCGAGAGCTCCTTCGGGAAGTCGGTGAGCTTCCGTGGCATCGGCGTTCCGAGTATAGCCTACCGCAAAAGGCGACGGATCTTCCGCTTCGCCGCGTCGACCAGGGACGAAAGGGGCGTCTCGTTGGCGAGCCGCCGGGCGAGCGTCTCCACGCGGCCGGCGAGCGCCGCGGCGTTTCCCTCTCCCCCGCCGCGCGCGTCGAGATACCCCGCCAGCATCCCCGCGAGACGGTCCCGGGGGATCGCCTCACGGATCCCCTTCCAGAGGCGGGCGAGATCCCCCGCCTGGCCGCGCGTGACAGCCCGGGACGCCGACCCCCGGCAGGCGCGGGGCTGGTCGATGAACCAGACGGACAAGGGGTGAGGGGTAAGGGGTGAGGGGTCAACAGCCCGGCCTTTCTCGCCCCTGACCCCTGACCCCTGACCCCTGACGACCAGGATGTTCTTCGCGAACGTGTCCCCCAGGACCCACCCCCGGGCGTGCAGGCGCGCCATTTCGGCGAGCAGCCGTTCGACCGCGGGGAGAAGATCCGGATCATCCGGACCGGCGGCGACCTCCTTGAGGGAACGCGCCCCCGCCACCTCCTCGGTCACGATCCAGCCGGCGCCGGACCGGCCTTCGCTCGCCCAGGAAGCGACGGGGCGGGCCGCCGGGGCCCCGTCCACCCGCAGGTCGAGAAGCGCCTCCCGCTCGATGCGGGCCCGCGTCGCGCCCCCCCGGTGGAGATTTCCCCGGGAAAACGCCCCCGGATAGCGCTTCGCGACCATCCGGTAGGGCCGGTCCGGAAGCCGTTCGATGAGAAAGACGGTCGGCTTCCCCTCGTTCAGCGACCCGCTCGCGAGCGAACGGATCCGTCGCGTGAACTCCTTCTGCTTGGTCGCGCGCCGTGCCAGGAGCACATAGTGATGCCCCGACCCGAGACGCGACAGGGGGACCGTCTCCTCGACGTCGAACCCCGCCCGGTCGGCGATCGCGCGGACGGTCTCGGGATCGACGCTCTTCTTGGGACCGCGCCGCCCCAGGCGCACCGAGACGTTCCGGACGCGGTTCTTGAGGGAACGCGACGAGAAATAGGTCAGGATCACCGCCCCGCGCGAGACGCGCAGGATCTCGCGCAGGTACTTCTCGAAGCGCGCCCCTCCCTCCAGATGATGCGCCAGGCGCACCGAAAGGACGCCGTCGAAGGAAGCGTCCCGGAACGGAAGCTCCAGGCCGTTGGCGAGCGTCGCGACGCGGACCTGCCCGGGGACGTCCGGCGCGTTCTCGAGCGCGAGGCGCACCATCCCCTCCCCGATGTCGCCGAAGACGAGGCGGCGCGGGACCGGCCCGTGGGCCGCCAGGAGCCGCCCCGGGCCGCTGGGAAGGTCCAGGAGGTCGTCGATCGGCCCGGTCAGCTCCGCCGCCTTCCCGAGGAACCTCCGGACGATCGCGATCTCGCGGCGGGTGTTCCAGCGCTTCGTCCACTGGTCGTCGTACTTGGAAAGGTATCCGGCCGCGCGCTGCCGGGTGCGGTAGTTCGACGCGTAGGCCCGTTCGGCCGGCCCCAGGGAGGGCGCCTCACGCCTCATAGAAGAAAAGCATGCTGCTCGTGAAGCCGTGGATGAAGGTGCGCCGGCCGATGGGGCCGATCTCCCCGGCGGCGAAGAAGCCGGCGACCGGACACCCGGCGGCCGACGCCACGACCCCGACGTCGTGGTTCGCCGCGCCGAACATCCGCGCCCCCCGGCCGTTGCAGTTGAAGAGAAGCGCGCCCGCCGGCTTCCTGCCGGCCGCCCCGATCTCGGACGCCAGGAGCGATTTCATCTCGTCGCTCGCGCTCGCGCCGTCGCGCACGTGGAACTGGATGGTCCGCCCCGGGCGGATGACGTCATTCACCGCGAGTCCCCCGCCCTCGACCGCCCCCATGAGGGCCCGGATCAGGAAGTCCCCCGGCTTGAAGCTCCCCAGCGTCTCGTCCACCACGCGGCCGATCTGCAGGCCCCGCCGCATGAGCGCCTTGTCGGCGTCGGGGACCGCCTGGAACGTCTCCTGGAGCGCCTCGTAGGCGGAGCGCCCCCCGAGGTCGTCGATCACGTTCTGGTGCGCGCGCGTCACCACGAAAGGCTTCCCGACGGGGCGGCACCCCTGCGAGACGACGGGGCGCACGCGCGCCTTCCCCGAGAGCGCGCACCCCACCACCCCCTGGGGAAACACCTGGTCCGCGAGGAACAGCCGCCCCTCGCCGGGGGCGGACCCCCCGCTCGCCATGCCGCCGGCCACGACGGCGCCGGGATACGCCTCGTCGATCCCCTTGAGAAGCCGCTCGACGTCGCAGGTGAACGGATCCGGGGCCAGCAGGAAGGAGAGGCCCGGACCTTCCGGAACCCCGATCGCCTGCCGCAGGGCCTCCGCCCCGTCCGCCTTTTCCAGGTCTTCCTGGTCCAGGAAGAAGGAATGGACGCGCGTCTCCGGCAGGCGCGCCCCCCACAGGACGAGGGCGGGCCCGTCCTCGATCTCGGCCCCGGGGCCGATCACCCCCGCCGCCGCGCACCCCATGAGGTGCGCCGGGCCCATCGCCTCGCGGGCCCCGGCCAGGATCTCCTCCCACGCCTCCCCGTAATGCGGGGTGCCGAACAGGAGACCCAGATGCCATTCGCCGCCCGAAAAGGGGGCGGCCAGCTCCCGGAGCGCGTCCCGGAAATCCTCCTGGCGGGAAACAACGGAGCGGAACTCCACGCGCGGCATTCTAGCGGGTCGGCGCCCGGACCGCCGAAGAATCATCGACGGGGCTGATCGGCATGGGGTAGTCTTCACCTGTGCATGGAAGCTCCCTGATGGAGCGCGGCGGCGGCACGCAGGCCCCGGCGCGGGGAACCCCGGAGTGGGTCTTGGACCCGACCCGGACGGGGTTCGAGGCCTGGTCGGCGGGCGGATGGCGCCCGGCCCGGCCCGCGGCGCACCCCAACGAGTACGCCATGCTCCTCTCGCATTTCCTGTCGCGCGTCCAGAACCCCTTCCGCCTGGAACGGGGGGTCTCGCTCTTCTTCGGACGGGACGACCTGGCGCTCTCGCAGTTCCGGCCGCGCCACGACGGCCTCGATATCGGGAGCCGCATCCGCATCGCGGCGGGGAACCGGATCACGACCCTCCCGCCGGAGACGCGCGTCCACACCCTGGTCCCCGGCGGTTTCCTGGTGGGCGGCAAGAACCTGCAGAAGGTCCTGTATCTCCTGCGGGAAGGCCCCCGGCGATTCCGCCTGATCATCGAGCTCCGCTATGACCACGTCCGCTTCCAGGGGAAGGCGCGGGGCTCGATCCGCATCTTCCCCGCGGCCGACCACGGCGCGTTCCTGAAATGGCCCTGCGCCGCCAGCCAGGCGATCCACCGCGACGGGAAGATCGTCGGGTACGAGGCGCTCGGGTGGATCCGGCATCCGGGAGGGGCCGTGGGGCTCATCGAGCCGGGACACTACGAGACGATGGATCCGCTCCTCGAGGTGCGCCGGATCCCGAAGGGGAACCACCTCCACCTGGCGGTCTCGGGAATCCACGAGGACGACCCGCCCCGCAAGACGCGCTTCCTGAACGAGGAGCTCCGCAAGCGCCTGGAATCGGTATGAGGAAAGGGAACCGTTCCGGGCCCGGGCGGTATAACACCCGCGCGATGCGAAAATCCCCCTGCCTGATTCCGCTTCTCCTGCTCGCCGCGACCGCCGGCGCGAAGGCGGAACCGCCCGCGACGGGTTCCCGGATCGAGGCCGAGCTCCGGGAAGTGGTCCGGAAAGCGGCCCCCGCCACCGTGACGGTCGCGGAAGGCGGGTCGGGCGTCATCATCTCGCCGGACGGCCTCGTCCTCACCAACTTCCATGTCGCGGGGCAGTGGCCCGCCTGCGACGTGGGGCTTCCCGGGAACCGCAAGCTCCTCGCCACGCGCCTGGGGGTCGACCAGCAGGGGGATCTCTGTCTCCTGAAGCTGGAGGCCCCGCCCGGCGAGCCCCCCTTCCCGTACGCCGAGTTCGGGGACTCCGACGCCCTGCGCACGGGACATTGCGTGATCGCCATGGGGAACGGCTTCATGACGGCCCAGACCACCTATGAGCCGTCCGTCAGCTTCGGGATCGTGAGCGGACTCCGCCGCTTCAACGCCCTCGGCGGCGGCTTCATCTACGGCAACTGCATCCAGCATGACGCCGCGATCAACCCCGGAAACTCCGGCGGCCCCCTCTTCGACATCGAAGGACGCCTCGTCGGGATCAACGGGAAGATCGAGATCCGCCGGGGACGCGTCCATTCGGGGATCGGCTACGCCATTCCCGTGAACGGGATCCGCGCGTGCCTGGAGGTCATGAAGCAGGGGAAGCCCGTGGTCCACGGCTGGTCGGGGATCGACGCGAAGGACACGCCGGACCGCAAGGGCGTCCGCATCGCGCAGGTCGCCCCCGGCTCGCCGGCCGACGCGGCGGGGCTGAAGCCCGGAGACGTCATCGTGAAGCTGGCAGACCGCCCGGTCGCGGAGGAAGCCGACTTCTTCAACGCGCACTGGTCGCACCTGGCCGGCGAGACCGTCCCGTTCCAGGTCGTCCGTGCGGGCGCGCCGCAGAAGCTGGACGTGAAGCTCGGGACGCCTCCCCAGCAGCCCGCGCAACAGGGCGGGCAGAAGCCGCCGGGCCGCGGCGGGCCCAAGAAGGGCGGGCCGGGCGGGCCTCCCCGCAAGCCGCAGGAACAGAAATGACGGGCACCCTTCGCGCGACCGCCCTCTGTCTCGCCGCCGGCCTCGCCGCCCCGGCCCGTTCGGGGGAACTCGCCGCCTTCCAGGAGAGGCTCGCCGGCGTCCTGGATCGGGCCGCTCCCGCCGTGGTGAAGGTGAAAAGCGCCAACACCTACGGCTCCGGCGTGATCGTCAGCCCCGAGGGGCACGTCCTCACCAACCGCCGGGTCGTGACGCAGGACGTCGGGGGTTCCCCGTCGGTGATCCTTCCCGACGGGACGTCGGCCCCCGCCCGCATCCTGAAGGTGGACGTCGAGCACGACCTGGCGCTCCTCAAGGTGGAGCGGACGGGCCTCCCCAGCGTGCCGCTCGCCCCGGAAGACCCCCTCCCCGGGACCTGGGTGGCCGTGATCGGAAAGGCGTTCTTCAAGGACTCCGACGACCTCACGCGCACCGTCAAGATCCCCCTCGCCGACAGCAACACCGTGACCCTGGGGACGGTGAACGGCCGGGACCGGCTCGACGACCCGAACGGCCGCCACGCCTACAAGGGGGAGGCGCTCCTGATCGACGCGCTGGTGAATCCCGGATGCGAGGGCGGGGCCGTGATCGACACGGCGGGCCGTCTCGTCGGGATCGTGGCCCAGCTCCAGACCGACGGGCGGACCTGGGACGAGGTCGACTTCGCCGCTCCCGCCTCCGCGCTCGCCCGCCTGATGGCCGAAGCGGCGGGGGAACGCCCCTCCTGTGCGGGCGACGCCCCCTGCTGGCCGGACCTCTCGGCGGAATTCCGCGACGCGGCGACGCGGGTCCTGCCGGGCCTCGCGCGCGTCCGCGCCGAGTGGACGCGTTCCACGGTGATCAACATCCCGGACGAATCGGGCCCGGGCCCTTTCACGGGGGTCATCCTCGACGCGCAGGGCCATATCGTGACCTCCGGGGCGCACTTCCCCGAGTCCCGCACCCTCGCGCGGCTTACCGTCGAGTACGCCGACGGCACGAAAAGCCCCGCCCGGATCATGGGACGCGACCGCCGGATGGACCTCGTGCTGCTCGCGGCCGAGAGCGCCGGGGGGACGCCCGCGCCGTTCGTTCCGGAAGAAGAGATCCGCGTCGGCCAGCTGGCCGCCGGGGTGAGCGTCTCCTTCGAGCCGGCGGGCTCTCCGGTCCTGCACGCCGGGATCATCTCGGCCACGGACCGCCAGCAGGGGTCCCTGCAGACGGACGCCTCGCTGCTTCTGGCGAACCGCGGGGGCCCGCTCGTCGACCGCCAGGGGCGGATCCTGGGGATCCTGACCCAGCTCCAGCGCCAGGAAGATCTCGAGATGGAGCAGAAGAACGGCGTCGCCTTCGCGATCACGCGCGCGCGCCTCGCGGCGTCGCTCGACCGCATGAAGAAGGGGGAGACGATTCCCTTCCCCTACGTCGGGGTCGGCTTTCCCCCGCCGCCGGGCCAGAACGAGGCCGGGTGCCTCGTGGTCACGGTCGAGCCCGGAAGCCCCGCGGCGAAGGCGGGCCTGCGCGAGGCGGACGTGATCCTCTCGTTCGACGGCCACCGGATCCTGAACGCCGAGCAGTTCCGGAAACGCCTGTTCGTGCGCGCGCCCGGCGAGACGGCGACCCTCAAGGTGGAGCGGATCGAGAAGAGGAAGTCCGTGACGCTGGACCTGCCGGTCACCCTGACCGCAATCCCCGACAAGCGCTGAACCGTTTCGCGTATTGCCGACCGTCTGCGGCGTTGCTCGACCCGGCGGGGGTCATAGTGCCTGTTATGTGGCAGGTGACAGCTCGCCCGGGATTGACAGGGGTTCGACGCGCATGCCGCCGGCGAGCGACCAGACGAGGCGCTTGCGCCAGCGCGCGTCGTCCGCGGCCGGGAAATCGGTCCGGTAATGCACGCCGCGGCTCTCGACGCGCGTCCGCGCGGCGCGCGTGACGAGCCCCGAAAGCGTCAGCATGTTCTGGAGCTCCCACCCGGCCGGAACGACGAAGGCGCGCGCCAGGGCGTAGCGGGACCAGAAATCGATCTGGCGCGCCGCCTCGGCGAGCCCCGCCTCGTCGCGCTCCAGCCCCGCGCAGCGCCACATGAGGCTCTTGAGGGAGTTCCGCATGTCGTCGATGTCCAGGATCTCGCCGCGGGGGGGATCGAGGGGCGGGCGCGTCATGTCGCCGCCGCGCAGGAGCGTCCGCGCGGCCCCCTCCCGGGCGGCGGCGGTCCCCGCGCGCTTCCCGAAAACGAGCCCCTCGAGAAGCGAGTTCGAGGCGAGACGGTTCGCGCCGTGGATCCCCGCCGCCGCCGCCTCCCCGCAGGCGTAGAGCCCCTCGATGTCGGAGCGCCCCGCGAGATCCGTCCGGATCCCCCCGAGGAAATAATGGGCGCTGGGGCGCACCGGGATCCAGTCCTTCGCGATGTCGATCCCGAAGGAGAGGCACACCTGGCGGATGCGCGGGAAGCGCCGGGCCAGGGTCGGCCCCGGCAGGTGCGTGAGATCCAGGAAGACGTGCGTCTCGCCGGTGCGGCGCATCTCGTCCAGGATCGCGCGGCTCACCACGTCGCGCGGAGCCAGCTCCGCGGCCGGATGCGCGCGCGCCATGAAGGCGTCCCCCGAGCGGTTCCGGAGCTTCCCCCCCTCGCCGCGGGTCGCCTCCGTGATCAGCATGCGGCTGGCGCCGGCGACATAGAGCGTCGTGGGATGGAACTGCATGAACTCGAGATCCGTGAGCGACGCCCCCGCCCGGTACGCCATCGCCGGGCCGTCCCCCGTGGCGACCGCCGGGTTCGTGGTCTCCCTCCAGATCTGGCCCGCCCCGCCCGTCGCGACGACCGTGGAACGCGCCCAGATGACGCGCAGGAGCCCCGGCGGCGACCAGCAGAGCGCCCCGAGGCACCGGCCGCGAGCCACGATGAGGTCGATCGCGAAGACCCGCTCCAGGAGCGCGGCCGACGTCAGCTGGCGGACCTGCCGGATGAGGGTCCGCTCGATCTCGTGCCCGGTGGCGTCTCCCAGGGCGTGGATGACGCGCGGGGCGGAGTGCCCCCCCTCGCGCGCCGTCTCGAAGACGCCGTCCTTCAGGTCGAAGTGCGCCCCCCATTCGGCGAGCTCCAGGACGAGCGCCGGCCCCTCGCGCGTGAGGACCCGGATCGCGTCCGGATCCGAAAGCCCCTGCCCCACGCGGATCGTGTCGGCCTGGTGGCTCTCGACGGTGTCGCCGGGGGCCAGCGCCGCGGCGACGCCTCCCTGCGCCTGGTCGGTGGCCCCGTCCGAGAGCGCCCCCTTGGTGGCCACCGTCACGTGCGCGCCCGCGGCGGCGCCCGCGATCGCGGCCCGGAGCCCCGCCACGCCGCTCCCCAGGACAAGGCAGTCCGTCTCGACCGACTCCAGCGAGGCCAGATCGACCGGCAGGAGGCGCGCGGGCGTCGTCATTGCAGGATGCGGTAGACGATCCAGGCCAGGAGGACGGCCGCCGCAAGCATGCCGCCCCCTTCCGCGAGGATCCGCGCGCGGCGTCCGGTGCGGCCCGCCTTCTCCTGGCGCTCGACCCCCTCGTTCGCCTCCACGCGCTCGGCGACGTCGTCCGGCTCGTAGGTCAGGACCCTGCGGAAGGCGAGCTCGGCCGCGAGGTGGTCTCCCGCCGAGGCCGCCGCGCGCGCCTCCGCGAGACCGGCCTGCACCAGACGCGCGCGGATCTGGCGGATCCCCTTCTCGAGGGCGGCCGCGCGGGCCGGGTCGACATCCAGGGCCTCCTTCCAGGCGAAGTAGGCCTCCTCGTAGCGGCCGTCCTTCGCCGCCTCGTTCCCCCGCCGGATGCTCTCGTCGGCGTCCCGCAGGGAGATCGGAGGCCCGTCGGGCTTGCGGATCCGCTCCGGTCCGGTCATGAGGAGACGGGGGCGAAATCGACGTGGAGCGTCCCGCGCCGGTAGGCGACGAGGAGCGCCTTCACGACCTCGGTGTCGAACGACTTGCCGGCGGCCTGTCCCAGCGCGAGAAGCGCGTCCTTGAGCAGGATCCCGGTCCCCTGGTCCCCGCCCCGCGTGATCAGGTGGTCGAGCTCGTTGGCGACGGCGACGATCCTCCCCATCACCGGGATCTTGTTCCCCTTCACCCCCCGGGGGAAGCCCGAGCCGTCCGAGCGCTCGTGGTGGTAGGAGACGGCGGGAAGGATGTCCGCCAGGCCCGGCATCTGGGCGACAAGCTGCTCTCCCATGGTGACGTGCCGCGCCTCGGCGTCGGCCGCCTCGCGATCCGCGCTTTCCCGCGTCCCGACGAACGATCCCTTCCCGTCCTCCTTGCCGGTCGAGAGGCGTCCGATGTCATGGAGGAGCCCGCCGATCTGGATCCGGCGGCACTGCTCGAAGGGGAGCCCCATCGCCCGGGCGATGGCGAGGCTCGCGCTCGCGACCCGCTCGGAATGCCCCTGCATCTCGGGCCGCCCCATCTCGAGCGCCCGCACCAGGGTCCGCGCGGTCGTGAGGAGCATCTCCTGCTGGGACTCCTGCACGGAGACCGCCTCCAGGGCCAGCGTCGCGATATCGCCCACGAGCGCGGCGAAATGCATCTCGCGCTCGGTGAAGGGATTGCGCAGGAGGTCCCGGCCCATGTAGATGAGCGCCGCCGGCGTCTTCCCCCGCCCCAGGGGGACGCAGAGGACCGAGTGGATCTTCCGGAGCATCACCGACTGGTTCCCCTTGAAGCGGTCGTCCGATGTGGCGTCCTCCGTCATCACGGGCTGGTTCATCTTCTGCGCGTAGCGCAGGATCGATCGGCTGACGCTCACGCTCTCGGTGTCGCCGCACTGGGCGAGCCCCTTGAAGCCGCCCGCCTCGGCGTCGGGGATGAAGAAATAGGCGAACTTCGCCCGGACCGCGTCCGCCAGGACCGAGAGGACGGCCTTCCGGAGCTCCGCGCGGTCGTGGATCTCGGTGAGCGTCTGGGCGGCCTTCCGCAGGATCTCGAGGCGCTCCCCCTCCTCCCCCTCGCGGACCGGCAGGTTCTTCTTCCCGGAGGGGACGCTGACGAAGGTGGTCTCCCCCTTCCCCTTGTCGTCGCCGAACTGGACCGCCTCGGCGAGCCCCTCGGCGTCCTCGTCGGCGAACAGGTACACGGTCGAGCCGATCCGGATCCGGTCGCCCGACTTCAGGATCTCCTCCCGGATCTTCGCCTCGTTGAGGTAGGTCCCGTTCTTGCTCTCGAGGTCGCGGATGAAGCAGAGCTCCCCGACCCGGAAGATCTCGGCGTGCCGGCGCGAGGCGGCCTTGTCCTCCACCTGGATCGTGCCGGGCCCGCGCCCCAGGATCACGCTGTCGGCGGCGACGGTGTGCTTCGAGCCGGCGTTCGTCCCCGTCTCGACGGCGAGATACGGCATACGGGGATTCTAATCCGGCGGACGCCGAAGGCCAGCCCGGAGCGGGGCTATTCGACGCGCCCGTCCACGAGGCGCACCACGCGGTCGGCCGCGGCCGCCAGGCGGTCGTCGTGCGTGGCGATCACGAAGGTCGTCCCCATCTCCTGCCGGAAGGCCCGGATCATTTCCGTGATCATATCGCGCCCCGGCGCGTCGAGGTTTCCGGTCGGCTCGTCGCAGAAGACGACCTCCGGCTCCGCCAGGAGCGCCCGCGCCAGCGCCACCCGCTGGCGCTCGCCGCCCGAGAGCTCTCCCGGCCGGTGGCCGGCGCGGTGCGCCAGCCCCACCCGCTTGAGGAGGATCCCGGCGTTCTCGCGCGGCGAGAATCCGGCGCGCGGCACGATCCGCGCCGGGAGAAGGACGTTCTCGAAGGCGGAAAGCTCCGGCAGGAGGTGGAAGAACTGGAAGACGAACCCGAACGACCCGGCCCGCAGGCGCGCCGCCTCCCGCCGCGAGAGCCCCCCGATGTGGCGTCCCTTCCAGACGACGCTCCCGCCCGTCGGCCGGTCCAGGGCCCCCAGGATATGGAGAAGCGTGCTTTTCCCCGAACCGGACGGGCCCCGGACGGCGACGATCTCTCCCGACCGGACGGCGAGGTCCACCCCGGCCAGGACCGTCACCGTGCGCGCGCCGTCCCGGTATTCCCGGCGGACCCCCTTCGCCTCGAGGACCACGCCGCCGCTACTCATACCGCAGGGTCTCCACCGGATCGAGCCGGGCCGCGCGCACGGCCGGCCAGAGGCTCGCGAGAACGCTCACCCCGACGGCCAGCGCCCACAGGGCCGCCACCGCCTGCGGATCGACGTGCGTCGGCATCCGCTCCAGGTGGTACGCCGCGGCGAAGTCGTAGCCGAACCAGGCCTGGAGGCGCTTGTCGATCACGTCGATCCTGGCCTCCGCCAGGAAGCTCAAGCCCGCCCCGATGGTGGCGCCGGTGACGCCGATCGCCGCGCCGCACAGGAGGAAGAGGCGCGCCACTCCTCCCGTCGTCGCCCCCAGGGACTTGAGGACGCCGATGTCGCGGGTCTTCTCGCGGACGAGCGTCGAGAGGATCACCGCCGTGCTGAAGCAGACCGCCACCAGGATCAGGGAGAGGATCACCGCCATGACGCGGTTCTCGGCGTCGACCCAGGCGAGCCCCTGCGGGTTCATCTCCTGCCAGGTGAGGACGCGCGCCATCGGGTCGTGGGGCGCGAGAATCGCCTCGACCCTTTCCTTCAGGGCGGGGGCCTGCGCGGGATCCCGGAGGCGGACCCGGATCTGGGAAACCGCCGCGGGGCTGTAGCGCCGCAGGAGCTTCTGGGCCTCGGCCAGCGGGACGATGAGCGCATACCGGTCGGTCGTGTAGTCCCACGAGCGGAAGACCTTCTCCAGGGAAAAGCGGCCGCGCCCCAGCGTGAGATAGGTCGGGGCCGCCGAGGACGGGGAGGAATAGACGGCCCCCACCACCGGGATCTCCTCGCCCGGCCAGAGGCCGCACACGGCGGCAAGCTCCTCGCCAACCAGGGCCCGGGACGGCCCGCCGGATGGCCCCGCCAGGGACGGGACCTGCCCCCCGCACCATTTGGCCAGGTCCACGACGCGTGATTCGGCGTCGGGGTCCACCCCCATGAGCTGGACCGGCACGTACTGCCGCGAACGCTCGACCAGGACCCATTGCGAGAGGACCGGCGAGACCGCGGCGACCCCGTCGGTCCGGCGGATGGCCTCCACCGCCGCCTCGTACCCCGTGAGACCGTACCCGAGCGAGACCTGGACGGTGAGGTCCGGCTGGACCCCGCGCACCTGGCGCTCGATCTCGCGGGAAAGCCCCCACAGGACATAGAGGACCGTCAGGATCGTCCCCAGGGAAAGCGCGATCGAGGCGACGGCGAGGCACGCGATCCTCCGCGTCAGGAGATACCGGAGCGACAGGAAGAGCGGGTAGCGGAGCACGCGGATCTACAGGGGCTTCATCGTCGGGAACAGCAGGACATCCCGGATCGACGGCTGTTCCGTCAGCAGCATCACGAGGCGGTCGATCCCGATCCCCACCCCCGCCGTCGGCGGCATCCCCTGCTCCATCGCCTCCAGGAAATCCTCGTCGAGGGGCTGCGCCTCCTCGTCGCCCCCCTCGCGGAATTCGGCTTGCATCTCGAAGCGTCCGCGCTGGTCGGCCGGGTCGTTCAGCTCCGTGAAGGCGTTCGCCCGCTCGGCCCCCGCGATAAAGAGCTCGAACCGCTCCACGAGGCGCGGATTGCCGTTCCGGTGGCGCTTGGCGAGGGGCGACATCTCGACCGGGTAGTCCATCATGAAGGTCGGCTGGACGAGATGCGGCTCGATCCCCTTCGAGACGATCGTGTCGAGAAGCTGCCCGGCCGTCGCCTTCGGCTCGACCGCGAACCCCTTCTCGCGGCAGAGCGCCTCGAGCCCCGCGCGGTCCCTCCCCAGGAAGTCGGTCCCCAGATGGCGTTTTCCCAGCTCCGCGATCGTGACGCGCTCGAACGGGCGCGCCAGATCGATCTCGTGTTCGCCGCACCGGAAGGAAAGCTTTCCGAGCGCCTCCTGCGCCGCGGCGCGCATGAGCCCCTCCGTCAGGTCCATCGCGTCGTGGTAGTCGGCGTAGGTCCAGTAATACTCGAGCGCGGTGAACTCCGGATTGTGGTTCCGGTCCATCCCCTCGTTCCGGAAGTTCTTCGCGATCTCGTAGACCCGGTCGTACCCCCCGACGATGAGCCGCTTCAGGTACAGTTCGTCGGCGATCCGCATGTACATCGGCATGTCGAGGGCGTTGAGATGCGTGACGAACGGGCGCGCCGAGGCGCCGCCGTAGAGGGTCTGCAGGGCAGGCGTCTCGACCTCCAGGAACCCCTGCCCGTCCAGGAAACGGCGCACGGCCGTGATGATCCGGGCGCGACGCACGAACACCTCGCGTGTCGCCGGATTCGCCATGAGGTCAAGGTGCCTCTTCCTGTAGCGGATCTCCTTGTCGGCAAGCCCCTCGAAGACGACCCCTTCCTTCTCCTTCACGACCGGCATGGGACGGACCGCCTTGGCGAGCACCGTGAAGGAGGCGGCATGGACCGAGCGCTCGCCGGTCTTCGTGACGAACGGCTTTCCTTCGACGCCGATGAAATCCCCGAGGTCGAGGAGGTTCCAGATCTCCCAGTTCCGCTCTCCCAGCTCGTCCTTCTTGAGGTAGATCTGGATCCGGGCCGAGCCGTCCTGGACATGCGCGAAGACCGACTTTCCCATCACGCGGATCGAGAGGATCCGGCCCGCGACCCGGACCGGCGTCTCCTTCAGGGCCAGGGCGTCGAAGCCGTCGAGGACCTCCTTCACGGCGTGCGTCCGCTTCCAGGCGTGCGGGTAGGGATCGACCCCCAGCTCGCGCAGGCGCGCCAGCTTCTGCTTCCGGACCGAAATCAGCTCTTCCTCGGGGGTCATTTCCTTTTCCAGACGGTTCCCTGCGGCGTGTCCTCCAGCTCGATCCCCTGCGCGGCCAGTTCCTTCCGGATCGCGTCGGCCCCGGCGAAATCCCGGCGCCCGCGCGCCTCCTCGCGCGCCCGGATCTTCTCGGCGACCATGCTATCGAGCGCCCCCTTTTGTTCCAGCGAAAGCCCGAGCCCCAGGATCCGGTCGCAGTCGGCGACGAGCGTCCGCCGCTCGCCGGGAGCGATCACCGTCCCCTTCAGGACGGTCCAGAGGACCGCGAGCGCCCCGGGCATGTCGAGGTCGTCCCCGGCACGGTCGAGGAACTCCGTCCGGAGCCGGCTCGCCTCGCCGGAAAGCGGCGTCCCCTCGGCGGGGAGATCCCGGACCTTTTCCCGAAGGCTCGCGAGAGAGTTCCGCGCCCCCTCCATCGCCTCCCAGGTGAATCCCAACTGCTTTCGGTAATGCGCCGTGAGGCACAGATACCGGTAGTCCATCGGTGAGTATTCCTTGTCGGCAAGTGCATCGAGACGCAGGAAAGTCCCGGCGGATTTCGCCATCTTCTGCTGGTCGATCACGAGAAACTCCCCGTGGAGCCAGAAATTCACCCAAGGATGCCCGGTCGCCCCCTCGCTCTGGGCGATCTCGTTCGTGTGATGGATCGGGACATGGTCGATCCCGCCGCAGTGGATGTCGATCCGCTCCCCGAGGTGCTTCATCGCCATGGCGGAGCATTCGATGTGCCATCCGGGAAATCCCCGGCCCCAGGGGGAATCCCATTCCATCTGGCGTTTCGAGCCGGCCGGAGAGAATTTCCAGAGCGCGAAGTCGGTGAGATTCCGCTTCCCTTCGGCCATCTGGACGCGCGCGCCTCCCTTGAGCCCCGCGAGGCGGTTGGGAGCCAGCTTGCCGTAATCCGGGAGCCTCGCGGTGTCGAAGTAGATCCCGTCGGCGATCCGGTAGGTGAACCCCTTTTCCTCGAGGCGCCGGACGAGCCCGATCTGCTCGGGGATGTGATCCGTCGCCTTGCAGACGACGTCCGCCCGCTCGATCCCGAGGCGCTCCATGTCGCGGAAGAACGCCTTCGTGTAGAAGGCGGCGATCTCCCAGACGCTCTTTCCCTCCCGCGCGGCCCCCGCCTCCATCTTGTCGTCGCCGGTGTCGTCGTCCGAGACGAGATGCCCCACGTCGGTGATGTTCATCACGTGGCGGACGGCGAACCCGTGCGCGCGGAGCGTGCGCTTCAGGATGTCCTCGAACAGGAAGGTCCGGAAATTCCCGATGTGCTGGTAGTTGTAGACGGTCGGGCCGCAGGTGTAGAGACCGACCTTCCCCGGCGTGATCGGGGAGAACTCCTCGACCCGGCGCGTGAGCGTATTGAAAAGCCTCATGGGGTTAGCGGCTCGAGGACGACGACGGCCTGCGCCACGAACGCCTCCTGGCGCCCGACTTCCCCCTGTCCCTCGCCGGTCTTCGCCTTCACGTTGACGCGGGACGGCTCGATCCCGAGGGCCTTGGCGAGGCAGTCGCGGATCTCGACCTTGTGCTCGGCGAGCTTCGGCGACTCGAGGATGACGGTCGAATCGACCTGGGAGACGCGCCAGCCGGCCTTGCGCGCCATCTCGACCACGGCCGGAAGGATCGTCCGGACGCTCGAAACGCCCTCCCATTCGGGATCGCTGTCCGGGAACCGCTCGCCGATGTCCCCCAGGCCCGCCGCCCCCAGGATGGCGTCGGCGATCGCGTGCGTCAGGGCGTCCCCGTCGGAATGCCCCACCGGCCCCTTGTCGTGGAAAAGCTCGATCCCCCCGAGGATGAACGGGCGCCCGAAGTCCAGGCGATGGATGTCCCAGCCGATTCCGACGCGCATCGGCCTATTTTAGCCCTGAAGCGGGGAAATCAGACCGAAAAGCGGATGTTGAGGATGTCCCCGTCGGCGACGCGGTATTCCTTCCCCTCGAGACGCAACCTCCCCTTCGCCTTGATCTGCTTCTCGTCGCCGCCCGCGGCCTCCCAGTCGGCGTACGAGAACACCTCCGCCCGGATGAACCCCCGTGCCAGGTCGGAATGGATCGCGCCGGCCGCCTCGACCGCGTTCGACCCGACGGGGACCGTCCAGGCGCGCACCTCGTCCTCCCCCACCGTGAAGAAGTTCATGAGCCCGAGCGCCGTATAGGCGGCGCGGATCAGGCGGTTCGAGGCGGGCTCCGCGATCCCCAGGTCCTTGAGGAAGGCCCCCCGGTCCGCCTCGGGAAGCTCCGCGATCTCCTGTTCCACCTTGCCGCAGACGCGGCTCCCGCCGAGATACCCGGCCGGAAGGTCCCCCGCCGCGACGTCCCCCGTCGCGGCCCCCTCGGCGACGTTCACGACGGCGAGGGCCGGCTTCATCAGGAAGAACTGGTAGCCGCGCATCTGCTTGGCCTCGTCCGGTTTCAGGGCGGAGACATCCACGACAGCGCCCGCCTCGAACGCCGGCTTCATCTTCTCGAGCTGGGCGAGCTCCTTCTTGTCCTTCTCCTGGGTCGGGGTCGATTTCAGGACCGACTTCTTCAGGGTGTCGATCCTTTTTTCCAGGACCGCCAGGTCCTCGAACGCCAGCTCCTCGCGGATCTTCCCGAGCTCCCCCTTCCAGGCGGACTCCTTGCCGGCCGTGAAGGCGTCGACGACGCAGGCGAGGGCGTCGACCTTCCGCATCTGGGCGACGCGCTCCGCCGCCCCCTTTCCGGTCGCCCCCAGGGGAGGAAGGTCCAGGAACTCGACCGACGCCGGGGTTCTCTTCTTGGGCCGGAACACCTCGCACAGGCGGTCGACGCGGGGATCGGGGACCTTCACCACACCGATCTCGATCTCGCCCGGTTTCGCGGGCCCGGCGCCCGCCAAGGACGTCAACGCCCGGAAGACGGTGGTCTTGCCCGAGCCCTGGTACCCGACGAGGCCGATTCTCACGGGCCGGAAGTGTCGGCGATCAGGCCCGGCGTTTCAAATGCTACTCGAAAGAGACCCCGGACCAGCGCGGACGGGCGTCCCCGTAGCGCAGGGTGATCCCCTCGAGGACCGGAGAGTCGCGCAGGATCTGGACCCCGGGGCTCAAGACGGCCCCGGACTCGTCCTGGATGTCCACCGGGGGCGGATTGGCGGCCATCTCCGCCTCCAGCGTGAAGGAGCGCACGCCCGTGACGGGCGCGAAATCCAGGACCGGCGGGGTGGTCGCGTTCCAGTCCAGGACCTCCCGCACCGCGATGGGGGGCGCGGCAGGATCCCCGTACGCCTTCACGCGCAGGGTCATCCGGCCCCCGATCCCCGGCGGGACCATCCCGTCCCAGGCCATTCCGGCGAGGGACGCCCCGTCCGGGAAGCGTTCGGCGTCGAACGCGATCCGCCACGAGCGGTAGGTCCCGCCCGCCTCGTACTTGGGCTTGACCATCCGGTCGATGATTTCCGCGTAAGGCAGGGCGCTGTCGTAGAACGTCAGGTCGTCGATCGGCCCCGAAAGCAGCAGGCGCATCTGGGAGTTCACGGGGTCGTGGGACAGGTCGTTCTTGTCGAAGGAACACGGGATCGGGGATGAATTCAGGAGCGTCCCGTCCAGGTAGAAATCGGCCGCCACGACGTCGGTCCCGGCCTGGCGCCGGAGGGTGACCGCCACGAAGCGCCACCCGGTCTCGGCGAGTTTCGTCGCGGGAGCGGTCGCGGGCGGCGGAAGGGAAATGAGATTCGCGAACTGGCCGGTCGCGACCTTGAAGGACAGCGTGTCCCGGTCCGGCTCCCGGCCGATCGCGAGGAACGTCTTCCACTGGGCCGGGTCCGGCGGGACGGGAAGCGCGCTGCAGTATTGCAGGTCGACCTCGGTCCCCTGCCCGAGGTAATCCCCGATCGCCCCGTCCTGGGAAGGGGCGGGGACCCAGAAGGCGATGGTCCCCGCCTCGACCCATTTCAGCTGCGGGACGTGCGACGCGTAGTCCGAGCAGGCGAACGGCGGCTGGACGGTCCACTTGATCTCGAAGGACCCTGTATCCCCCGGCCGGCGGGGCCCCGCCGGCGACAGGCAGGTCCCCACCGCGAAACCGTTGTCGGTGGCCGAGACGGTGTGCGCCAGGCCATGCGACACCGGGTCGCGCAGGTTGTCGAGCCAGGAGCTTCCCGCGTAAGGGGGCCCCAGGTCCTCGTTGAAGGAAAGCGCCTCGGTGACGCCGGGCCCCGAGACCGCCGCGTCCGCGACCGGGCGCGGCCGCGCCGCCAGCTGCAGCCACCCCCAGGTCTTCGGGTAACGGTAGTGGGGAAGCCCGAACTGGAACCAGGCGGACGAGGCGACGGTGAAATTGCTGGTGGTTCCCCTCCGGAACGGGAACCTGGGATACGACTGGATCCCGGAGCGCGCCCCGGCGTTCCCCGCACCGGGGGCCATCGACGCGTCGCCGCCGGGGAAGCGCCACGTCGGGGGATTCGGAAAGGCCGTGAAGAGCGGCTCGAACTGCTGCTGTCCCGTGACGGACAGGGAGCGGCTGAAAACGGAGAATTCCCCCGCGGCTCCGCGGCGGGCGCGGCCGGACGGCGCCGGGGCCTCCCCTTCCGACGACAGGAGGAAGCTCCCGTAGTCGGGCGTCAGGGAAAGCTCGGTGGTGATCCGTGACGGAATGCTCGTGAACGGGGCCTGGGCCTGCCCCTGCCCGCCTCCCCCTTCCCCCCCGGCCACCGTGACCGGAAAGGAACAGAGAAAACCGGCGAGCGCGGCCTTCGGAATCGCCGTCGCCCGGGCCGGCTCCGACGGGTCCTCATCCCGCGGGACGCCCAGGGTCGAGGCAGACCGGCAGAAGGGGTCCGGCGCGATCCAGTCGGGCCGGACCTGGGCCAGGACGAGGTTCTCCTTGTCCAGGACCAGGGCGCTTCCGGAGCCCAGCGGGTCCGGCTGGAAAAGCGCGGCGTTCTGGTGGACCGCCGCCAGGAAGCCGGACCAGGTATGGATCGGACGGGCATCGGCCAGCGCCCGCGCGAGCGCGTCCGCCTCGTCCTTCAGGAGGCGCGTGAACCGGGTCCCGACCTGTCCCATCCCGGGAGGGCCCGAGGCGCTGATGTAGCGAAGGACCGACTGGAGGACTTCCACGGGGGCCGTGTTGAAATCGACGGTGGCATGGAACTCGTAGCGCTCCTCGGGATCCAGGAACAGCTTGTAGGGAAGGTTGGTCTTGTCGACGGGATCCAGCGGGAACGCCACCGGAATGATCCGCCCCGTGCTGGAGAGGAACGGGGCCGCCTTCGCGTAGTCGGCCGGGCCCAGGACGCTCCGGAGCGCGTCGAGCGAGGCGTACCCCTCCCGGGGACGTCCCAGGACGATCCGCCGTCCCAGGGTCGACGTCTCGACCGTCCCCATCGCGACGGCCGGGTCCGCGCTCGAATGGGTGGCGGGAGGCGGCGCATACGGGGCGGTCACGGCGTCCGACGTCCCCACGACCGCGCCGAGGTTGTTCAGGAGGTTCACCAGATGGGTGTTTCCGGGATGGTCGGGATCGTTCCACCGGCCAGCCGCCAGCATCGGATACTCGGGATCGTCCCGGTTCAGGGTCCCGTCCATGTCGTGGTCCCCCAGGGAGTCGTCGATCTCGCCGCTGTTGACGCAGATGCGCGAATAGACGGAGGCGATCCGCAGGCCGAACCGCCCTCCCTCCGCCCGCAGGCGGCCCGTCCAGGCGGAGAATTTCCCGTCGCCGTCCTTGTCGCTCCAGGCGGGCCCGAGAATGCTGTCGATCCCCGGATCGTACGCCCCCGCGACGGCGCCGGGGACCGCCTGGTCGGTCCATCTCTCTCCCCGGCTGTAGGAGGGGTTCAGGAGCGCGCCCGGCGGGGTCCCCGCCGGTTCCTTTCCCCGGACGGTCCAGTCGTCGCAGGCGTTCGCCGGACTCCAGGAGGACTGCGCGGTCGGCACCGGGACCTGCCACAGGCGCGCCCCCCCGTAGGCGAGCCCCGAGGAGGCCGCCAGGCCTGCCCGGCAGGCGGCGAGGGCCGGCGCGGCGCCCGCGGATCCCAGACGCGCGAGCTGCGAAAACACCACGGACAGGAGCGCCATCACCGTCAGGATGCCGCTCACCAGGACCAGGGCGATTCCGCGACCGGACGGGCGGCTCATTCCGCGATCTCCCCGAGAAGCGCCGCCGCCGCCTCGCGCACCTTCCCCGCGGCGCCCCCCTCCAGGATCCCCCCGAGGAACATCACGGCCGCGGCGTCCCCCTCCGCTGCACGGACGATCCGCGCGAGATCCGGAAGGAGGATGCACCGGACCGCCTCATCGTCTTCCTCCGCGAAGGCCCGCAGGAGGCGCGGCGCGTCGTCCGGTTCCGCCGAGACCGCCACCAGGCGCGCGGCCGAGCGGCGCCAGGCGACAGGGGCATCGGCGCTCCCCAGAAGCTCCCACCAATCCGCGATGCCGTCCTGACCGGACCCCATGAGCAGGGCCGGCGTCGCGGGCGGGACCGGCCAGGCCCCTTGCCAGCGGCCGGCCGTTTCCCTCCAGTCGGCCTGGCTCCGCGTCTCCTGGAGGAGAGGCGCCGCACCGGTCCAGGCGATCGCCCGCCGTCCGGCCGTGACGGAAAGGCGCTTCGGGCCACGGACCAGCTCGACGGTCCCTTCGGAGACCTCCACGGAAACGACAGGAAGCGCCCCGTCCTTCCCGTGGATCCGGAATGCCCGCACCGCGAAGCGCGTCCCCACCACCACGATGTCGCCTGCGGGAGAGGCGATCCACACCTGCGACGCCCCCTTCACGACGTCCGCCTCGACGAATCCCCGTTCGAGGACCGCCCGAAGGCGCTCCCCGCCGGGCGCGGGCTCGAAGCGGAGCCGCGTCGACGGGTGGATCCGCAGGCGCGTCCCGTCCGGCGCCTCGACGATTCTCGGGGCGTCCCCCGGTCCCGTCCGGAACGTTTCCGTTCTCCCCGAAACGGGCTCGCCCGCCGGAATCGCGCGGGTCGGCCCCGCCGGCCGGGAAGGGAAAATGCCCGAAAACGGCAAGGAGACGGCCGCGAGAACGGCGGCCGCCGCGCTCCAGGCAGCCCATCGCGGAACGCGGGAGACCCGCATGGCCCCGGACGCCTCTCCGGCAGCCGCGGCGGCGATCCGGGCCACGGCCCCGGCGGAAACCGGGACATCCGGAATCCCCTCCGCGACGTCCGCCCAGGCCCGCCGGCACTCCTCACAGGAGGCGAGATGGGATTCCGTCCGGGCCCGGAAGGCAGGGTCCCCCCCGCCCTCGATCCAGAGGGACAGCTCTTCGGGTTCCGGACAGGTCTCTCGCGTGCTCATCGGTTCTTCCGCCTTCCTGGACGGATCCGGGCGGCTGATGCGGAACAGGATTTCACGCCTCTCCCTTCAGGGATCGCTTGAGCGTTTCCGTCGCGGCCGCAAGCAGGTCCCGCACGTACCGGTCGGTGACACCCAGGGATTTCCCGATCTGCAGCGTCGACAGCCCCCCCCAATAGCGCATCTCGACCGCCAGGCGCGTCCGCTCCGGAAGCGCCGCGAGCGCCGTCCGGACGCGTCCGGACGTCTCGGCGTCGGCGAGGCTCCCCGCCGGATCCGCCAGGCCGTCGGCCCCCAGGAGATCCCGCCGCACGCCCCAGCGCGTCCGCTCGGCCGCCTCGGAGCGGATCCGGTCGACGGTCAGCGAAACGGCCATCGCGGCAAGATACGTCGCGAGCGAGGACTCCCAGCGGAAGTTCCGGAGCGCGCGACAGCGGTCCCGCGCCAGCTTCACGAAGACGTCCTGGACGATCTCCTCGACCTTCCGCGGGTCCGGCCGGCGTCCCGCGCGCCGCAGGTAGACGTGCCCGACGCGCGCCGCGAGATTCGGGGCATGGCGTGCCACGAGGTCCTGCCAGGCGCGCGCGTCGCCGGCGA
This sequence comes from uncultured Planctomycetales bacterium, assembly GCA_964455625.1. Lineage (GTDB taxonomy): Bacteria > Planctomycetota > SBBH01 > SBBH01 > SBBH01 > SBBH01. Next base: position 152,923 of record CAYVXZ010000006.1, on the reverse strand, counting down.
TACAGCGCTCCGCCAGGCGCCGGTCTCCGGGACCGTCCCCGGCGGGACGCGTCTCGTCGGCGGGAGCGCGGCTCGTCACCCGCTCATCGTGTCCCCGAAAAGGGAAATTGCAAGTTACAGATGGAGGGGACGCCGACGATGCTCCGCGAGCGCCTCCTGGTACGCCTCCGGGGTGTCCATCCGGAAGACCGACCAGGGGTCCGCGACGGGGACCTCGACCACGCGCGAGGGGTCCTTGTGCAGGACCGCGTGGACCGGCTCTTCCGGGAGAAGCGCAAGGATCTCCGCGAAAAGCTCCGAGCCGAAGATGGCCGGATGGCCGCGCTTCCCCTCATGGACCGGGACGACGACCGATTTCCCCGGCGCGCGCCCTTTCCAGGCCGCAAGGAGCGCTTTCACCGTGTCGTCCGCCACGAGCGGCATGTCCACCGGCCAGAGCAGGAAGCCGGCGGCATCCTTGTGGAGCGCCTTCACGCCGCATTGCAGGGACGACGTCTGCCCCCTGGCGTAGTCGGCATTCTCGACGATCTTGAGCCACCCGAACGGGATCCGGTCGCGCACCGCCGCCGCCTCGTGTCCCAAGACGACGACCGGCTTTTCGGCGGCGACGCGTTTGTAGGCGCGCAGGAGCACCTCGACGGCCGACAGGCCGCCGAAATCGAGAAGCGCCTTCGGGCTCCCCATCCGTTCCGACTTCCCTGCCGCCAGGATGACCGGAACGATCACGCGATCAGGTCCGAGAGGGCGCGCTCGGTATAGACACGCGCCATCTGCCGGCGCCAGTGCATGGTGAAATCGGTGTTGTCGAGGGGACGCGCGGGGCCCGCGGCGAGCGCGGCGGCCTCCTTGATGACCGCCTCGGTGAGCTTCTTGCCCGCGAGGAATCTCGACGCCTCGTCGGCCGGCTTCGGGTACGACGCGATCCCGCCGAAGACGATCCGGGCATCGGTGACGGTCCCCTTCCGGTCGAACCAGGCGCACGCCCCCACCCCCAGGACCGGAAAGTCGAAGGCGCCCCGGCGGCGCAATTTCCGGTACGACGCCTTCCAGCCGTTCGTCGCCGGCAGGCGGATCTCGGTCAGGATCTCGTGTGGCTTCTTCGACAGGTACCGGATCCCGTCGTCCAGGAAGAGGTCCTTCGCCTCGACCACGCGCGATCCCTTCGGCCCGACGAGCTTCAGCCTCGCCCGCATCGCGACGAGGATCGGCGCCGAATCGGACGACTGCACGGCCCAGCAGCGGGGGGACCCCGGCGCCACCCAGCAAACATCCCCATCTTTTTTCATGCAGAAGTCGATCGCCTTCCTCCACTGGTACGACTGGTCGTAGTAGTTGCACCGGGTGTCGAGGCAGATGTTTCCCCCCAGCGTCCCCATGTTCCGCAGGATGGGCGTCGAGATCGACCGGACGGCGTGCGCCAGGCCCGGATAGGCCCGCTTCATGACCGGGTTCTCGCAGACGTCCGTCAGGGTCTGGCCCGCCTTGATGACCATCCCCTTCCCCGGCGTCCCGGAAATCCCCTTCAGCTCCGCCAGGTGCGAGAGGGCCACCACCGTCTTCGGCGTCTGGTGGAGCCGCTTCATGTTGGGATAGAGGTCCGTCCCGCCCGCGACCGGGCACGCGTCCGGCCCTTCGCCGGCGAGCACCTTCGCGGCCTCGGCGACCGACTTCGGCGCGACGAACCGGAACCGGGGAAGCCGCATCATGACCGCGGCCCCGCCTTCTCCTTCTTGCGTCCGGGATTGGCGGCGATGCGCGCCCGGCGCTCGGCTTCGCCCGCCACCGCCTTCCCGTCCCCTCCCTCCCAGGGCGGCGGGACGAGGATCGGCTCGGGCCAGTTCACCCGCGGCACCTTCGTCGGCCCGTGACGCCCTTCCTTTCCCTGCTCCTTGAGCTTCAGCGCCTTCAGGACCTTGTCGGGGGTGATCGGGACCTCGTCGATCCGGACGCGTACCGCGTCGTAGACGGCGTTGGCGATCGCCGGAGGGACCGGCAGGAGCGGGCCCTGGCCGGCTTCCTTCGCGCCGAACGGGCCGTTCGGGTCCTTCTCCCCCACGAGATAAGTGACCACATCCGGCATCTCCATCGTGGTGGGGCTCTTGTACTCCAGGAGGGACGGGGCCTTGTGGACGTCCTTCCGGAACACCTGTTCCTCCATCAGGGCCTCGCCCAGCCCCATGTAGACGGACCCCTCCACCTGGCCGATCACGAGCGTCGGGTTGATCGGCTGCCCGCAGTCGTGCGCGATCCAGATCTTCTCGACGGCCACGATCCCGGTTTCGGCGTCGACGGCGGTCTCGACGACACAGGCGGAATAGCTGTAGGCGGGAGACGGCCCGACGCCCCCCCCCTTGAAGCGGGCCGGGGACGGCGGCGGCGCGTAGGAACCGGTGGTCGCGAGCGTCCCGAACTCGCTCTCCGCGAGCTGGATCGCCTCGGCGATGTCGACGCCCCTGGCCGCGTCCTCCATGTCGAAGACGCGGCGGTCGGCGAAGAGGAGGTTCCCCTTCGGGATCTGGAGCTTTTCGGAGACCGCTGTCGCGAGGAGCTCCTTCGCGCGCTCGGCCGCCTGGATCGCGGCGTTCCCCATCATCAGGGTCACGCGGCTGGAGTAGCTCCCGAGATCGACCGGCGTGAGGTCCGTGTCCGCCATCACCAGCTTGATATCCAGGGGATCGATCCCCAGGATCTCCGCGACGATGTAGGCGAGGACCGAGTCGGACCCCTGCCCGATGTCGGTCGCGCCGCAATAGGCGGTGACGCCGCCTCCCCGGTCGAACTTCAGCATCACGCCCGAGTGCGGCATCTTGTTCCAGTAGATCGGGAGTCCCGCCCCGCTGATGTAGGAACTGCACGCGATCCCGAGGCCGCGCCCGGCGGGCATCTTCCGGAACCGCTCCTTCCACCGGGATCCCTCGACCACCTTCCGGATGCATTCCCCCAGCCCCATGCTTCCGACCTTGAGGTAGTTGGCCGTGACCGAGTCCGGCGGCACGAGGTTCGCGAGACGCATCTCGGCGGGGTCGAGCCCCAGCTTCTCGGCGATCCGGTCCATCTGGATCTCGAGCGCGAAGCGGGGCTGCGGCGTTCCGTGGCCGCGCTTCGGGCCGCAGGGGGGCTTGTTGGTGAAGGCGCGAAGCCCCTCGAACTTGTACCGCTTCACGTTGTAGGTGACGGTCTGGAGCGCTCCCGTGTAGTAGGTGCTCGCGACGCCGTACGATCCGTAGGCGCCGCCGTCGAGGAAGGTCTGGAAGTGCATCCCCGTGATTTCCCCTTTTTTGGTAACACCCGTCTTGCACCGCATGAGAACGGGGTGCCTTCCCCGGTGCGCGTAGAAGACCTCCTCGCGCGTGAGCGTGATCTTGACCGGGCGCCCCGTCTTCAGGGCCAGCTTCGCCACCACCATCTCGTGGCCGAACGGGTCGGACTTCCCGCCGAACCCGCCGCCGTTGGGCATGGCGACGACGCGGATCCGCGCGGCGGGGATCCCCAGGACCTTCGCCATCGCCTTGTGGACGTAATGCGGGGTCTGGGTCGAGCTCCAGAGCGTGACGCGCCCTTCCGGGTCGGTCGCCGCGACCGCGCTGTGGGTCTCCATCGGAAGGTGCGTGTTCCCCTCGTAGTAGTAGGTCCCCTCCACCACGGCGGCGGCCTCCGAAAACCCCTCCTCGACGTCGCCGAACGCGAGCGACACGAGCCGGTGGCAGTTCCCCTCGTCGGCGTAGTCGTGGATCCGGGGCTCGGGGTTGGCGATCGCCTCCTCGGGGCTCATGATCGGCCGCATCGGCTCGTAGGCGACGTCCACGAGCTCGATCGCGCGCTCGGCCGTCTCCTCGTCCTCGGCGGCGACCGCGGCGATGCCGTCGCCGACGTAGCGCACCGTGTCGAAAGCGAGGGCGTGCTCGTCCTCGCTCACCGGCAGGATCCCGAATTTCACAGGGAGCTCCGTCCCGACCAGGGTCGCCACGACGCCGGGGAGCGACGCTGCGCGGGAGACGTCGACCTTCTTCAGCTTCGCGTGGGGCAGGCGGCTCCGGAGGATCTTGCAGTAGAGCATCCGGGGAAACGCGAGGTCGTCGGCGAACAGGGTCTGCCCCGTGCACTTCGACTTCGCGTCGACCTTGCGCCAGTGCTTCCCGACGATGCGGGTCTCGTTGTCGCGGGAGCCCTTCGTCATGCGCGGGGCTTCCCGGAAGCGGCGCACCGCTCCACCGCCTGCTCGACCGCCTCGAAGATCTTGAGGTACCCCGTGCAGCGGCAGAGATTCCCGGAAAGCGCCTCCTTGATCTCCTGGCGCGTCGGGTCCGGCTTCTCCGCGAGGAGCGCCTGCGCGGTCAGGAGGAACCCGGGCGTGCAGTAGCCGCACTGCGCGGCCCCCAGGTCCGCGAACGCCTCCTGCAGGGGATGGAGCTTCGCGCCGTCCGCCATCCCCTCGATCGTGCGGATCTCCTTCCCGCGGCACTCGACGGCGAGCGCGAGACACGAGAGGACCGGCCTCCCGTCGACAAGCACCGTGCAGGTGCCGCATTCCCCCAGCTCGCACCCGTGCTTGGTGCCGGTCAGGTTCAGGTCCTCCCGCAGGACCTCGAGAAGCGTCTTATGGACCGGAAAGGCGACCTCGTGCGTCCGGCCGTTCACGGCCAGCTCCGACAGGATCTTGCCGTCCTCCGCGGCGCTGGCCGCCCGCCCCTTCGGGGCGCGACGGGCCCCGGAAGGTTTCGTCCGGCGTCGTTTCACGGCGGCGGCCATGGGAGCCCGGAAACGTAATCGGACCGTGTACGCCTGTCAATGAACAGAGGGAACCCCCCTCTCTCGCACCCTGATCGAACGGCACAGGTGGCACGGAGGCGTTCCTCACGCCATCCTTTCCCCGGATACCCCGGTTTCGAATCGATGGTTCACGATGCGGCGGAAGGGGCGCTCCCCCGCCTGGACGGCCTGGTCGGGACGTTGACTCCGGACCCCGCGGACGGCGGTATCCCCCCTCACCGGATCCGGCACGAGAGGTATAGTGGACCCGTGACGCGCGCACGGGGGATCGCGCTGGTCCTGGCGGCGGGGATGCTTTCGCTGCTGTTCGTCTCCTCCCTCGGATTCCTGGCGGCGGCGCGCCTCTCCCGGGCCGGCGCGTCGACCCGCGAACGCGACGGCGCGTCGCTCCTGGCGGCGGACTCCGGCCTGGAATACGCGGCCGCACGCCTGTCGCGCGGCCGGGGGTATCCGGTCTACCCCCTCGCACAGGCGGGGCGCGGGGATGACTGGGCGTTTCGCGACACGCCGGGGACCCCGCTGGCGCGCGCCGACAACCCCTCCTGGAGCCACGGGGAGTCCTGGACCGACGGTGATGCGGACGGCATCCGGGATCCCGCCGAGCCGGGAACGGATCCCGACGGGGACGGACGCTTTTCCGCCTGGACGTCCCGCCTCCGCCCGGCGAGAACACGATTCGCCATCAAGACCGTCTCGGCGGAGGGACTGATCCCCCTCAATGCCGGTTTCCTGGACGGGGCGGACCGGAACGGAAACGGCTTGCCCGACCATGCCGATCCGGACCTTCCGCCGCACCGGGGGCTCGCGCACGCGGCCAGCAATCTCGGAACGCTCCTCCGGCCGGAGGCGCTCGGCCCCTGGACCCGCCGGGCCGATGTCCCGGCCGGCACCTGCATCCCGGGCGATGCGGAGCCGGTCCGGACCTCGTGGCTCGGCTTCGATCTCCTCCGGAACCGTCCCGCCGGCGGATACCGGACATGGGCGGATGTCGCCCAGGTCCTGGCGACCATACACCTCCTGAACCCGCCTCCGCATGACGCCGGAGGCCCCTACACCCCGGCCGAGATCACCCTGTTCGAGCCGTACTTCGACCTGGGCCCGTACCCTGGAGGGACCGCGTTCGGCCCGCCGGTCGGGGACGACGGCGCGGACGTCTGCGAGATCCCTCCCGTCAACCTGCACACCGCACCCGATCCGGTCCGTGCCGCGCTCTGGATGTATCTCGCGACGGAGATCGCCAACCCTATCGGGAGTCCGGCCGACTGGATCGACATGCCTTACTCACGCGCCGGCGCATCCAACCTGACCTACGCCGACACGGGCGTTTCGGGACGGATGCCGCTTCTCGTCTCGCCAGATCTGGATCCCGGCGTTTCCGACGAGCCGGCCCGCATCTCGGCCGCCGCGCGCGACGTCGTCCGTTCCCCCGCTCCCGGCTGGGCGCGCCTTCACGAGCGTTTCGACACCGACGCCGCGCTTTTTTTCGCGCGCGAAGACGAGGACACCGCCGGATCGGGATTCCCCATCGCGGGCGGCGGGTGGCTTCAGGCCAAGGCGGACCTCTGCGCCGGGGCCGTTTCCCCGGATCCCCCGTTCCACTGGGGGATCCCGTGCGTCTGGACGACGCGGGGCCTCGTCACCCGGGCGCTCGATAGCGGCGGGGCCGAGTCGCGCCCCCTCGCGGCGGTCCGCTGGGCCCGGATTTCCGGGGTCCGCTTCCCCCCGGCCTCCGGCCGCCCGTGGTCCGCGGGCCCGAACGAGCCGTACGTCAGGGGCGCCTCCCCGCCGCCTCCCCTCCAGCCGCTTCGCGCGACACTCGCGCCGCCCCGGCACTTCCGCGTCGCCGCGCGCGGGTGGATCCCCGGCACCGGCGGAGACCGGACGCTCGAGGCGCGCCTGGCGGCGTGCGAGCGGCTCGAATTCACCTCCCAGGAGGATTTCGAGAATGCCGATGGCGGCCGGGAGCTGGCCCGACGCGGGATCATCGCCCAGGGGCAGGGGACGCGCGCCGCGCTTTCCGCGACCGTCCCCAACCTGGATATCCCGCCACTCCCCCCGGATTTCTCTCGGACCCACCCCCATGTCGTCTCCCTCCCCCGTCCGGCCGCCGCGGCGGCCGGCGGGGCCCCCTGCTCGCGCTTCCACGGCGCGCTCGCGCTCGCCCCGCGCGAGGCGGACCGCCAGGGGGCCGATCGCTACTGGTCCTTCCGTCCTGAAACGCTCGCGCCCGGACTTCGCTTCCCGTCCGAGCCTCCGGGAGACGAGATCCGTGTCTCGCGCGCGACGGACGCCGGGATACAGACCTCCTGGTGGGTTTCCAACGCCGCGACCCCCCTCGTCTTCGACTGCCCGGGGTTCCGCGATGCCGACGCGAGCTCCGACCTCGTCGAGAGCGCGTCACTGGAGACCTGGCTCTGTCCGGGCGGGGAGGATCCGGCCTTCTTCCTGATCGAGGGGGTCGAGTTCCCGGGCTCCTTCATCCGCGTGGAGGCGACCCGGACGGTCCGCGACGCCGGTTCCGCCACCGAGGAACCAGGAACCCTCTTCCGCCTGGAGATCGCCTGGCTCAACAGCGACGACCTCCTGGAGACGCTGGACCCGCCCCTCGACGCGTTCATCCCAGACTTCCTCGATACGGGATCCGTCCGTCCCGGTTTCTTCCACACGGTGCTGACGCTCGATTTCGACCCGGAAGCCAGCCGAACGAATATCCGCCTGTTCGTCGACGGCGCGGTGCTCATCGGCGGGGCCGGCGGGCTCCAGTTCCCGAATCCCCCCGACGGCGTCCGGAACGGCCTCATGAAACGCCCTCCCCTCGAGCGCCTCACGGTCCACCGGGCCGGCGAGCTGCGCCTGTACGGGAAACAGCTGAAGCAGGACCTGACCCGTTCCGACGTGGCCGACCGGTTCAAGCTCGGCCGGGTCGTCCTGCCGGCGTCCCCCCCGGCCGCGGACCCGGTCTCCGCCCCGACGAACCCAACCTATGTCTCGCCGCGCTATTTCCTGCGCGGAAACGCGGCGTTCGACCAGGCCCACTGGACCGCCTTCACGTCCGGAGAGCTCGACGACGTTACGGGGATGCGCGTCCTCGTCTACGCCTACGACGCGGCCGGAACGCTCCGACCCGGATTTCCCGTCGCGCTTCCGGGCCCGGGGCAGACGATCGACCTGCCGTCCGCCGGCGGCGTCCGTTCCTTCCGCTACGCCGTGGAGTTCTACCGGAAGCAGGTTCCCGACGCCCCGCTTTACGACTCCCCCGTCTTCGAGTCCGTCTGGTTCACGCTCCGCGCCCCCGCCTGGACGGACTGGTCCGCACACTGACTTACGCCCCTTCCGGAAAAGAGGTTTGGCCCTTACCCGCGGCGCGAACCGGGGGCACAGTCAGGGGTGCGCATGCCGGGTCGCTCCGCCGGAGTCACGCTCGTCCTGGTCGCGGGGCTCGTCGGGCTCTTCCTTCTCCTGGCCGTCGCGCTCGGAAACATCGGGCACCTGGCGCGGACGTCCGCGGCGGCCGGCCTTTCGGCCGCGCGCGCGCGCCTCGCCGCGGAGAGCGGCTTGGCGTATGCCGCGGCGCGCCTCCCCCGCGACCCCTGGCCCCGGCGGGGCGACACGATGGAAAGCCGCTCCGATTCCTGGGCCTGCCGGGACCCCGAGGAAACGCCCCCGGAATCACTCCGGAACCCCTCCTTCGCGCGGGGGGAGCCGTGGCGGGAGACCGTCGCGCTCGGGGCGGACGGAGCCGACAACGACGCCGACGGCGCGATCGACGAGGCGGGCGAGGGAGGCGGCCTCTGGACGCCCGGGGAGCCCTGGCAGGATCTTGACGGAGACGGCGCCTTCACCGCGGCGAGCGGACGCCTGCGCGGCGGGGAACGCCCGTTCGCGCACCTCTTCGTCCTGCGGGTGCGCGCGCCGGGGGCCCTCCTTCCCGTCAACAACGGCCGCATGGCGCCCCCGGACCACGACAGCATCGCCAACCCGTTCCACCGGGGACTGGCCCACGCCCTCAACAACCTGGGGGCGGTCCTCCTCCCCGTGAATCCGGCGGTCGGCCGGATCGACGTCCCGGCCGGCCCCGACGGGGAACCGGTCCGGATCTCCCGCCTCGGCGAGCATCTCCTCATGCGCCGTCCCCCGGGCGGATACCGCTCCCTTGCCGCGCTGCGCGAGGCGTTGACGGGCGTCACGCCCGCCTACACGGCCTGGGAATGCGGGCGCCTGCTGCCGTTCCTCGACATCGGGCCCGGGGAGATCCTGGACGGGTCGGCGCCGGTGGAAGAGGATCCCGGGCCGGATTTCCGCTACGCCCCGGTGGAGCTGGCCGCCGCGCCGCGCGAGGTCCTCGAGTCGCTCTGGCGGTACCTCTCCGCGCCGGTCTCGGGATGGCTCGCGGACCACACGGGCCTCCACGGAGTCCCGTACGGGTCCCCCGGCGTCCGCGCGGGCGGCCTGCAGCTGCACAAGGTCAAGAAGATCATGATCTTCCCGGACGAGGCGGCGGCGCTCGCGACGCTCGCGGCGCAGTTCCGGGACGGCCCGTCGCCCGGGTCGTGGCTCGCCTTCCGCAAGAAGCTGGCGGCGGACGCCCCGGCCGCCTTTCCTGTCGATGCCGGGATTCTCTCCGCGGCGGGGGCGGCCGGCCCGGGCGGGGATTGGGTCCGCGCCAAGGCGGATCTGGCCTTCCTCTCGGTCTCGCTGGACCGCCCCCCCCACGCGACGCTCGGCTGCTGGGGCACCTGGGGGATCGACCACGGCAGCGCCCCCGTCCCCCCGGAGCCGCGCCCCTTCCTGGGGATCGACATTTCCGCCTGCCTCATGCGGGTCCCCTATCCCGATTTCGGGGGGACCTGGCCGTACGGGGACCCCACGCTTCCGTACATCGTCCCGCCGGCGGCGTACACCGGCGTGTACGGGAGCACGCTCGTCCGCCCCCAGGGGATGACGCTGGCGCCGCCGACGCGCTTCTCCGTGGAGTCTTTCGGGCGGGCGCGCGTCACGGACCGCGAGGCCGCCCGCGCGGCGGCACGGGGCACCTTGCGCGCGGCGGAGCGGCTCGATTTCTTCGCGCAGGAGGATTTCGAGAACCATGACGGGAGCCCGCTCCTCCTTTCCCGCCGCGGCATCCGGGCCGTCGGCGAGGGGACCCGCACCGCCCACGTGGACCCGCCGGGCGGAACCTGTCCCTGGCTCGCAAGCCTCCCCTCCTTCAACTTCCGCGGGCTTCCCCCGTCTCCGGCCTGCCGCTTCTGCCGCGACATCGGCGCGATCGTCCTGGCCGGACGCGCCTGCGGGAACCAGACCGCCCTGCAGTACTGGGCGTTCACGGAGGACGCCGTCGCCACGGTCCCGGAATCGGAGCTTTCCTCCTCCTTTCTCCCGCCCGCCACGGCCAGTTTCCATTTCGACACGATCGACATCCCGTCCTGCAACGCGTGGGAATTCACCATCCCCGAATCGCCCGACTCCTTCATTCTTGAATGTCCGGGGATCGCCCCGCCCTTCATCGAGGCGATGTCGGTCGAGTTCTGGTGCCGCCCCGCCCAGGCCCCTCTCGTCCTCGCGGCCGACTTCGGCGGCGACGTGCGCGGCGTCCTGCGCGTGGAAACCACACCGGCCTGGAGGGCGGCGGAGGGGTACGGGACCCTGTTCACGGTCGTGCGGGACAAATGGCTGACCTCCCCGCCCCTCGATTTCACCGGGATCCTTGCGGAACGCTTCGTCCCGGCGTCGGACCTGACAGGCTCCCGCGCGGGACAGGACCACGTGGTCCTCACGCTCTCCGGCGACGGGTCTTCCACGCTGTGCACGCTCTGGATCAACGGGAAACCGTCGGCGAGCCCGCCCGCCCCGTCGGTCCTGGAGGCCCCGCCGGCCGGGGTCCAGCTGGCCGTCGAGGGGATCGACGAACTGCGTTTTTACGACCGCGTGCTGGAGGCTCCGGAGGTCGAGTCCCGCCACCTCCTGGGACGCCACGTGCTCCCTTCCCCTTCGCGCCGCGCCCTGTACCGCTCCCCGCGCTACGAGCTGGGCGGGCCCGCGTCGCTCGACAGGGCCAACTGGACCGGGATCCCGTCCGGCGAAGCGCCCGGCAGCGAACGTGTCCGTATCGAGGTGCGCCTGCACGCCTACGACGCGGCCGGCACCGAGCTGGCCGGCTCCCCGGTCCTGCTGGGAGCCTCCGGTGAAACGACAGGTCTCTCCCTTACAGGGCGCGCTGCGGCATTCGACTACGAGGTGGAGTTCGTCAACGTGACCCCGGACGATTCCGCCCCGCTCTACAAGGCGCCGATCTTCGAATCCCTCTGGATCGCCCTGCGGCGCGCGCGGGTCTCGCCGGTCTGGAGTTCCTGGGGACAGGACTGATCAGGCGCGGGCGACTGAACGGATTTCCGGGATCTCGGCCAGCAGGACGAGCGGCCCCCGGTGCTGGACGTGGGCGTCGCAGCAGCGGATCTCGACGGACTCTCCGGCGGGACCCGCGGCCGGCCTGGGCTCCTCGAACGGCGCGTGGTGCGCGTCGAAGCATCCGCGGATCTTGAGAAGGGTCTTTCCCGCCGCCGGATCGTACTCCACGCGGAAGCGCGTCATCCGGCAGGGGCCGGCGAGCCTCACCTCGAGCCGCGCCACGCCGACAAGCACGAGGACGGTGATCGCCCCCAGGGCGAACCCCGCCGCCGCGTACCCGGCCCCGACCACCACCCCGATGGCCGCCACCGCCCAGATGGTGGCGGCGGTCGTGAGCCCCACCACCTGCCCCCGCTCGCGCAGGATGACGCCGGCCCCCAGGAACCCCACGCCGGGGACGATCTGCGCCGCCAGGCGCGCCGGGTCGAACCGGTCCCCCGCCACGGCGATCGACACCAGGGTATAGACCGCCGCCCCGATCGCGATCAGGGTCACGGTGCGGAGTCCCGCCGCCTTCGCCTTAAGCTCGCGCTCCCATCCGACGAGCCCCCCCGCCACGGCCGCGGCCAGGACGAGGAGCACCTCGGCCCACGGGGACGGGACGACATGACGAAGATTCCCCAGCAAGGGATCGGTGAGCTGCATCCCCTGTTCTTCGGACGTGGGTGGGGGAACCTGAACGGGTTTCAGCGCAGGAGCGTCCAGGCCAGTCCCCCCGCGCCCACAAGCGCGCAATAGAGGGAGAAGACCCAGAGGCTTCCGCGATCAACGACCCGTTCCACGATCCAGAGCGCCGCCAGGCTCGACACGAAGGTGACGGCCAGGCCCGCCGCGAGGAGCCCGGGGGCCACCGTCAGGCCCGCCGCCCGCGCCTCGCCGATCTCGAGGACCCCCGCTCCGAAGATCGCCGCCGCGCCCAGGTAGAAGGAGAAGCGGACCGCCTCCCCGGCGGCCAGCCCCGTGAAGAGCCCTCCGGAGACCGTCATGCCGGACCGCGACACCCCCGGGAGGAGCGCCGCCGCCTGCGCGAGCCCAACTCCCAGCGCCTCGAACGCCGTCATCTGGCCGACCTGCCGTTCACCCCGGCGCGCGCGCGAGGCGGCCAGGAGCACCGCGGACGTCGCGAGAAGCCCCGCGAAGGTCCAGACCGGCTGCGTATAGAGCGCCAGGAGGTGCGGCTTGAGGAACTTTCCCGCAAGGGCCGCCGGGACCGTCCCGACGACGACCCAGAGGATCTCGCGCCGGCCGGTCGCGAAGGTCCGGAGGATCGCCCGCCCGTAGTAGACCGCGATCGCCGCGAGGCTCGCCTGGTGGAGCATCACGACGAAGAAGAGGTTCGCCTCGGGATCGGTCAGCCCCAGGAAACGCTGGGCCAGGAAGAGATGACCCTTGCTCGAGATCGGCAGGAACTCGGCGATTCCCTGGATCAGGCCCAGAATCACCGCGTCGAGAAGAGACACAGGAAATCTATCGACCGCGCGGGAAGCGCGTCGGAGGGGTTTCTACGCCGAGGCGCCGGGCTGGCCCTGACCGGTGCTGTCGAGACATTCCTCGATCGTGCGGACCAGCTCCTGGGCCCTGAAAGGTTTCCCCAGGTACTCGATGGCGCCCAGATTCAGCCCCTTGATCCGGTCGCGGTGCTCGGTAAAGGCGGAGAGAACGATGATCGGGACCTTCGCGGCGGCGGGAACCGTCCGCGCGCGGCGCAGGAACTCGAAGCCGTCGAATTTCGGGAGCATGATGTCGAGGACCACCAGGTTGATCTTTTCCTTCTGGAGGATCGCGAGCCCCTCCTCGGGGTCCTCGGTCATGCGGACCGAGAAACCCTTCCCTTCCAGGAGGGTCTTCTCGATCTCGCGGATGGCGGGCTCGTCCTCGACAATCAGGATGGTTCCTTTCATGGGTCGGAACCCTACCAAAGCAGGATCGGAGGGGTCAAGCGGAGTAACGCGCCCGGACCGCCGCCAGGATCGCCTCCGCGCGGCGCTCCATCGTGTGCTCCGCCAGGACCCGCGCGCGTCCCGCCGCAGAGACCGCGCGACGGCGCGCGTCGTCCGCGAGATACGCCCGGACCTTCTCCCGGAAGTCGTCCCGCGACCGGAACGTCTCGACCTCGCGGCCGGGCGCCAGATGCCCCGAGAGGCCCCAGGGCTCCCCGTCCGTCGGATGCGCCCAGGCCATCAGGAACCCCCCGGCGGCCAGGCATTCGAACACGCGCTGGTGGACGTTCGTGTCGCTGTTCATGTGGAGGTGGATCCGGGCCGAGCGGTAGAGATCCCGGAGATCCGTCCCCGGCGCGACCGGTCCGCGGGCGCAGGACGCCAGTTCCGGGATCCGGTCCCACCCCTGCCCCCAGACCCCGACCGAAAGCCCCATCTCTCGTGCCCACGCGAGGGGCTGGGTCCGCTGGACAAACCGCTCGACGTCGAAGGCAAGGACCCGCTCGACGAGGCGCGTCCTTTCCTTTTCGTCGGAAGGGACGGGAAACCCCTTCTCCGAGGCGATCCGGTCGAGAAGCCTCCTGTAAAAGGGCGGATCCCGATACCCGATCCCCTCCGATGTCAGGATATCGATCGCCCGCTCAACCAGGCCCGGACAGTTCCGCTCCGGCGCCGGGGGCGAGATGTTCGAGACGAACGCGACGTCGCAGGCGTACTCCGGGCGCTCGCGCGCCTCGGCCCCGTAGACGGATCCGTTCGCGGCGGCCGACAGAAGCGTCACCTCGGGGTAGCCCGCCGCCAGGCAGTCCCTTCTCATCCCCTCCCACATCGCGAAGACGAGATCGTTGGCGCCCAGCTGGGAAACGAACCGCTTCTCGAACAGGTTCGGCAGGCGGTCCTGGATCCAGCTCGCGAACGGCAGCTGCGGCGGGACGAAGGCCGCGAGCTCCGGCCGTATGTGCGAGAGCTGGACAGCCAGGTCCGGCCGGAAGGCGTCGATCCGTCGCAGGAGCGCCGGTCCCGAAAACCGCTGGCAGTCGTCCGTCTCGACGACGATCTCCGTGTCGCATCCGGCGGATTCGAACGCCGTGGCCAGGTCCCGGATCACGTACTGCAGGACCGTCGTGAAGCGTGACGTGATCAGGAGGATCCGCGTCCGCCGGTCGGCCCCTCCCGCGAGCGCCGCGCGCCAGTCGGCCCGGCTTCGCGCCGCGTAGGCGGGCCAGGCCCGGTCGCGCGCGCGGTCGGCATCGACGCGCCGGATCTCCGAAACGGCGGCCAGGACCCGCCGGACGGGCTCGGCCACCACCGGGAGGGTCATCCGGGGATCCGGGACCGGCAGCATCGGCTCGTGGGCCAGGACGTGCCGGAACGTCTCCTCCCAGTCCTCTCCGGCGAACCAGTAGAGGTCCGGCGCCGCGAGGAGCTCCGTGAGATCCAGGACGCGGAGCGCCATCAGGAACTGCGCGAGGTCCGGGACGACGACAAGGGCGGGCCGCCGCATCGTCAGGAACATGACGGGATGCTCCGCGCGGGCGATCGTCGCGAGCTCGGCCCACTCGCCCCCCTTTCCGAAAAGGACCATCGGGTGGCCCGAACGGGAGAGCTCCCGGGCGAAGCGGGCCCGGTCCGGCGTCAGGGGACGCGAGAGGATCGCGAGGCGGCCGCCGGCGTCTTCGCGGAGCCAGACGATCCCCTCCGGTTCGCGCACCCAGGCCGTCCGCGCGTCGAAGACGGGGTCCTCGAGCCATTTCTCCAGGCCCGGACTGAAGACATTTCCCCGCCCGGCGGCGGCGAGGTTCGCGCGAAGCCGGTCCGCCTCCTGCCGGCGCTCGGCCTCCCAGGCGGCGCGGAGCGGCTCGCCCGCGGCGAGCGCGCCGGCCTCCCGGTCGCGCTCGAGGGCCTTCTCGAGATTCCCCCCCGCCCGCCAGATCTCCCGGGCAAGGACGGCGGTTTCCGGCGTTCGCGGCCCGGACCGGAGCGAAACAAGCGCCTCGGCGCGTCTCCCCGAGGCGGCAAGCGCCTGGACGGACCCGGACGCGTCAGGCATGCGGGACGCGGATCACAGGTTCCCGACGATCCCCTTCTCGAGCCAGGCGTGCTTGCCGTCCAGGAAGTCGCCGGCCAGATCCCGCGCGAGCGCGTCGTCGTTCCGGAACAGGGTCGCGAATTCCTGCGCGATCCGCCGGCGCGCCGAGCGGCAGAAGTGGTCCGCCAGGTCCCGCGGGGTCGTGTCGTCCGGGTTCTTGCTCATCAACATCTGGGCGCGCGAGCAGACGGCAGCCATCGCGAAGAGGTCGACGCCGACGTTCACGAGGCGCCCCAGCGCCAGCTGGCGGCGCCCCGGCCCCTCCGGCCCGTACTTGAGAGCAAGCGGCGTGCTCGCCACCATGAAATGCAGGACGGAGCGCGCCAGCTTGTGGGACGTGAGCCCCACGTAGCGGACGTGGTCCGAAAGGGGATACCCCAACTCGTCGTAGAACCCCAGCCAGTCGAGGTTCACCCACTGGCGGGGATACCAGTGCGCGTAGAAGAAGCCTGTCTTCGCCAGGGCCGACGCCTTCTCCCCCAGCGACGCCTTCGGGTTGATGAGCGCGCCGGCCATGCGCATATGGCCGTCCAGGGCCTCGCGCGCCAGGAAGAGGCGCATGATCTCGCTCGCCCCCTCGATGATCGTGTTGATGCGCGAGTCGCGCATCATCCGTTCCACGGGGAAGGGGTGTTCGCCCCGCGCGCGCAGGGAGTCGGCGTTCTCGTAGCCGCGCCCGCCGCGGATCTGGATCGTCTCGTCCAGGACCTTCCAGAGCCACTCGCTGACGAACAGCTTCGCCATCGCCGCCTCGATCCGGATGTCGGCGCCCCCCTTGTCCACGAGCTGGGTGGCGTACCAGGTCATCGCCTCCATCGCGAAGGTGTGGGACGACATCATCGCGAGCTTCGCGGAGATCGCCTCGTGCCGGCCGACCGGCGCCCCCCACTGCACGCGCTCGTTCGCCCAGACGCGGGCCACCTCGAGGCACTTCTTCGCCACCCCCACGCAGGCGGCGGGGAGCGTCAGGCGCCCCGTGTTCAGGGTGATGAGGGCGAGCTTCAGCCCCTGCCCCGTCCCCATCAGGATGTTCTCGGCGGGGACCTTCACGTTCGTGAACTTGAGGAGGCCGTTCTGGATGCCGTTGAGGCCCATGAAGCGGCACCGGTGGACGACCTCGATCCCCGGCCAGTTCCCCTCGACGATGAAGGCGGTGATCTGCTTCTTCTCCTTGCCCCGCACCGTGATGTTCGGCGTCCTGGCCATCACGATCAGGATCTCGGCCCAGGGGCCGTTGGTGCACCAGAGCTTGGTCCCGTTCAGGAGGTAGTGCTTCCCGTCCTCCGTGGGGGTCGCGGTGCACTCCATCTTGGCGGGGTCGGACCCGACGTTGGGTTCGGTGAGCGCGAAGGCGGAAATGGCTCCCTTCGCGAGGCGCGGAAAGTATTTCTTCTTCTGTTCGGGGGTCCCGAAGAACTTCAGCGGCTGCGGCACGCCGATCGACTGGTGCCCCGACATCCAGACGGCGGTCGAGGCGCAATGGCTGGCGACCATCGCGATCGTCCGGTTGTAGGTCATCTGCGAGAGCCCCATGCCGCCGTACTCCTTCGGCATCTTGATCGACATGGCACCGATGTCGGCCAGGCCCTTCAGGATCTCCCGCGGATAGTCGCCGGTCCTGTCGATGGCGTCGGCGTCGACCTTCTCCCGCATGAACTTCTCGACCACGACGAGAAAATCCTCGCACGCCTTCCTGTCGCCCGGTTCCTGCTCGGGGAACGGGAAGATGAGATCCGGCCGGAACCGGCCCATGAAGAGCTCGGCCACGAAGCTCGGGTGCTTCCACTCGGTCTCGCGGGCGGCCTCCGCCACCTCCATCGACTCTTTCGCGCTGTCAGCCATGGACCTCCCCCTGATTGTGCCTATTTTCCCGGACCGCCTGCGGCGTCCGGTCTCCTTCCATTGTCGGGATTCGACAGGTGCTCCGAGAGGAATTTCGCCAGCTCGTCCGGCTTGAAATGGAACGGCCCCATCCCGCCGGCATAGGCGATGGCGCCGTCGCGGCCGACCACGTAGAGCCGCTCCGGCCAGCCGGCATACGCCAGGTTCGCGGCGTCATCCATGGCGTCGACAAGGGCCGGCACGGTGAACCCCAGGTCCGCCATGCACCTTCCGGCGACCGCGCACCGTTCCTCATAGGTCGCCGGGTCCGCCACGCGGATGTCCCGGTTCCCCTCCGCCAGGTCCCAGCCGTCCGTGGGGTGCGCCTCCCGCACGTAGACCACGAAAAACTCCGCCCGGTCCCGGTACGTCTCGTACAGCTTCTGCAGGCGCACGGCCTGCTTCCGGAACGGAGGTCAGGTGTACGACCCGAAGATCAGGACCACCGGGGACTTTCCGATGAAGGACGACAGCCGGACCTTCCGCGTCCCGGCGGGATCCTCGAGCTCGAAATCGGGGGCCTTCTCTCCAGCGCGGGGGGCGTCCGGCTCCCGCGCCTGCATGGCGGCAAGCGCCTCCTGCGGCGTCCTGAACGCCTTCCTGAAGGAGGCGTGCCATTCCGGGGCGCCGGAGGCGTCCGGCGGAGCGGCGCGCGCAGCCGGCGCCGGCTCCTTCCAGGCCTCGCGCCCGGCGGGCGCGGACACCCCGTTGCCGGAGCACGAAACGGACGACACGGCCAGGAGAATCGCGGCGACCGCGTGTCCGGCGCGCCCCATGCGCTACTTGCGGATCCCCAGGAGCTCGACCTCGAACACCAGGGTCGCGTTCGGCGGGATCACGCCGCCCGCCCCGCGCGCGCCGTATCCCAGGTCCGGCGGGATGACAAGCTTCCGCTTCCCGCCCACCTTCATCGTCGCGACCCCCTCGTCCCATCCCTTGATGACCTGCTTCACGCCGATCTGGAACTCGAACGGCTCCCCCCGATCGACCGAGCTGTCGAACTTCTTTCCGTCGGTGAGCCACCCGGTGTAGTGGACCCGCACCGTCTGGCCGGTCTGCGGGGTCTCGCCGGCGCCGGGCGCCAGATCGACGTACTTGAGTCCGGACGGGGTCGTCACTTCCTGGGCGGGGGCTTTCTCGGCATCCATGGGCGGTTTCTCCTTGGCTGAAGCTGGGGCCGCGACTGCGGCGGTTCCGGTGTCCAAGGCGGGTTCGGCCGGAGCCCCGGGCTTCGCGGTTCCCTTCGGCTCCTCATCGCACCCGAGTCCGGCCAGGGCCAGCGCCCCGGCGCACATGATCGCGGCGGTGTTTCTCACGGGAATCCTCCTCTCCTTTGACAAGTCGACGGGGCGATTATAGATTGACGGAAACGGCTCCCAAGGGAAATCACGCACACAGGAGAGACGCATGGACCGGATCCCGATGACGGAAAAGGGTCGCGCGAAGCTGCAGGCCGAGCTCAATGACCTCAAGAACGTCCGCCGTCCCAAGGTGGCCGAGGACGTGGCGCGCTTCCGCGAGATGGGAGACCTTCGCGAGAACGCCGACTATCACGCCGCCCGCGAGGAGCTTGGCATGATCGACGGCAAGATCGCCCAGCTCGAGGGGAAGATCGCCCTCGCCGACATCATCTCGAACGACAAGCTCCCCACCGACACGGTCGTCTTCGGGACCCGCGTCACGATCCAGGAGGTGGGCGACGACGAGAAGGAGACGTTCGATCTCGTCGGGGAAGGGGAGGCCGACCCGCAGAACAACAGGATCCTGACCACCTCCCCCCTGGCGCAGGCGCTCCTGGCGAAGAAGGTGGGCGACATCGCCGTCTTCAACGGGCCCCGCCGGACCGTGAAGTACAAGATCCTCAAGATCAAGCCCCAGGAATGAGCGACCCGAAGGCCGTGGCGCGCGCGGGGAGGAACCACGCCGTCGCGCATCTGGGACCGCGCGGGACGTGGGAGCGGTTCACCTGGAAGCATCCCGAGCTGGGGTTCACTGTCTCGGGGCGCCTCTTCCTGAAGGACCTCCTGGGACTGACGGGCCTCGAGATGTCCGTCAACAAGCTTCCCGCCGGGATCGAGGTCCCCTTCCACCACCGCCACCGCGAGAACGAGGAGCTCTACGTCTTCCTGGGCGGCAAGGGGCAGTTCCAGATCGATGGCGAGGTGATCGACGTCGCGGAGGGGACCGTGATCCGCGTCTCCCCCGCGGGGGTGCGGACCTGGCGCAACAATTCCCGCGAGGACCTCTTCTACCTCGTGATCCAGGTGAAGGCGGGAAGCCTCGCCTCGGACGAGATCGCCGACGGCGAGCGCCTTCCGGATCCCGTCCGCTGGTGAGCCCCGGCGCGGCGACCCCGCAGGCGGTCCGGGCCCATAACCGCGACGCGTGGGACCGACTGGCCCGGACCGGGTGCGTCTGGACGCGTCCTCTTCCCCCTTCCGCGATCCGGGACGCCCGCCGCGGGCGCTGGGAGATCCGCCTGACGCCCCACCGGGCGATCCCCCGGGAATGGTTCCCGCCGCTCGAAGGAAGGAATGTCCTGTGTCTCGCGGCGGGCGGCGGACACCAGGGACCGCTTCTCGCCGCGGCGGGCGCGCGCGTCACGGTCCTCGACAACTCCCCCCGCCAGCTCGCGAAGGACCGCTTCGTCGCCCGGCGCGACGGCCTCGCGATCGAAACCGTCCTCGGGGACATGGCGGACCTTTCGGGATTCGCCCGCGGCTCTTTCGACCTCGTCGTCCATCCCTGCTCGAACTGCTACGTCCCGGACGTCCATCCCGTCTGGAAGGAATCGTTCCGGGTCCTCGCGCGCGGGGGCGTGCTCCTCGCCGGATTCGTGAACCCGGTCCGCTTCCTCTTCGGAACGGACGGCCCGCCCAGGGGGCGCCGCCTCGTCGTCACGAACCGGATCCCCCACGCGACGCGGCGGGCGAAGGCCGGGAGCGTGGTCGAGTTCGGTCACACGCTCGCCGACCAGATCGGAGGCCAGATCGCGGCGGGATTCGCGATCACGGGGTTTCTCGAGAACGGCTACCGGGGAGGCCGGGATCCGCTGTCGGGCCACATCGACAGCTTCATCGCCACACGGGCGGTGAAACCCGGGCGCTAACCCGCCGTCTTCTCGAGGTACGCCCGCAGCATCCAGGCGGTCTTCTCGTGCTGTTCCATGAGCCCCACGAGGAAATCGTTGGTGCCGGCGTCTCCCAGCGCGTTCGCGGTCTCGGCGTCGGCCCGCAGGATCCGGACGACCGCCTCGTGGTCGGCGAGCAGGTTCGCGAGCATCCGGTCGGCCTCGGGATACTTCCCGGGGTGCTCCGCGAGGCGCGTGGCCTTCGCGAATTCCGCCAGCGTCGAGGCGGCCGCCCCCCCGAGCGCCCTGGCGCGCTCGGCCACGTCGTCCACGACGACGTTCAGCTCCGTGTACTGCGCCTCGAACAGCTTGTGCAGCTCGCTGAAGCGCGGCCCGGCGACGTTCCAGTGGTAGTTGCGCGTCTTCGTGTAGAGGACGTACTCGTCGGCGAGAAGCCGGTTCAGGATCATGACGACCTTCTCCCTCTTCTTCCCGTCGATTCCGAGATCCGGTTTCATGCGGCCTCCTTTCATTTCAGGGGCTTGCCCAGGGCGTTCCCGTAGATCTTCCGGAGCGCGTCGAAGCGCTCGGCGGGTTCCGGGTGGTCGCGCGTGATCTCGATCCTCTTGCGCTCCGCCGCGTTCGGGAGCTTCGACTCCCACGCCTCCTCCTCCTTGTCCATCCGCGCGAATTCCTTGCGGACGGCGTCCGGCTTCGCGCCGGCCGAAAGCGCGAGCAGGGTCCCGAAGCGGTCCGACTCCAGCTCCTGTTCCCTGTAATAGCCGCCGAGGCGGGCCTTCCGGGCATGGGTACGGACCCATGCCCGCTCGTCTTCCCCGAGGGGAGCCGGATCGGCCCCCAAAAGCCCTTCCGCGTCCTGCCGGGCGGCCTGATACCGGTCCGCCAGGTGCGCCTTCGCGAAATGGTCCCTGTGGATATGCGTGACCTCGTGCCCCATCACCCAGAGCAGCTCGTCGTCCGTCGGCGGCGGCGTCCGCTTGAGCTCGTCGATCCCCATGTAGACGGTATGCCCGCTCGCGAAGCAGCCTCCCTCCTTGCCGCTCTCGACGGAGGGATCGAGCGGCTTTCCGACGATTCGCACCCGCCGGGGCTCGTCCGGATAGGGCGAGACGGCCCGGAGGCGCGCGAGAAGCCCGTCGAGGCGCGCCTGAAGCGCCGGGTCGTCCACGGTCGCGTAGGAATCGACGATGAACGCGTCGACCTCGTCGGAGAGCGCGTCGCTGTACGGGCGGATCGCCGCATGCGCCAGGCGGTCGGCCGCCGAAGGGGCCAGCGCCTCCCGTTCGCGCGCCAGGACGTTCGCGTACGTGACCGGGGACGGGACCGCCGTCTCCACCAGGGTCCGCCGCGCGACAGCCCGTCCGGTCGAGGCCCGCCAGGCCGCCGCGTCCGCGTCGGCCTTCGCCCGCGCTTCCTCCAGGGCCAGTCTCCGCCGCTCCTCTCCGGATGCCGCCTCCCGGCGGCGGCGCGCCTCCTCGAACTTCTTCCGGAGCACATGGTTGGAGTCCCGCTCCTCGCGGTACCGGTTGTTCGCCTCCTGGAAGGCGCGAAGCCCCTCGGGATTCACGGACGGCGGCTTGTCGGGCGCCCCCTGCATGACGAACGAGGATCCCCCCGTCGCCACCGCGAACGCCTGGTCGATCAGGATCACGCTGTCCTGCGGCGGCGCGGTCGCCGCCATCTCGACGATATAGACCCCGCTCTGGACATGCCGGAGATCGACCACCATCGGATCATCGTGCGCGGGCTCGACGTAGTTCGCCGCCCCCTCCCCTCCCCCGATCCCGAAAAAGGACGTCCCGCCGGGGCGCAGGCCATCGTCGTCGGGGCGGACATCCCTCATATCGCCGAACACCCCGGAACCGATCTCCTTCAGGCGCGCCGTGATCTTCGCGTGGCGCTGCTCGCGGAGGTAGGCGGCCTCCCGCGACTCCTTGGCCGCCATGTCCGACTCGAACTGCCGCCGGAGCGCCCGCCTCTCCTCCTCGCGCGCCTCGTTCCAGCGGCGGACCGCCTCCTCGTGCTCGCGCCGTGCCTTTTCCTGGGGATCGCCGAAGAGGGCCTTCCCCAGCATCTGCCCGAAGAGCCCCGCCGCCTCCACCATGACGGGCGCCATCGCGTCGAACACCGGATCCCCCGAAGAAGCCCTCCCCCCCCCGCCTCCGGCGTTCCCGCCGCCCGATCCTGGCGCCGGGTCATCGGATCCTTCCATGGGACGCCGTCCGTCGAAATACTGGTCGTTCACCTGCTGCGCCTCGGCCCGCGTCTTGTACGGGCCGCACCGCGACCCGCCTCCGATATCGCGGTATCCCTTGGGCGTGATGATCCACCATTCCGCGCGCGCCGTGGACGCGACCACGAGCGCGGCCAGAATGGAGGGAATCCGGAACGCGCGAAGCGGTCTCATTCGCCGAGAAGTTCCCAGGTCAGGAGCATCCCCTCCGCCTCCTGCGCCTCGGGGCCGTCCGGAAGGATCTCGCGCGCCCGGCGCATGGCGGTCGCGGCCTGCCCGTACCGCCGGTATTCCCCCAGGATCAGCGCCTGGTTGTAGTGCGCCTCGGCGCACCAGGGGCAGAAGCGCGCCGCCTGACGGTAGGCGATGGCCGCCTCCTCGTGGCGGCGGGCCCGCGCGTGAGCCTGTCCCTGCGCGAGGAACCGGACAAGCGCCATCGGATACCCGGGACGCGGCGTGCACCGCTTCCAGGCGCCGATCAGCGCGTCCGCCAGCCTTTCCTCCCCGGCCTCGTCGACCGTGAGCGCGTATGCCACCGCATAATGCCGGAAGGCGGCGAGAAAGCTCCTCTCCTCCTCGGCGGCCCGCGCCGCGGCCTCTTCCTGGCGCCGGCGCGCCTCGCGCTCGTCCGAAAAGAGCAGCAGGTCAAGGTCGGCCCGGACCAGCGCGTATTTCGGGTCGTACTCGATCCATTTGTCCAGGTCGGCGCGCGCCTCCGCGTGTTTTCCCATCCGGACACGGGCGCACCCGCGATCGAAATACGCCTGCGCGCGCGCGGGATCGGCCTGGATCGCCTGCGTCAGCGTCTTTTCCGCGTCGGCATCGGTCGGGGAGGACGGCGCGCCTCGCAGGCCAAGAGAGGCGGCGAGGAGCGCCCCGGCCGCGGCAGCAGGAATCAACCGGCGCATCGCCCGATTGTAGCGGATACTCCCCTTCCCCGCTTGACGATGACGTCCCGGGCGGTCACCCTGCGCGCCATGAAACAGAAACGAAACGTCTTCCGGGCCGTCGCGTTCGCCTTCTCGTTGTCGCTGGCCGCCGGCGAGGCCGAGGACTGGCAGGCGCTGGTCGCCGCCGGCGAGGCCTCCCTCAAGGACGGACGCTACGGCGAGGCGGTCGACACCTTCCGGAAGGCGGCGGGACTCGCCCAGGGGTTCGGGATCAGCGACGAGCGGCACGTCAAGTCGCTCGGGAAGCTCGCCGACGCGCAGAACTGCGCCGGCGACATGCTCGCCGCCGAGGCGACCGCCCGGAAGGCCCTGGAGCTCGCGGAGAAGCACCTCGGGGCGGAGTCCGTCGAGGCCGCCCGGGCCGCGAACGCCCTTGGCGACGCCCTGTCGGCGCGCGAGAAGCCGGCCGAGGCGATGCCCCTCTACAAGCGCGCCTTCGAGATCCGGCGCAAGACCCTGGGACACGACCATCCCGACACCGCCGAGACGATGGGCTCGATCGGCATGATCGAGATGGGAGACAAGAACTACCGTGAGGCCGAGAAGCGCTTCACCGAGGCGATGCTCCTCTTCGAGCGGGCGGGCGACCTCCACAAGGCGTCGATCATGCTCAACAACCTCGCCTATCTCCACGAGGAGCAGGAGAAGTTCCCGCAAGCCGAGAAGGAGTACCGGAAGATGCTCGAGATGCGCGAGAAGGCCCTCCGCCCGGACCATCCGGACATCGGGGCCGCCGCGAGCAACCTGGGCGCCATCTGCCAGCGGATCGGGAAAGCGGACGAGTCGGAGCGCCACCTGAAGCGGGCGCTCGCAATCGCGGAGAAATCCCTGGGGGCCGAGGACTCGAACGTCGCCTACGCCGCGAACAACCTCGGGTTCCTCTACCAGTCGCAGGGGAAGCACGCCGAGGCGGAGCGGCTCTACCTGCGCGCGCGCGCGATCTGGGAGAAGACCGACGGCCCTGAAAGCTCGGTCCTCGCGAACCTGCTCGAGACGCATGCGGTGCTCATGGACGAGACGGGACGCGCGGCCGAGCGGGACGCGCTGATGGCGCGCGTCGACCGGATCCGGGCGCGCCCGGCCGCCAGCCCCGCCGAGGCATGGGACGCCGAGATGCGCGCCGGCGACAAGGCGATGCGGGAAAGCCGCTTCGCCGAGGCCGTCGCCGCCTACGAACGCGCGGTGACCCGGGCGCAGGCGTTCGGCGAGCGCGACGAGCGGTTCGTCCGCTCCATGAGCGCCCTGGCCCTGGCGTTCCGGAACAAGCCCGACCTGGCCCGGGCCGAATCGACCGCCCGCAAGGCGCTCGCGCTCGCCGAATCCTCGCTCGGATCCGGGACGCTCGAGACGGCGGAGGCGCTCCACACGCTGGCGCTCGTCCTGCAGGGGACGGATCGTCTTGCCGAGGCGGAGCCCCTCTACCAGCGGGCGATCGCGATCCGGATGAAGGCCCTGGGAACCGACCACAAGAACGTGGCCGAGACGGTGAACAACCTCGCCTTCGTCTATCTCGACCAGAAGAAGACGGCGGAGGCGGAAAAGCTCTTCGGCAAGTCGCTCGCGATCGCCCGAAAGCTCGGCGACGAGCCGTACACCGCCTTCATCCTGAACAACCTGGCGAGCGCGCACATGGACATGAACCGGAACGACGACGCCGAGCGGGAGCTGCGCGAGGCGATGACGCTCTACGAGCGCCAGCCCGGCGCGGTGGACCCCGATATCGCGAACGTCTGCTTCAATCTGGGAGAGATCCTCCGGAAGCGCGGCGACACCCGGGGGGCGATGGATCTCCAGCAAAAGGCGCTGGACGCCGCCCAGAAGCGCCTGGGCCCCGACCATCCCCAGGTCGCCAAGGCCCTCCACAACATCGCCGTGATCGAGATGGGGACCGAGGGAGGGAAGCATGCGGAGGCGGACGCGCAGTTCCGCCGCTCGCGCGCGATCTGGGAGAAGACCCTCGGGCCGGACCATCCCCAGGTGGCCCAGTCCCTGGAGAACCACGCGCGGCTCCTCGAGGCGATGAAGCGCGCCGACGAGGCGAAGGAGCTCCGCGCCCGGGCCGAGGCGATCCACGCGAAGCGGAAGTAGCGTCCGACGCATGGAACCACGCATCAGCCTGGTGACGCTGGGAGTCGCGAACCTCCGGCGGGCCCGGGCGTTCTACCACAAGCTGGGCTGGCGCGAATCGAAGGCCGGCAACGCTTCGGTCGCCTTCTTCCACTCAAAGGGGGCGATCCTCGCCCTCTATCCGCGCAGGCTCCTGGCCGAGGATGCGCATGTCCCGGCGCGGGGAACCGGATTTTCCGGGATCGCGCTCGCCCACAACGTGAGGAAGAAACCCGAGGTCTCCCGGGTCCTCGCGGCCGCGAAAAAGGCGGGCGGGCGGATCGTGAAGCCGGCGCAGGACGTCTTCTGGGGAGGACACTGCGGTTACTTCGCCGACCCCGACGGGCACCTGTGGGAGGTCGCCTGGAATCCGTTCTTTCCGATGGACCGCGCGGGGCAGATCCGCCTTCCCTGACCCGCCATGGACGCCGCCGCGCTCGCCGCCCTTTTCCTGCTGGCGGCGGGGGTGATCCTGGCGGCGCTCGGGACGCGCCGACGGTCACCTCCCCGCTCCCCTCCCCCGCCCCCCGCTCCTCCGGCCGTGGACGCGCCCGTCCTTCCCGGGTGCCCCTGCGAGCGGGGCGAGAAGGGGATCCTGGAACTGCTTGCCGGCCAGGAAGGCGCGGACTCCCTCTGGCAATGCACCCGGTGCCGGACTCCCTACCATTTCAGCGCCACCGACGGCACGGCACGCCCCCTGACGGCGGAAGAACTCGCGCGCGACCTCGCGCGCCTCATGGGCAGGATGAAAAACTGATCAGCAGGGTTTTTCGCACGTGCAGTCGAGACAGCCGTGCTCGGTGCAGGTGCCGCAGCTCCGGACGAGCTGTTTCTTCAGTTCCGCGCGCGCCCGGTGGAGCCGGACCCCGGCGTTGTTCGGGGTGATCCCCAGGACGGCGGCCGCTGCCGCGACCGCCTCCCCATTCAGATCCACCCGCCGCAGGAGTTCGGCCTGCCCCGGTTCCAGGGTCGCCAGGAGATCCGTGACGCAGGCGCAGACGACGCGCTCGATCCGCCGGTCCTCGGCCGATTCCGCCCGCCCGGCCCGCTCCCGGATGGCGCGCCGCTCGATCCCCTTGCGGCGGTAGTGGTCGGCGAGGGCGTTCCGGAGCAGGCGGTAGAACCAGGCGACCACGCTTTCGCCCTTGCGGAGAGCGCCCCCCTTCTCGACCGCCTTCACGAAGGCCGCCTGCAGGATCTCCTCGGCCGCCTCCCGTCCGGAGACGCGCGGCGCCAGGAAGGCGAGGAACCGGCGGTGGCTCCCCACGAGGACGGAGACGGCCTTCGTATCCAGCATGCCCCGTGATTCTACGGTGAACATTCCCGGCTCCCGCGCGCTTATACAGCCATGGGCGCGGGGATCACGCGGCGCGAGGTGCTCAAGGGAGCGGCCGGGGCGGCGCTGGCCGGAGGTCTGGCGGCGTGCGCCCGGATCGCCGGCACCCCGCCGGAAGGCTCTGTCCGGATGCCGGTGGCGTTCCTGTCGCACGGCTCCCCGATGCTCGCCATCTCGGACGACCCGGTCGTCGAGGCATGGTCCCGCACGGGGAAGACCCTCCCCCGCCCGCGCGCGATCGTCGTCATCTCGGCCCACTGGGAGGAATCGGTCCCGGTCCGCGTGACGGCGATGGAGCGGCCCGGCCTCGTCTACGACTTCGGGGGATTCCCGGACGCGCTCTCCCGGGTCGCTTACCCCTGTCCCGGCGATCCGGCGCTCGCCGACCGGATCACGGAGCGCCTCTGCGCCGCCGGGATCCCGGCCATCCCCGAGCCGGAACGCGGGCTCGACCACGGCGTCTGGGTGCCGCTCGTCCGGGCGTATCCGGCGGCGGATATCCCGGTGGTCTCGGTGTCGCTCCCGGAACCCAGGTCCCCCGACGATCTCTTCGCGCTGGGACGCGCTCTCTCGTTCCTGCGCGACGAGAAGGTCCTGATCCTGGGAAGCGGCGGGGTCGTGCACAACCTGTCGCTCACGCGGCGCGCCGGGCCCGGGGATGTCGACGACTGGGCGCGGGCGTTCGACGACTGGGTACGGGATCGCCTCGCGGCGCGCGACGACGCGGGCCTCCTCGATTACGCCGCGCGGGCGCCCCATGCGGACCTTGCCGTCCCCACCACGGAGCATTTCGACCCCCTGCTCGCCGTCCTGGGGGCGGCGCGCCCGGAGGACCGGGTCGCGGATGTCACTGGCGGGTTCCGGGGCGGGAACCTGTCGATGCGCGGGTTTCTCCTCGCCTGATCAGACCGGAAGGCCGATCGACCGCATGAGGTCGAGCGCGTTCGAGCGCGCGACGACGCCGGGACGCACGGCGTAGTCGAAGACGAGCGCCCCGTCCCGAAACGCATCCTGGAAATGAATATTCCCGGCGCGCGGCGCGAAACGCTCCGCCATCCGGGTGATGGCGAGGTCGTGCGTCGTGACGAGCCCGACCGCCCCCGCGTCGAGGAGCGCCTTCACCGCCGCCTCCGCTCCCATGAGGCGATCGTGCGAGTTGGTGCCGTGCAGGATCTCGTCGAGCAGGAAAAGATGCGGCGGACGCGATCCGGCGATCTCCGTCAGGAGCTTGAGGCGGCGGATCTCGGCATAGAAATGCGACCGCCCGTCCTGAAGGGAGTCCTCGATGCGGATGGAGCAGCCGAGCGAGAGCGGAGCAAGCGACATCCGGCGCGCGCGTACCGGAACGCCGATCCGGGCCAGGACCACGTTCACGCCGGCCGTGCGGAGGTAGGTGCTCTTTCCCGACATGTTCGAGCCGCTCACCACGAGAAGGGCGCGCTCCGCGTCGAGGCGCAGGTCGTTCCGGACCAGGCGATCCCCGGAAATCAGCGGGTGCCCCATCCCTTCGGCTTCGAGGAACGCCCTCCCCTCGCGGCATTCGGGAAACGGGTCTTCCGGATGCTCGTCGGCGTGGTTGGCAAGCGACAGCAGCTCCTCGAACGATCCGGCAGCGGCGAGCCACCGCCCGACGCGCCGGCCCGACCGTGTCCGCCACGCCTCGATCGCGAGAGCCCCGCTCGTCCCCCAGAACGGAAAGAGCGCGACGCCGGTCCAGGCCAGGAGGAAAAGCCACAGCAGGCCGAGGGCCGGATTCCGCCGTGACTCGAAAAACGAGACGCGGCGGGCCAGGCGCGCCACCTGGCGCGAGGCGGGGACCCCGTCTGCCGCAAGATCCGCGCGCAGGCCCGCCAGAAGCGGCGAGCGGAACGATTCCCGCTCGATGCGCCCGAGGACCCGGCTCAAGAGCTCCAGGTCCGCAAGCGCCGCGGCCGACGCCCGTTCGATCTCCCGGACGCGCGGGCGCATCCGGAGGGCGAACGCGACCCCGATCGCGGCGGCCGCGGCGAACGGAAACGCCGGGAGCCAGCCGCCGACGCGCCAGGCCGCGAACGCCCCCGTGGCGAGGACCGCGAGCGCGATCCCCGCCGCGCGCAGGAGTCCCAGGCGCGGGATCGCGGGGCCGTCCGCCCAGGCCGCAAGCCTTTCCGGATCGACGCCCGCCGCGAGGTCTTCCTTGAGGGCGGCGAGGTCTTCCCGCAGTTCCCGGCGATCCCGGAGCTCGCGGACCGCCTCTTGCCGCGCCAGGGTCTCGGGAAGCGGAGGAAGATCGAGCAGGCTCCGCGCAAGCGCCGCCTCTCCCATCCGGGTTGTCGCGATCGAGAGCAGCTGGAACAGGGAGCGCTTCCCGAAAAGGTCCAAGTCGCGCGCGTACGGATGGTCGTCCGGGAGGAACCTCTCTCCACCATCTCCCAATCCATCCCAATCCAGGTCCAGGCGCGCGATCCCCCGCTGGTGGAACAGGATCAGCCGGCGGCTCCGGCTCCCCGCGGCGGAAAGCCGCCGGGAATACGCGACGAGAAGGACGAACGCCGCGAGCGGGAGCCAGACCCAGGCGGCCGCAAGCGCGCCGCGCCAGGCCGTGACCGCGATCGCGACTGCCGCGAGGAACACCAGGAGGCGCGCGTTGGCGACCAGCCCCTCGCGCCGGGCGATCCGGTCGAGGACCGCGCCACACTCGGTGATGCGGCGTTCGTGATACGCGCGCGGCGGCATCCCGCGATTCTACCCGCCTCTCCGTCTGATAGACTCCGCGCATGGGAACGATCCACCCCGAAATCGACAGTGCGCTCGGGACGTTCATCCGGGCGCAGAAGATGTTCTTCGTCGCCTCCGCCCCGTCCGGCCCTGACGGCCACGTGAACCTCTCCCCCAAGGGACTCGATGCCTTCCGCATCCTGGCCCCGGATACGGTCGCCTGGAGCGACTACACGGGAAGCGGCGCCGAGACGATCGCGCACCTGCGGCAGAACGGCCGGATCGTGATCATGTTCTGCGCCTTCGAAGGGCCTCCCCGCATCCTGCGCCTGCACGGAATCGGGGAGGCGATCGAGCCGCAGGACGCGGCGTTCCGGGAACTCCGTCCCCTTTTTCCGGAAGCGCCTCCCCTGCGGGCCGTGATCCGCGTGGCGGTCCGGCGGATCGCCGATTCCTGCGGCTTCGGCGTCCCGCTCTACCGCTACGAGGGGCAGCGTTCCCTGATGCCCGAGTGGGCCCAGCGGAAGGGTCCCGCGGGACTGGCGGAATACCAGCGCAACAAGAACCGGACCAGCCTCGACGGGCTTCCCGCCCTTCGCTGGACGGACTAGAAGAAGGCGGCGGCGAGGGAGACCAGGCCCGCCGCCAGGGAGGCGATCGCCGTCGCCGCCAGCGCCCGCGCGAACGCGCGCCCCCCCAGGACCGCCGCGAGAATCCCCTTGAACAGCGTGTTCGAGAGAAGGGCGACCATGACGAGAAGGCCCGCCTCATGCGCGGACATCCGCCCGGCCAAAGTGAGGCTCGCCGTTGAAAGCGTGATCGCGTCCATGTCGGCGATCCCGGCGAGAAACGCGACCGCCGCAAGCCCCGCCCCGCCGAACGCCTGGCGCGCGTACGCCACCGCCATCAGGATCCCCATGTAGCCGCCCGCGAACAGGAGCGCCGTCTTGAGCTCCCCCGGATTCCCCGGGGCCGGCATCGGCGCGGCGGACGCACGGCCGTGCCGCCGCAGGCGGGCCGTTCCCCAGGCGGACGCCAGCCCCATCGCCGCGACCGGCCGCCAGACCTCGGCCAGGAATGCGGGCGACACGACCGCGAGCGCGGCCAGGAGGCGCGCGCAAAGCGTGGTCCAGGCCAGGGAGACGACGAACGCCCCCTCATGCGCCGAAGAGGGGGCCGACCGCGCCCGCCGGGCCCAGGCGGCGGTCGTCGCCGTGCTCGAGATCGTCCCGCCCAGGATGCCGGCCAGGAGCGACCCGGCCCGTTCCCCGAAGAACTTGTAGGCGATGTACCCGCCGAGGCTGATCCCGACGATCAGGACCACCACCAGCCACGCCTCGCGGGGGTTGAGGACCCCCAACGGGTCCAGCGCCCGATCCGGCACGATCGGGTAGATCACGAGCGCGACAAGCCCGAATTGCGTGATCGCCCGGATCTCGTGCGCCGTGAAGCGGCTGGCGATGCCGTGAAGCTCGAGCTTGGCGTGCAGGATCGCCGCCAGGGCGCCGGCCGCGGCGGCCGCGAGCCAGACCGGGCCCGTCACCACGAGCGCCCCGATCCCGTAGGTGAGGAGCATCGCGATCTCGGCGGCAAGCCCCTGCCGCTTCCGGTCCGGCTTCGCCGAAAAGCGCCCGGCGAACATCGCGGCGATCACGCCCGCGAGCCCCGCCACGGGGACCCATGTCCCGAAGCTTCCGCTCAACATGGCGCAGACGGCCCCCCACAGGGCGACCAGCGAATAGGTGCGGATCCCCCCGAGAGGCGATTCGGCCCACTGCCTCTGCAGGCCGATCAGGAGCCCCAGCGCCAGGGCGATCAGGAGCTGGTGGAACGGATGAATATCGTTCATGCGGACGCCGCCAGTCTACGGACCCTTCCCTTTCCGGTGTAGGCGCGGGCCCATCACTCCGCCAGCCGGAAATCCATCGCGACGGGCAGGTGGTCGGACGCCGCGCGGCTGATCGCCGCCCGGACGACGCGGACGGCGTCGACAATGATCCCGCCCCGGACGAAGATCTTGTCGAGCGATCCCACCGGCACGTAGGCGGGGTAGGTGCGGAACCGCCTCGCGGGAGCCGTCACGTGGCGGAAGCCGGCGTCCGCCAGCGCGCGACGGGCCAGGACGTCGCGCCAGTCATTGGAATCCCCCGCCAGGACGGCGGGATAGCGGCTCCACTTGAGGAGATGCGGATGTCCCAGCAGGCGGGCGGCCTGCCAGCGCCGCTCGGCATCTCCGAGGCCCAGGTGCCAGTTCGCGAGGACGAACCGCCCCGACGGGGATTCGACCAGGGCCACCTGCCCTCCCCGCGGCTTCCGGCCCCGGTAGCCCAACGGGATGTGGTGGTACCGGACGACCGGCCAGCGCGAGAGCAGCAGGTTCCCGTACCCCCCCGCCTTCCAGTGGACGTTGAACTGGAAGTGCCGCGCGACGGCGCCGGTCGCGTAGGCGAGAATCTCCGGCTGGTCATCCCGGCCGCAGCGCGGGGCGTCCCGCGTCGCCTCCTGGACGCACAGGAGGTCCGGCTTCTCGTGCGCGATCACCGCCAGGATCCGGTCGAGGCGGTAGCGCCGGTCGCGCCCCCCGACTCCCTTGTGGATGTTGTAGGCCAGGAGCCGCACGGCCCCATCGTACACCGATGCCCGGAAAACGGGCTCCCGCCCCGCCCGTCAGGCTGTTCCTTTCCGCGTGCCGGCCGCGACGACCGGGGCCTTTCCGGCGACGATGAGGCGGTTCCGGCCTTCGCGCTTCGCGCGGTACAGGGCGGCATCCGCCGCCTCGATCAGACGCTCCGGGCTTTCCCCGTTCTCCGGAAAGGCCGCGATCCCCGCGGAGGCGGAGACGGGCCCCGGCGAGCGCCCCTCGTCCGGAACCCGGATCTGCCGGATCCCCTGAAGGAGCTTCCCCACCCGCTCGCTGGCGACCTCGATGGGGGTCCCCGGAAGGACCAGGACGAACTCCTCCCCGCCGTACCGGCAGACCATGTCCCGGTCGCGCGTGTTCTCCCGGAAGAACTCCCCCGCCTGGCACAGCAGCGCGTCGCCCGCCGCGTGCCCGAACGCGTCGTTGAATTTCTTGAAGTGGTCCAGGTCGAGCATGACGACACAAAGCGGCTCGGACCGGCGGCGCGCCCTGGCGATCTCCCGCTTGAGCCCCATGTCGAGATGCCGCCGGTTGAAAAGCCCCGTCAGCGGGTCGCTGTCCGCCTGCCGGCGCAGCTTTTCCTGGAGCCGCAGGTTCGCGAGCGCCATGGAAAGGTGCTCGGCGATGGCGCCGGAGAGCCGCTCGTGGCGCTCTCCCAGGGTGCGATCCGCCGCCTGGATATGGAGGATCCCGAGCGTCCGGCCCCACGCGATGAGCGGGATGCAGAGGGTCGAGAGGGGGACTGTCCCGGACAGGTGCGCGCACAGCATCCCCAGCCGCGAGTCCTCGACCCGATGCGTCTTTCCGCGGCGGAAGGCCCAGCATTCGTCAGGGTGGAATTCGGGGCTGCAGTCCGGGACGCTCCCCCAGGCCGAGGCGAGGCGCACGCTGCCGTTCGGGCTGTCCTGGATGCAGAGCGCGCCGGACGTGTCCGGCAGGAGCAGGCGGATCGACCCGGCCGCGGCGACCCACGCCTCCTCGCGGTTGACGACGGCGCGGAGCATGCTTGAGAGGTCGTTCAGCATCGCCGTCTCCCGCGCGCGGTTCGACAGCTCCTCGGTCTTCGCCAGCAGCGATTCGTTCGCGCCCTTCAGGTCCTGCGTCGCCTGGCGCAGGGCCGTGACGTTCTCGAAGGCGACGCCCAGACAGCTGTCGGGAAGCGGAAACGCCTTGAACGACCAGTACGCCGACTGTCCCTCCGCGTTCTTGGCCAGGATCTCGTCCACCTCGACCGGCTTCCCCGTCAGGACGACCCGGGCGAACGTCGCCGGGACGCCCAGGGCGCGCAGGTCCGGCGCCATCTGGTCGAGCGTCATCCCGATCGCCGTATCCGGCGGGTGGCGCGACAGCTGCAGGCCGGCCGGGTTGGCGGCGACGAGCCGCAGCGAGCGGTCGTCGTCGGGGTCGTCGAGCCGGAACACGAAAAGCCCGATCTGGATGTTCGCCGTGATGTCCGCATGCAGGCGCGCCTTGTCCCTCTCGGCGATCTGGTCCGTCAGGTCGCGGACGAACGCGCTGAAGGATACGTCCCCGTCCGAGCGGACGGGAAGGACGGTCAGCTCGATGGGGAATTCGCTCCCGTCGCGCCTCACGGCGCGCATCTCGAGCCTCCTGTTCAGGATGGCCGACTCGCCTGTCGCCAGATAGCGCGCCAGGCCGCCGCGATGCGCCTCCCGGAAGGCCGGCGGCACGACGGTGTCCGCCAGGGAACGGCCTATGACCTCCCCGCGCGTCCATCCGAAGATCCGCTCGGCCTGGGGGTTCCATTCCGTGATCTCCCCGCGCGCGTCGATCATGACGACGGCGTCCAGCGCCCCGTCGAGGATCGTCCGCCAGTAGACGGACGCCATCCGGAGCGCCTGTTCCGTCCTCTTCCGGTCGGTGATGTCCCGCGCGACCGCCGAAGCGCCCGAGACCCTTCCGGCGTCGTCCAGGATGGGCGAGACGGTCAGGGAGACCTGGACCCGCTCTCCCCCCTTCCTGACGCGCGTCGTCTCGTACGGCCCGACGGTCTCTCCCCTGCGGATCCTGTCCAGGAGGCCGGAAATCTCGCCGGAGAGGCCGTCCGGGACCAGGAAGGTGATCGGCCTGCCGATCGCCTCGTCCGCCATATAGCCGTAAAGCCTTTCGGCGGAACGGTTCCAGCTCGTGATGATCCCGTCCAGGGTCTTCCCGATGACGGCGTCCCCCGACGACTCGATGATGGCGGCCATCTCGGCGTTGGCCCGGGTCGCGCACCGCCGGTCGAGGACGACCGCCGAGAGGACCAGCGTCATGACCGCCTGAACCGCCATGTACATCTGGAGCAGAAGGAGAGCCTTGTTCCGGTCCTCCCGCGCGAACGGGCCGTGGCCGTCCAGGGTCCCGAGGATGGCGATCACGGAGAGGACGGCCAGACACGTGACCGCCTCGCGCGGCCGGAACCTGAACGCGCCCCACAGCAGGAGCGGGACGCACAGGAAGGCCAGCGGCTCGTTCTGGAACCCTTCCGGCAGCCACCCCCCGAAGATCACCAGGCCCGCGAGCAGGGTCGACAGGAAGAGCGCCCCGGCCTCCGCCGCCCGCTTTCCCCGCCAGCCGGGGCGGGGCGCGTCGGCCCAGAGCAGGAGAAACGGGGCCACGACGAGCGCCCCCGTCATGTCGCCCAGCCACCAGGTCATGAAGATCTCGGGATAGTCGTCCCATCCGGCATACCCCCCCAACGCGAGGCTCGTCACCCCGACGAGGGGACTGGCCAGCGTCCCCAGGAAACCCGCCAGGCCGACGAACTTCGCGGCGCTCCGGGGTCTGTCCAGCGCGTGGCGCCCGCCGGCCCACCGCTCCGCAAGGAACGCGCAAAGAATCCCCTCGAGCGTGTTCCCGGCGGCGATCCCCAGGGACGTCATGACGGAACCCTGCGTCGTGACGTTCACGAAAAATGCCCCGGCAAAGATCCCCGGCCAGACGCGCCGTCCCAGAAGGAGGCAGGCCGCCAGCGCGATCCCGGTCGGCGGCCAGACCGGCGACGAGCTCGCATGGAAAAAGGCGAGCGAAAGCCCCGCCTTTCCGGCGACGAAATAGACGAGGGCGACGAAAAGCGACAGGGCCGGCGTTGATCTCCAGCGCGGCTCTTTCGGCATGACGCGGGGTCGTCCACGTCCGGCGATGCGATATCGGAAAAAACCGGGGGCCGCGTGCATTCCCTGCACGCGGCCCCGCGCGGCACCGGCCTTCCGGCGCGGGCGTCAATCCCGCGCGAGCGCACCCATCGGATCCCACGGGGGGAGCACGACCGGCTCGAGATCGCAGGCCTTCTGGTACTTCGCCGGCAGGGCGCTCCGGGGCGCCGCGATCGAGAGGACATGCTCGTCGAACCACGAGTCGTTCATCAGGAAAAACCCCTTCTTCCCGTTGGCGTCGCCCCAGCTGTTCTCCACGCGCCAGCGGCGCGGGGCGCCGCCCGCCACGTCGACGCCGGTGAAGAGCATCGCATGGCTCGCCACGGATTCGTGGTAGACCAGCCGCTCGGCCTTGTTCATGGAAAACTCGGTGTCGTAGATCCCCTCGTAATCGAAGAGCCTCGCGTCCCAGAGGCCCAGATCGCGCTTCATGCGCTTCCCCACGTCGCAGCCGAACCAGACCGGCTCGCCGGCCATGATCCGCTTCATGGCGATCTCCTTCATCAGGGCGGCCTCGACGTTCAGGTACTTGACCCCGCGCTCGCCGACGATGTTGCCGAGATACGCGACCGTGTAGGTCTTGCCGTAAGCGCTTGTGGGGCGCGGGTCCTGGACCAGGCACATGTAGTCGTCCACGGGAAGGGTGACGTATTTCGCGGCGAACGCCTTCGGCGTCATCTCGCCGTCGCGGTGGAACTTCCGGTCCTTGTCGTTCCACTGCCACAGGAAGCGCTCGGGAGGATTCCCCAGGTGGATACAGAGGATCCGGTAGATGACGCCCAGGATCTCTTTCTTCCTCTTCTGGACCTCCGCGGCCCCACCCTTCGCGCCTTTCGCGGCAAGCGCGCGGAGGTCGCGGGCCCCCTCCCGCAGCTTCATGCGCATGATGGAATTCATGCGCTGCGTGTTGGAAGAGCTCTCGGTCTCCGGCATCGCCGTCTTGGGGACAAGGCCGTGCTTCCGGATGATGTTGACGAACATGTCCCACTGGCCGCCGTCGTTGGCGAAATCCCCGAGCAGGTGGGCCACGACGCGGTCGTCGACGGGACGATCCGCGGTCTCGATCACGGCCTCGAGCATGTAGTTGGCGCGCTCGAACTTGTCCCAGAACATGGTGTAGTTCTGGCTGAACTCGAACCCCTTGAGGCCCATCTTCCTCATCGCGCCGACGCGCAGCAGGTTGAGACCGGCGAACATCCAGCACCGGCCGGAGTTCTTCTGGTTGGTCACCTCCCAGTCGTCCAGGAGGTGCGAGAAACTGTGCTCCATCGTGTTGATCAGGGAGCGGTCCATGGCCAGCTCGTCCACGCCCACGGACGTGACCGCGTTCTGCACCAGCGTGTACTGCTTGTTGCCGAGGAAATCCTTCCGGAACTCCTTGAGCGCGCTCGCGTCGAGGGCTCCGTTTCCGTGCCGTGTCGCCAAACGAACCGCATGGGACGTCGCGGGCATGTTCGACTCCTTTTTCAGTTGGACCGCCATCGGCTCCCTCCTGTCGCGCGGCGGGCCCCTCCGGCCTCCGCGTCGGCGGATTATAGCGGATTCAGTCGCCGGACCGTGATGTCCCGGCCTTGAGCGCCGCGAACGACTCGCCGTCCAGGGTGAAGCCGTATTCCCGGATCCAGGGGAAGGCGTTCACGCCGGACAGGTCGCCCTGGAACTCGACCACCTTGTCCGAATCGAACCCTTCCTCGGTCCCGTCGACGGCCAGGATCGAGTAGGTGAACGTCGGATCCTGCGGCTTGGCCACGCGGGTGACCTCGACGCGGATGACGTTCCGGCCGTATTTGAGCGCCTCCTGGGCCGCGGCCGTGGCGACGGAACCGGGCTCCCCGGAAAGCGCGTGCATCACCGCGCCGTTCAGGGTGACCTGCCCCGCGAGATGGCCGTCGCAGAACCCGGAAAACTGGAAGAACCTGTACCGCTTCGCGGTCTTGATGACTTCCAGCTCCTCCATGACTTCCTCCTCCGGGGCTATGGCCCCTTCCTTTCGCTGGCCGGCAGGTCGTCATGCGTGACCCGGAACCGGCACGTCCCGCGGTCGTCATGGACGAGGAAAAGGTCGGAAAACGACGTGGGCGACCCGTTCGGGACGGAAGCCTTCCTGCGGGCCTCCTCCACCGCCCGCTCCAGCGTCGGATAATCGGCGATGAAATAATCGGAATAGTCGTACTGGTCGTAGCCGATCAGCCGGAACAGCCCGGGCGGCGCGGTACGGCGGTCGCCGGTCACGGAATCAATCTAGCCGAGAGTTCCCGGAGTGTCCAAACCGGCTCCTCGGGTAGGATCCGCCCACGTTCGCGGCGGCCTCGTGTTTTTCAATTTCGCGCAGCGTGGGCCAGATGCAAGGCGCGAGGCAGGCCGTCGGGTCTGCTTGCGACCCCCGGCCTGCCGAAGCAACGCCGCAGATGGCCCACGATCCGCGAAATTGGCTCCTCGTCTTGGACGGTTTGCGCACCTTCCAGGTGACTCTCCCATTACCTTGAGGTCACCCCCGAAGCCCATGAAGCAGAACCCGTGATAGAATATCGTGTGTGCCGACAGTGCTTCGGATCGGACGGTATCGGTTCTTTTTCTTCAGCAATGAAGGGAACGAACCGGCGCACGTCCATGTCGAGTCCGGCGACCAGTACGCGAAGTTCTGGGTCGATCCGGTCAAGTTGGCGAAGTCGGTTGGCTACAATGCCAAAGAATTGAATGAGATTGGAAAATTGGTCGGAAAGCATGAAAAGCTGATCAGGGAGAAATGGGATGAGCACTTCAACGACTAAAGGCCTGGACCCGGCAGCGATCGATGTCCGCTTCGATGCCGCTCGCATGCACGTCCGCCTCCTGGATGGGCGGGAGATCAGCGTCCCGTTGGAATGGTTCCCCAAACTCCGCGACGCCACTCCTGCCCAACGGAAACGCTGGCGCCTGATCGGAAAAGGGGTCGGCATTCATTGGGACGGCATCGACGAGGATCTGTCGGTTGCCGCGCTCCTGGATCACTGATGGCCCAAGGGAACCGCCGTAAAATACGGTGTTCTCTCTGCACCCCTTTTCGATGGCGAGGAAACCGCACGGGCAGGTTCCGTGCGAAGGAAGAGGCTGAACGAAAGTGGATAAAGCGGGATATCCGGCTCGCGCAGGACTGAAGTTCGCAAATCGTCCAAGCTCTCCAA
This sequence comes from uncultured Planctomycetales bacterium, assembly GCA_964455625.1. Classification (GTDB taxonomy): domain Bacteria; phylum Planctomycetota; class SBBH01; order SBBH01; family SBBH01; genus SBBH01. The sequence continues at coordinate 114,462 of CAYVXZ010000006.1, read as the reverse complement.
GCTGGCTCCCCGGGTAGGATCCGCCCACGCTCGCGGCGGCCACTCGCAGCATCACTCAATTTCGCGCAGCGTGGGCCAGATGCAAGGCGCGAGCCGCGTCGTCGTGTCTACTTGTGACACCCGGCGCGGCGAAGCAACACCGCAGATGGCCCGCGATCCGCGAAATTGGCTCCTCGTCTTGGACGGTTTGCGAACCTTGAGGGTGGAATTCTCTCGGCCATTTTGACTCGCCCGGCGTACCAAGTACCATCGATTTCATGAAGGACGTCCCCTTAGCCAAGCGAGCCGCCCTCATCAGCACGATTGCCCCCATTTCCGCCATGCTCATTGGGCTGATCACACGGCCTCTCGTTCAGGAATCAAAGATAGGAGCCCTTGTATTGGGTTTGATTACAGCCAGTTTGATCGTAGCTGGGTTCGCTTCCGCAATTATCGGGCTGCGGGGGGTCAAACAACACGGAAGAGACAAAATCCTAGTCAGATCCTGGGTCGGGCTCATTCTGAACGGGATTTTGATTTGCATGACGATTTGGTCCTCTTTTGCCTTATCTCGTATCAATCAAAAGAGAGAAGAGTTGTTGTCCAAACCGCTTTTCACATTTAAAGCTCCGGATGGCTACATGGAATTCCCTGAAGGAAAAATCTCCCCAGACATCCTTCACTGCTTCTTGAAAGGCAACTCCACGGATGATCAGCCTGATATCGCACTCAATCTAATGGATCTTCAAGGCCTGATCACAAAAGGCCAAAAACTAAGCACAGATCTCTCTGCCCTAAAAAGCACTATCCCTTCCCTCAAAAGCGCAACGACACTTCAGCATTTATGGAAATATCACGAAGTGGAAGGTCTTCGAATCGAACAAGACGTTGGGGACTATTCAGTCATTTCGATGAGTCTTCAGATTCCTTTGTTCCCTCGAGCCATTCAAATCAACATAAGCGGGATAGCAACACGCGAAGAAGAATTACTGGAAGACTTAAAGAAGGTCGTGAGCAGTATTGACGGCACTTCTAACTGGTAACTGCTCCTCGGGTAGGATTCGGTCACGTTCGCCTCGCCTTCCTGGCTCGGCTCCGCGACCCCGGGTCGGCGGCCTCTCGCGGCATCCCTGCCGCTCGGCGTCCGCAGGACGCCGGCCGCCTTCCTTCGAATCCAAGCCCTCGTCGCCACGCCCTGGGCGGGCGTGGCTCCCCTTCGTCAACGCTTTTAGAACTCTCTGCCTTGTCCCCCCGCCGGAAGTGAAGGCGGTCTTCGAGAACCTCCGACGGCTGGCTATTGCTGGGTGAACGCATGGCTGCCCAGAAAACAACAGGCCGGAAACAGGATGGGCGGTTCGCCAAGGGGCAGTCGGGGAATCCCGACGGACGCCCGGAGGGCATCCCCAACAAGGTCACGCGGGATGTCCGGGAGCTGGCGCGGGAGCTTGTCGAGGACCCGGCGTACCGGCTACGCCTACGGAAGCGCCTGATCGCCGGGCAGGCCCGCCAGATGGAGCCGCTCCTTTGGCACTACGCTTTCGGGAAACCCGTGGAGAAACAGGACGCCAAAGAAGGGAAGACTTTGGCGGAGCTTCTGGCCCGCTCATTTGAAGTCGAAGAAGAAGAAAGGGCGAAACTCGCCGCCCGCGTTGAACCGGTCAGCGAGGACGACGAGTGAGATGCCAGGAGAGCCGAGGCGGGTACTGGCGTGGTATATTTCCCTGGAAGGAGGGTTCCGTGGGAAGAATCTTCAAGCTGCCATCCGGCGACCTGATCGATATCACCCCTTGCGAAGACGGCAAGCCGCCACTCTTATTCGACGGGTCCCCTCATATACCGAGAAGGACGGCAGGCGGTACCGCTACTATGTCTGCGTGCAGGCCCAGAAGCGAGGTTATGGCACCTGCCCCCGCCCCTCGGTCAACGCCCATGCCGTAGAGGAGGCGGCCGCGACCTGCCTCCAGAGGTTGGCGACGGATCCCGGGGCGCCGCCTCTCGGCGAGATGCGGGGGTTCTTCGAGACGACCTGGGAGACGCTTTTTCCGCAGGCCAAGGGGAGGGTTTTCAGGCTCCTGGTCGAGCGGGTCGAACATGACGGCCGGACGGGGGCCCTCAAGCTCTTCCTGAACGAACGGGGAATCCTGCGGTTCCGCGAGGAGCTCTCCCCCAAGGAAGCGGTTGCATGAACACGGACATCAACGGAGAGGGACTGGCATTCGAGTTTCCGGAGGCTCTGCCCAGGAAGGCGCCCAAGCCTGCCGAAGAATCCCCGCCGGGGCCGGCCTGTCCCCCAACCCTGCGGCTCCTGGCCCTGGCCCATCGGATCGACGCGAGGATCAAGGCGGGCGAGTTCAAGGGGTACGAGGACGCGGCGAAATGGCTGGGCGTCTCGCGGGCCCGCGTATCGCAGATCATGACCCTGCTCCTGCTCTCGCCCGCCATCCAGGAGGCGATCCTCACCGGCCTCCCGCCGCGTCTGGCGAAACTCACCGACAAGCGCGTTCGCCCCATCGCCGCGACCGCCGACTGGTCGAGGCAGCTGGCGATGTGGGCCAAGCTGTGATCTGATCCTCGTCGAAATGCCGGGCGCGCACGGGAAGCCGTTCTGGCAAAATACGGCGATGGGTCACGGGATAAGCGCCACCTCTCGGTTCCAATTCTTCCCGGCTACATAGTTAAGGAGACGCGAAGAAAATGGCTTGCGACTACTTGGCAATTCGACGCGAGAATAAAGAGTTCTACGGCACGAAAATCGACCGTACTGGGCCGATGATCCTTGCCGGCCTTTACGGTGATCGCACCCATTTCATTTTTGAGCTGTTGCAGAATGCGGAGGACGCGCTCGCCCGTCGCAGGCAATGGAAAGGAAGTCGAGCCGTGTCCTTCGAGCTGACCGGCACGCATCTCCGTGTCAGCCACTTCGGGCATCCCTTCAATGATGCGGATGTCCGTGGGATCTGCGGCATTGCGGAAAGCACGAAGGGGACGAAACTGACCGACATCGGGCGGTTCGGCATTGGATTCAAGTCCGTCTTCGCAATTTCCGGTCGACCGGAAGTCCATTCGGGAACGGAAGCCTTCGCCATCGAAAACTTCGTTTGGCCAATAGGCATCCCGGCCATCCAAAAATGCGATGACGAGACCGTTTTCGTTTTGCCCTTCAATCCTGGCGATACCAAGGCATTCCATGATGTCTCGCAAAGCCTCCAGCGCCTCAGCGGAACGGCCATCCTGTTTCTGCGTCATATCGAAGAGGTGCGGTGGGATGTCGAGGGTGGACATTCGGGGACCTACCTCCGCGATTCAGAGGATGTGGCGCCTGGGGTCCGTCGCGTCACGGTCGTCGGACGGACGAATGAAACCTCAGAAGTCGACGATGAGTGGCTCGTCTTCTCGCGCGCTGTAACGACACGGGATGGGCACCACGCTGGTTACGTCGAAACCGCCTTCGCGTTTCTCGAAAAGCAGGGAGGGAAGCAGGGAATCGTCCGAGTGTCCTGTTCACCGCTCGTAGTGTTTTTCCCAACCGTGGTCGAGACGCATCTCGGTTTTCTGTCGCAGGGCCCATATCGCACCACGCCGAGCCGTGAGAATGTGCCCCCAAATGAACCATGGAACCAGCACCTCGTCAACGAGACCGGGACTCTTCTCCTGGACGCCTGTCGATGGTTGCGCGACAACGGACTCCTCGACACGACTGCCTTGCAATGCCTTCCCATCGATCCGTCAAAGTTCGGCGATGCGAGCATGCTGGCGCCGCTCTTTCAGGCGACAAAGACGGCATTGGCAACCGAATCTCTACTGCCACGGGCCGGAGGTGGCCACGTATCTGCCGAGCGTTCACGGCTCGGACGCACGCAGGCACTTCGCGACCTTTTCAGTCCGTCACAGCTCGCGACGCTCTTTGGGAAACAAGATGAGCTCCACTGGCTGAGTGGCGACATCAGCCAGGATCGAGCCCCAGAGCTGCGACGGTATCTACTGCAAGAGCTTGGCATGACAGAGATCACGACGGAAACGATCATTTCAAAGCTTAATAAGGTATTTCTGGAAGCTCAGACAGACGCCTGGATAGTAGCCCTGTACGAATTTCTGCATGAACAACCATATCTGCGGTCTTGGCTCGACGACTTGCCGCTGATCCGCTTGGAAGACGGCAGTCATGTAAAGACTCGAGACGATGGGTGCCTCCAGGCTTTTCTACCAAGCTCAGCGGTGACCAGTTTTCCCACTGTGCGCTCCTCTGTATGTGCTACGGATGCGGCGCGTAAGTTTTTGCGTTCTTTGGGGCTGACCGAACCAGATCCGGTCGACGACGTCATAAGGAATGTGCTCCCGAAATATTCGGGAAACACGGTCGATATCGACGACTCGCAATATGAAGCGGACATTCGACGCATGTTGACGGCCTTCGGTACGGACTCAAAAGCGCATCAGGAAAAGCTCATTGATGCTCTTGCAAAGGCCACATTCGTCAGAGCGGTTGATGCAGGCAGTGGCTCGAGGTGCTTTTCACAACCATCCGACGTGTATCTCGCAACGGAGCGGCTGAAAAATCTTTTCGCTGGAGTCAAAGGCATTCTCATCGTTGACGACGAGTATCAATGCTTACGTGGGGACGAAATTCGAACATTGCTCGAGGCTTGTGGGGCAGCTCGATGCCTGCATCCAGTTCCGACACCAAACACTCTCTCGGTGCGCGAGCGCCATGATTTGCGAATGGCGGCAGGCTGCGAGGATCGCACTTGGGAAGAACCAGTTCAGGACAAAACCCTGCGCGGCCTTGACCAGATTCTTTCAGCAATCCCCAGCCGTGACAACGCGACACGGATCGAGAAAACTGCTCTGTTGTGGAAAGCCTTGGCCGATGTGGCTGAGCGTCATGGGGAGAGAGCTTTCTCGGGTGAGTATCGATGGACCTATCGTCGTCCCAGAATTGCGATTTTCAGCGCTAGCTTTGTCAAGAAACTGAACAACGAAGCGTGGGTCTCAGACAAAAAGGGCGAACTGCACTCCCCCGCATCCATCCTTTTCGATTCTCTCGATTGGCAGCCTCACCCGTTTCTGCAATCGCAAATCCACTTCAAGCCTCCCCATATTGAATCGCTTGCTCGTGAAGTTGGTATCGATCCTGACGCATTGGATCTCATGAAGCAACTCGGTCTCACTACAAAAGCTGAGTTGGCTGCTCTCGCAGCCAGGGCGGGGCTCTTTCAGACGGATCACACACCGACAGAACCGGCGCAATCCCCGTCTTCAGAGAAATCCGTTCCGGACTCCCCCCCGGGGCTTCTCCAGCGAAATTGACAGCATCGGAATCGGTTCGATCTGAACCTTCCGAGGCAGAGGCCCGCGATGAAATTGACCAGGATTTCCCTGCCTCCACAGTCTCATCGCCAGTTAGTGATCCCGAGAGCAGGTTGGGAAGCAGCGGCAGTAGCGGCGCACATCCTCCGACTGAGCCGAGCCCCCCCGGGCGAACGAGGAGCGACTCCAGCAACACCTCCGTATCAGCGAATGAGCGTCTCATAAGCTATGTCGCCATTGGCGACCCCGAGCTGGATGACGGAAGCGAGGGGGAATCTCAAAAGCAAGAGCGAACGGCAATCGAGACCGCCGCAATTCAACGGGTTTTGACATGGGAACGGGAACAGGGACGCGTCCCGGTCGACGAGAACGCGCGGAATCCCAACAACGAGGGGAGCGACATCTCATCGGCAGGGCAGACCGGTGAGATCGAGCGTTATATCGAGGTAAAAGGCGTACGGGGCGAATGGGGAGGTCGTGGGGTGATGATCACCCAATCGCAGTTTCAATTTGCCCTCAGGCATCGCGAGAAAGCATGGCTATATGTGGTCGAGAATGCCCATGACCCGAATTTGACCCGCATCCATCAAATCCGGGATTTTGCGGCACGGGTCACCCGTTTCGGATTCGACGCCGGATGGCGAGGAGCAGCCGAAGGCTCTGTCCAGGCCCCTGGCACACTCCCACCCCCGACCATCGGCCAGAGGGTCGTTCTGATCGACGGCCGTTCTGGGATGGTGCAGCGCATCTTCGGATCAGGACAGAATCAAGGAGTGGACATCGCGATCAACGGCGACGGGAGCCTCGTGCGGGTGCCTTGGCGCTCCGACCGGCTGAAGCCAACCGCCCAGGGCTCGATCTGATATGCCGCGGATGCTGCCCGAATTGGGCCCACCCGAGCTTCTGCTGATCAAGTCCTTGGCCGAGCGCCGTTTCTACCAGGAATGCCGGACGCAATTGCCAGACAACTGGACGGTTCTGTTCTCAACCCCGTGGGTGGGGACGACCCCGAGCGGCCGAAAGTACGACGGGGAGGCAGATTTCATCTTGATGATGCCCGGGCATGGTTTCCTTGTTGTGGAGGTCAAGGGAGGCGGTATTTCATACGATCCCGAGCGAGACCAGTGGGAGTCCGTCGACAGGAATGGCACCAGACATCCGATCAAGGATCCGTTTCGTCAGGCGGCATCTGAGAAGCACCAGATCGTCAAGATCCTGCAGGCAGACGACAGATGGCGGTCGGCCCATCCTGGGCGGGTGCCGACGGGACACGCCGTGATGATGGTTGATGTCGACCGGCCAGAGGCGGTGTCGTCACCCAGGAGCCCCAAAGAGATCGTGGGTGGAAGGCCGCACATGGCGGACCTACGCCGTTGGATCGAATCCGTCCTCACGTTCTGGCGAGGACAAGAGGGTGAGGGAGCTGTCCTCGGGCCCGAAGGGATCAGAGCTGCCGAAACGATCCTGCACGGAAGGATAGAAGTGCGACCGGTGCTTTCAGCCCAGCTCGCAGAGGAGGAAGCCATTCGGGTTAGACTGACGCAACAGCAGAGCCGGGTTCTGCGTGCGTTGGGAACCCGGACCCGTGCTGCGGTTTGCGGCGGAGCCGGCACCGGGAAGACGTTGATGGCCCTGGAAAGGGCCAAGCAACTTTCAATGTCTGTCGGGGATACGTTACTGCTCTGCTACAACAACCTCCTCGGGGATTTCCTCAAGACGACTTGCCGTGGCGCTGACCGTCTCCACGCGATGACCTTTCACCAGCTTTGTGCGTGGAGGGTCAGGGAAGTGAGTCAAAAATGTGGGCGGGACCTCATGACCGAAGCTAAAGCGGCACATCCTGCTCTCCGGAAGCAGGACGAGTTCGATTTCCAACTGCCTTACGCCCTGACGTTGTCATGTGAAATCCTCCCGGACCGTTACGATGCGATCGTCATCGATGAAGGCCAGGACTTCAAAGAGGAGTACTGGCTGCCGATCGAGTGGCTCTTGCGGGACGCCGATCGGAGTTTCCTCTACGTCTTCTACGACCAGAACCAAGCGTTGTATACACGAGCGAAGGCGATGCCCATCTCGGATCCCCCGTATATTCTGACCCTCAACTGCCGGAATACCCTTCGGATCCACGAGGCCGCATACCGGCACTACCGCGGCGAGGCGACCGACGGACCGTCCGAGAACGAGGGGGCCCCAGTCGCCGCGCTTTCAGCACCGTCCGTCCTGTCACAGGCGCAAGCTCTCCACGCGGCGATCGTCCGCCTCATCGACAAGGAAGCGCTCTCGCCGGAGCAGATCGCGGTCCTTGTCTGCGGCGAGCCAAAAGAGCAATTCTATCGGGCGTTGGATGGACGCCCGCTTCCCCACGGGGCGAGATGGGCGCTGGAAGGAGTTGCCGCCGACAGGGGTGTGCGGGTGGATACCGTCCGGCGCTTCAAGGGGCTTGAGGCGGATGTGGTCTTTCTGTGGGGGATCGACGCGGTCCCAATAGACGAGGAACGAGAGTTGCTCTACGTTGGACTTTCACGCGCGAAATCGCGGCTCACCCTCGTTGGCACTTCCGATGCTTGCAGCCGCTTGCAAAAAGAGGCCCCGGAGTGACGGCCCGCCTCCACCATCCACTCTCTTGCCGGGATCCGAGAGTTTCTAGAGAGCCCGAAGAGAGTCGTCGCCCGAATCCCGGTTAACGGCTTTCTCCACAACGGGCTTTTGCGCCGAGAGAGCGCCAAGATCCCGCTAACCGGGATCCGGCCGGATCAGAGAATTCCGAGAGGTTGAGAGCGCAGTTCGGCGGGTTTTCGCCGCCCCGGGACCGAGATGCCGCGGATCCGCGGGACGGAGAGGATGCGCCGAATCCGGGGAAGCGCCGCAACCCGCGTGTCGTCGGGAGACGGGACGATTTCCAACTTTCCGGAGCCGCCGGATTTGTGTCAACTTCCGGATCGCGCGATTCCGATCAACCAGCGTGGCTCCTCGGGTAGGATTCGGTCACGTTCGCCTCGCCTTCCTGGCTCGGCTCCGCGACCCCGGGTCGGCGGCCTCTCGCGGCATCCCTGCCGCTCGGCGTCCGCAGGACGCCGGCCGCCTTCCTTCGAATCCAAGCCCTCGTCGCCACGCCCTGACGGGCGTGGCTCCTCGTCTTGGACGGTTTGCGAACCTTGCGCGTAGAATTCGCCCGGTCATTTTGACGCGTTTTCCCAACCCCAGCCCGAGGAGGCTCTATGCGCAGAAGAAAGGCCTATTACAGAGTTTGGGCACTCTCGGATGGAACGATCGTTTCAGCCATCCAGGACCGAGAGCCTCGCAAGTCGCGATACATGCCGAAGCCTGAATCCGACCCCGATGGGGTCCTGGTCGAATACCCTCAAAAGGTTTACAGCCACAAGGATCGAGAAGGATGGGTAACCGGGATGTACCACACCATCGTTTCTACCCGACTTAACATCCATCGCTCACTTCGGGAGATGGTCCTGCCGAACCTTTCCAAAATCGAGACGCAACTTTCTAGGATATCGAAAAGGCTCGACCGGATTGAGCGGCTCGCGCGCAACGGGCGCGCTTCTACCCAATGACGCGCTGAAGCCGGTACTCGTCTCGAAGCTGATTCTCGAGCTTTCGCATGAGCCTTCGCAGATCAGTCCAGTCTTTAAGCAGCTCGTCATATCGAGGGTATTTCCTCTGAAGCTCGAACCAGCTTTCGCCGGTCTTGTCCTGCGCCTCCCACCAGGACCGAAGATCGGCCTGCCATTTTTCCAGGAAAGGGCGCAGCACGTCCGCAAGCAGATCGTGAATTAGCGTTCCGAGATGGGATTGCTGCCTCCCCTTAAGCTGGCCTACGGGGAACGCTCTCATTATCGCCCGGGCCTCCTGGAAGAAGTGATGAAGCGAAGCGAGGCTTTCTATGAGGATCTCGCCGGAGAAATCCGTGCACTTCGCATCGCGCCGCTTGCCCGAGACGGATACCCGCGTCACGATCTCCGTATAAAGCTGCCAAGCGCACTGCCGATCCTGCTCCGACAGCTTGCCTGAAAGCTTTACGACGCCAAAATTAAGAGCCCAGTCCCCTTCCGACAGCTCAACCATCATCGCCTCAGTGAGTCACGCCGTGAGTCAAACACTTGGCGTTATAGCTCATCATGTCCCGGGAATTAGAGATATGCCTCGCATGGGTAGTCCGACGACCGTAGGCCTCCTCGATCCATCGCTTGAGTTCATCACCGCCTGTGGGATAACGACGATAAGTCGCGAAGGACTTTTGCTCATCGCGATCCCAATTCTCACGGAACCTGCTCGGGAGATGGCCCTGGCTGCCCATATGCGGGAGAAGAATTCCCAGAAGGCCGTTTGGAGAGTACCCCTCTCCCTGGCGGAGGCTGGCCTTCAGCTCCCAGTCAACATACCGCCGGCTGTGGGTGCATTCACCTATCAAGCAGATCGTGACGGTTGAATCCTCCAGGACCTTTCGCCGAATGCAGGACATCACATACTCCGGGCTATCGCTGCAGATATAGTCGTCGATGTCGGAAACGCCTATCGCCTTAGCGATGAACACGTTCTCAAACCGACTCACGAATGTGTCCACTGCACCTTGGTCCGCATGGTGATAGGACACGAAGCATTTTCGGCGCTGCGCCCCTCCTGAGCCATAGAGTATGGCGCTTAGATTGTCGTACTGGCTCATGGCTTTCCCGACTAGACAAGCAATTCGGTTGACGTCTTCTTTTTCTGCGGGGAGCCGTTCCCTACCCTCTCCCGGACTGCCTTATGCGTCTTGAACCTCAAGGTCTGGAGTGGTCATAGAGTCAACTTCTCGGGCAGCAAATAACGCTGCCAGAGTCGCCATCCGGCAGCGTTCTTGCTGTTCGTGGCTTTCTTTCGTCCCGGCCTCCCCCTCTTCCATCGCTTGCTGTCCAGCAGCAGCTTGCTCGTCTCGATGCCGCAAAAGCGAATGCGTGGCGACCCAGATCTCATAGCGTTTTTTGAACGATGCAGCTTGAGCCGGATCTCGTTGTTCGTAGCGCCTGAATTGTTCCGCATATTTGGGATAAACCGTCGAATAATAAATAACGAGAGTGCCATTCTCCATCTCAGCTGAGGAAGCAATCTGAGCAGTATCATCTGGCCATCCGAGCGCAGCCCATTGTTCGTCTTCAGGAGTTACGGGACGGGTTTCAAAAGGAGGCAGGGTTAGCTGTTGACGCCCGGGACGAGCTGGGGGCGGTTCATGGATTACAAAAGAACGCTGATCCACAAGAGTAGTTGCACCCTGGCGATGCAGTTCCAATCGAATAAGTCCCGAGCCACCAACAGAAACTCCTTCGGGAATTTCAATGATGGCTCGCATTCGACCACCGCGCAGCGGTGTCGATCCTTTGAGCACGCCAGGTTCCGCCACAACAATATTTATCCGTGAACTAGCCGGATTGTTTGGATTGTGATATTTGCTGTTCGCATCAGTTTCAATTCGGATGTAACGCCTTTGCCCTGGATAAAATTTAATTGCCTCCTGATCGATCCCCGCAAAGCGAATGAACGTGGGGGGCTCATGAACCTCAATGGGGGTTGGCTGTGGACGCGGCGGCGTAGGAGGCCGTGGAGGCCGTTCAGAACTAGGCTGATCCCCTGGCTCCCCTCCCGATCGAGCGCCAGATCCCTGACCGACATTGACACCCTGCAAGCTGAGGAGTCGAGCGACCTCACGCCGCATTTGCTGGATCGCATTCTCATCTCGATCGTGCATTCCATGTTGCTTTGCTTCGTTGTTAAGGCGGGTGAGTTCATCGTCCGACTTGATAATTCGAACAAGCTCATCGTGAATCATCTGTAAAACCATTCCCCTGCGAGCATCTTCTCGGCTCGAAGAGAAAAGGGCACGTTTGGCCGTCGGAGTCAGGGAGTCGCAATCAATATGAACGATAAGTCGCTGGGAAAGGTATGGGAGCTCCGCCTCTTTACGAAGGATAGTGGCAGGCAGTTCAGCATGATTTTGACCATTTATCGTCAAGATGATGGGACGCGTTGGATTCACGAATGTCGCGCTAGGGCGTCTATTGCTTTCTGAGGGACGCTCAAGAACCCAATACTCAAACCCAACGCTTCCGTAATCTCCAAGGGACACATAAAACATCGGAACATTGTGGTCGAGAGCAGGGCCACGTCGCCTTTCATCTCCTTCGTCCACCGCCCCATTAAGAGCATTGCGAGCCCCCTTGATCACCCGGCGGTAAGAATGCACCTTGTCATCCAGCCAAATCGGGAGGACAGGGTCAAACAACACACTGTTAAGAAGACCGTAAATACTTTTCGGCCCTAGCGGTGCCGGGTAGCTACTAAGGTCGTAACCAAAATGCCGAATCAAGGTACCTGTTGCAAAGGCGCTTTCCGGTAATTCACAGGTAAGAATGGAGCCATTTAATGTGAGATAGACATAGTGACCGGTTTTGTAATCCTCAGCTGGCAGGTCGAGAAACTTTACAAGAGTAAAACCCACCCGTTTCTCTCCCGCACAGCGACTCGCTATAAAAACGTATGAGCTAACAGCAAATGTGCTCGATCCCCCCTGACCATATGTGCCCGCGACATAGTGCTTTTTGATCTTATTACTCGCGTTAAGGCTAAGGATCGTTTCAGAAATGGACTCTGGTCGGATACCTATCCCGTGATCCCGCACCTCAACAAGTCGAGCTTCTCGACTATCCCCCGCTTCGATTTTGACCGTGATCCGCTTTGCGATCGTTTGGCGTTGGGCAGGTGTCATGTCAGAAAGACCCCGCTCAGATATACCCATCCATGTCGTCGCTGCTTGTCGCGGGGAGCGGCACTCAGGCACGCCTCGGTGTCGCTCGTGCTCGGCTTCGAGAATCGCATCGATCCCATTAGTAAGTCGCTCAACAAGAGAACGACCAGGATCAGCCGAGACCTCGATAGGCCCGCGATTATTTTCTTTGCCCCCCACAGGCACCCACCGAGCTTGAGTGGAGTTAACCGCTTCGAATGCTCGCACCGCCTCTTCAACTTTGGCGGTGTTCGACGCTGCAAGAAGAGATCCAAAGAATGATGTAGCAGTCATGCCTGACTCATCCCAACGCCCAAACTAGACAATCTCCCCTGAGACCCCTTGATGTAATGATCATTAGGCTCTATCCCCACCCATCTTCGCTTCAGTTCCTCAGCGACAGCCCCCGTTGTATTGCTTCCCGCGAACGGGTCCAACACAAGATTGCGTGGCTGGGTTAGAAATTTCACAAAGAACGCGGCGAGATCCTTAGGCATGCGCGCAGGATGCGGAAGGATGCCCTGCTCCTTGCAGTAAAGCAGATACGAATCATTCGACAATGTATTTGTAAGCGTGAGCACATTAGACGGAATAGCGCCGCTATTGTTTTTCAGAAAAGATGTTCGTCCAATGCGATGCTCCGAAGGCCGACGGCCTGCGTTGTATTTTTTTCTTCGCAGCAGATCCAACATTGACTGCGAATAGGCTTTCAGAACACGTCTATTATCTGCTTTTGGACGAGCCGTGGGTGCCATCCACCAGACATGGGTATAGGAATCTTTAACTCGGATGCGATCGATGTTGACCCATTGCGCGGGAGTCGGAAGTCGCGCTGGGTTGTAGCAGATGAATTGTTGGCAGAGCTTCAAATTCGCATCTTTCAAAAACCTCAGAAGCGCCTCGAGGGCAAGCGTGGACATTATGGGCTCACCCGGCTCCCAGGCATTTCCCAACTCAACAACGATTGAACCATCTTTAGTAAGGAATTCGCTTAACAGCGGGGCAAAGCCCGCTAACCACTCTACGTATTCCTCACCTTGACGATTGCCGTATTTCTTCTTGCGGTTTAAAGGAAACGGTGGCGAGGTAAGGACCAGCTGCACTTTTCCCCGGTATTCCTTTAAGAGAGTCGAGCGAAGAACGTCCTCGGCGAGTCCTCGATACATCACACCACGCGAAGTTCTATAGGCAATACTCGGGACAGACCGAACGTGGCTTGTCGCCTCTACAGAATCAAGGGAGGTGATGTTTATATCGTTCATGCATCTGCTCCGATAATGCGCAGGGAGAGGATTATCCCGTTAGCGTGCCCCCCATTCAACTTGAGCCCGAATGGGTGTAGGCCCCCCATATCGTCAGCGTTTTCCAATTTCGGCCAGGCGCTTTTCGACCCCATAAATCTCCTTTTGTAGGGTGTTCGCAATGACGTTTAGCCCCTGATCTTGACCCAGAAGGGGCATCCGGCTCTGGACCTCCTTAAGCTTCGCTTTGAGTTCCTCGCGGCGGTTAGCGAGAGCCTGAACTTCCATCGTGGTCCCCGCCTCTCCAGGCTGTGCAATATCCGCCCCAGCCAGAGTCCTCCGCAATTTCGCAAAGAGCTCAACCGCCCTTCTTCCACGGATGAAAGTCTGCACGCCGCAGACAGTGCACGTGAAACATGGCTTATTGACCTTTGTTTTTCGGATCTCTGCCCCGCTCCCACACAAAAAGCACGGAATTAATTGGATCGCCTCTGTCATTTCGGTCTCCTCCAACGTTACGTTATGTACGGCGTGTCACACCCCTATGCCGATTCAGTCACAAAAGCCCCTCTTTTGTCACAAGATTGCCTGCCCTCCTTGCTCAAACGCCTATAGAAGATGTCCTTTAGGTCCCAATCCGAACCGCCACAGTCAGGACATGTCAAAACCGGTTCCTCGCCGTCGTCCAGGCCGTAAAAGATCCCGTACGAGCGGATCCGGCGCTTCCCCTTGAGAGCGATTTCCACCTCAGCTGCCAGTCCAGGATCTCCCTGCCCCGCCTTGATTGCGTACTTACAAGCCTCCCGGAGAGCCTTTGCCCGAGTCCCTTTCCAAACGCGGATGTCGACGATGTGACTGTCTTGTGTCAAATCCCGCCACCCCTGCCGGAGCTTCTCCTGCAAAATGTAGGGACCGTAGTAGAGGATGTGGGCATGAACGTTGCCGTGACTCCCGACTTCCATGCCAGCGACCGCTCCGAAGCCGGGCGCCCGGAGCCACTTGTTGACAAATTTCGGGATCGCGTCTGACAACCGATCAAGGTCTTCCCCTATGGACCGGGGCTTCATGGTGACCGTAACAAGCTTGAGCCTGTACCCGTTACTGTTGGCGTCTTTCACGACCGGGAGGAGCCTGTGATAGAGCTTATTGGCTCGCTTCCTGGCACATTTGGGACACACCCGCAGATCGCATGTGAGGGGTCTAGGCTCTTCATGCCCACAGTGCGTGCAGAGAAGAGCGCGCAGCTCCTGCCCGCAATTCAAAAAGGAAAGGGTCTTTTTCCCAGGATAGGCCGACTCGCCGAGTTCCCGAGCCACCTCCTGCCGCCAACGTTGCTCTCGTTGCTCCCTTTCTGAGGACTTATTCCCTGTTGTATCAAGGGAAGGACGGCCACCCTGTCCTTGAGGGCTCTTTGAAAGGGGCACCGGCAGGGCAGAGGTTGCCCCCTGCCCCACCGGGTTTCTGCCGTACGCCCCCTCCCCGGGGTCAGAGCCCTTGAGGACCCTCGGGAAGCTCATTTACGTGCCTTTCTCCTGTCGATAGGCCGCCAGGACCGCCTCGGCGATCCGGCGCTTGAATCCAGGCCCGGCCTCGATGATTGGCCTGTTCACGACCTTGCCATCCTTGGTGAAGCTATTCGATGGAAAGGCCACCCAAGGCCCCGCGTCGGCCTTTTGGACCACTCTGAATCCCCTGAGAGTGAATTCCCCGTAAGGACTCGAAAAAAGGACATCCGCGAACGCCCGAAGGCTCCCGCTCTCATATCGCTTCACGTCGATCCTGATTTCCTGTTCGTTCATGCTCGACCTCTTTTCCGTTAGGTTGGTTTTCTTGCCCCACAGCACCGAGGGGAGGAGATGGACTGTCCCGAATCGAAAGGCGAATGGCCCCTCGCAGGAGGAGCGCCCCGAGGCGCCGAGACCGCTCTTCCCACTCCGCTTTAGACAGAGGAGTAAACCGGCGCTCGATCTTAATATGTGGTTTAATAGTCATCATCTATGGCAAAAAAAGAGAGCTGTCAGGACTGCCCTCCAGGAGAAAGAAGATCAGAAACTCCGCACCTGCAAATTCTGGCGATCTCATGGAGTAACGACAGGCTCGGGGCTCGAATACCTTTCTCGATCTTGCAGATGTGGCTGCGATCAACGTCGAGCTTCTGGGCGAGCTCGCTTTGCTTCAAACCACGTCTCTCGCGCATCTCTCGCAACCTGACACGAACAACTCTCGGCTCGTTCTTATGCTCATCCATGCAACAGCAGCATACACCATTGTTGTCTTATAAGCAAAACTTTGATGTATTAAATACTAAATTGTGTTGACTCTAAGCCCCCGCCATTCATAATGCCGACATGAGCGAAACGTTCTCGGGAGCGGTGAAGAAAGCCATGCAGGAAAAGCGTTACAACGCGCGGCAGCTTGCCTTGGCTATCGATGTTGATCCGAGTTATCTGACCAGGCTTCTCAAGGGAGAACGCACCTCCCCCTCAAAGGAGATCGTCCTCAAGATCGCTGGCCTTCTTCAACTCAACCCCGACGAGCTTCTCTGGCTCGCTGGAATCGTCCCACCGCGCTTGCGCTCCATGCCCAATACGGAGGAGGTTCTTCAAGCGATTGAGGCCCTTGCGTCCATGAAGCAAGAGAAGCGAAGGAAGTTTCTGTCCGACCTGTCAGGCAAATGATCGCCTGCGCTCTTTACACCCGTGTCTCAAGCCGAGGTCAGCTGGATGGCGACTACAACTCCCTCGAAACACAGAGGGAGCGCCTAGAAGCCTACTGCAAGAGCCAGGGATGGGATGTCTATCGTGTCTATGAGGACGGCGGATATTCCGCCGAGACTCTTAATCGTCCCGCGCTCAAGGACATGCTCCGCGATATCGCTTCTGGCAAGGTCCAGCGGGTAATCGCCTACAAGATCGACCGCCTCACCCGGTCCGTGAAGGATTTCCACGCCCTCATGGAGATTTTCGAGAAGAGCAACGTCTGCTTCGTCTCGGTCACCCAAAGCATCGACACCAGCACCCCCACCGGGCGGCTGATGCGGAACATCCTTCTCGATTTCGCGCAGTTCGAGCGGGAAATGACCGCCGACCGGACCCGCGACAAGCTTCACCAGCGCGCGCAAAAGGGGATGTGGAACGGAGGAACCGCTCCTTACGGCTATGGAAAGAAGGACAAAAAGCTTGTCGTGAACCCGGAGGAGGCGAAGGTCGTCCGCTTCATGTTCCAGCAGTTCGCCGACGATCCCAACCTGGCCCGAATGCGGGCGGAATTACATCGGCGAGGCTGGCTGACGCGAGCAGGCGGAAAATGGGGAAAGGCGGTGCTACACCACATCCTTCGGAATCCGGTCTATTGCGGGGAGACCCGCTTCCTGGAACACACCTACAAAGGGGAACACGAGTCGATCGTGGATGAAACTCTTTTCAAGCGCGTACAGACAGCACCACCGAACCGCACCCACGAGCGGACGCGCATCCAACGAACATTCCTTTTGAAAGGTCTCGCTAAGTGCGGGGACTGCGGCTCGTTCCTGACTCCCCACTACACGCAGAAACGTCGCAAAGACGGCTCCGTGAACAGAATTTCCTACTACCGATGCACTCGAACAATCCACCACGATAAGAACGCTTGCCAAGTCCGAGGTATGAATGCGGATCTCGCCGAGGGTGCCGTGGTCGAGGATCTTTGCAAGCTAGCCTTGGACAAACCTTTCTTGGATGGAACCGTGGAGGCGCTCAACCAGGACATCCGAGAGAAGTCCGGCCCCTTGGAGCAAGAGGCTGCCCAGATCAGGAGACGCCTCGCCGAGATCGAGAAGGAGATCGCCCGCTTCATGGACGCCTTCGGCAAGGGAACCCTGCCCCTGGAGCGCCTGGAGGCCGAGGTCACCAAGCGGGAGGAGGCCGGAAAAACCCTTAAGGCGCAGATGGACGACCTCCAACGCCGCATCAACGAGGGAGCCTTCAAGGAATACGACGCGAATCTCGCCCGCCAGCACCTACAGAACTTTCAGCGCACCTTTCACGCGCTGGAGCCCCAGGAGAAGGCGGAAGCCCTCCAATTCATCCTCAAGGAGGTTGTCGTCTACCCCGACAGGATGGCCCTGGAAATCTACGACCTGCCAGAGCTCGGGGAAGGTTCGACAAACCGTACAACTTGGCTCCTCGGGTAGGATTCGAACCTACAGCCAACCGGTTAACAGCCGGTTGCTCTACCATTGAGCTACCGAGGAATGGAACGGGGATTCTAGAAGACAGGCGGCATTCCTTCAACGAGCGGGTCCGCGGTCAGATCCGTCCGGCAAGGATGTCGGCGAGCGTCCCGGCGTCGATGTTGCCGCCCGAGACGACGCAGGCGATCCGCCGGGCGGGGCAACGGCCCGCGCGGGCGACGGCGACCGGGCAGGCCCCCGCCCCCTCGGCGACGACGCGCGCGCGCTCCGCGAGAAGCCTCACGGCCCCGGCGACCTCCGTGACCGACGCGGTGAACGACCCGGCGACGAGCCCCCGGGCCCGCTCGAACATCGAGGGGAAAACCCCCGCGCTCCCGATCCCGTCCACGAAGCTGGGCGCGTAGGGAATCTTCTCCGGACGGCCCGAGCGGAGCGAGGCCGCGAGCGGCGCCGCCGTCTCCACCTCCGTCGCGTAGACCCGGGCCCTGGACCCGGCCCCCTTCAGGGCCGCCGCGATCCCGCACGCGAGGCCCCCGCCGCCCCAGGGGACCAGGATCGCCTCGACGTCGGGAAGGTCCTCGAGGATCTCGAGGCCGATCGCCCCGTTCGCCGCGATCACCGCCGGATCGTCGAAGGCGTGGATGAACGTCCCCTCCATGCCCGGCCAGGCGCGGTCCATGAACACCTGCCACCAGGTGTCGCGGGGGACGCGGATCACCTTGGCGCCCAGCCGCTCGATCGCGCGCACCTTCACCTCCGGCGCAGTCTCGGGGACGACGATCGTCGCGGGAACCCCCAGGCGCCGCGCCATCCAGGCGACCCCCTGCGCCATGTTGCCGGCGCTCGCGGCCCAGAACCCCCGGGCGGCGACGTCCCGCGGGACGCGCGCCACCGCGCCCGCCGCCCCCCGGATCTTGAAGGAGCCGATCGGCTGGAGGGTCTCGAGCTTGAGGAAGATCTCTGCAGGGCTTTCCGGCAGGTCCAGGCGGACGAGAGGCGTCCGGAGAGAGATTCCTTCCGCCGCGCGGCGGGCCTCTTCGATGTCGGCGAGTGACGGAATCACAGGGAGATCCCGGTCCCGACACCCAGGCGGCACGCCTCCCGGAGCGCGAGACCCGCCGCCGCGAGGTCCTGGATCGCCACGCCCAGCGACTTGTAGAGGGTGATCTCCCGCGGGTCCTTGCGGCCCGGGTGGGCCCCCGTCACGAGATCTCCCAGCTCCGCCCGGATGCATGTCTCCGTCAGGGCCCCCTCGCGGATCGGGATCAGGATGTCCCCCGCCTCCCGCAGCGCGGACTCCTTCACGTCCACGAACACCGACGACCGGCGGACCGCGTCCGTGTCGAGCTCCCGCGCCGCGGGGAGGCAGGCGCCGACGGCGCTCACGTGCGCGCCAGACGAGAGCCACGCCCCCGCGAGCACCGGCTCGCGGGAGGCGGTGACGGTCACCACGAGGTCCGCCCCCCGCACCGCCTCCTCGGCGGTCGGGGCCGCCCTCACGGCGAAGGGAAACGAGCCCGCCGACTCCGCGGCGAACCGCGCGGCCCCTTCCCCGCTCCGGCTCCAGATCCGCGCCTCGGCGAGATCCCGCACCGCCGCCATCGCCGCGAGGTGCGTCCGGGCCTGCGTCCCCGAACCCAGGATGGCAAGGATCCGGGCGTCCTTCCGGGCCAGGATCCGCGCGGCGGCGGCGGAAGCCGCGGCGGTCCGGATCGCGGTGACCTCGCCGGCGTCCACCAGCGCCTCCAGGGCGCCCGTCTCCGACGAGAAGAGGAGGATGACCCCCTGGTGCGACGGCAGGCCCCGGGCCGCGTTCGCGTGGAAGACCGTGACCGCCTTCATCCCGAAGAGCGGGGCCTCTCCGCCGATGAATCCCGGCATCATCCCCAGGATCCCGCCCCCGAGCGGCTCGGGCCGCATGAGCGTGCGCACGGGAAGGACCGCCTCGCGCCGGGCCAGGGCCGCGTGCGCCCGCGCCACCGCCTCGATGCAGGCCGGCATCGGCAGCAGGCGCCTGACGTCCGGTCCGGAGATCACGAGCGGCACGGACCGATGATATCCCGTGCGCGGCCGCGTGAAACCTGTATAGTCAGGGGCGCATCGTGTCCGACAGCGACGACGAGACGCTTGATACGCCCCTTCCGCTGAAGTTCCACTGGGGGAACGCCCTTTTCCTCGTGGCGGTCCATGTCCTCGCGGCGCTCGGGATCGCGTACCTGGTGTTCGTCCGGTTCTCGTGGGCGACCCTGGCGCTCGCGGCGGTCATGTTCTTCCTGTGCGGGATGTCGATCACGGGCGGCTACCACCGCCTCTTCGCGCACGTCGCCTACCGGGGACGCTGGCCGTTGAGGCTCTTCTACCTCCTTTTCGGCGCCGCCTCCGTGCAGAACAGCGCCCTCATGTGGGCCTCCGACCACCGGCGGCACCACCGGCACACCGACACCGATCGCGATCCCTACAACATCAAGAAGGGATTCTGGTGGGCGCATGTCGGCTGGGTCCTCTTCAAGGAAGGGGGGCACGCCCTCCCGCCGAAGGGGGTCGCCGATCTCGAACGCGACCCCCTCGTCCGGTTCCAGCACCGGCATTATCCGGCCATCGCGGCGGCGGTGGCGCTCCTGCTGCCCGTCTCGGTCTCCATGCTCTGGGGAGACCCGGTCGGAGGGCTCCTCGTGGCCGGATTCCTGCGCCTGGCGCTCCAGTACCACGCCACCTTCGCGATCAACTCGGTGGCGCACACGATCGGGAGGCAGCCGTTCGGGGGCGCGGTCACGGCGCGCGACCACGCCCTGACGGCGTTCATCACGCTGGGCGAGGGGTACCACAACTTCCACCACCGCTTCCCGTCGGACTACCGCAACGGGCACGCCTGGCGCCACTTCGACCCCACCAAGTGGTGGATCTGGACGATGGCCCGGACGGGACTCGCCTCCGACCTCAAACGCACCGCCCCCGAAACGCTGGTCAATCGAGCGGGCTGAAAAAGCGGTCCCACCGCGGCAGGAAACCGCGCGACGGGTCGACCGAGACACCGACGCGGAACGCCCGGCCCCAGACCTCGCGCGCGTCGAGGAGCCCCCAGGAACGGGAATCCCAGCTGACGGTGCGGTGGTCCCCCATCATGAAGAGGCGGCCCGGCGGGACGCGGACCGGACCGAAATCGGGCCCCGCCCCCTCCCACGTCATCAGGGCATGCGGACAGCCAGGCAGGAGCTCGCGCCGGAACGCCTGACCTGACGGCTCCCCGGGAAGGGCGTCGGCGAAGCGCCCCTCCTCCGCGGCCTCGACGGGCACCGGGGCGCCGTCGAGCCACAGCCGCCCGCCCCGGAGCGCGACGGTATCGCCCGGGACCCCGACGACGCGCTTCACGAAGAGCCGCCCGTCCACGGGATTCGGGAACGTGACGATGTCCCCCCGCCGCGGCGCGCCCCATTCGGCCAGGCGCATCGAGGTGAACGGGACCCGCAGGGCGAAGGCGGTGTTGTCGACGAGGACGAGGTCCCCCTCGAGAATCGTCGGCTTCATCGAGCCGGTCGGGACCCAACGCGTGTCGGCCACGGCGGACCGGAAGAGGCACATGAGCGCGATCGGCAGGAGGACCGGATACCCCCACCGTCGCCAGAATCGCCCGGCCAGCGCCGTGAAGGCCATGATGCCAGTATAACGCGCGCGGCCCGTACCGCGTTGGATGCTACGCCTCGTCGCCGGTGAACGCCGTCACCGTGAGGAGCGTCGCCACCACGAGAACCGCCGGCAGGGCGAGTCCCGCCGTCGCCACGGACGCCCACAGGTCCCCCGCGGCGAGCGGCCCGAACAGGTACGGCGAGGCCATCAGCGCCGCGACCGCCAGCCACACCGCGCGCGCCTTCCCGGAACATGTCTCCTTTTCCATGAATCCCTCCTTTGCGGAGTGGCTTCGCAAGCGGCGCGCCATGTCCCGTCCGTGGCGGGAACGGCCGGAACGCGTGATACACTTCGCGGAATATTCCGCGATGCCGCTGACAATCCCGCGCCCCGTGCGCACAGGTCCGAAGGAGGGTTCCATGGAAACGGTGAAGGTCCGGACGGGATCAGGAAAGTTCGGCCAGGAGATCCAGATCGGACGGCATCGCCTCGCCGCCGACGAGCCCGCGACGAACGGAGGGGGCGACGCCGCTCCCTCCCCCCACGAGCTGGTGCTCGCGGGGCTCGGGGCGTGCACGTCGATGACCCTGAAGATGTACGCCGAACGCAAGGGCTGGCCCCTGGAACGGGTCGAGGTGGACCTGACCCTGGAAAAGGAGGGTGAATCGACCGTCATCCGGCGCGCGATCCGCCTCTCCGGGGGCCTCGACGCCGAGCAGCGGACGCGCCTCCTCGAGATCGCGGGAAAATGTCCCGTCCACAAGACGCTCGCCGGCGAGATCCGGATCGAGACACGGGCGGCCGATGCCACCGGATAGCCGCGCGATCCGGATCCGGGAACTGGCGGCGCCCCCCGACTGGGACCGGCTCAAGGCCGACGCCCGCGGGACGTCGCCCGTCCTGCTTTTCAAGTACAGCCCCACCTGACCGGTGAGCGGCGAGGCCGAACGGGAGTTCGGCGACTGGCTCCGCGCTCTCCCCGCCGACGCGCCCGTGACGGTCGCGCGGATCCATGTGGTGGACGCCCGCCCCTTGAGCCGGGCGATCGCCGCCGAGCTGGGGGTCGTCCACGAGTCGCCGCAGGCGATCTGGCTGCGGCCGGACCTCTCCGTCGCCTGGCACGGAAGCCACGGCGATGTGACGCGGGAGTCTCTCGAGCGGGAACAACCCCGGTAGAAGCTATTCCTCCTCGACGGAGGCGTTCGGCTCCTCTTCCCCTGCTTCCCCGGGCTCCGCCTCGCCGGAGTCCCCGGCGTCGTTTCCTTCGGGCTCCGGCCGAACCCCCTGGAGGGCAAGATTCACCGTCCGGAGGATGGCGGTCTCGGCGACCGAGAGCCCCTCATCCTCGGAGCGCTCGTAGTACGCGTCACGGACGCGGGCCAGGGCCGCGATCGGGAACGGATCGACGCGCGCCAGCGCCACGGCAAGGCTCTTGCGCGCGAGAACGCTCTCCTCGAACAGGACCAGCCGCTCCACGACCGGCTCGACCGCGGATGCGGGGACCGGGTCCATCCCCGCGAGCGCCTGCGCGGCGTCCCACCGGACGTCCCCCGCCTGGCGGTCGGCCAGGGCTCCGTGACCGATCGCGTCCAGCAGATGGGGAAGCCCTTCTTCTCCCATGCGCGCGAGCGCCTCGAGAACCGCCTTCCGGATCCCGGGATCCTCATGCGTCGCATACGGAGCGAGATCGGGGACCGCCCCGGCGGCATCGGCCCCCAGGATCCCCAGCGCCCGGGCGTAGTCGGCATGGAGCCCGAGGTTGGATTCCCGCCCGGGAAACACCGACCAGCGCCCGGCAAGTTCCGCGACCGAGAGGGTCTCGGCCAGCTCCTCGGGAGTCCCCTCGGGCCGGACCCACTCCTCCCCCGCCTCGATCCCCTCGTCCAGCGTCCCGTCCCTGGTGACGCTGACTCCCACCAGGATCGCTCCGGCCACGAAGACCACGGCCGATCCGATCCAGGCGGTTTCCTTGTCCATGGACGACTACTATACCTCCAATCGACGAGCACGACAGATTCACAACATATTGATAATAAAAAGGTTGTATCCCAGGTGGCGTCTTGATTTCTTCCTGTCCCTTTCTATAATTTCCTTTCCGGGACTGTCTCCGGAACCCCGACCTACTCCATGACCCCCACCCCGGAACAATCCAGGAGCGCCGCCGGCGTGGACCCCATCAAGGAAGACCAGCAGGTCTCCCCTCCCGTCGGCGTCCACCCGGACGAGAAAACCTGGTGGGAGAGAACCCGCAAAAGGATTATCGGCGCCCCGAAAAATCTCTGGGACCGGACCCTCTTCCACAAGGTCTCGTTGATCCCGGTCCTGGCGTGGGTCGGGATGGGTGCGGACGGGATGTCTTCCTCGGCCTACGGCCCGGAAGAAGCATTCCGGATGCTGGGCGAGCACCTGTACCTGGTCCCCCTCCTCATGATCGCGGTCGTCGCCACGATCTCGATCATCTCGGTGGCGTACAGCCGGATCATCGAGCATTTCCCGTCCGGCGGCGGCGGGTACGTCGTGGCATCGAAGGTTCTCGGCCCCACGCCGGGGCTCGTCTCGGGCTCCGCCCTCGTCATCGACTACGTCCTCACCATCACCGTCTCGATCGCGGCGGGCGGCGACGCCCTGTTCAGCTTCCTCTCCCCCGAATGGCGCTTCCTGAAACTCCCGGTCGAGTTCCTCGCGATCCTGCTTCTCCTCGTCCTCAACCTGCGGGGCGTCAAGGAGTCGGTGATCGCCGTCTCCCCGGTCTTCTTCGCCTTCGTCGTCAGCCATGCCGTGATGCTCCTGATGAGCGTGGGACTCCATGCCGGCGACCTGCCGGCAACAGCCTCTTCGGTTTCGCAAGGGCTCGCGGACGGCTGGGACACGCTCGGATTCTTCGGTCTGGCGGCCGTCTTCCTGCATGCCTACTCGATGGGTGCCGGCACCTACACCGGAATCGAAGCGGTCTCGAACGGCGTGGCGACCTTGCGGGAACCAAGGGCCGAAATGGGCAAGCGCACCATGTTCTACATGGCGGCTTCCTTGGCGATCACGTCCGCCGGGCTCCTTCTCTGCTACCTCTTGGCAGGTATCCGGCCTGCCGAGGGACAGACCCTGAACGCGATCCTGGCGAAGGATACCTTCTCGGTCGCCGTCACGGGATCCGCCACGCTCACCTGGCTTCTCGTCGGCGCGACGCTCCTCTCGACGACAGGACTCCTCTTCATCGCGGCGCAGACCGGGTTCATCGACGGCCCGCGCGTCATGGCCACCATGGCCGTGGACGGCTGGCTCCCCAAGCGCTTCAGCGCCCTCTCGGACCGGCTCACGATGCAGAACGGCGTCCTCCTCTTCGGGATGGGCGCGCTCGCGGCGCTCCTCTACACGGACGGGAACACGCACGTCCTGGTCGTCATGTACAGCATCAACGTGTTCATCACGTTCTGTCTCTCCGAACTCTCGATGCTGCGCCTCTGCCTGCAGCGCCGGCTCCGCGAGATCTGGGTCCACGTGGCGGGGTTCATCCTCTGCTCGGCGATCCTCCTGATGATGGTCTACGAGAAATTCACGATGGGCGGCTGGATGACGCTGATCCTGACGGGAGGGCTCTGCGCCGTCTGCCTCTGGATCCGCCACTATTACGGCACCGTCCACCGGAAGATGCACCAGCTGGACCGGCTGACGGCGCACCTCCCGCTCGAGGAGCCGAAGGTGATCCCGCCTCTGGATCCCCAGGCCCCCACCGCGATCATCCTCGTCGGGAACTACGGCGGCGTGGGGATCCACACCGTCTTCTCGATCCTCAAGAACTTCCCGGGGCACTTCAAGAACCTCGTTTTCGTCTCGGTGGGAGCGGTCGACTCGGGGAACTTCAAGGGGCACGAGGCGCTGCAGCAGCTGAAGGACCACGTCGAGCGGGACCTCAAGCGCTACACGGATCTCGCGCGGCGGATCGGGATGCCGGCCCTCTACGAGATGTCGGTCGGCACCGACGTCGTCGAGACGGCGGCGGAGCTGTGCGTCAAGGTGGCCAAGCAGTTCCCGCGCGCGGTCGTCTTCGGCGGGAAGCTCGTCTTCCAGAAGGAGCGCTGGTACCAGCACATCCTGCACAACGAGACGGGATCCGCCATCCAGAACCGCCTGCAGTGGGAGGGGCTCCCCATGACCATCCTCCCGATCCGGGTGTTCCGGTAGCGGAGGCCGGGCTCCCCGGCCGCATCAAGGTGAATCCGGATTGAGAAGTGACACTTTTATGTCATAATCAGGCCATGAAGACGATGCTCTCGACGGAGGTCCGGAACCACTGGAAGAAGACCCTTCTCAAGGTCGCCGACGGGGAAGAGGAGATTCGCATCCACTTGAAGGGGGATCGGGAGGCGGTCCTCCTGTCGTCCGACCTCTATGACTCCCTCCTGGCGACGCTCGAAACCCTCTCCGACCCGAAAGCGATGGCGGCGATCCGCCGTCACCGGGCCGGCAAGGGAGGGCGGACGTATTCGCTGGCCGAGGTCGACCGCTTGCTCAAACGTGGTTCGTAAGGAATACAGGGTCGTCCTGCGCCAGGAGGCCCTCGACTTCTTCGTCGACCCGAAGGTCGATGCCAGGATCAAGCGGATCATCCGCAGGAAGATCGGGCTCCTGGCCGGAAATCCCCACCTGGGAAAGCCGCTTCTGGGCGAGTTCACGGGATACCGGCGCCTGGCGGTCAGCTACTACCGGGTCATCTACCACATCGAGGAGTCGCGGCTCGTCGTGGACGTCATCCGGATCGGCCTGCGCCGGGATATTTACGACTGACGCCCCCCGTCATCCCCCCCTCCAGCAAGGGCATCACGACGAGCGATTCGAACCGGCCATCGGTCAGGAGGCAGTCGCGGAGCGTCCCCTCGGTTACAAGGCACGAGTGCGGCGTCGATCATGGAAAGCCCCTGCCGCATCGAGCAACGCCGCAGATGGCCTGTGATACGCGAAATGCGGGCACTTACATTACTCCCAACTCTAATTTTGCGGCTTCGCTCATCTTCTCGGGAGTCCAGGGAGGATCCCAGACCACCTCCACCTTGGCGGTCTTCACGCCGGCAACCGATTTCACCTTCGCCTCCACCTCGGGGGGAAGGGACTGCGCCGCCGGACAGCTGGGAGACGTGAGGGTCATTTTCACCTGGACGTCCCCCGTGGCCAGGTCCGGGGCGATGTCGTAGATCAACCCCAGCTCCCAGATGTTCACGGGGATCTCCGGGTCGTAGCAGGTCTTGATCATGCCGATCACGTCCTGCTTCAGGCGCTCCCGCGGGTCGGCGGGGTCATTCGCCGGCGGCGTGGAGGCCGGGGCGGAGGCGGGAGGATTCGGAACCGCGGGTTTCGGGTTTTCCATGTCGTTCACTCCGTTGAAACGGCGTTCTTCTCGCCCTTGAGAGCGGCCTGCATCGTGTGCCATGCGAGCGTCGCGCATTTGACGCGCATCGGAAAATCGCTCACGCGGGCGAACACCGCCAGCTTCCCGAGGGAATCGACGTCGGGGGTCGCGCCGCCCGTCAGCATCCCGTGGAAGGACGCGAAGAGCGTCTCCGCCTCCGCCCGGGACTTCCCCTTCAGGACCTCGGTCATCACGGAGGCGGAAGCGGTCGAGATCGCGCAGCCGGCCCCCTCGAAGGAGACGTCCCGTACGGTGTCGCCGTCGAGCGCAAGATAGACGTTCACCTTGTCGCCGCAGAGGGGGTTCGTCCCCTCCGCCCGGCGCGCCCCCGGCTCGATCTTCCGGAAGTTCCGGGGGTTCCGGTTGTGGTCCAGGATCGTCTCCTGGTAGAGCTCGCGCAGGTCCTCGATCACGCGATATCCCCCCCCAGCGCCATCGCCGCGGCGAGGCTTCCCGGCAGGCGCCCTCCCAGGACGGCCGAGAGCCCCTTGCGAAGCGGGGCCGACCGGATCCGCGCCGGTATCTCTCCGGCGAATCCGCCGATCAGGAGCCCCCGGGCGTCCTCCTCCGCGAGGCCCCGGGAACGCAGGTAGAAGAGGGCGCTGTCGTCGAGCTGTCCGATCGTCGCCCCGTGGCTGCACTTCACGTCGTCGGCGTTGATCTCGAGCTGGGGCTTCGTGTTGATCACCGCGTCCTCCGACAGGAGGAGGTTCCGGTTCGTCTGGCGGGCGTCGGTCTTCTGCGCGTCCTTCCTGACGCCGATCCTGCCGTTGAAGACCCCGGAAGCCCGGCCACCCAGGATCCCCTTGTAGAGCTCGAGGCTGCTGCAGCGCGGCCGCGCATGGTCGATCGACGTATGGTTGTCGACGTGGCGCGCGCCGTCGGCGAGATACAGGCCGTTCGCCACGCAGGAGGCCCCCTCCCCGTCGAGGAGGACCGCCAGGTCGTGCCGGGAGAGGCTCGCCCCCAGCGCGATCGCATGCGAGGCGTAGTCGGCGCCGCGCGCCTGCCGGACCGCCGTGAAGGCGACGTGAAAGGCGTCCGGGGACTCGTCCTGGAGCCGCACGTGCTCCACGACCGCCCCGTCGGCCAGGTCGATCTCGGCGACGGCATTCGCGAAATAGGATCCCGTCCCGATATGGCTCTCGACCAGGGTCAGTTGCGACGCCTCCCCCGCGCGCACCAGGAGCCGCGGATGGACCGCCACGGGGCTTGCGGAATCGGTCGCGAAAATGACATGGACAGGACCCTCGACCGCGGTCCGGGCATCCGTCTCGACCAGCGCCCCGTCGGCGAACAGCGCCGTGTTCAGGGCCACGAACGGGGTGGCGCCGCAATCGGCGGCGGCGCCGAGCGGAAGCCCGGCCGGGATGCCGGCCGTGCACAGGCTTGCCACCCGGACCCCCGCGGGAAACACGCGGCTCGAGAGCTCCGGGAGGTAACGCCCGTTCAGGAAGACGATCCGGTGCGGGACGAGCGAGAGCCAGGCCCCCCGGTCCGGCAGGCGCGCGGGGGCGGTCCCCGCGTCTCCGGCCGGCAGGAACCGGCGCGACGCGATGGGGCGCACGTCGGTGAAAAGCCATTCCTCGTCGCGGGTCGTGGGAAAGCCGGTCTTCGCGAAAAGGTGCATGGCCCGGCGGCGCAGGGCGCCGAGCGCCCCGCTGGCGCCGGGAAGGGACCTCTCGAGCCGCGCGAAATCCGCCTGGAAGGCGGCGACGCCGGCCGCCGCGTCGATCACGACGCCGCCCCTGCCCGGACCTTCCCGAGATCCTGCTCGATCCAGGCGTAACCCTTCTTTTCCAGTTCCTGGGCCAGCTCGCGCCCGCCCGATTTCACGACCCGCCCCTCCAGGAGGACGTGGACATGATCCGGGACGATGTAGTCGAGGAGCCGCTGGTAGTGGGTCACGAGGACCATCGCCCGCTCCGGCCCCTTGAGGGCGTTCACCCCCTGGGCGACGATCCGGAGGGCGTCGATGTCGAGACCGGAATCGGTCTCGTCGAGGACGGCGAGCGCCGGCTCCAGGATCGCCATCTGGAGGATCTCGTTGCGCTTCTTCTCGCCGCCCGAGAACCCCTCGTTCACGGGACGCGAGAGGAGCTTCTCGTCCATCTGGAGCGCCTTCACCTTCGACTTCATGAGGGCCAGGAACTCCATCGCGTCGAGCTCCGGAAGGCCCCGGTGCTTGCGGACGGCGTTGGCGGCGGCCTTGAGGAAGTAGGCGTTGTTCACGCCGGGGATCTCGACCGGATACTGGAACGCGAGGAACACCCCCTCCCGCGCGCGCTCCTCGGCCGGAAGCCCCAGGAGGTCCTTTCCGCGGTAGAGGACGGCGCCGTCCGTGACCTCGTACCCCTCGCGTCCCGCCAGGACGTGCGAGAGGGTGCTCTTCCCGGAGCCGTTGGGCCCCATGATGGCGTGGGTCTCGCCGGCCCGGACGACAAGATCGACCCCCTTGAGGATCTCCTTCCCGGCGACCCGGACCTTGAGCCCCCTGACCTCCAGGAGCGGCACGCTCATCCCACGCTCCCTTCCAGGCTCACCGACAGCAGTTTCTGCGCCTCCACCGCGAACTCCATCGGAAGCTCACGGAACACCTCCTTGCAGAAGCCGTTCACGATCATGTTCACCGCGTCCTCGGCGGAGAGGCCGCGCTGGCGGCAGTAGAAGATCTGGTCCTCGCCGATCTTGGAGGTCGAGGCCTCGTGCTCGACGCGCGCGGTGGAATTCTTCACCTCGAGGTACGGGAACGTGTGCGCGCCGCAGGCGCTCCCCATGAGAAGCGAGTCGCACTGCGAGTAGTTGCGGGCGTTCGCGGCCCCCTTGAGGATCTTGACGAGCCCCCGGTAGGTGTTCTGCCCCTTCCCGGCGGAGATCCCCTTCGAGACGATCGTGCTCTTCGTGTTCCTTCCGATGTGGATCATCTTCGTGCCGGTGTCGGCCTGCTGGCGGTTGTTGACGACGGCGACCGAGTAGAACTCGCCCGTCGAATCGTCCCCCTGGAGGATGCAGGAGGGGTACTTCCAGGTGATGGCCGACCCCGTCTCGACCTGCGTCCAGGAGATCTTCGAGCGCGCGCCCGCGCACTTGCCGCGCTTGGTGACGAAATTGTAGATGCCCCCCTTGCCGTCCTTGTCGCCGGGATACCAGTTCTGGACGGTCGAGTACTTGATCGTGGCGTCCCCGAGCGCGACGAGCTCCACCACCGCGGCGTGCAGCTGGTTCGTGTCGCGCTTGGGGGCGGTGCATCCCTCGAGGTAGCTGACGGTGCTCCCCTCGTCGGCGACGATGAGCGTCCGTTCGAACTGCCCCGTGTCCGCCGCGTTGATCCGGAAATAGGTCGAGAGCTCCATCGGACAGCGGACCCCCCTCGGGATGTAGACGAAGGAGCCGTCGCTGAAGACGGCGGAGTTCAGCGTCGCGAAGAAATTGTCCGTGTAGGGGACGACGGAACCCAGGTACCTGCGGACAAGATCGGGATGCTCCCTCACCGCCTCCGAGAACGAGCAGAAGATGATCCCCAGGGCCGAGAGCTTGTCCTTGAACGTGGTCGCCACCGACACGCTGTCGAGGACCGCGTCGACGGCGACGCCCGCGAGCGCCTCCCGCTCCTTGAGGGGGATCCCGAGCTTGTCGTACATCTTCAGGATCTCCGGATCGATCTCGTCGAGGCTCTTCGGACGGTCCTTGGGCGATTTGGGCGCCGAGTAGTAGATGATGTCGGTGTAGTCGATCTTCGGGTACGTCACGTTCTGCCAGGCCGGCTCTTTCATCGAAAGCCAGTGGCGATACGCCTTGAGGCGCCACTCCAGCATGAAAGGGGGCTCCTCCTTCTTGGCGGAGATAAGCCGGACGACCTCCTCGGAAAGCCCCTTCGGGATGGCGTCCGCCTCGATGGGGCTGACGAACCCGTACTTGTATTCCCCCCCCGCGAGGTCCCCGATCCCGGGTTTTCCGGCTTCGGCGGCCTTCATCAGCGTCCTCCCGCAAGGGCGTCCATGATCGGAGGCAGGTGCCCCGTATGGTCCCCCTTCTGGCAACCGCCGCAGTGGTCGGCCGCCGGAATGTCCTGGCAGGTGCGGCAGGCGGTCAGGAAATGGAGGGCGTCGAGCATGTCGGTCCGCGCCTTCTGGAGTCGCGTGATCCGGGCCGAGAGATCCTTGAGTCCCTCCCCGAAATACCCGCGCAGGCGCTCCGCGACATCCTCCCCCCTCTGGCCGCGGCGCCAGACCGAGAGGATCTCCTGGATGCGCTCCAGGGGAAACCCCAGCTCCTGGAGCTGCTCGATGAGGGCGATCCGTTTCAGGGCGTCGCGGCCGTAGAGGCGGAATCCCCCCTTGGTGTGATCCGCCGGCTCCAGGAGCCCCAGCTCCTCGTAGTAACGCAAGGTCCGGACGGTCTTGCGCGCGGCGCGCGACAGCTCGCCGATCCTCAAGAGCGTGTCGGGAGAGACCTTGACCATATAATCACTCTAACGTGAACGTCAGATTCAATCCAGAAAAATAAGCAGATCGGTACGGCAGATTCAGACAAATCTTTTACTTGTTGTGGTTACGCATTAGAATCCGGCCGGATCCACAGACATGGACGAGATCAATCATCCCCCCTCTCCGTGTGTCGGTATCTGCGTCATCGATCGCTCAAGCGGCTTTTGCCTGGGGTGCGCGCGGACGTCGGACGAGATCACCCTCTGGGCTTCATCCCCCCCCGAACGCAAGCGGGCGATCCTGACTGAACTCAAGGCTCGACGGGGAAAGGACACGGACTTCGACTACGAACAGTTCCTGAAATAACGCCTACTTCTTCTCCTTCTCTTTCTCGTTCTCCTTCGCGACCGCCTCGCGCGCCTTTTCCTCGGAATCGCACTTGCGCATGAGCGTCCAGGACTCCCCGCCCCGGGACGCTTTCTTGGGATGATTCTTCGAGACGCGCTCCATGGCGTAGCGCTCGTCACCCGCGGGGCTCTTCACCTTGAAGACCCCCCAGACGAGATTCTCCTTCTCCATTTCTCCCCGGCGCTTGTCGGCGGCCGTCTTCGTGGCGAAGGTGCTGACCAGACGCCAGTGATCCCCCTGCGCGTCGACGTCGTTCGAGGCCGCGCCTCCCGCCTCCGCCTGGGCGATCACCTCGTAACGGAGCGTGTGCGTCTTCTCGTTCTTGACCTCGTAGAGGTTGTAGGCGCCGGCCGGCGGCGCGGCCCGCAGGACCGCTTGTCCGAAAAGCGCCCAGACGAACGTCACGGCCAGCAGGCGATTGAGCATATTCATGATTGTAGTCCGGAACGGAAGGGCCGGAAGGGGGCAAACGGTATTTCGAGGGGGCGAAAAACAGCGCCCCGTCCGATATACTTCCGCGCCGTGCCGAGCCTCTTCACGCGGATCATCACCGGAGAACTGCCCGGGCATTTCGTCTGGCGGGATCCCCACGCGGTCGCCTTCATGACGATCCGCCCCCTGCGCGCGGGCCACACCCTCGTCGTCCCGCGGCGCGAGGTGGACAACTGGCTGGACCTTCCTGCGGACGCCGTCTCGCACCTGATGGCCGTATCCCAGTCGGTCGGCAAGGGGATCCAGAAGGCGTTCAGCCCCAAGAAGGTCGGCGTCATGGTGGTGGGACTCGAGGTGCCTCACGTCCACATCCACCTGTGCCCTCTCTGGACGCTCCAGGACGTCAACTTCGGGCGCCCTGTCGCGGAGGCGCCGCAGGACGAGCTGGCCGCTTCCGCGAAGACCCTGCGAGACACCCTCCGGTCTCTCGGCTTCGCCCAGGCGTCGGAATGACCGCCCGGCCCCGTCTCTTCCTCGCCCTCGCGGCGCTCCTGGCCGGATGCGTCCGGCAGGACGGGCCGGATCGCGCCGCGCCGGCGGACGCCCGCTCGGTGAACGTCCTCGCGGCGCTCGAGCAGGACCCGGTCCCACCCGACGCGCCCGGAAAGAGCACGACCCTCGCCGACAACGACGACCACACCGTGATCCTGATGCAGGTGAACGGGGTCGCCCAGCTCCACTACCACGCGGAGCATGACGAGATCATCCACGTCCTTTCGGGGACGGGCGTCTTCAACCTCGGAGGGATCGAGCACCCGGCCAAGCCCGGAGACCTGTTCGTGGTCCCGCGGAATCTCGTGCACGGGTTCCGGAAGACCGGCGACGCGCCGGCCGCCCTTCTTTCGATCTACACGCCGAGGCTCGTCCGCCCCGACAGCTTCCGCCCCCGCCCCGCCGAAGGGGCCACGCCGAAAGCGGCGCCCGTCCCCGACACCCCGGCCGCCCCGACGGCGCCGGCCGGGACCGACCCGAAATAGGTCGGGCCGCGCCTCTCCCGTCCGATCCCGTGAGTTCCCGCATGCGCCTCCTTCCCGGCTACCTCGACGATGCCCCGCTGCGCGTGCGGCGCGCCCTCGCGTGGTCCACGCTCGACGGGATGTTCTTCTGCCTCATGAACGGCATGGGAAGCTGCGCGATCCCCCTCTACGCGGTGGCGCTCGGGATGTCGAACCTCGTGATCGGACTCGTGGCGACCCTCCCGATCCTCGCGGGGTCCGCCTCCCAGCTCCTCTCCCCGGCCCTGGAGCGCCTCTGCGGAAGCCGGAAGCGCGCGGTCCTGGCCGGATGCATGGTCCAGGTCGCGGGGTGGGCCGCGATCCCCTGGGTGTCGCGCCTGGATGAGGGGCGCGAGGCCGCGCTGCTCGCGATCACGACGGTGCAGAACATCGGGTGGTTCGTCACGATCCCGATCTGGCTCTCCTGGTTCGGGGATCTCGTGCCGCCGCTCCACCGCGCGCGCTTCTCCGCCTTCCGGTCGCTCCCCTGCCAGGCGTGCGAATTCCTCTCCATCATCGCCATGGGATGGTGGCTCGCCGGCCACGAGACGATGCCCGTCGCGGAGCAGATCGAGGCCTTCCGGAAGATCTTCTGGGCCGCGGCGGCCTTCCGCTTCCTGTCGGTCGTCTGCCTGGCCCTCAAGCACGAGCCGGCCGTGGGCCACGGGGTCGACGCCGCCCCTTCGCTCCCGCCCCCGCGGCCGGGAGCGGGCCTCTCTCCCTTCGCGCTCGCCACGGCGTTCTACGGCATCTTCCACCTGGCCCTCTTCGTCTCCGCCCCGTACTTCGCCCCGTACATGCGGATGGTGCATCTGGACTACTGGGAGATCGCGTGGATCCTGGCGATCCCGTTCCCGGCGCGGATGTTGTTCCTTCCCGCCTGGGCGCGGGCGTCCGCGCGCTACGGAAACCGGTCGGTGATCCTGGTGTCGGGTGCCCTCACGGCGCTCATCCCCGTCCTGTGGATCTTCTCGAGCGACTGGCGGTACCTTGTGGCCGTCCAGGTCGTGAACGGCATCTTCTGGGGCGGTATCGAGCTCGCCGAACTGCCCTATGTCCTGGAGCTGACCCGGCCCGCGGAGCGCACCGCGCGGGCCGCCGTCTATTTCTCGTTCCGCAGCCTCTGCGACTGCCTGGGGGCCCTGGGCGGGGACCTGACGATGCGCCATCTCGCGGGGAAGGGCCCCCTGACGCCGTTCCTGGCGGTGTTCGTCGTGTCGGGGGCCGGACGCCTCGCGACCTGCCTGTGGGGCCGGCGCGGCCTCGCGGAAACCGCGCCGGACGCCCCGCGGGCCGGAGGAGGCCGCATCCTCGCGGAGGTCCTCGCCCTCAAGTGATTTCCTATTTCGGCTCCGCGAGAAGCGCGCGGGCCGACGAGAGCCCGCGCGTCGCCCCGGCGTGCCCCGGCTCGGCGGCGAGCGCGCGCTCGAAATGCCGGATCGCCTCCCCCGGGTGCCCGGCGGCCAGAAGCATCTCCCCCACCGTGCATTGCGCCCCGGCATGCGAGGGGCTGATGGCGAGGACCCGCGCGAGGTCCCCGGCCGCCTCCTTGAGGCGGCCGCGCGCGCGGAGCAGGATCGCGCGGTTGGAGAGGGCGTCGGCATGCCGGGGATCCAGCTCGACCGCGCGGTCGAGCGCCGCTTCCGACTCGTCGAGCCGCCCCAGCATCAGATAGGCGACCCCCAGGTTGCTGTGGACGTCCGCGGAGGCGGGCGCGACCTCCCGGGCGCTCTCGAGCGGCGCGAGCGCCTCCCCGGGCCTGCCGCCCACGATCCGCAGGGCGCCGAGATTCATGTGCGCCCGGACGTGCCGGGGATCCAGGTCGGTCACCTTCCGGTAGGCCGCGTCCGCCTCGTCGGTCCGCCCGACCCTGGCCAGGGAAACTCCCCGGTTGAAGTGGGCGTCGGCGTAATCAGGCCGGAGCGTGACCGCCCGGTCGAACTGGGGCAGGGCCGTGTCGGAGCGCCCTCCCTGGTAGAAGGCGTTTCCCAGGTTGTTCCGGGCGCGCGGGTTGGCCGGGATATCGCGGATCACTTCCCGCCAGGCGGCGGCGTCGCTCGCATAGTGCCGGTTGCGCGCCGCCGTCAGGGAGAAGAGGCATGCGACGGCCGTCCCCGCCGCCCAGAGGGCGGGACGTCCCGCGCCGCGCTGCCCGATCGCCGCATGCCCCGCGAGGACCGCCGCCACGACGACCGCCGCCGACGGCAGGTACAACCGGTGCTCGAAGGCGACATCCGCCAGGGGAATGACGCTCGAGGTCGGGGCCAGGATCGCGAAGAACCAGAGTCCCAAAAAACCCGCGGCGGGGACCCGGCGCGCCAGCGCCGCGATGCCCGCGAGGAGCCCCGCCACGAAGAGCGCCGTCGGAAGCCAGGTCTCCCACCGAAGCGCGATCGGCCAGACGTAGTCGAGGCATTGCCCTGCCGGCAGGAGGCAGAGGCGCAGGTAGTGGACGATCGCCCCCGTCTGGGTTGCCGCGTACTGGAACGGCGTCACCACGCGCAGGAGGCCGCGGCTGACTTCGGCGTGGCTCGAGCCGAAGGCGAGCGCGGCGGGGATCATCAGGCACGCCGCGAACATCGCGTGCAGGCGCGCGCGGCGCGCGAACACCTCCCGCCAGGAATCCGCCAGGAAGATCCTGTCGTAGACGGAAAGCACCAGGGGGGCCGTCGCCAGCACCTCCTTCGTCCCCATCCCGAGCGCGCACGAGACGGCGGCGAGGGCCTCCCAGGGCCAGGCACGCGCGGCTCCGGCCTGCCCCTGCGCGACCCGGACGAGCGCGTAGAGCGTCAGGAGATAGAAGAAGCCCGCCAGGGACTCGGCGCGCTGGACGACATAGGTGACGCTTTCCGTCTGGACCGGGTGGATCGCCCAGAGGAGCGCGGCCATGAACGCCAGACGCGAAGCGTCCGGCGCGAAGCGTCGGGCCAGAGGCGGCATCGCGAGGGTCCGCCGCACGATCCCGTACAGGAGCAGCGCGGCCCCGGCGTGGATCATGACGTTGACGAGGCGGTAGCCGGAGGGGTCGAGCCCCCCGATCGCATGATTGAGGGCGAAGGTCAGGTTCAGGACGGGTCGCGCCGAGACGGTCGTCCCGAACGGCGGGGAGAGCACCTGGTCCAGGCGCCCCAGCTCCCGGATCGAGGGGTTCCGCGCGATCGCGCCGTCGTCGTCGAAAATGAAGGGATACCTTAAGGTCCCGCCGTAGAGGGCGGCGACGGCCCCGAGGATGAGCAGGAGATGCCCCGCGCGCGCCGACACGGCGCTCACGACGCCCGGCGGACGGCCCGGGACCGCGCCAGCACGAGGTCCGCGAGCATCCCGATGAACGCCGGATGCGTCCCGACCGTTCCCGCCCGGACGAACCCGGACCCGCGCGATTCGGCCTCCCCGCGCGCCGCGACATCCAGGTCATAGAGGACCTCGACGTTGTCGCACAGGAACCCGACCGGCGCGACGATGAAATCCCTCCCCTTTCCGGCCTTCTCCCGGATCACTTCGACGATATCGGGACCGGTCCACGGGATCGACGGATTCTCCGGGCCGCTCTGGAAGGCGAGCGAGAAAGGGCGTCCGAGCTTCCGCGCGACCGCCCCGGCCGTCTCCGTGAACTGCCGGACGTACGGCCCGGTCCGCGCGATGGCATGCGGGATCGCGTGCGCCGTGAAGACAAGCTCCGCCCGCGCGGCGCGTTCCTGCCACCCCGGCCCCCAGGCGGCGGCCGCCTCGGTCACGCGCCCGGCGCACGCCGCCACGAAGCCGTCGTGGGTCCACCAGGGATCCAGGAACGCCACCTCGGGGGCCTTGTCGCCCAGGGGATCGCGCGCCTCGGCGACCACCTTCAGGTACCAGTCCCAGCTGACGGTCGACTGGTGCGGCGCCAGGACGATCGCGAGAAGCCTCCGGTGCCCGCGCGCGGCAAGGTCCGCCATCACGTCCTTCACGAACGGGCTCCAGTGCCGGTATCCGGCATGGACGGGCAGGTGGAGCCCGCGCCGCGCGAGCTCCGCCCCGAGCGCCTCGCCCTGGGCCGCCGTGAACTCGTTGAACCGCGAGAAGCCGCCGAGATGCCGGTAATGCGCGGCGACCTCCTCCACCCGGGCGGTCCTGCGCGTGTCGCGCCCCAGGACCCCCTCGACGAAGCAGTACGCCTCGCCGGGACACGGATCGTGCGCCTTGCAACATCCCGGGGTGGGACCTCCGAACGCGACGAGCAGCACGCCGTCGAAGGCGCTCACGTGCGCCCCTCCGCCGCCGCCCAGTTCGGGACACCCGCCGGAGCGGCCGGCGCGTCGAACAGGAATCCGATCTGCGGCCGGATCAGGGCCTCGAGATCCGCGAGCGTCAGCTCGCGCGCCTCGCTTCCGGCGGTGCTCGGGGGAAGCCCCGTGCGCTCCGCGGCGCGCGCCGCGTTCAGCTTGTCCGCCACCCCCCACCAGAACTGCTCCCGCGCCGCAAGGGACGCAAGGGCCCCCTTGCGGATCCGCGCGCGCGCCTCGGGGGTCACGGCGTATCGGGCAAGCGCCTCCTCCAGCCACGCCCCGTGGTCCTTGTCCTGCTCGACATGCAGGAGGAAATACTCGATCTCCCGGTCGGCGAACCCGGCCCCTTTCAGGCCGCCGATGATCCGGGCGAACATGTCCGGGATCGCCCACTCGTGGCCGGGCCCGACGGCCCCCAGCCCGACGAGGAACGGCTCCCGCGAGACGAGCCGCAGGTGCTCGAAAATGAACTCGACGACATTCGGATGGAGCGGAATGCTCCTTTCCCCCCCCTCGGGGATGCCGGTCGCCCGCAGGAAATGGCGGTACAGGGCCGCATGGTCGAGACCCCGCGACCCCTCGCCGTACTCGTCCACGAGGACCTTCGCGAGCCATGACTTCCCGTCGGAATCGGGCGCCGAGAGAAGGAGAATCTCCAGATACCGCGTGAAGACCGTCACCAGCGGATAGTGCTGCCCGGCGATCACACGGAAATCGGCGCGCGCGCGCGGATCGGTCGACATCCGCCCCAGGAGCGAGTGTCCCACCGCGGCGGTTGCCGCCACCTCGCGCCGAAGGTCCGCCAGGAACGACCGCGCGTCGTCCATCGCGGGCATGATCCCAGACGGACGGGGGGCGCGCAACCGACGAGCCGCTCGCCGGGGCGCCGGCCTCGCTTTCGGCGGCAGGATCTGTATGCTCGGGGACGAGAGCCACTTGGATATCCCGAACCAGACGAAAGCCTACCTGGATTTCCTGCGGACGATCCGGGAGCCGACCCCGCTCGTCGTCCGCGAGCGCACGTTCACCGTCCTGCCGGGAGTGTTCCTGTCGGGCGCCGTCGCGCTGGACTTCTTCTTCCGGAAGCTCCCCCTGCGGGACGACCAGGCCTTCCTCGAGATCGGCACCGGACACGGGATCCTGCCGGTGCTCCTGCATCTGGAACGCGGGATCCGGGTGGTGGGGACGGACCTCATCAGGGAGGCGATCCGCTGCGCCCGGCTGAATGCCGCCAACCACGGCATCGCGGGCAAGATCGACTTCCGGCAGGGCGACCTGTTCGGCGCCCTGCGCGAGGACGAGCGCTTCGACGTCATCTTCTGGAACCCCCCCGTGTTCGGGGAAAAGCCCGCCGACGACCTGGACCGGGCCGTCACCTCCGAGAACTACGAGTGCCTCGACCGTTTCCTGAAGGAGGGCCGCAACTGGCTCCGGGAGGACGGATCCCTCTGCGTCGGATTCACGTCGGACGCGGATCCCGCGTTCCTGTCGGCCCGGATCGCGGAATACGGCTACACCCTCCAGCCCGGTTCCGTCCTGGAGCGGACGGGAAAGCATCCCCTCCTCTATATCCTGAAGACCCGGCAGAAACAGGCGGCGCCGAACGCCGGTCGCCTGGCGTCCGGCAGGCGCGCGTAGCCGGAATCCGGTTGCGGCATCATCGACTTGCGGTATCGTGTCCCCCTTCATGGCGGCCGACGGGTACTACCGATCCCCCACGATTGCCGGCGACGTCGTCGTCTTCGTCTGCGAGGACGACCTCTGGACGGTTCCCGCCGGCGGGGGCGTCGCGCGGCGGCTGACGTCGGGGCTCGGCGAGGCCTCTTCCCCCTTCCTGTCGCCTGACGGGAAACGGCTCGCCTTCGTCGGACGCGAGGAGGGTCACCCCGAGGTCTACTGCATGGACGCGGACGGAGGCGCGCCGGTCCGGCGCACCTTCCTGGGCGCGAGCCTCTGCCGCGTCGCCGGCTGGAGCCGAGACAGCCGCGAGATCCTGTTCGCCACGAACGCCGCCCAGCCGTTCATGAACTTCCTCAAGATCTGGGCGGTGGGGGCGGCGTCCGGCCTTCCCCGCGCCCTGCCGTACGGCCAGGCGCGCTACGCGAGCCAGGGCGCGGGAGGGATCGTGATCGGCCGGCACGGCGGCGACCCCGCCCGCTGGAAACGCTACAAGGGGGGGCTCGCCGGAAAACTCTGGGTCTGTCCCGGAGGGCCCGGGGGGGCCGGATCGCGAGGAACGTTCCGGCGCCTGATCGAGCTCGACGGGAACCTCTCCCATCCGATGTGGATCGGTTCCCGCGTCTATTTCCATTCCGACCACCAGGGGATCGGGAACCTCTACTCCTGCACGCCGGCCGGAAAGGACTTGCGCCGCCATACGGACCATGCCGACTTCTACGTGCGGAACCCCTCCACCGACGGGAAACGGATCGTCTACCACGCCGGCGCGGAACTCTTCCTCCACGATCCCGCCACGGGCAGGAGCCGCCGGATCGACGTGCGCCTGGCGAGCCCGCGCACCCAGCGCAACCGCAAGTTCGTCGACGCCGCGGAGTTCCTGGAGGATTACGCCCTCTCCCGCTCGGGACAAGCGATCGCCGTCACCGCGCGCGGGAAGCCGTTCTCGATGGCGAACTGGGAGGGGGCCGCGCTCCAGCACGGGAAGCCCGACGGCGCCCGCTACCGCCTGGCCCGGTGGCTCGCCGACGGCAAGCGCCTGGCGGCCGTGACGGACGAGACCGGCGAGGAATCGATCGTCCTCCTCGCGGCGGATGCCGGCGCCCCGCCGAAGCACCTCGGGAAGCTCGACATCGGCCGCGCGATCGAGATGGTCGCCTCCCCGACGAAACCCCAGGTCGCGATCGCCAACCACCGTTACGAGTTGCTGGTCGTGGATCTGGCGACCCGCAAGGTCCGGCGGATCGACCGGAGCGCCCACAACCGGATCGCCGGCATCAGCTGGTCCCCCGACGGCCGCTGGCTCGCCTACGGCTTCCAGGAAACCCCCCACCAGGCGGTCCTGCGGCTCGCGCCGGCTGCGGGGGGAAGGCCGAGAAACGTCACGCGCGCGGTCCTGCAGGACGTGAGCCCCGCGTTCGACCCGGAAGGAAAGCATCTCTATTTCCTCTCCTACCGCGAGTTCAACCCCGTCTACGACCAGATGCATTTCGAGCTGGGGTTCCCGCGCGGAATGCGGCCGTACCTGGTGACGCTCCGGAAGGATCTCCCCTCCCCGTTCATCCCGGCCGCGCCGGCGGAAAAGCCCCCGGAGGCCGCGGGGAAGGGAAAAAAGAAGGAGGGAAAGCAAAAACCCCTCCGGATCGATTTCGACGGGATCATCGACCGGGTGGTCCCGTTCCCGGTTCCGGAGGGACGCTACGCGCAGATCCTGGGGATCCCGGGCGGCGCGGTCTTCAGCTCGTTCCCGGCCGAGGGGACCCTGGAAGACCCGATCCACCGTGACGGCCCCTCGTCGCGAGGGATCCTCGACACCTACCGGTTCGACGACCACAAGAAGGAGACGCTCGTCGAGGGGATCCATTCGTTCGACCTTTCGGGGGACGCGAAGACCCTGATCTACCGGACGGGCGACCGCCTGCGGATCGTGAAGGCGGGCGAGAAGCCGGACGACAAGACCGAGGGGGATCCCCCCTCCCGGAAGAGCGGCTGGATCGACATGAACCGCCTGCGCGTCTCGATCGATCCGGGGGCCGAGTGGGCGCAGATGTACGAGGAGAGCTGGCGCCTCATGCGCGACCACTTCTGGGTGGCGGACATGTCGGGGATCGACTGGCCGCTGGTGCGCCGGCGCTACAGGCCGCTCGTCGACCGGGTGGCGACGCGCTCGGAATTCTCCGACCTCATCTGGGAGATGCAGGGCGAGCTGGGGACCTCCCACTGCTACGAGTTCGGGGGCGACTACCGCGCGGAACCGCGCTATCAGGTCGGAAAGCTCGCGGCCGACTTCTCCTGGGACGCCGCGCGGAAGGGGTACCGCATCGCGCGCATCGTGCGCGGCGACGCCTGGAGCGCGCGGACATCCTCCCCGCTGACGGCCCCCGGCGTCGACGTCAGGGAGGGAGACATCCTCCTCGCGATCGACGGACGGAGACTGTCGGCCGGCCTCCCGCCGCCGGCGGCGCTCGTGAACCGGGCGGGCCACGACGTGCGGCTGACGCTCGCGCGCGGCGGGAAGGAAACCACGGTCACGGTGAAGACGCTCCACTCCGAGTACCCGGTCCGCTACCGCGCCTGGGTGAACGCCAACCGGGACCGCGTCCACCGGGAAACGAAGGGGCGCGTCGGGTACGTCCACATCCCGGACATGGGTCCCCACGGTTTCGCCGAGTTCCACCGCCAGTACCTGGCCGAGGTGGACCACGAAGGGCTGATCGTGGACGTCCGGTGCAACGGGGGCGGACATGTCTCCCAGCTTCTCCTCGAAAAGCTCGCGCGGAAGCGCGTCGGGTACGACGTGAACCGCTGGGGGGAGCCGCAGCCGTACCCGGGCGACTCCCCGCGCGGGCCGATGGTGGCGATCACGAACGAACAGGCCGGCTCCGACGGGGACATCTTCAGCCACTGCTTCAAGCTCTACGGGCTGGGCCCGCTCGTCGGGCGGCGCACCTGGGGAGGCGTGATCGGGATCCATCCGAGGCATGCCCTCGCCGACGGAAGCGTCACCACGCAGCCCGAATTCTCGTTCTGGTTCACCGACGTCGGCTACGGCGTCGAGAACCACGGGACCGACCCGGACATCGACGTCGACATCGCGCCCCAGGACGACGCCGCGGGCCGCGACCCGCAGCTCGACCGGACCCTCGCGATCATCCTCGACCTCCTCGCGAAGGACCCGCCGCGCCTCCCCTCCTTCTCGCCTCGCCCGGATCTGGGGGTCCCCCGCCTCCCCCGGCGCTGATTTGCGGGGTGCCGTCCCCGGTGGTAGTCTGGATGGACCGTTCCATGCTTAAGCGATTCCTTGCCGCCGTCCCCATGGTCCTGGCCTTCTCGCTGGCCGAGGAGTCGCAGACGCCGGGCGGGACGCCGCCCCCCGCGCCGCCGCCGCCCGCCTCCTCGCAGTGGGTGGACGACGCCTCAGAGGCCGCGAAGACCATGGCCACCCGCGTGAAGGCGGGCGCCAGGACCCTCGTCGTCTGGTTTTTCGACCCCACGTTGAGCATGGAGGACGACCGGGAAACGATCGCGCGCGAGGTCGACGCGCTCCTCAAGCAGCTCCAGAAGAAGGTGGAGAAGAAGGAAGACCTCCGCATGGCGGTCTACACGATCGGGTCGAGGACGGTCCTCATGCAGGAGCCCACCAACGACAAGAAACTGATCGCCCAGGCGATCCGGGCGATCAAGCAGGACGACAGCGGCCAGGAGATGTCGATGGCCGCCCTCCAGGCCGCCCTCCTGGAATTCAAGGACGACACCTCGCAGAAGATCTTCGTCCTGGTGACCGACGAGGCCGGGAACGACGTCTCGAAGGTCGACGAGGTCGAGAAGGAGATCCTCGCCCAGAAGGTCCAGTTCTTCTGCATCGGCACCGAGGCGGGATTCCAGACGACGACGCTCCAGAAGCGCGTCAAGTACGCGGCCGGAAACCAGCAGCTCCAGGGGAACGTGACATGGTACGTGGGCCCCGAATCCGAAAGCATCGAGATCGCAGCCGCACCGCCCGAGCGGGTCGTCGTGAAGAAGAAGGAGAAGCTGCCTCCGGGAGGCGTCGGCCCGATGGGGATGGGCGGGAGCCGCGTCTCGAACGCCCCGGAGGACGTGAAGATCCCCGCCGGATTCGGCTTCTACGCGCCGGCGCGCCTGGCGGCGAACTCCGGGGGGGCCTACCTGATCATCCCGGACCCGGAGACCCCGAAGGTCCCGATCGACCGGAAGAAGATGCAGGAGCACTACCAGCCGGGCTACGCCTCCGACCGCCTCCCCGAGACCGACTACGGCCGGAAGGTCCGGACCGTCCTCGAGGAGGTGAAGGCGGCCCGCTCCCGCCACAACGGATGCCTGTGCGGCCCCGTCCCCCCCGGCGAGGAGACGACATTCGGCTGCCTCGCGCCGCAATCGCAGGAATACGTGAAGGGGCTCCTGACCGCCAGCAAGAAGGAAATCGCCGACATCGAGGCATGCGAGGCGAAGATCCACGCCGCGATCGGCGATATCCGCAAGCGGAAGAAGAAGAAGACCTACTGGACTGACGAGACGGACAGCCGCCAGAACGCGCGGTGGGAGGCGAACGCCATGCTGGTCCTCACGGTGCTCGGGGCCGAGCGGGACCGGCTCGCCCAGCGCGTGCGCCTCCTGCAGCAGGAGTTCGACGGAGGCCGCTTCGCGAACGCCGCCACCATGGATCCCAAGGCCACCTGCAGGATCACCTTCACCATGACCTCGGGAAAGCCGCACTACGAGGTCGCCAGCCACCGGGACTACCCCGTCGGCGACGAGCTGGACCACGCCATGGACGAACTCCACGGCGGGACGCCTTGGGCTTGGCACGCCAAGATCGTCGAGAAGGCGATCGGCACCGAGGCGATCCGGATCGAGTTCAAGACGCCACCCCAGCCGATGAAACCGATCAAGATGCCGCCGCCGCCGAAGCCCCCTCCCGGGCCGGGCGGCTATTAAAAGCGTGTCTTCGCACGTCGTCCGGCCGGTGCTCTTTCTCGCCGCGGCCTGCGTCGCGACAGCCGCCTACCTCGCCGCCCCGTCGGCGGAGCCGACCGCCGCCGGCGTCGAAGCGACGGTCCTGATGGACGGGGACTATTTCCCCGCGCTCCACGCGGCCCTGCAGGAGGCCCGGCACTCCGTCCACTGCGTGATGTACCGGGC
Source organism: uncultured Planctomycetales bacterium (assembly GCA_964455625.1). Lineage (GTDB taxonomy): Bacteria > Planctomycetota > SBBH01 > SBBH01 > SBBH01 > SBBH01. The sequence continues at coordinate 70,546 of CAYVXZ010000006.1, read as the reverse complement.
CGGCTACAACCCGGGGAAACCCAAATATCGCGAGACGGTCCTGATCGAGGACCTGGTGGCCGCCCACAAGCGGGGCGTTCGCGTGGAAGCCGTCTTCGACGCCAACCGGACCTATTGGGAAAAGACCCCGGAGGAACGGGAAAAGGTCGAGGAGAAGAACAGGGAAGCGATCGCGCGACTGGCGGCGGCCGGCGTCCCCGTCTTCGTGGACGGTCTCGACACGGTCACGCACGCCAAGATCGTCGTCGTGGACGGCGAGACGGTCTTCCTCGGAAGCGCCAACTGGACGGGAGCGGCCCTCAAGGACAACCACGAGACGAACGTCCGGATCCGCTCGAAGGAGATCGCGGCACGCTTCCTCGAGGCCTTGAAGAAGATCGAAAGGACGCCCGCAAAATAGGAGCTGACGGCTAGTCGCGCCGGAAGTCGCGGCTGGCGCGCGCGAGGTAGTCCTTCTCGGAAGCGGTCAGGGAATCGATCCCGGACGAGGAGATCTTGGCCAGGAGCCTGTCGACCTCGGCGCGCACCTCCGGCGCGGGTCCGTGCGTCTTCCCCGATTCGACAAGCCGCAGGCGGCGCTTGCGCCCGGGCCGCCAGCCCGGGAACCGGATCCCCTTCTCCTGGAAGAGCCACCAGAGCCCGCCCCAGGCCGCGCCCCCCAGATGCGCGGCGTAGCCGACCCCGCCCCCCGATCGCGCGAGCCCCAGGAGATCCGCGGCCACATACACCAAGGCCAGGAAACGGAGCTGGACCGGGACCGGGACGAGAAACAGGTACATGGGACGCTTCGGGTCCCGGAGGGTGCAGGCGATCAGGACGCCCATCACGCAGGCGGAAGCCCCCACCAGGTACCGCCCGGGAGCCTCCAGCAACCGCCAGGCCGCCACCTGGACAAGCCCCCCGACGATCCCGCTCGTGGCATACAACCCCACGAACCGCCGGGGACCGTACGCCTCCTCGAGCTCCCCTCCGAACCAGAACAGGAAGAGCATATTGAAGAACAGGTGGAAGATATTGAAACCGTCATGCAGGAAGGTGTAGGTCGCCAGCTGCCAGACGAAGCCGCGCCCGAGCAGGTCCGCGTCATGCAGGGCCAGCCAGCGCACGAGAAATTCCCCGGCGAACGCCTGGACCAGGAACATCGCGACATTGGCGACGATCAGGACACGGGTCGCGGTCCATCCGGACAGGCGCGACCCCGCTCCCCAGGACGCGCGCGCGTAGTCGCGGTCGTAGATCCCCACACGTCGATTATACCCGTCGGTCGAGACGTCTTGACAAGGCGCCCCGGGTCATGAAGACTGCAAAGGTCCGTCCGCGTGGATCTCCGCATGAAGAAAAGAACGTCGCGCAAGATCCGTTCGTCCCGTCCGAAGGCCCGCACGCCTGCCGCCGGGGCACCGGCGCATCTCCCGGCGGCGCCGACCGGGGAGGCGGCCTGGGAGGTGCTCCGCCAGGAAACCCCCCTGATCCAGTGGACGACCGACGCGGAGCTCCGGATCACGTCGTCCGCCGGGTCGGGCCTGTCCCTCTTCGACCTGAAGCCGAACCAGACGGTCGGGATGACGATGTACGAGTTCCTCAAGACCGATGACCCCACCTATCTGCCGATCGCGATGCACCTGAAGGCGCTGCAAGGCGAGACCGTCTCCTACGACATGGAGTGGAACGGCCACTTCTTCCACACCGTCATCAAGCCCCTTCCCCGCGCGAACGGAACGCCCCGGGGATGCATCGGCGTCTCGCTCGACATCACCGAACGCAAGCGCCTCGAGAACGCCCGCGACGAGACGGCCAGGCGCTTCGAGAGCATCGTGGAGAAATCGCCGGACATGATCGCGGTCCACGCCGACGGACGCTATGTCTACATCAACCCGGCGGGCCTCCGGCTGATCGGGGCCGATTCGGCGGACCAGTTCATCGGAAAGCCCGTCCTCTCGATCGTCCACCCGGACCATCATGCCGTCGTGAGCGACCGGATCCGGCAGGCGGCCGGCGGGACCCCCACCCCGCCGCGCGAACTGCAGTTCATCACGCTCGACGGCCGCGTGATCGACGTGGAAGTGCGGGGGATCCCGGTGACGCACCAGGGACGGGAGGCGATCCAGATCTTCGTCCGGGACATCTCCAAGCGCAAGGCGGCCGAGACGGCCTTGCGCGAGAGCGAGGAGCGCTATCGCCGGCTGATCGAACAGTCTCCCGAGATGGTCGCGGTGAGCGTCGACGGGCTCTTTGCCTACCTGAACGCCACGGGCGCGAAGCTCTTGGGGGCCCGGCGCCCCGAGGAACTGATCGGCCGCGCCGTACGCGACTTCATCCACCCCGATTTCCGCGAGGTCGTGGGCGAGCGGATCCGGCAGGTCCTCGAGGAGGGACGCACGACGCCGCCCCTCGAGGAGAAATTCATCACGCTCGACGGGCGGACCGTCGACGTGGAGACGACCGCCAGCCCCGTCGCCTACCGGGGGAAGCCCGCCCTCCAGCTCATGGTGCGCGACATCTCCGAGCGCAAGCGCTCCGAATTCGAGCTTCTCCAGGACGTCTTCTACGACAAGCTGACCGGCCTTCCGAACCGCGCGATGTTCCTCGAGCACCTGCGCCAGGGGCTCGAGCGGTCGCGCGGAGGCGGTTCCCCGTTCGGGGTGCTGCTCCTGGACCTCGACCGGTTCAAGATCGTGAACGACAGCCTGGGACACACCGCCGGGGACCAGCTCCTGATCAGCATCGCCAAGCGCCTCGAGACCTGCATCGGGCGCGACGACACGGTGGCGCGACTCTCGGGCGACGAGTTCGGGATCCTGCTCGCGTCCGCCGGAGACGCCCGGGACGCCTCGCGCGTCGCCGAGCGCGTCCACCAGGTGCTGGCCCCCCCCTTCGACCTGGCGGGACGCGAGATCTTCTCCTCCGCCTCGATCGGAATCATCGTCTGCGGACAGGAGCACGCCGTCCCCGAGCACATCCTGCGCGACGCCGACACCGCCATGAACCGCGCGAAATCGCTCGGAAAGGCGCGTCACGAGATCTTCCACCCGGAGATGCACGAGAGCGCCATGGCGCTTCTGGAGCTCGAGACGGATCTCCGCAAGGCGCTCGAGCGCCGGGAGTTCCGTCTCCATTACCAGCCGATCGTCTCGCTCGAGACGGGACGCATCGCGGGATTCGAGGCGCTCGTGCGCTGGCAGCACCCCGAGAAGGGCCTGATCGCGCCGTGCGATTTCATCCCGGTCGCCGAGGAGACGGGGCTCATCGTCCCCCTGGGCTGGTGGATCCTGAAGGAGGCCACGCGCCAGATCCGCCGCTGGCACGGGGCGGGCCCGGCCGCCGCGAACCTCACCATGAGCGTCAACCTCTCCAGCCGGCAGTTCTCGCAGCCGGACCTCGTGGAGCGCGTCCACGCGGCCCTCCAGGACGCGGAGCTCTCGGCCCGCCATCTGAAGCTCGAGATCACCGAGAGCGTCATCATGGAGAACGCCGAGTCCCTCACCGCCCTTCTCCTGCAGCTCCGGGCCCTCGAGATCGAGCTCATCATCGACGATTTCGGGACCGGATACTCCTCCTTGAGCTACCTGCACCGTTTCCCGGTGAACACCCTCAAGATCGACCGCTCGTTCGTGAACCACACGGCGCTCGGAGGCGAGCACAACAGCCTCCTGCGCGCGATCGTGAACCTCGCCCACAACCTCGACATGGAGGTGACGGCGGAGGGGGTCGAGACCGCGGAGCAGCTCGCGCAGCTCCGGACACTCAAGTGCAAGTACGCCCAGGGATTCCTCTTCTCGAAGCCCGTCGACGGCGAGACCGCCGGACGACTTCTCGCGTCCACCCCCTCCTGGTAGCGCGGCCGTGCGGACGCTCGTCACGGGAGCGACGGGCTTCATCGGAAGACGCCTCCTGACGCGCCTCGAGCGGCCGGTCGCGGCCGCGCGGGACCCGGGACGCGCCGCCCCCCTCCTGTCGGGAACAGGCGGCGTCGAGATCCGTGCCTGGGATCCGTCCGCCCCCTCCCCGGACCTCTTCCGCGACATCGACACGGTGATCCACCTCGCCGGCGAACCGGTGGCGGACCGCCGCTGGAACGCGGCCGTCAAGGCGCGGATCCGCGACAGCCGCGTCCTCGCCACCCGCAATCTCGTCGGCGCCCTCTCGGCCGCCCCGGCGCGGCCGCGGGTCCTCGTCGCGGCCTCGGCGGTGGGGTACTACGGGGACCGCGGCGACGAGATCCTGGAAGAGTCCGCCCCGCCCGGGGACGGCTTCCTCGCCGACACCTGCCGCGACTGGGAGGCGGAAGCGCTCCGCGCGCGCGCGGCGGGACTGCGGGTCGTGACCGTCCGGATCGGGATCGTCCTCGGACGAAACGGCGGGGCGCTCGCGCGGATGCTCCTCCCTTTCCGGCTCGGGATCGGCGGGAGGCTCGGCTCCGGGCGGCAATGGATGCCCTGGATCCACATCGACGACCTCGTCGGGATCCTCCTCCACGCGGCGGCGCGCGACGACCTTTCCGGCGCGGTGAACGGCGTCTCTCCCGACCCCGCGACGAACCGGGACTTCACGCGTTCGCTCGGCGCGGCGCTGTCGCGGCCGACCCTCTTCCCGGTCCCCGCCTCCGCCCTGAAGCTGGCCGTGGGGGAATTCGCCGGGATCCTCCTCGCGTCCCAGCGCGCCGTTCCCGGGGAGGCGCTTCGCTCCGGGTATGCCTTCCGCCATCCGGCGCTGGCGCCGGCCCTTTCGGACATCCTGCGGTAGCCTTCCGGGATTTCCGCTAAGATGCCGCGATGCCGCGGCTCGTCGCCACGCACGGCCCCCTGTCGGGAACCACATACCCCCTGTCCGGAGCGTGCCTGATCGGTCGCGACCGGACCGCGGACCTCGTCCTTCCGGAACCGACCGCCAGCCGCCGGCACACCCGGATCGAGGCGGGAAAGGACGGCCGGTTCCAGGTGAAGGATCTCGACAGCCAGAACGGGACGTATCTCAACGGGAAGCGGACGAAAGAGGCTTCCCTGAAGCACGGGGACACCCTGACGATCGGCGACTGCTCCTTTCTCTTCCAGGAGGACATCTCGCAGGAATCGACCCTGATCGGCGCCCCCCCGGTCCGTTTCCAGCTGGGGACAACGGTCGACGATTTCGAGCTCGTGGGGGAGTCCCCCTCCTTCCGGGCCTGCCTCGCGGCGGCCGAGAAACTGGCGGCGGCCGCCGCTCCCGTCCTCGTGAGCGGCGAGACTGGCTCCGGCAAGGAACTGGTGACCCGCTGGATCCATCTGAAGAGCCCGCGCTCCCGCGGTCCGTTCGTCCCCGTCAACTGCGCCGCGATTCCGGAGGCCTTGTTCGAGTCCGAACTCTTCGGCGCGGAGCGCGGGGCCTTCACCGGAGCCGACGGGCGCCGCCCCGGAAAATTCGAGATCGCCGACGGCGGGACACTCTTCCTCGACGAGATCGGGGAACTTCCCCTGCCGCTCCAGCCCAAGCTCCTGCGCGCCGTCCAGGAGCGCGCCTTCTACCGGGTCGGCGGGACGCAGCTCGTGAAATCCGACGTCCGGATCATCGCCGCGACAAACAGGGACCTCCCCAAGTCCGTTAAGGAAAGGATGTTCCGCGAAGACCTCTACCATCGCCTCTCGACCCTTCCCCTGCGCGTCCCGGCGCTGCGGGAGCGGCCGGAGGACATCCCGCTCCTGGCGCGGCACGTCGCCGCGCGCGCGGCGCGCCGCCAAGGCCGCTCCTTCGCCGGATTCACGCCTGGCGCGCTCGCGAGACTCGCGGCCTACCCCTGGCCGGGGAACATCCGGGAACTGCAGAACGTCGTGGAACGGGCCGTGATCCTTTCGTCCATGGACGTCCTTGACGAGACGGCGTTCGATCTGGCTTCGCCCCCTTCCGGCACCGCGGGCGGTACCGACACCTTCTCCCTCGCTTCCGTCGAGCGCGAGGCGATCCGGCGGGCGCTCGAGCGGACCGGCGGCAAGAAGGGCGAGGCGGCGAGGCTCCTCGGGATCTCCTGGCCGACGCTCCGTCGCAAGATCAAGGAGCACGGGCTCGCCGCCGGGGACGCGCGGGAAAAGGACGGGTCAGCGTGACCCGCCTCCTGCCCCTCCTCGCGGCGGCCCTCCTGACCGGCGTCGCCTTGGCGGACGACGCGGCTCCGGAAGACCCGGTGCTGCGGCTGACGCTCTCCGATGCGATCGAGCGGGCGCTCCGCGGGAACGCGGACCTCGCGGTCGAGCGCCTCTCCCCCCGGATCGCCGACGAGAAGATCGAGGGGACGAAGGGCGCGTTCGATCCGGTCCTCTCCGCCTCCTGGACCGACTCGGACGCGCGCACCAAGACCGCCTCGACACTCTCGGGCGCACGCCTGCTCGAGGAGCGATCGAAAGGGTACGACGCCGGAATCGAGAAGAAGCTCGAGACCGGGACCACCCTCGACATCGACATGGCCTACGACAAGGAGCGCACCAACAACAGCTTCAGCACCCTGAACCCCTCTCACGCCTCGAGCGTCACGCTGACCGTGAGGCAGTCGCTCCTGAAGGGGTTCGGGACGACGGTGAACCGCGCCGACACCGAGATCGCGCGCCACGACGCCGCGGCCGCGCGCCAGTCGCTCGCCGCGCGGATCGACCAGACGATCCACGACGTGGAGACCGCCTACTGGGACCTCGCCGCCGGGATCGAGAACGCCGCCGTCCAGGAACGGGCCCTCGAGGCGGCCCGGTCCCTGGAATCGGCCAACAAGGCGCGCCTTGACGCAGGGACCCTTCCCCGGACGGAGTTCCTCGCGGCCGCAAGCGCCGTCGCGTCGCGCGAGGCGGACCTCATGGACGCCCGCCGGAAAGTCCAGGACTCCCAGGACCGCCTGCGCCGGCTCATCGCGCTCGCCCCGGAAGGGGGAGCCGCCGCCGGACGCCCCCCCGCCCTCGTTCCGGTCGATCCCCCCGCCGAGCGCGAGATCGCCGTCGACGCGGACGCCGCGATCGACCGGGCCCTCGCGCACCGTCCGGAGATCCACCGGGCGCGCCTGGCGATCGAGGCGGAGCGCCTCCGGAAGATCGTCGCCGCCGACGCCCTGAAGCCGGACCTTTCCGTCGAGGGGTCCTGGACGAACGAGCGCCTGGAGCGCTCCCAAGGGGACGCGCTCCGGGGATTCGAGGACGACGAGGCGCGCACCTGGCAGGCGGTCTTCTCCCTGGAATATCCGATCGGGAACCGCAAGGCGGAAAGCGACGTGAAGCAGTCCGAGGCGAGAATCGCGCAGGAAGCGGCACGCATCCGCTCCCTGCGCGAGACGATCGCCGTCGAGGTGCGCGAGGCCGGGAGGGCCCTCGACTGGGGACTGCGGCGCCTCGCGGCACAGCGGCGCGCGGTGGATCTCTCCTCGGAGAACCTGCGGGCCGAGCAGGTCCGCTACGAGCAGGGGCTCTCCGTCACGCAGGACGTCCTGAAGGCCCTCGCCGACGACACCGCCGAACGGGCCCGGCTCCTCGCCGCCCGCGTCGACTACGCGAAGGCGATCTCCGGCTGGCAGAAGGCGCAGGGGATCCTGGCCGAGTCGAAGGGGGTGAAGATTGAGTAGGAAGTCCTTTCCCTGGGGAAAATGGGCCGCGGCGCTCCTCCTGGGCGGCGGCCTCTATCTCGCCTACGCGCGGCTCGCTCCCGGACGGCGCCCTCCGGAGCGCTTCCAGACCGTGACGGTCGAGCGCGGCCGGATCGCCGACAAGGCGCTCGTCGTCGGCCGCATCACGCCGCTCCTCGAGTTCCGGGTGAAGTCGAAGATCCCCGGAATCGTGGCCCGGTGCTTCAAGCAGGTCGGAGACCCCGTCGCGCGAGGCGACCCCCTCTTCGAGATCGCGCCCGACCCCACCCCGCTCCAGGAGCGGGAGATGACGCGCAAGGTGGACCTGTCGCGCGTGACGCTCGACAAGGCTAGGGCGGACCTGACCCGCCACGAGGAACTGTTCCGGCAAGGGGCGCTCCCGCGCAGCCAGCTCGACGCGACGCGCGAGACGTTCGCCAAGGCCGAGATCGCGTTCAAGGAGGCCGAGGAGCGCCGCGACCTCGTCCTGAAGGGGAAGATCGAGCGGGAAGGGGTCGAGATGGAGTCGATCATCCGCGCCCCCGCCGACGGCACGGTCCTTTCCCGGAATGTCAACCCCGGCGACCCGGTCGTCCCGCTGACCGACAACCTGGCGGGGACCGAGCTCATGACGATCGCCGACATGAAGGACCTCCTCCTGAAGGGAACCGTGGACGAGATCGACGTCGGCCGGATCCGGGTCGGACTTCCCGCCCGGATCGCCGTGGGAGCGCTCCCCGGCGCGGACGTGCGGGGCGAACTTGTCCTCATCGCCCCGAAGGCGCGCGCCGAAACGGGAGGGACGGTCTTCGACGTGGAGATCCGGATCACCGACAACGGCGGGCAGTTCCTCCGGGCGGGATATTCGGCGAATGCCGACATCCTGATCTCGGAGAAGGAGGACGTCCTCCTCGTCCCGGAGCGCCTCGTCTCGTTCGAAAGCGGGGACGCGTCGCGCCCCTTCGTGGAACTCGCCCCCGAGAGCCCCGGCGCCCCGGCGCGCAAGGTCCCGGTCGCGATCGGCCTCTCGGACGGCCTCACGGCCGAGATCCTGTCGGGGCTTTCCGGCGGAGAGGTCCTGCTCGACCGCTCGCGCCCCGCCGCTCCGCCGAAATAACACGATGCTCCTGGCGCGCCAGGTCCTGCGGGACGCCTTCAGCCAGCGGGTGCGGACCCTGCTCACGGCGCTCGGGATCGCCTGGGGGACCTGCGCGATCTGCCTCCTCCTGGCGCTGGGGCTCTCCCTGCGGGAGGAACTCTCCTCGACCATGCGGGGGCTGGGCGAGGGGATGGTGATCGCCTGGCCGGGAGAGACGACCGCCCCCTGGCAGGGGCTCCCGAAGGGGCGCCAGATCCGGCTCGACGAGCCGGACATCGCTTTCCTCCGCGACGAGGTCCCCGACATCGTCCGCATCTCCAGCGAGTACCGCCGCGCCCTGCGCATCACGAACGGCCCCGCGACCGCCCTCCCCTCGACCACCGGCGTCCATCCCGATTACGCCTCGATGCGCGGGATCACCGTGCTTCCCGGCGGGCGGTTCGTGAACGAGACCGACATCGCGTCCCGGCGCCGGGTGGCGGTCCTGGGAGACAAGCTCGCCCGCGAGCTGTTCGGGCGCGAGCTGCCGGTCGGCCGGAACGTGATGCTCGGCGGGACGCGGTTCCTCGTGATCGGCGTCATGGCGCCCCGGAAGCAGGACACCGCCTATTCCGGACGCTCCGACGACGAGAGCGTCTACATCCCGGCCACGTCGTTCCGGATCCTGGCGACGACGCGCGAGATGAACAGCTTCACCTTCCAGTCCCGGGACACTGCCGACACCGAGGCCGCGAAGGCCGGGGTCCTCGCGGCCCTGGCCCGGCGGCACCGGTTCGATCCGCGTGACATCGACGCGCTCCGGATGTGGGACACGAACGAGCATCTGAAATTCAACAAGACCTTCACGGCGGCTCTCCTTGCGTTCCTGGGGCTCATGGGCCTGCTGATCCTCACGGTGTCGGCGATCGGCCTCGCGAACGTCATGAACGTGGCGGTCGAGGAGCGCCGCCGCGAGATCGGGATCAAGATGGCGCTCGGGGCGCGGCCGCGCCTCATCGGGGCCCAGTTCCTGGGCGAGGCGCTCCTCATCGCACTCCTCGGGGGAGGCGCCGGGTTCGCGACGGCCCGGGGGCTCTGCGCCGTCCTGCGGGACACTGCCGGGAGCATCAAGCACATCGGCTCCCCCGAGGTCTCGACGGAGGTGGCGCTCGCCGCCGCCGCGGCCCTGGGGATCGCGGGGTTTCTCGCCGGCTGGTTCCCCGCGCGCGCGGCCGCCCGGCTCGACCCGGTCGTCGCCATGAAGAGCGTCTCATGAGCTTCCTCCCCCTCATCTGGCGGCTCTTCCTCCAGACCGCACGCCTGCATACGAAGCGGATGCTGATGACGATGGCCGCCATCGCCTGGGGCACCGTCGCGATCGTCCTGATGCTCGCCTTCGGGGAGGGGCTCCGGCTCCAGCTCGAAAGAGGGCTCGACAGCCTCGGGACCGGCTATGCGAGCGCACGGGCCCGGGAGACGACGAAACCTTTCGCCGGGCTTCCCCAGGGACGGAAGATCGATCTGGCCGCCGAGGACGTGAATCTCGTCCTGCGCGGATCCCGGCACATCGCGATGGCCGCCGGGGAAAATTCCGAGGGATACAACAAGACGTTCACGGTCGGTGCGACCACCCTCAACGCCCGGGTGACGGGGGTCCAGCCGGCCTTCGGCGCGATCCGCAACATGATTCCCGGCGAGGGGCGGTTCATCTCCCCCCTGGATGATGCGCGGCGGCGGCGCGTCGTCTTCCTGGGAAACGCGTTGAAGGAGAAACTCTTCGGACAGGAACCCGCCGGGGGCCGGACCGTGCTGCTGGAGGGAAAGGAGTACACCGTGATCGGCGTCCTCGCCACCCGCCCGCAGACCCTGCTGATGGGCGGCCGGGACGCCGACACCGCCTTCATCCCCCTCTCCACCGCCCGGGACCTGTTCGGCAACCGGAAGGTCGAGGCGATCTCGTTCGTGCCGGTCTCGCCCGACCGGATGCCCGAGGCCGTGACCGAGATCCGCGCGATCCTGGCAAAGAAGTACCGGTTCGACCCGTCCGACGAGCGGGCCCTCTGGATCATGGACCCGGCGAAGTTCCAGGAACCGATGGTCCGGGCGACGCTGATGATCGAGATCCTGCTCGGGGTCGTGGGCGCGATCACGCTCGCCGTCGGCGGGATGGGTGTCGCCAACATCATGATCGCCGTGGTGAAGGAGCGGACGCGCCAGATCGGTATCCAGATGGCGCTCGGGGCCCGGCATGCCTGGATCACGGGGCCGATCCTCCTGGAAGGGCTCCTCCAGACCCTGGCCGGCGGGGCCGCCGGAGCCCTGGCAGGAGGGATCGTCCTGGGACTGGTGCGCCTGGCCCCCACGCACGACGACCCGGCGCTCGCGTTCCTGGGCCAGCCAGCCTTCTCCCCCCTGGTGGCCCTGGCGACTGCCGCGGTCCTGGGGGTGGTGGGCCTGGCCGCCGGCTGGATCCCGGCACGGCGTGCGGCGCGGATCAACCCCGTGGAGGCGTTGCGATATGAGTGACCCGATCATCCGGATGACGAAGATCCGGAAGACCTATTCCACGGGAGCGGTCGAGGTGGAGGCGCTGCGCGACGTGAACCTCTCCGTGGCCAAAGGGGAATTCGTCGCGATCGTCGGACCCTCGGGCTCCGGAAAGTCGACCCTCATGAACCTCCTGGGGTGCCTCGACACCCCCTCTTCCGGGGAATATTCCCTGGGCGGCGAACCGGTCGCGAACCTGGATCCGGACCAGCTCGCGGACATCCGGAACCGCCGCATCGGGTTCGTCTTCCAGGGGTTCAACCTCCTGCCGCACCTCACCGCCTTCCAGAACGTCGAGCTTCCCCTGCTCTTCGGCGGCGTCCCGACGGGCGAACGCCGCGCGCGGGTGGAAAGGCTCATGACGCAGGTGGGACTCGCGGACCGCATGAAGCACCGCCCGACGGAGCTTTCCGGAGGCCAGATGCAGCGCGTGGCGGTGGCGCGGGCGCTCGCCATGGAGCCCGACATCATCCTGGCGGACGAGCCGACCGGAAACCTCGACACGCGCTCGGGCGGGGACATCTTCGGCCTGTTCATGGACCTCTGGAAGGCGGGTCACACGCTCGTCATCATCACGCACGATCCGGCCCTGGCCGCGCGCGCGCGGCGGGTCATCACGATCCGCGATGGCCAGATCGTCTCCGACGTTCCCGGAGCGGGTGATCAAACCGTTCAATCCCGTTGAACAGGATGTTCAATGGGGAAGCCAGTCTGCAGCGAGGCGAAACTGCAACAGATTGAGATAAAAGACTTGGAAATAGTCCAGCCGTCCTTTCAGACCTGGCACGAGGTATGCTTTTGAACCCCTTCATGGAATACACCTGCCGGTCCTGCCAGAAGACGGTCCAGATCCCCGACGGGGCCTCGTTCTGCCCGGCCTGCGGCACGCCGATCGCAAAGCCCGGCTTTGAGGCCTCGACACACCCCTACCCGAAGGAGGACACCCCGCCCCTCCCGGGCGACCTCCTGGCCCCCGGCGAGGCGGTCGGCGGGTATGTCATCGAGCGGCTGATCGGCCGGGGCGGGATGGGCGCGGTCTATCTTTCCACGCAGCAATCGCTGGGACGGAAGGTCGCCCTCAAGGTCCTCGCGGACCGGTTCGCGAAGGACCCCGCCTTCGTCGAGCGGTTCAACCGGGAGGCGGCGGCCCTGGCGTCGCTCTCGCATCCCAACATCGTCTCGATCATCGACAAGGGAACGTTCAACGGCCGCTGCTTCTTCGTGATGGAGCTTGTCGACGGCGTGAGCCTGCGGGAGATCCTCCAGAAGAAGAACCTCTCCCCCGAGGAGGCCCTGAAGGTCGTCCCCCTCCTCTGCGACGCCCTCGCCTACGCGCACGCGCGCGGGATCGTCCACCGGGACGTCAAGCCCGAGAACATCCTGTTCACGAAGGACGGGGTTCCCAAGATCGCAGACTTCGGCCTGGCGCGCCTGGCCCAGACGGACGCCGCCGGGGACCTCCCCACGATCACGCACACCGGCACCGTCATGGGGACGCACGACTACATGGCGCCGGAGGCGCGCCGATCCGCCAAACAGGCGGACCACCGGGCCGATATCTACTCGCTGGGCGTGGTCCTCTACGAGATGCTGACCGGCGACCTGCCGCTCGGCAAGTTCGCCCCGCCGTCGCGCAAGGTCCAGATCGACGTCCGGCTCGACGAGGTGGTCCTGAAGACGCTCGAGGCGGACCCGGAGCAGCGTTACCAGAAGGCGAGCGAGATGGGGCGCGACGTCACGCAGATCACGACCACGTCGCACGCCTCCCCTTCCTCGGGGGAGACGCAGGCCTCTCCCCCGCCCAAGGGTGTTTCCGCGGGAAAGTCCGGCGACTACGTGAACATCGGCCCGGGCGGGATCCACGTCGAAGCCAAGGGCAAGTCTGTCCATATCGGCCCCGGCGGCACCGGCGACGACGCTTCGGGAATCTTCGTCAACGTGACCAAGGGCGAAGCCGGCACCGAGAAGCCCCGGGAGAAGACGGTTTCCGTTTCCTGGAAGGGGATCCATGTCAAGGACGGCGACAAGGAGGCCCGGATCAGCGGCTGGCCGTTCTGGACCAGCGCGGTCATCCTGGGTGTCCTGGCAATCCTCGGGCTCCGGTTGTTGTTCGGGCTGAACTTGATCCACCACACGACTCCCGATGGCATTGCCGTGGCAACTCGCCCCGTCGGGACCCAGCTGTTGGGGTTCGGCCTGCTTGCGCTGACGGCGCTCGCCGCAGCATGGCTCATTCGCGCCCGCCGGATGCAGAGAAACGCCTCCAGCCCCTCAAACGCCTCGCCGCTGGCCGACCGCCTGGTTCGTCCCGCCCAAGGACGCGTCATCGCCGGGGTCTGCGCCGGGATCGCCAGCCGGATCGGCCTCGATGTCGTCTGGGTACGTCTCGCCTTCGTCCTCCTCACGCCGGCGGGAGGAACGGGTCTTCTGGCCTATCTTTTCCTGTGGATCGCGATGCCGAAGGAGGGAACCGGCGAGAGCGGCATGAAAACTCTCATGCGGGGACTCGCCCTGATGCTCCTCCTCTTCCTGTCCCTGGCGGTCATCGTCTCGGCGATCCTGTTCACGCCGTGGCTCCTCGTGCTCCTGGTCCCGTTCTTCCTCCTGGCCTGGTGGAGCGGCGTCGCCAGACCCCTCGGGATCTCGCTCGTCGCCATCGTCCTTCTCGCCGGCGGATTCCGCCTGGTGGCGCACCTGGCGGGAAAGAGCGCCATCGACGTCCAGGACGGACGCCAGAGCGTCCACGTGGGATTCGACGGGATCTTCGTCGAGGACCCTGCCGGCAACAGCGTCCGGATCGCCCCCGGCGAGGGGATCCGGGTGAAGGACCGCAGCGGGAAATCGGTCACGATCGACCGTCGCGGCATACAGACCCAGGCAACGGAGATGCCGGCAGACCCGGTCGTGTGGGTCGAAGCCGACCGTCCTTCCATCGTGATCTCGGACATCCTTCCCGGCGGCCAGGCAGCCCGCCTGGGACTCAAACCCGGGGACCGGATCGTGCGCTATGACGGGAAGCCCGTGGGATCTCCCCGCGATCTCATGACGGCCGTCCGGAAGACGGACGGAAAGGCGTCCATCCCGGTCGAGATCCGACGCGGCGGCCGGACTTTCACCGTGACCGCCCGCGGTGGGCTCCTGGGGATCGAGCTGGCCGATCCTTCCACTCCTTCCGCCTGGCTCACCCCCCCCCCGCATGTCCAGCTCGACCCTGACATGCCGGAACGTCTGCGACAGGACATCGAAGGGGAGGTCCGCCAGTCCCTCTCGGATGCCGGCCTTCTGATCGAGAAGACGATCCAGGAAAGAAAAGATGCCGACGGCAGGACCGACGTGGACGTACGGGCACACAGTTCTATCCATCTCGTCATGGAGCCCGAGGCGTTCCGGGAGCTCCTCCTCGAGTTTGCTGACGGCGACCGCACCCGGATCCGCGTGGAGAAGGCACCAGGCGGGGGACTCAAGATCGCAGACATCGCTCCCCCCGGAAGCCTTGATCCGCTCGCCCTCGCGGAGAAGGACGTGATCGAGAAGGTAAACGGGCAACCGATCCGGACCATCGATGACCTGAAGCGAGCCTTCCGCCAGGCCACCCGGGCGACCGACGGGAGGGGACTCGCGATCGCGGGAAAACGGGACGGACGGCCGCTCGCGATCGCCATCGCCGTCCGTTAGGGCCCAACCATCAAATGCCGCCCGCCCGCGCGACGCGGGAGGGTATCTGGAAAAAGCGCGGCCGTTTCCGTAAAATCCCGCTCCGTGTCCGGTCCGGTCGGCGTCATCCGCAGGTCACAAAACCAAAAGGGGGGAGATCACGCATGAGCGGTGCGAACCACGCCCAGTCCCGTTTCGCCGCGATCCAGGAAGTAAGGAACCGCCAGGTCCGCAGGGTCCCGGCCCTCTCCGAGGAGAGGCGCCCGAAGAAGATCTCGGACTACTTCGGCGAGAGCACCTTCGACACGAAGGTCATGAAGGCGAAGCTGTCGCGCTCCACCTTCAACAAGCTCCAGCAGGCGATCCGGCGCGGGGCGAAGCTCGAGAACGACATCGCCGGCGAGGTGGCCCAGGCCGTCAAGGAATGGGCGATCGACAAGGGGGCCTCGCACTTCACCCACTGGTTCCAGCCCCAGACCGGCCTCACCGCCGAAAAGCATGACGCCTTCGTGACGATCGACGCCGAAGGACAGGCGATCGAGCAGTTCTCGGCGTCGCAGCTCATCCAGGCGGAACCGGACGCGTCGAGCTTCCCCTCGGGCGGCATGCGCTCCACCTTCGAGGCGCGGGGGTATACCGCGTGGGATCCCTCAAGCCCCATCTTCATCATGGAAGGACCCAACGGGAAGACGCTCTCGATCCCGTCGGTCTTCATCTCGTACCACGGGCACGCCCTCGACAAGAAGACGCCGCTCCTGCGCTCCATGGAGTACCTGAACCGGCAGGCGATGGACATCCTCAAGATGTTCGGGAACACGACGGCCGACCGGGTCTATCCGACGCTGGGGCCCGAGCAGGAATATTTCCTGATCGACCGGGCCTTCTATACCCTGCGGCCGGACCTCGTCGCCTGCGGCCGGACCCTCGTCGGCGCGCGCCCCCCCAAGGGACAGGAGCTCGAGGACCATTACTTCGGAAGCATCAAGTCCCGGATCCTCTCCTTCATGCAGGAGGCGGAGTACGAGCTTCACCGCCTGGGGATCCCCGTGAAGACCCGCCACAACGAGGTCGCCCCCGCGCAGTACGAGTGCGCCCCCATCTTCGAGGAGGCGAACATCGCCTCCGACCACAACCAGCTCGTGATGGAGGTCCTGCGCTCGACCGCGCGCCGGCACGACCTGACGCTCCTCCTCCACGAGAAACCCTTTGCCGGCGTGAACGGCTCGGGAAAGCACAACAACTGGTCGCTCTCCGACTCCGACGGGAACAACCTCCTCGAGCCGGGAAAGACCCCCCAGCAGAACCTCCAGTTCCTCGTCTTCCTGACGGCGGTCCTCAAGGCCGTCCACCGGCGCGCGGGGCTCCTGCGCGCGGCGATCGCGATCTCCGGAAACGACCACCGCCTCGGTGCCAACGAGGCCCCGCCGGCGATCATCTCGGTCTTCCTCGGCGAGCAGCTGACGCAGATCCTGGACGCGATCGAGTCCGGGAAGGACTCGGCCCTCTCGACCGAGGAGCGGGTCATCAACATGGGCGTCTCGAAGCTCCCCACCGTCTCGCGCGACTACACCGACCGGAACCGGACCTCCCCTTTCGCCTTCACGGGAAACAAGTTCGAGTTCCGCGCGGTCCCGTCGAGCGCCGCCATCTCCACACCGATCGCCTACCTCAATGCCGCGATGGGCGAGACCCTCGGCGAGATGAAGGCCGCGATCGAGCAGAAGAAATCGAAAGGCCTCCCCTTCGCCCAGGCCGTGATGGAAACGGTCCGCGAGGCGGTGATCGCCACGAAACCGGTCCGCTTCGAGGGGAACAACTACTCCGCCGAGTGGGCCGCGGAGGCCGAGAAGCGGGGGCTCCCGAACCTGAAGCGCGTCCCCGAGGCCCTGGCCTGCATGACGACGCCCGAGTCGAAGACGTTCTTCGCGAAGACCGGCCTCTACACCGCCGACGAGGCGGAATCGCGGTACCACGTCAAGCTCGAGCGGTACATCAAGGACATCGACATCGAGACCGAGACGATGAAATCGCTCGTCCGGACGATCGTGCTTCCCGCGGCCTATGCCCACCAGGAGGCGCTTGCGCGCTCGATCCAGGCGGCCGCCGGCGCGGCGCAGGTGGCGAAGGCGACGCTCTACCTCGATCCGCAGAACCGGGAGCTCGAGGACTTCACGAAGCTCCTTGGCCAGCTCAAGGAACGGCTCGCCCGCTTCGAGTCGGAGGCGGCCGCGGCCGCCAGGCGCGAGGCGGCCGGGGAGCGCGCGCGCGTCCTTGCGGACAAGGTCCTGCCGGCGATGGCGTCCCTGCGCGAGACGTGCGACCAGATCGAGGAGACCGTCGCCGATGCGCTCTGGCCGCTCCCGAAGTACCGCGAGATGCTCTTCCTGAGCTAGAAAGGTCAAGGACGCGATGGCGGCCCCCAGACGGCACGACGACACCGAGGTGATCCGCATCATCTCGCGACGCCAGGGCCTGGAGGAGTCGGCCGTCCGTGGCCAGCTGGATATCCTGGCAGACGCCATCCTCACGGCGCTCGCCACGCACCAGAGCGTCGCGCTCAAGGATTTCCTCTCGTTCTCCCTGCACGAGACGAAGATCCGCCAGCAGAAGGACCCCAAGACCGGGCAGATCCGGATCATCCCGGCGGGGCGCTCCGTCCACGTCTCGGTGGACAGCGCGTTCCAGGAGAAGGCGAAGCGGAAGCTCGAGACGATCGTCGCGGTCCGCTCGGCCGACAGCGAGCTCATGAAGACGGCCGTCCGCTACCTGTCGCTCGCTTCCTACTCGCTCGTCGAGGCCCCCTCCTTCGACCGCGCACGGGACTTCCTCTCGGCCAAGCCCGTCTCGGCAGTCCTTGTGGGTCCCGGCTGGACGCCCAAGGAGCTTTTCGCCCTGACGCGCCATGTCCGGGAGCACCCCACGAACAGCCAGGCGTCGATCCTCGTGATCGGGGCCGAGCCGCCCCACCGGGGGCTCGAGGCCGAACTCGTGGTCCTTCCCAACGCATGGCTCGACCCGACGCTCACGCCCGACGAGATCTTCTCCCGCGTCGAGAGCGAGCTCGAGCAGATCGCCGATTCACGCGGTTACTTCCAGAAGCAGGTGGCGTTCGACATCCCGAGCACGCCCGACGCGGTCCAGGCGGCGATCGATTTCCTCGAGCAGGCCATGCTCAAGCTCTCTTTCGGCGAGGAGGAGCGGTTCAAGCTGGTGACGGCCTTCCGGGAGGCGATCGAGAACGCGCTGCGGCACGGAAACAAGCGGGACCCGGACCTCCTGATCCACGGGGAGTTCCTGGTGGATCTCGAGAAGCTGTCGCTCTCCGTGCGCGACGAGGGGCCCGGATTCGATTCCCAGGCGTTCATGGAAGCGGAATCCCGGGGGACCACCGTCGAGACCGCCCGGGAAAACATCTCCCGCGGAAAGACCGGCGGACTCGGGATCAAGCTCCTGCAGGAATGCGTGGACGAGATCGAGTACCTTCCGCCGGGGAACGTCCTCGTCCTGACGAAACGCCTGGCCGCTAGATCCCAGGCGCCTGCGGCGTCTTCGCCGGACTCGACGCCTTCTTCCGGATCTTGAAGAAGCTTCCCCCGCCCCCCGCGTCGATCAGCTGGAGCGTATCGGCCGCCTCGCGCAGGAGGTCGAGCGCCGGGTCCCGGTCGCCCGACGGAAGCTTCACGTCGGACCGGATCCCGACCAGGCACTCTCCCGGATCGGACGCCACGAGAAACTTGAGCGACTGCCCCTTCGCGCCGCCGTTCGCGTGCTGGACAAGCCCCTCGACCAGATGCCGGACCCCCTTCGCCAGGCGCTCACGCTCGCCGGCCCCGAGCCCGGCCCCCTCCGCGATCCGCTCGAGAACCGAGCAGATCCCGTCCAGATAGCGCATGTCGTAGGTCAGCGCCGCCTCGAACGGAAGCCTGCGTTCCGCCAGGAAGACGCGCAGGGGGCGCCCTCCCTCGGCCAGATAGCACGCGGAACAGACCGGACACTTGTAATAGCCGGCGTCCGGCAGGACGAGCGACATCCGGCAGCCATGACAGGGAAACGAGTGGGGAAAGGCGACCGCGGCGGACGGCGCCCCGGCCGGAGCCGCGGCAGGGGCCGTGGCGGACGGAGCGGCCGCCGGAGGCGTCGCCGGCGATGCGGCACTCCCCGACCCGAGCGTGCCTTTCAGCGCCTCGACGGCCTGCGCCTCCCCCGAGAAGACCCGCAGGACCGAGAGGAGCCCCATCATCCGGAAAAGGGCCAGGACCTTGGTCGAGACCTCGGAAAAGCAGATCTCCCCGCCCGCCGCCCGATACCGGTCGGAATACTTGATGAAAAGGCCCATGCCGCTCGAATTGATGTAATTGACATTCGCCAGGCGCAGGAGGGCCACCGGCTTCTCGCGCCGGCTGTCCTGGTCGAGCATCGACTCGAGCATCGGGATCGTCGACGCGTCGATGACGCCCGAAAGCGACAGGACGACGGCCGAGCGCTCCCCGTTGAGATCTATCGAACGCGAATCGACCCGGAGAATGATTCCTCCTTTCGGGGCGGCCCTCCCCCCTCCAAAGGAGCCTCCCCGTCTGCAACGGTCCATTGTCCGGCAGGGAGGGCGGGGAATCCACCGCTTTTGGATACCCCCCCCTTCCGCATTGCGCTATCCTCGCCTCCGACATGTCGATCGTGGGTCGCTGGTTGTCTCCCGAGGATCCGCATCCACCGGACAAGCCCAAACCTCCGGCCCCCGCCGCGCCCCCGTCCGAATCCCCGTCCTCCGTGCCGCCGGGAGGGGACCCCAAGACCAGGCAGCCACCACTTGCCGAAATCCTGCGGGAGATCGCGGACAAGGGCCCCAACCCCCCGATGGCTGCCC
Source organism: uncultured Planctomycetales bacterium (assembly GCA_964455625.1). GTDB lineage: Bacteria > Planctomycetota > SBBH01 > SBBH01 > SBBH01 > SBBH01. The sequence goes on along the minus strand of CAYVXZ010000006.1, from coordinate 50,833 downwards.
TCCACCAGCTGTGCGAATCCTGGATCCGGCACGGCATCGTCTCCGAGAAAAACCTGCGCACCGCCCTCACGTCACTCGCCCCGAAGGCGGGAGACAATTTCATCGGACACCTCCTCGTCGACGCCTGCGTGATCATCGAGGACGAGGTCCTCTATTCGCTCTCCAAGATCTGCCGGATCCCCTGCTACAACATCTCCCAGTACGAGATCAATCCGGCGGCGCTTGCGCTCGTCAACCGCACCCAGGCGTATGCGCACGGGATCCTGCCGGTCGATGTCCTGGGCCGGATCCTTACGGTGGCCGTCACGAACCCCTACATGAAGCTCCCGTTCCTTGCGGAGAGGAAGCTGGACGTCAAGAAGATCCTCTGCTCGCGCACCGAACTGAACGCGGCGCTCGAGATCTATTACCCGGAAGAGCCGATCCCCTTCACGCCGCCCCCTCCGATCCCGGCGCCCCCTCCGCCCTCGGCGCCGGCCCCGCGGCCGGCCGCCCCTCCCCTCCCGCCTGCGCTCCCTGCCGCCGGGGTGCCGTCGCTCGACGCCGTCTTCGAGTCCTGGAGCCACGCCGGGAACGGCGCGCAACCGGCCCTTGCCCGGAAGCTCATGCCCGAGGAAGTCGAGTTTTATATCCGGCAGACCCCCGCTTAGAATCGCCGCCATGGAAATTTCTGACAAGAAGCTCGAGGAGATCCTGGTCACCCAGGGGATCCTGACGGCCGAACAGATCGCACAGGCCGTCGACAAGCAGAAAAAAGACGGGGGCTCCCTCAAGAAAAACGCCGTCGCGCTGAACCTGGTGACCGACGAGACGATCCTCTCCGCGCTCCTCTCCCACGAGAACATCGCTCACATCCGCCTGAAGAACTACCCGATCAAGCCGGAGGTCGCCCACCTCCTGCCGCGCGAGAAATGCCTGTTCTTCAAGGCCCTCCCGATCTCCCTCACGCGCGACCTCATGACCGTCGCCATGGTGGATCCGTTCAACGTCGTGAACCTCGACGACCTCCACCGGCTCCTCGGCAAGGAGATCCTCCCGGTCTACGCCTCGGAGGAGGACATCCGCCAGGCGATCGACAAGCAGCATCCGATCGACCGCATGACGATGTCGGACGTCATGGAGCAGGTCGAGACCTACACTTCCGACTCCCCCTCCGCCCCCGTCATGGTCGATGTCGAGGAGGGAAGCGACGACGAGAAGAGCCCCCTCGTCGTGATGCTCGCCAACAAGATCGTCGAGGAGGCGTTCCACCAGGGAGCGAGCGACATCCACATCGAGCACCAGGAGACGAAAACCGTCATCCGGTACCGGGTGGACGGGAACCTGCGCGAGGCGCTGGTCCTTCCCCCCAAGATCAAGCAGGCGCTTGTCGCCCGGTTCAAGATCATGTCGGAACTCGACATCTCGGAAAAGCGCCTGCCGCAGGACGGCCGCATCCAGTACAAGAAATTCACCAAGAACAACATCGACCTCGACCTGCGCGTGAGCACGGTCCCGACCGCCTGGGGCGAGAAGGTCGTGATGCGGCTTCTCCTGAAGCAGCAGAAAAAGATGACGCTCGAGGAGCTGGGCTTCCTCCCCGACACGCTCACCGCCTACCGGAAGCTCATCACGAAGCCCTGGGGGATGATCCTCCACGTGGGCCCTACCGGAAGCGGAAAGTCGATGGCGCTCTACACGGCCCTCGCCGAGATCAACCGGCCGGACGTCAACATCCAGACCGCCGAGGACCCGATCGAGTACACCCTGGCCGGGATCAACCAGACTCAGGTCCATCCCGACATCGGGTTCACGTTCGCCCGGGCGCTCCGTTCCTTCATGCGCCAGGACCCGGACGTGATCCTCGTCGGCGAGATCCGGGACCTGGAGACGGCCAAGATCGCCACCGAAGCGGCGCTCACGGGCCACGTCCTTTTCAGCACGCTCCACACCAACGATGCCCCCCAGACCGTGACGCGCCTCATGGAGATGGGCGTGGAGCCGTTCCTGCTGTCGGCGACGCTCCTCGGGGTCTGCGCCCAGCGCCTGGCCCGCCGGCTCTGCCGCTGCAAGCAGAAGTACGAGCCGTCTCCGGAGGAACTGCGCCTCCTCGGCATCCCGCCGACCCCCTTCCTCTACAAGTCGCGCGGCTGCCCGTCCTGCAAGAACATCGGCTACAAGGGGCGTATGGGACTCTACGAGCTCATGCCCGTCACCGACGAGATCAAGCAGGCGATCAACGCCCGCAAGCCTGCAACCGAGATCAAGCAGATCGCCGTCTCGCAGGGGATGCGCACGCTCCAGCAGGACGCCGTCCAGAAGATCATCGCCGGCGTCACCTCGATCGAGGAAGTCGTCAGCGTCGTCCGGGACGACTGATCCTTTCGGCCAGGCGCGTGAACCGCTCTCCCACGCGGGCGGTGGCGACCGCCCGCGCCACGGCGCTCCGGCTTCCCACCAGGATCACGTGCTTCTGCCCGCGCGTGATCGCGGTATAGAGGAGGTTCCGCGCCAGGAGGATCCGGTGGCTGTCGAGCAGCAGGATCACCACGGCCGGGATCTCGGATCCCTGCGCCTTGTGGACCGTACAGGCGTAGGCGAGGGTGAGCTGCAGGATCTCGTCCGGACCGTAGGAGACCAGGCGCCCCGGGAACCGGACGAACCGCTCGCGCCCCCCCTCGCCTCCCCCCTCGAAGCGCCCGATGTCGCCGTTGAAGACCCCCTTCTCGTAGTTGTTGACGATCTGCATCACCTTGTCCCCCGGACGGAGCCGGTACTCCCCGCAGGGGACCCCGCCTTCCCCGGGGTTGAGCCGCGCCTGGAGGGCCTGGTTCGCCGCGATGACGCCGCCCGGCCCTTTCTGGAAAGGGGCCAGGAGCTGGACGTCGTCCGCCGGATCGAGCGAGAGGCGCCGCGGGATCTCCGCGGCCACCAGGTCCACCGCCGTCGCGAGCGCCGCCTCCGGGTCGTTCCGCTCGATGAAGACGAACGCGGGGGCGCCTTTCCGGGAGAGGTCCGGCATCTCGCCGCGGTTCACCCGGTGGGCGTTCTCCACGATCGCGCTCCCGGCGGCCTGCCGGAAGATCCGCGTGAGCCGGATCACCGGAACGCGGCCGCTTTCCACGAGGTCGCGCAGGAAACGCCCCGGGCCGACGCTCGGAAGCTGGTCCACATCCCCCACGAAGACGATCGGGGCGCCGGATGAGACCGCCTGGACCAGCCGCCAGGCCATGGGCAGGTCCAGCATCGAGGCCTCGTCCACGACCACGAGCCCCGCGGTGAGCGTGTCGCCGCGGCGGTACCCGAAATCCCCGGTGCGCGGATCGAAGCGCAGGAGGAGGTGGACGGTCGAGGCCCGGTGCCCGGAAAGCTCCTCGATGCGCTTGGCGGCCCGTCCCGTGGGAGCGGCCAGGGCCGCCGGAATGCCGCGGCGGGCGGCCTCCGCGGCGATCGCGCGGATCACGGCGGTCTTTCCCGTCCCGGGCCCGCCGGTCACCACCGTGACGGCGTTCGCGAAAGCGGCCTCCACGGCGGCCGACTGCTCCGCGGTCAGGGAATCATCTGCTGCGGGGCCGCGCTCCGGCGCGCGCGGCGGGGCCCCGGCGCGCGCGGCGATGTCCTCCGCCAGCTCCGTCTCCGCGATCCAGAGGTCCCGCGGATAGACGTCCGTCTCCTCCCCGCGGGACTCCACGACAAAGCGCGGATCGGCCGAGAGGAGCGGCAGACCCGCCGCCACCTTCCCGGCATCGAGGCCCAGGAGCCGGCCGGCCGACGGCATGAGGCGCGCCAGCGGCAGGAAGCAGTGCCCCTGCCCCGCGGCGGCGTCCAGGAGATGCGAGAAACCCGCCAGGAGGCGGTGCGGGGAATCCGCCGGAACGCCGAGCTGGCGCGCGATCCGGTCGGCCGTGAGAAAGCCGATCCCCCAGACCGACCGGCAGAGACGGTACGGATCCTCCCGGACGACGGCGGGGGCCGCCGGCCCCAGGGCCTTGTAGACGCGCGCCGCCGCACCGGGCCCCAGGCCCAGGCCATAGAGGAACGTGAGCGCCTCCCGTCCGGCCCGCTTCTCCCGCCAGACCTCGGCGAGGCGTTCGCGGACGGACTTTCGGACCCCCTTCACGCCCGCGAGGCACCGCGGGTCCCGGTCAATCCGCTCCAGGGCGTCGACACCCAATACCGACACGATCCGGCGGGCGGTCTTCTCCCCCAGGCCGGGAACCCCGGCCTCGACGAGAAAGCGTTCGACCCCCTCCTTCGTGCGCGGAGACATCCATTCCCACCGGCTGACCTCGAGCTGGCGGCCGAAGCGGGGATGCTCCCGCCAGCGCCCCTCCACCCGGACGGACATCCCTTCCGAGACGCCGGGCATGGGTCCCCGGATGACGCACCCGGAATCCGCCGTCGAGAGGCGCGCCGCCACGAAGGCGCCGTCCGGCGCGGCAAAGAGGATCTTCTCGATCGTCCCCTCGATCGTGCAGGACCCTTCCGGCTCCGGCGCGTCCTTCATCGTGCCAGTATAGGAAAACCCCCGTTATGATGCGGGACCCGATGCTTTCCCTCGTGATCCCCACCTACAACGAGCGCCAGACCGTCGCCGGGACGATCGCGCGCGCCGCCCGGACCCTCGCGGAAAGCCGTCTCCCGCACGAGATCATCGTGGTGGACGACGATTCCCCGGACGGGACGGCGGAAGAGGCGCGTGTCGCCCTGGGCGACAAGGGACGCGTCCTCGTGCGGACTTCCGAACGCGGTCTCGCCTCGGCGATCCTGGCGGGCTTCCGCGAGGCCCGCGGGGAGCTCGTCGGCGCGATGGATGCCGACGGCAGCCACCCGCCCGAGCGGATCCCGGACCTGGCGGCCCCGATCCTGGCGGGAGAGGCGGATCTGGTGGTCGCCAGCCGCTACGTCCCGGGCGGCGGGACGGCCGGCTGGCCCGCGCGGCGGCTCGTCCTCTCGCGCGCCGCGAACCTTCTGGCGCGCCCTCTCACTCCGGCGCGCGATGCGACGAGCGGGTTCTTCCTCCTGAAGCGGTCTGTCATCGAGGGGCTCGACCTTCCCCCGCGCGGCTTCAAGATCTGCCTCGAGATCCTGGTCAAGGGACGGTATGCGACGATGCGCGAGATCCCCTATGCCTTCGTAGACCGCAAGGCCGGACGGAGCAAGATGGGCCCGGGCGTGGGACTGGCGTATCTCGCGCAGCTCGCGGGACTCGCGCTCTGGAAGCTTCGCAACTAGAAACGACGCAGGGCGAACTCGTTCTGGTTGATCAGGGCCTCAAGCCGGCTCTGGACCGCCGGGTCGACCTGGAACTCGATCGTCAGGATGAACTGCTTGCCGGCCCCCCGGATCGACCGCACGAGACCGTGCAGGTTGAATTCCGAGTGCATCCCGCCCACCTCGAAGATCAGGTCGAAATTGAGAAGCGTCCCCTTCGGCACCGACATGGGGAAATTGATCTGGCACCCGCCGGCCGAGAGGTCAATGAGGTCCAGGACCGAGGCGGTCCGGATCTCCTTGCAGACGACGAGCCCCTTGACGCCACTCTTCACGGGGATCCGCTTGAACTTTCGCCGCTGGAACCGCTTGAAGGGCTTCCGGAGCGAGAGCGTCATGAGGGTCGGGCTGATCGACTTCACCACCGTCCCGAACTGGAGATGGAGTCCGTCGTCCGACCAGACAGCGACGAGAAGCTTGCGCCACTCGACGATCATGTTCGGCTCGGGCGGGACCTCGTTGAGACGGAACTCCATGAGAAGCGGGGATTCCATGGCGTGGATCTGTCCCCGGATCGCCGGGTCCCCCGTCGCGAGCGCCGGATAGGGGCACGGGAAGACGGTGATCGGCGTCGCGTGCTTCAGGGGTTTCATCTGGCTCTCGATCATCTCCTCTCCCTCGGTGAGGAGGGTCACCATGTGCGAGAGCAGGATCGAGTTCGCGTGCATGCGGATCGCCTGACGAAGCTGGGTCACCGCTTCCTGGACGTTGCGCGTCTGGTACTGGGCCAGGGCCGCGTTCACGCAGAGGGAAGGGGCCCGGTCGCAGGCGGGCGTGGAGTGCCTGAACGACGCCAAGGCGCCGTCCGACTCGCCCATGTCCAGCTGGAAGCACCCCAGCAGGTCCCAGAATTCGGCCGGCTGGTCGGGCTTGAGGCGCGTGCATTCCTGGAGGACGCGCAGCCCTTCGCGGAGCTTGCGGTCGGCGAAGGCGGCGAGCGCGTAGGGCCCCACCGCCTCCAGGGTCGGGGAGAGCCCCGTCAGCTTGAACGCCAGGACATGCGCCTGCTTCCAGTCCTTCGCGGCGACCGACCGCGCGAGCGCGTCCGAAAGCTCGCGCGCGTTGGCGCGGTCTCCTTCAGAGGAGAGGGACTGGATCCATTTCACGGCCGTCGTCATGCGCCTCCCGCCTTCAGTGACTCAGGCAACGCGTTATTCTAGCAGGGGAAACGACCCATTTCGACACAAGGGTCATGCCCGTACGGCCCGACAGTTCTCCTAATTCTCGTCCTCCACCATGCTCACCAGGCGCCCCAGCCCCTCGATCTCGATCTCGACGGTGTCTCCCGCCTCCAGGAACCGCGGAGGATGGTGGAACACCCCCACCCCTGCGGGGGTCCCGGTCGCGATCACGTCCCCCGCCTCCAGCGTCATCGTCTGCGACACGTGGGAGACGATCTGGGGAACGGAAAAGACGAGGTTCGAGGTGTTCGATCCCTGGCGGAGCTCCCCGTTCACCCAGCACCGGATCGCCAGGTGCTGGGGATCGTGGATCTCGTCCCGGGTCACGACGAACGGGCCGCACGGCGCGAACGTGTCGAACGACTTCGCGCGCGTCCATTGCCGTTCGGCGAACTGGATGTCCCGGGCCGAGACGTCGTTGAAATTCATGTACCCGAAGACGTGGCCCGCGGCCGCGGCGGGGGTCACGTTGCGCGCGCGCTTGCCGATCACGATGGCGAGCTCCGCCTCGTAGTCGAGCTTCACCGTCTCGCGGGGCTTCACGACCGGCTTCCCGCTCACCTGGAGGGCCGACGGGAACTTCGCGAAGAGAAGGGGCCTTTCCGGGACCGTCACGTTCTGCTCGGCACAATGGTCGCGGTACGAAAGCCCCAGGCAGATGATCTTTCCGACGGGCGGAAGCGCCTCCACCAGGCGGAAGCGGCCCGGCCCTTCCCATCCGACGACAGCATGCCTGGCCATCAATCCCCTCCCTTCACGCCCTTCGGCCGGGGCGGCAGGATCCCCGGCGCGCGGCGCAAGCTCAGCCTTCCCCGGCCGGCCGAAGCGTACACGAAATACCGGCGGTGCACACCGCAAGCGCCGACCCGCCCGTCGGGCGAGAGCGCCAGGAAGCCGGCCGCCGGCATCCCGGGGTTGTTCCGGGTATGGCGGGCCATGCGTCCCGCCGCCTCGCGGCAGGCCGCCTGCGGGGAGGCCCCCCGCCGCATCGCTTCGACCATCACCGCGGCCGAGGCCTGGCGCATGATCTCCTCGCCGAACCCGGTGCAGACGGCGGCCCCCGCGGAACCGTCCACGTAGAGGCCGTTCCCGATCAGCGGACTGTCTCCTACCCGGCCGGGAAGCTTCCAGGGCATCCCGCTCGTCGTGCACGCGCCCGCCAGGCGGCCCGCCGCGTCGAGCGCGAGCACCCCCACCGTGTCGTGCCAGTCGTCGATCGGCGCCAGGTGATGGTCGAACGAGGGGGGGCGCACGGGCCGCTTCCGGAAGGCCGCCCGCGTCCGCGGGGTCAGGAGGTCCTGCGGACGGAATCCCTGGGCGCGCGCGAAGCGGTACGCCCCCTCCCCCGCCAGCATCAGGTGGGGGGTCCGCTCCATCACGCGACGGGCGACCGAGATCGGGTTGCGGATCCGGCGCAAGGCCGCCACCGCCCCGAATCCCAGCGTCGTCCCGTCCATGATGCAGGCGTCCAGCTCCACCACGCCCTCGGCGTTCGGAAGCCCCCCGTATCCCACGGAATCGACGGACGGGTCGTCCTCGACGGCGCGGGCCCCCGCCTCGACGGCATCGAGGGCCGTCCCCCCGTCGCGCAGGATCCGCCAGCCGGCCTCGACCGCGATCGGGCCGAACCTCCAGGTCGCGACGATCAGCGGGCCTGTCCGGCGGGGCATCGTGTCAGTGCCGCGGCGCGTGGCGGGCCGCCTCGAGGGCGGCGATCCGGGCCTTCGCGTCCTTCAGGGCTTCTTTCAGGGACTCGACGTCCGTCGCGAGCGCGTCGACGCGCTCGGAGGCCCCCCGGGCCTTGTCGAGCCGGTCCAGGGACATCCGCGCGGTGCGGCGCACCAGGCACATGATGTCGTTGTCGACGACCTTCGCGAGCGCCTCCCGGATGGCCGGGGCCTCCACGCCCGAGGCGAGCTCGGCGGCGCGGCGGCGGACGAGGTACTCCCGGTCGGCGATCAGGTCGCGCAATGTCTCCTCGATCTCCCCCCGTTTCTCGGGAAATCGCCGCCACAGCTTCACGAGGGACGTGGCGGCGCCGTTGCGGGCCGGGAGCGACCGGCCGTAGGCGGCAAGCTGCCGGCACATGGGGAGGGCGCCCGGATCGGCGAGTTCCCCCGCCGCCCCCGCCGCGGCCCCGCGCACGACGTCGTTCCAGGAATCCTGCCGGGCGGCGCGCGCGAGGACCGGAAGGGCTCCCTTGACGCGGCTCTTTCCCAGGGACGCCACGGCCGCGGCTCGCACGAGGTCGCTCGGGTCGCGCAGGGCCGCCAGAAGCGGCTTCCCGGAATGCTCGGGCTTCACCTTCCCGAGCGCCTCGGCGGCGCTCCGGCGCACCTTCGGGTCCTTCTGCTTGAGGGCCCTGGCGAGGATCCCGGCCGCCTCCGCCCCGCCCAGGCTTCCCAGGGCCTGGGCCGCCGCCTGGCGCACCCCGTAGAACGGGTCCTTCTCCAGGACGCGGGAAAGCCCCTCGAGGATGTCCCCGGTGCGGGTCTCCTGCGCGAGCGCCTCGGCCGCTTCCGCCCGGCAGAGCGCCGTCGGGGCATGCGCCAGCTGGTACAGGAGCGCCTCGACCGTCCGCTTGAAGCGCACCGTCTTCAGCACCCACCCGGCCGGATCGAAATAGACCGCCTTCGGGCGCTCGGGGAGCTGGAACGCGAACGTCTCGTTCGCCTTCTCGACCTGGACCCTGAAGACGCGGTTCGCGGGCCCCATCGCGGCGACGATCTCCACCGGCATCCGGAAGAGCGGCGTCAGGTCGTCGGTCTTCTGGGTCTGCGCGACCGTGACCCGCAGGACCGACGCCTTGTCGTCCCAGGTCCAGGAGACGTCGTAGGCGGGGTGCCCTCCCTTCATCAGCCACTGGTCGAAGAAGCAGTCGAGGCTGCGCCCCGTCGCTTCCTCGAAGGCGATCTTGAGATCCGCCGTCTCGACGCTCCGGCGCGCGTGCCGGGCGATGTAATGGCGGATCCCCTTCCAGAAATGGTCGTCTCCCACGACACCGCGCAGCATGTGGAGGACCCACCCACCCTTGCAGTAGGTGTGCCGGTCGAACATGTCCTCGGAGACATGCCACTCGTTCGTGACGATCGCCCGCCGGTACGAACGGAACTCGGCGAAATAGGCCTCCGCGTCCCCCTTCATGCGCAGGTGGAATTCGTCGGCGCCCCGGGATCTCTCGAAGTAGAGCGGATCGAAATAGGAGGCGAATCCCTCGTTGAGCCAGAGGTGCGCCCAGGATTTCGTGGTCACCAGATCCCCCCACCACTGGTGCGCGAGCTCGTGGGCGATCAGGGAGTCGCTGTCCGTGTCGTCGAGAAGGCGTTTCGGCACGAGGCAACGCTCGGTAAGGAGGGTCATCGAGGTGTTCTCCATCCCCCCGAAGGTGAAGTCGGCCACCACCACTTGGGCGTATTTCTCGTACGGATAGGGAACCCCGGTCACCTCGGAAAAGAACCGCATCACGTCGACCGTGCGGGCGAAGGTCGGCCGGATGTCGCGCCCGCGCCCCTTCGGGACGTAATACTGGACGGGAACCTTTTTCGCCCCCCCGAACGACTCCTCCTCGATGTCGAACTCCCCCACCGCGATCGCGACGAGATAGGTCACGTGCGGGACATCCTGGCGCCAGTGGAACGTGGCGAGGCGCTTCTTCCGGTCCTTCCTCACGCCGACGAGCCGGCCGTTCGAAACCGCGGTATAGCGGTCCGCCACGGTCAGGATCACCTCGGAGGTGCACTTGTCGTCGGAGGCGTCGTAGCAGGGGAACCAGTGGCGGTTGTCCTCCATCTCCCCCTGCGACCAGATCTGCCGGGGCTTCTTCGGATGCGCCTTGTCGGGTTTGATGAAGAAGAGCCCCTTCTTCGGGGTCCCCGTGTAGGCGATCTCGATCACGAGCGCCTGCCCCGCCCTCGCCGGGCGCGCGAGATCGATCCGCAGCTCTCCCCCGGACGCCTCGAACGCCAGGGATTTCCCGGCCGACCGGACGTTCCGGACGGCGAGATCGACCGCGTCCAGCGTCACCCGGGTGAGGCCGTCGTGCAGGGGAGCCAGGGTCAGGGTCGAGGTGCCGCGCACGCTCCCCTTCGCCTCGTCGAAGGAAAGATCCAGTTTCAGGTGCTCGAGCTTGAAGTGACGGTCCCGGCGGTAGTGCGGTTCCCCTCCCATCCGGGGGTGCCCTTCGGGGCCGGCCGTCCAACCTCCGTTTTCAGCCGAGACGCGCACGCTCACGGATGTCCTCCCTGGCTGGCGGACGAGGCCTTCTTCTGGACGCGCCGCGCCGCATCGGCGTCCGGCTGCCGGTCGCTGTGGCAGGCGTGCTTCCCCTCCTCGACCGGGACCGGCAGGCCCTTCCCGCGCGCCGCCAGAAGCGCCTTTCCGTCCCCCGTGACGCCCGGGGACGCGGCGGATTTCCGGGCAGGCTGGAAGGCGGGGTCCTTGCCGCTGGCGAAGGCGACGATCTCCTTCGAGATCCGCAGGCTGCACCAGTCATGCCCGCACATGGCGCAGAAGTCGGTGTCGACCCCCAAGTCCTCGTCGTGCAGGGCCCGGGCCGTCTCGCCGTCGAAGGCGAGTTCGAACTGCTTCGGCCAGTTGAGGGCCGCCCGCGCGCGGGAAAGGTCGTCGTCCCAGGCGCGCGCGCCGCGGATCCCGCGCGCGATGTCCCCGGCGTGCGCGGCGATCTTGTAGGCGACGCACCCGGCCTTCACGTCCTCCGCCTTGGGAAGCCCCACATGCTCCTTGGGGGTCACGTAGCAGAGCATCGCGGCCCCGTGTCGGGCCGCCTCGGTGGCGCCGATCGCGCTCGTGATGTGGTCGTACCCAGGAAAGACATCGGTCACCAGGGGACCCAGGACATAAAAGGGGGCGTCGTCGCACACCTTCTGCTGGAGCTGCATGTTGAAGCCGATCTGGTCGAGGGGGACATGCCCCGGCCCCTCCACCATCGCCTGGACCCCCGCCTCGCGCGCGCGCTGGACCAGCTCCCCGAGGGTCCGGAGCTCCGCCAGCTGCGCCGCGTCCGAGGCGTCGGCGAGGCACCCGGGGCGCAGGCCGTCCCCCAGCGAATAGGTGACGTCGTATTCGCGCATGATGGCGCTGATCTCGTCGAAGATCTCGTACATCGGGTTCTGGCGCCCGTGGTGGATCATCCATTTTGCCAGAAGCGATCCCCCGCGCGAGACGACTCCGGTGACGCGCTTCTCGAGAAGCGGCAGGTGCTCCCGCAGGACGCCGGCATGGATCGTGAAGTAGTCGACCCCCTGCATCGCCTGGCGCTCCACTTCCTTGAGGATATCGTCGAACGAGAGGTCCTCGATCCGGCGCCCCACGATCATGCTGTAGATCGGGACGGTCCCGATCGGGATCGTGCTCGCGTCGATCAGGGCCTGGCGGCACTCGGCGAGCTTCCCCCCCGTCGAGAGGTCCATCAGGGTGTCCGCCCCGTACTTCTGGGCCCAGTGGAGCTTCTCGACCTCCTTCTCGGTGGAGCTGGCCACGGGCGAGGCGCCGATGTTGGCGTTGACCTTCGTCGTCACCATCCGGCCGATCCCCATCGGATCGAGGCGGCGCGGGGCCCGTTCTCCCTTCAGATCCCCGGCGGCGGCCAAGGCGGCGGCGCGCTGGACGGCGGTCTGGTTCACCCAGTAGACGGCGTCAGGGGAGGCCCCGGGATGGCCAACAGGCGAGGGGTGAGTGGTGAGGGGTGAGGGGTCAACAACGCTGTCTCTTGCCCCCTCTCCCCTCTTCCCTCTCCTCTTCTTTCCGGGTGTCTGCCCGCCGCTTCCCGCCAGGTGCCGCACGTTCGCGGGGATCACGAGGCGCCCCCGGGCCACCTCGTCCCGGATCGATTCCGGCGTCGCGCATTCCCGCGCGGCGACACGGCGCATCTCGGGGGTGAGCTTCCCCTTGCGGGCCGCCTCGATCTGGGTCATCGGCCTAATGGGAGGTCGTCTGGCCGGCCGGCTTCTTCGCCTGGGGTTTCGCGGCGGCGGTGAACGTCCGGATCTCGAGGACGCCGTTGTCGAACGTCTCGACGCGGGCGGAGCCGGAGGTCTCGTACACCTCGGTCCCCTTCTCGTGCTCGATCGTGATCTTCTTGCAGTTCAGGAAATTCAGGACTTTCATGTCGCCCCCCGTTTCGTTGACCCCGACACCCGCCGACGAGAGGGGGATCGTACACCCCCTACGGATGGTGGACAAGGGGCGGGGAACCCCAGCCTGTTGGGGGTGGGCGCGGTCAGCGCGGCTTCCGGATCGCCTCCAGGAGCCCGGACGCCTCGCGACGGACCTGCATGGAAGCGTCCGCTCCGGCGACCCGCGCCAGCCAGTCGGCGGCGGCTTCCCCCTGCGTCCGGGCCGCATGCGGCAGGAGCGCGAGGCGCGTCCCTTCGTCCGTCTCGCGCTCGAACCGCCCTTTCAGGCGGGCGGCCTCGTCCGGCCCGGCCGCGATCCCGACGAGTGCCGCCGCGACGCGGCGCAGGTCCGCCGGCTCGCCGGCGGCGTCGAGCGCCTCTTCCCAGCCGGCGATCCCGTCCCACCGGCCGGCGAGAAGCGTCACCGCCCCCCAGGAACCCGCAAAGGAAAGATCCTCCCGGCTCCCCCCCCAGCGTCGGGCCGCCTCTCGCCAGCCGAGCGGCGCCGCCTCCTGGAGGACCGGCGACTTCCCGGCACGAACGATCCCGCGCCGGCCGGCCGCGACGCGGACCGTGCCGGCCGCCCCGGCGATCTCGACTGCCCCCCCGGTCACTTCGACCGACAGGACCGGGAAAGGCGAGGGATCGGCGGCAAGGGGTGAGGGGTGAATGTCAAAAGCCTTCGCGGTGAAGACGGTCCCGACGACGCGGATCTCCCCCGCCTCCGAGACGATCCGGACCGAACCCGTCCCTTTCACGACGTCGGCTTCCAGGGTTCCGCGCGCGAGGCGCGCCGTGATCCGTTCGCCGGGGCCCGGGAGGTCAAACACCACCGCGGAGCCGGCCGCGACCCGAAAACGCGACCCGTCCGGAAGCTGGACCACCTCGGCCGCCGTCCCGATCCGCTCGCCACGCCCCGCGATGGCGCGCCCTTCCGGCAGGGCCCTGGCGCGCCCGGTCCCGGTTCCCGGCGCGAAAAGCCCCAGCCCCCAGGCGGCGAGGATCGCGGCCGCGGCAGCCACGCCGACCCGGATGGCAACGCGGGGGAAACGGCTCCGGCGGAACGCCGGGACCGGCGCGGACACACGCCAGGCGCCGGCCGCGGCACGGGCGAGCGCCGCGGCATCCAGGGGATGACCCGCGGGAGACGGGGCCGGCTCGTGCGCCTCGGCCCAGCGGGCGCGACAGGCGGCGCAGTCCCCCACATGCGCCTCGAAAAGGGCCCGCTCCGCCGGGGAAGCCGATCCTTCGGCCGCGAGCGCGATCTCCTCGTCAGACAGGCATCCGGCCCGGTCGCCCATGGTCATGCGTCCTCCATCCGGCATGAATAGTCCGGCCTCCCCGGCCCCGACCGATCACGCCGCGCGGGAATTTTCACGCCTCCATCCGTTCGCGGATCCTGTCGTGGGCGCGCTTCAGGAGCACCCACACGTAGTCGGCGGTGGTCGAGAGCCCCTTCGCGATCGCCGCCGGGGGCATCCCTTCCCAGTAGTACATCCGCAGGACGAGCCGGTCCCTCTCCGGAAGGTCCGCGAGGACCTCCCGCAGGCGGCCGACCGATTCGGCGGCAAGCGCCAGCTCCGCCGGCCCCTGCGCGGGGAGCGGACACGATTCCCCGGCGAGATCGAGGTCGACCCTTCCCACGTCCCGGGCGCGCGCCCCGGCGTCCGCCCGGATCCGGTCGATGGCCGCCGTCCCGGCCACGGCCGAGAGGTAGGTCGCGAGCGAGCATCGCCACCGGAAGTTGCGGAGGGACCGGGCCCGGTTCTTCGCGAGGCGCACGAAGACGTCCTGGGCGACCTCTTGCGACTCCGCCTCGGCGGGGACGCGCCCCGCCCGGCGCAGGTAGACCTGCATGATCTTGGCCGAGATGTTGGGGGCGTAGCGCGACGCGATCTCGCGCCAGGCGGCCGCGTCGCCGCGGATGGCGGCGTCCACAAGGCGCTTCTCGCCTTCACGGTCGGGAGCGTCCGCCACGCGAAGACCCTACCCCGCGGAAGACCGGGGCGGCGGCGCGAAAACGGTCTGGGTCGTCCGCTTCAGGAGTCCCCGCTCCTGGAGCACCTGGAAGGTCCGGTCGTACCCCTTCAGCATCACGAGGCGCTTGGTGGCCTCCGAAAGGTCGAACGGGTCGATCCGGTAGAGCTCGAGGTCCTTGTAGGGGGCGATATAGATGATGGTGTTCCGCCGGCGGTACTCCAGGTGGATCTCGAGGAGATGGATCAGGGTCTCGCGCTGCTCGGGCGAGAGAAGCCGGTCGGAAAACGCCTGGACCGCCGCGATCGCCTGGTCGATCTTGCGCCGGTTGTAGATCGCGATCTGCTTCTTGGCGTCCATCGACTGGTCGCGGCTCTGCGGATAGATCCCGAGCATCCCGATGTTGAAGAGCGACCCGAAGGCGTCGGAGAACTGGTACGCCTGGTAGACCGACGAGACGAAGATGAGGTCCGATCCGGAATCCTCGGCGACGTTCGTGGTGTAGGGATCGCGCAGCTCGCCGTCGATGTAGTAGGTGGGCTTCCCGTTGCGCTGGACCACCGCCGGGGCGTAGATCGGCGGGAGCGACATCGAGCAGGCCGCCGCTTCCGACACCGAGACGCCGTTCTGGTAGACGTAGTCGTTGACCTGGTCGCTCGTCTTCTCGCCGAAGACGACCGTGCGGGGCTTGTCGAGCTCGGTGGCGAGGATATAGAGCTCGGTCCGGAGGTCCTCGAAGCGGTTGCCGTCCCGGGTGACGCTCTCGCGGATGAACCGCTCGAGCCCCTGCACCGTGTAGCGGGCGGTGATCGCGGCGAAGTCGATCAGGCGCAGGTCCGCGAGGCGGAATTTCCGGCCCGTGCGGTACTCGGTGTGGTTCCGGATCCGGCGGAAGTACGACTTGAGGTCCACGGGCGTGCGCTGGAATACCAGCTCCGCGGGCGCGCGGACCTTCGCCACCTCGTCGATCGTCTTGTCGCTTGCCGCGACGAGGCACGCGAAAAGCGCCCCGGCCGAGGAGCCGATCAGCGGATTCAGGATCGTCGGGCCGTACGGGCGCGCCTCCCCGGGCGCGCGGATCCCGCCGGCAAAGCGATAGCCGAGGGTCTCGAGCGCCTTCGCCACACCGAAATGCCAGTAGACCACCTTCGCGCGCCCGCCCAGCGCCTTGAAGGCGACCTTCGTCTTCGTCTTGAAGAGGTCGTCGAGCGTCGAAGGGCCTGCCGCGTCCGTCACGCCGCCATGTTACCCGTCGTCGCCGATCGCGTCGACGGGGCAGGATTCCTTCGCCTCGGTGCAGGCGGCGAGCTCCTCCGGGGTCGCGGGCTGTTTGTAGACGAAGGAATGGTTCTCCCCGTCATTTCCCTTGAAGTGCGCCGGCGCGAGCTCGTTGCAGAGGTCGCAGTCGATGCACTGGGCGTCGACGTACCATCGGCCCATGGCATTGTCATGCCAACGATTCTTAGGATCTGCCATGGGCCGAAAATTCCAAACTCCAAACTCCAAATCCCAAACAAACGCCAAACGTAAAATTCGAAACACAAAATGCGAGTTTCGTTTCGGTCATTGTTGTTTGGATTTTATCCGTTTGTTTGGCGTTTGACTCTTTGGCGTTTGGTGTTTCAAAGAACACTGTACTTTGGCCCGCCGCCGCCCTCGGGCGGCACCCAGGTGATGATCGCGTACGGATCCTTGATGTCGCACGTCTTGCAGTGGACGCAGTTGGAGGGGTTGAGCTTGAGCGCGCGCGCGGCCCCCTCTCCCTCCATCTCGTAGACGGACGCCGGGCAGAAGTTGACGCAGGGGTTCCCGTACTCCTCGGTGCAGCGCGTCCGGCAGAGGTCTGTGTCGGCCACGAGGAGATGCGCCGGCTGGTTCTCCTCGTGCGCCGTTCCGGAGTTGAAGACGCCGGTCACCTTGTCGAAGAGGTGCGTCTTGTTGTCCCACTTGAGATGCGCGTACCGCTGGCGCAGACGCGCATCCCCCTTCCGGAGGCTCGCATGGTCCGGGTGCCCGGGGAGGCGGTCGGCGAGGATCCGCCCGCCGAAAAGGGTCGAAAGGCCGCTCCGGACCACACCCGACCAGAGGCCGTTGTCGAAATACTGGTGGAAGTTGCGTGATGTCTTCATCTCTTCGGCGATCCAGGACGTCTCGTACGCCTTCTGGTACCCGGCGAGCGTTTTCGACGACGCGTCCCCGGTCGCGAGCGCCTCGAAGGCGGTCTCGGCCGCGAGCATCCCGGACTTCATCGCGAGGTGGATCCCCTTCAGGCGCATCACGTTCACCATCCCGGCCGTGTCGCCGGCGAGAAGCAGTCCGTCCGAGTAGAGCCGGGGGACGCTGAAGAATCCCCCTTCGGGGATCGTCTTCGCGCCGTACTGGACAAGCTCGCCGCCGTCGATGAGGTCCTTCACGAACGGGTGCGTCTTCCAGAGCTGGAACTCCCCGTGCGGGTCGGCCGACGGGTCCTTGTAGTTGAGCCACGTGACGTAGCCGAGGGAGATCCGGTCGCCCGACATCCCGTACAGGAACCCCCCGCCCATGCAATCGCTGTCGGCGGGAAAGCCGAGCGTGTGGATGACGCGCCCGGGGCACGCCTTCTCGGGACGCACCTTCCACACTTCCTTGACGCCGGTGCCGTACGCCTGGGGATTGCACCCCTCGTCGAGGCGGAACCGCGCGATGTGGCGCTTGGCAAGCGTCCCGCGCGGCCCCTCTCCGAGAACCGTCACCTTTGCGGCCAGGTCGATCCCCGGCTCGAAGTTGGCGCGGCGCGCGCCGTCCTTCGCGATCCCCTTGTCGCCGGTCCGGACGCCGGTGACCCGGTCGCCGTCGTAGAGGAGTTCCGTCGCGGCGAACCCGGAGAAGAGGTTCCCGCCCGCCTTCTCGACCTCACCCGCCATCCAGGCGGAGACGGCCGCGAGCGACACCACGACGTTCCCGTGGTTTTCCATCGCCGGGGGATTGAACGGAAGCCTGAACGCGGACCGCCGGGTGAGAATCCGGATCTCGTCGGAGGCGACCTCTGCCTCGACCGGAAACCCCCGCGCGCGCCAGTCGGGCATCAATTCCTGGATCGCCCGGGGATCGAGCACCCCCCCGGAAAGCCCCAGGTTCCCCGGCGCCGCCCCCTTTTCCACGACGGCGACGGTCGGCTCGAGTTTTTGCGCGCCGCCCTGTTCATTGTGACGCCTGACGAGCTGGAGCAGGTGATACGCCCCGGCGAGCGACGCGGGCCCCGCCCCCACGAAGAGGACGTCGACCTCCATCTTTTCATGTTCGCTCATCGCGGAGTGGGACTACCGCGAGTACTCGTTGATCTCGTAGATCTTGAGCTTGTCCTGCTGGAGGAGGTTCCCCGCCTGGTCGTGGACCAGGATCGCCTCCTTGTCGCAGACCGCGACGCACAGGCCGCACCCGACGCATTTGGCCGGGTCCACCTCGGCGACGGCGAGGACCCCCTCGACCTCCGCCCCCCCTTTGAGCGTGATGCACCCGTAGGGACAGACGTCGACGCAGAACTCGCACCCCGTGCAGGATTCCGGGACCACCGTCGCCTTGGGGAGATCGGCGAGCTTCCGGCGCGGCTTGATCTCGTCATGCTCGTCGAGGATGCACTCCACCGGGCAGACGGCACTGCAGGCGGCGCAGTCGATGCACCGCTCCGGGATGATGTGGTGGAGCATCTTCTTCTCGCCGTAGATCGCCTCCGTGGGACAGATCGAGGCGCAGGCGGTGCACCCGATGCAGGTGTCGGTGATCTCGTGCGGCATACCCGGATTATAGACGCGCCCCGGAAAAACCCAAATCCCAAACGGAATACCCCAATATCTTGTGGCGGGAGGATTTGCGGAGCCACCACCCGTGGGGTAAGGTGAGAAAAGTGCCGACGATCGCCAACTACCTGAAGGAGAATCCCCCGCACGTGATCCAGAAGGGAGCGACCGCGCTCGACGCCGCCCGCCAGATGACGGCCGAGAACGTGGGGGCGCTCGTGATCCTCGACGGCGACAAGCTCGTGGGGATCTTCACCGAGCGCGACCTCATGAAAAAGATCGTCGCCCCCGGCAAGGATCCGGGGAAGGTCCGCGTCGCCGACGAGATGACCTCGAAGGTGGCCCTGGGATCCCCCGCCATGACCGTGGAGGAGGCGTTCCGGACGATGAAGCAGGCGAAGTGCCGCCACCTCCCGATCGTGGACGGCGGGAAGCTCGTCGGGACCGTCTCGATCCGCGACCTTATCGAGATCGACTGGAAAGAAAAGAACGACGAGATCCGCTGGATGAAGGAATACATCCAGTACGACCCGACCGGAAGCTGAACCGCCCCTACTTTCCCTTCGCGAAGGACGCCGCGGCGCAGGTGATGAAGGAGCCCAGGTCGTCCGCCTCGGCCTGGCCGTAGTCGAGGAGCGTCCCCGACATGCCCCCCTTCCCCGCCGCGCCCCCCAGGAGACGGACGAGGCCGTAGATCACGGGGAACCCGCAGATCCGGTGCTCCTCCTGGACGCGGGTGATCGCGGCAAGGAATCCCTCCGCGTCCCCCGCGAGGGCGGGGGCGAGGACCTCGCGGTCGGTCGTCGCCACCCTGGCGAGGGCCGACGGGCTCATGCCGCGCTCGTCGCCGAAGCGGGGCCCGACGTGCGAGAGGTCGGCGCTCGCGATCCAGAGCGCCTTCTTGCCGCTCTTCTCGACGGCGGCGCCAAGCGCCGCGAGAAAATCGAGGATGATCCGGCGCTGTTCGGAAGCCTGCGCGTCCCCCGCCCCGAACCCGCACAGGACCGGCAGGAGCATCGGCGGATTCTTCCGCTTCCCGAAGAGATGCGCGAGGAAGACCGCCTGGTGCTCGATCGTGGTCTCGGCGCGGTGGGCGAAATCCTCATCAAGGGCGGTGGGGACGGCGTCGGCGACGGCGTCCACGAGCTCCTGGTCGACGGCGACGGTCCCGAGCGGCGTCTCGTGATCCTTGCGGGTGAGGGCGAAGCCGCTCGCCAGACCCGCGTGGTACGTCCCCAGGACCACCGCGACGTCGACGTCGCGCAGGGGCTTCGCGGCGCGCCAGGCGGCCGCGTAGACGCCTCCCCCCTTCGTGACCGGCATGTGCGGCGCCACGATCCCGCGGACCTCCCCGGCCTGTTTCGCGCCGGCCGGAGAGGGCGCCTCGTCCATCAGGCGGTCAAGGAGCGCGGCAAGCCGCTTCGGCTCCGCCGGGTACCCCTTCCCCGCCCCGGCGGGCGGGCGGACCGACGCCGCGCGGAACCCCTCGGCGAGCTCCTTCCGGTAGGCGGCGAACCGGGGCGTGTCCAGGAGATACGCCTCGTCCAGCTGGTCGACGAGCTTCTCGATGTTGCTCAAGAAGAGGAATTCCCCCGTCGCTTCCGAATACGCCTTCTGGACGTCGCGCATCGTGTGCTTGCCGTCGAGGAACTGCAGGAGGAAGGCGAAGGCGGGCGGGATCTCGAAGGGGCGCTCCACCCAGCCGGCCGGATCCGCGAGCGCGATCCACCGTTCGCCGTGCGTCTCCACCGGGATCGGCTCGAGCTGGCGCAGCTTCGGAAGGCGCGTCCCGGCGTCCTTCCCCGGTTCCGGCTTGAGGTCCCCCGACCGCCGCTTCATTGCGGGGAGAGTTCCGGGCCGACCTCGGAGGCGGGCCGGTAGAGCCGGACCGGGAGCAGCTTCACCCCCCAGGCGCGCGCCTCGTGGGGATAGGTCATCCGGAGGTCGATGTGGTAGGTCTTCGCCTGGCGCCAGGCGCGGCGCATGGCCGAGCCCGTGTCGTCCACCTCCCGGAGCCCCACATCCGGGATCCAGACGACGGTCCGGTAGGGGATCGCCTCCGGATCCGCGGCGACCCCGTCCAGGTGCCAGGCGTTGTCCCCGATCGACGTCTTGCCGTCGGCGAATGGGGCACAGGAAATCTCGGAAGGCTCGTAGGCGGTCACCTTCGCCACGACCTCCTTCCAGAAGACGTATCCCGGCGGGAGCCGGAGGTCCTTCTCGTCTCGGTGCATGGCATCGGCAACCCGCGTGATCTCGGCCGGGTCGAAAACGGGAATCAGGGTGTCGTCGCTTCCCGCCCCCTCGCCGCCGGACTTTCCCAGGATCCCGCCGGGACGGGCCAGGAAGAGCGTGGCGAGCGACCAGAGGGCGAGGATCCCTCCCCGCGCCCAGGCGGACTGCCAGTTCATCGCGCCCCCTTTTCCGTGAAACGCGTCCGGACGTCCCTCACCTCGAACGCCCCCTCGATCCCCAGGAGTTTCGGCAGCGCCGCATCGAGAAGCATCAACCCCAGATCGGTCCACTCCCCCTTGCGGCCGTCGCGCCCGACCCACCGCCACGCGCGCCCCGACTCGTCGACAAACCCCACCTGGACGTCGCGGGGGGTGTAGACCTCCACCCAGTGGACGTCGCCGGCCGACGTCTTCCGCTTGTACCGCTTGAGATACCCGGCCGTCTCCTCACCCCCCGAACGGACCGGGACGACCACCTGCCGGATCTCGACGAACTCGGCGTTCTTCGAAGCCCAGGCCCGGGGGCCCTCGTCCCCGCAGCCGGGCAGCCCTGCGGCCAGGAGAGAGACGGACAGACAGGCGTTCAGCACCCGCACGCCGGCATGATACAGGGACAAAAGGAGTTAGGCAGTGGCCTGCTTCTGGCAGCAGGGGCAGATCTTGCGGAGGTGCGCGTGCGGATAGAGCCCGGTGCCGTGCCCGTCGCTGAAGGAGAAGCGCAAGGCGTACTGACCCACCGTCTCGAGCGCGTCGACCGTCAGGTCTCCGGGGACAGCCGCCGGGTCGATCCGCTTCGCGCCCGTCCACTCGTCGATGCACGAGGCGCAGGGGCACGCGAGGCGCAGGTAGCGCGCCGCGTATTCGCTCCGGTGCCCGTCGGGCCACGTGATCCGCACGAGCTTCCCGTCAGGGCGCTCGACCGACTTCGGGGCCTCGCCCGAGGCGGGGGCGGCCGTGCGGATCGCGGCCTGGGCGGCAAGCATCCCCGCGATCGCGCGGTAGGCCGCCGAGGCGGGGGAAGACGGATTCGCCAGGACCCCGGGAGTTCCCCGGTCGGCGCTCTCGCGGACCGCCGGATCGAGCGGGATCTCCCCCAGGAACGGGATCTTGAGATCCCGCGCCGCGTCCCGCGCCCCGCCGTGACCGAAGATGTCTTCCCGCTTTCCGCAATGCGAGCAGGTCCAGTAGCTCATGTTCTCGACGATCCCCAGGATCGGGACCTTCGTGGTCTGGAACATCCGGAGCGTCTTCAGCGAGATCGTCAGTCCCACGTCCTGCGGCGTCGAGACGATGACGGCGCCGGTCAAGGGGACCGACTGCGCCAGCGTCAGGTGGACGTCCCCCGTCCCGGGCGGCAGATCGACGAGGAGATAGTCGAGATCCCCCCAGTCGACGCCGAAGAGCGTCTTCTGGAGCGCCCCGTGCGCCATGGGGCCGCGCCAGATCAGGGGCTGGTCGCCGGGAACGAGAAGCCCCATCGACATGAACCGCACCCCGTGCGCCTCGTGCGGCACCATCCGGTCCCCCTTCATGAGGGGCTGTTCCTTCCGCCCCAGCATGATCGGGATGGAAGGACCGTAGATGTCGGCATCAAGGAGCCCCACCCGGGCCCCCGTCGCGGCGAGGGCCGCGGCGAGGTTCGTCGTGACGGTCGATTTCCCGACCCCTCCCTTGCCGCTCCCGATGGCGATGACGTTCCGGACGCCGGCGAGCGCGGTCTTGTCGAGTCCGGCGGACTGCCTCACTTCCGCCGTCATGCGGACGGCGAGATCCGAGACGCCCGGGAGCTTGCGGACGATCGCCTCCGCCTCCGCCTTCATCTTGTCCTTCACGGGGCAGGCGGGGGTGGTGAGGTTGATGTCGAACGAGACGCTCCCCCCCTCGATCCGGATGTTGCGCACGAACCCGAGCGCCACGATGTCGCGCCCGAGGTCCGGATCCCGGACGGCCCGGAGCGCGGCCAGGATGTCGTCGGGTCGCACGGCCATCAGACCGCCGCCTTCGATTTTCCCGCGAAAAGCCTCGCCGCCTCGCCCAGGCCGGCCACGAGCGCGTCGACCTCCGCGCGGGTGTTGTAGAGGTAGAAGCTCGCGCGGGCGGTGGCGACGCACCCCAGCCGCCGCATCAGCGGCTGGGCGCAGTGGTGCCCGGCGCGGATCGCGATCCCCTGCTGGTCGAGGATCGTCCCCAGGTCGTGCGGATGCACCCCCGCGAGGTTGAAGGAGACGACGCCGCACCGGGCCTCGGCGTCGCGCGGCCCGTGGATCGAGATCCCGGGGACCTTCGAGAGCCGGTCGAGGGCGTATCGGGTGAGGTCGATCTCGTGCGCGCGGATCGCCGGCATGCCGATCGCCACGAGGTAATCAATCGCGGCGCCGAAGGCGACGGTGTCGGCGATGTCGGGGGTCCCCGCCTCGAAGCGGGCCGGGACACCCGCCCATGTGGAAGTCTCCCGCTTCACCTCGCGGATCATCCCGCCGCCCGCCATGAAGGGGCGCATTCCCTTGAGGATCTCCTGGCGGCCCCAGAGGACGCCGATCCCGGTGGGCCCGAGCATCTTGTGGCCCGAAAAGGCGTAGAAGTCGCACCCCAAGGCCCGGACGTCCACCGGCAGGTGCGGCGCCGCCTGGGCGCCGTCCACGAGGACCTTCGCCTCGAACCGGCGGGCGAGGTCCGCGATCTTCCGGACGGGATGGATCGTCCCGAGGACGTTCGAGGCGTGGGCGACGCAGACGAGGCGCGTCCGGGGAGTCAGCATCTTCTCGTACTCATCGAGCTTCAGATGACCGTCATCGGTGACGTCGACGAATTTCAGGATCGCGCCCGTGTCCTGCATCACGAGCTGCCAGGGGACGTAGTTCGAGTGGTGCTCCGCCACGGTGACGATGATCTCGTCGGCCGGCTTCAGGTACTCGCGCGCCCAGGAGTACGCCACGAGGTTCACCGCCTCCGTCGTGTTGCGCGTGAAGACGATCTCGGACTCCGACGCGGCGTTCACGAACCGCGCGACCTTGGCGCGCGTGGCGTCGTAGTCGCGCTCCGCCTCGGCGGCGAGCGTGTGGACGCCGCGGTGGATGTTGGCGTTCGAGGTGGTGTAATAGCGCGTCAGGGCGTCGATCACCTGCCGCGGCTTCTGGGACGTGGCCGAGTTGTCGAGGTAGACGAGCGGCTTCCCGTTCACCTGGCGGGAGAGGATCGGGAAATCGGCGCGGATCTTCGCCGTGTCGAGCATGGACAAGCGATTTTATCCGGGCCACCCCCGAAAAGACAGGAGGACGCGGCCCGAGGCCGCGTCCTCCCTGTTTCGCGACTGCGCTGGAGCCGACCGCTACTTTCCGAGCGTCCCCTTGAACTCGGCCTTCGTGGCCGCGCCGTCCTTCACGGTGATCTCGGCGGGCCCTTCCCAGTTCTTCTTGCTCGAAAGCTTCTCCTGCCACACCTTCACCTTGTAGGTGCCGGCGGGGACGTTCTCGATCCTGAAATTCCCCTGGGCGTCGGTGACGGCGTGGTACGGGGCGTCGGTAACGACGATCCACCCCTTCATCCACGGGTGGACGTTGCACTCGACCGGGATCTTCTCCTCCCGATCGGCGGTCCAGGTGATCGACTCGTTGCCGGAGATCGTCTTGTTGATCCCCTTGTTCTTCACCGCCTTGATGTTGACGTTGTGGGCGACGGTGTCCGAATTCTTGAGCTCCACCTCGCTCTTCTCGGTCACGACGAGGACATGCGAGGAGAAAAGGCAGTGCTTCTGGTCGAAGACGATCTTCTGCGCGGCGGGGGCCGCCTTCGCGCCGCCGGCGGCCGGCTCGAGCAGCACGACCGCCCACTGGATCCCCTTGGTGGCCTTGTCCACCACGAGGCTGTCGTCCGGGACGCTGTCCCCGACCCCGCACGCCTCCTTGTCCTGGGTCACGGGACGAGGTGTCGCGGCAGGGGGTTCACCGGCAAGCTTCACGACCCCCTCCACCGAACCGCCCGCCGCCATGGCAGACGACATCACACAAGCCATTGAAACAAAAAAGGATGCGTGCATGGATCTCCTCCTTGTCGGGTCCGGTCTTCCGTTTCCCGGATTCCGACGCATTCTACGCCCCTCCCGCGGTCGCGCAAGCCCCTGCGACCCATTGAACGCGCTCGCCCCCCTCCCGGTTCATTTGGCAAAGCGCGATGCGAGGGTAGAATACGCGCATGAAGTGGGGGGCACTTCTGCGCCAGGCCGTCGGCATGGAACGGGCCGGGGATGCCCGCTCCCGAATCGATCCCGCCACCGGACTTCCCGTCTCCCCCCCGCGGACCATCGCCCTGCAGGTGCTTTGCCTGCGCGTCGCGCTCGGCGGGGCGGCGATCCTGCCGGTAGCGGCCGTCACCGCCCACGCCGCGGGGTACTGGACAGGAGCCTACCAGTGGTACGAGACCCTGCGCGGTCGGGTCGCCGGGCTCTCCGCGCATGAGAGCCATTCCGAAGTCCTGAAGTTCGTCTTCGCCGACCCCAGCTCGGTCTTCTACAACGACGGGGGCCGGGGTTTCTCGGGAGCGAGCACCCCCCCTCCGCTCTCGGTCGGGGCGGTCCGGCAGCTCCCGGGCAAGGAAAGGGCAATCCAGCACATTCACGACTACTGGCACACCCGCTACAGCGACGAGATCTATCGCACGGTCTTCAAGGAAGGGCTGGTAGGGGTCCTGCTGGAGGATTACCTCGACTGGGTCTGGACGAACCCGACGAAATTCATGCTTCCGGACGCCTGGGTGCGCGAGCTGCCGCCGGAAAAGCTGTGGCGGTTCTCCGATACGGTCGAGCGGCGGTGGCAAGACGAGGGATGGCGCACCCTCCGCTTCTCGATGGACAATCCGCAATATTACCGGTACCGCTACGTCCCCTCTTCCGGCGGACAGGCGCCCTTCACGGCCGCCTGGGGAGACCTGAACGGTGACGGGGTCACATCGACTTTCCAGCTGCAGGGACAGGTCATGCCGGGCCAAGCCCGGACAGCCCCGGCGATGAGCGAATCGAATCCGGAGGAGTGACGCCCCCCGTCAGGAGGCCGCGTCCTTCTTCTTCCGCTTCTTCTCTTCCTTCGCGACGGGCGCGGCAGGGTCGAGGTAGAGGATCCGCCGGCACGAGCGGCACTGGACGACCGACTCTCCCCCCATCAGGAGGTTGATCGTCTGCGGCGTGAGCCCCATGAAGCATCCGCCGCACGATGTCCCCTCGACCGGGACCACCGCGATCCCGTCGCGCCCCGCGGCGATCTTGCGGTAGAGTTCGAGCGTCTCGGCGGGAACGCCGGCGGCGACCCTGTCCCATTCGGTGCGGACCTCCGCGATCTGACCGTCGATCCGCGCGAACGCCTCGGCCTCCTTCGCCAGCTGCGCGGCCAGGCGCTCCTTCGCCGCGCCGGCCTGGCCTTCGCGCTCCTTCACCTGCGCCGAAAGCCCGTCGATCGCCGTCAGCTCCTGGATCCCCGACTCCTCCATCTTCTCGATATCGGCGTACACGGTGCGGATCTCCGACTGGAGCGTGGAGTACTCCTTGTTGGTCTTCACGGTCAGGAGCTGGGCCTTGAGGCGGTTCTTCTTGTCCTCGAGGGTCTTCAGGTCGAGCTCTCGCGCCTTTTCCATCTTCTGGATTTCCTGTGTCTGCGCGGAGACGGCCGCCAGCGCCCTCTCCTCGGCGGCGCATTCCGCCTCGAATTTCCGGCGCTCCGCGACGAACGCCTCCTTCTCCTCGGCCATGGCCAGGATCCGGTTGTCCAGGACCTGCATCTGCTTCAGGACGTCGAGGATTCCGCTCATGCCGCCTTCCCTTCCATCCAGGCGACGACCCGCCCGGTTGCCTCGTCAGCCATCCGCTCGACCGCGTCGCGCTCGGCCGGGCCGAAACGCGACAGGACGAAATTGCTCGCATCGCGCCCCGCGGGGACCGGCCCCACGCCCAGGCGCAGGCGGGGGATCTCCGCCGTCCCCTCGGTCTCCAGGACCGAGGCCAGGCCTTTCTGTCCGCCGCTCGTCCCCCCCGCGCGGTAGCGCACCGTCCCGAGAGGGATGTTGAAATCGTCGCAGACCACCAGGAGAGACGCCGGCGGGACCTTGTAGAAGCCGGCCGCCGCGCGCACCGCGCGCCCCGACAGGTTCATGAAGGTGGCCGGTTTCATGAGCGCCGCGGGCCCGCCGGCGACCGTCCCCGCCGCCCAGTCGGCCTCGAAACGGGAGCCTTCCCAGGACCATCCCAGGAGCCGCGCCACGCGATCGACGACATCGAATCCGATATTGTGCCTCGTTCCCTCGTAGTCCGCGCCCGGGTTTCCCAAGCCGACCACGATCTTCATCCTGACCGCTACTTCTTCTCCGCCTTCTTGTCGCCCTTGTCGCCGGAGGATTCCTTTTCCTTACCGCCTCCCCCGTCCTTCTTTTCCTTGGCGGCGGCTCGCTCCTCGCGCTCCTTGGCGCCGATGACCTCCGGCTGCAGGGCCACCTCCGCCACGGCGGCGGTCTCCTCGACCGCGACCTTCGGCGGATGGACCGTGGCGATCGCCCGCTCCGGCTCCGCGATGAGCTTCACGCCCGCCGGCAGGGGAACGGCGCTCGCATGCAGGGTCTTCCCCACCTCCAGGTGGTCGATCTTCGCCACCAGCTGGTCCGGGATCAGGTTCGGAAGGCATTCCACTTCCAGGTCGTGCACCTGCTGCTCGAGGACGCCGCTCCCCGCCGAGACGCCGACGGGGACGCCGCGCAGGACCACCGGCACTTTCACGCGTACGACCGCGTCCAGCGCGATGCGCGCGAAATCGACATGCAGGATCTCGCCATCGATCGGATGCGTCTGGATCTCCTGGACGAGGGCCGCCTCCTCGGCGCCGCCGACCGCGATCGTCACGGTGCGGCTGTGCGCCTTCAGGATCGAGCGGATGTCGTCCGTGGAGACGGCGAGCGTCACGGTCTCCTTGCCCCGACCGTAGAGGACCGCGGGAATCCGCCCCTCGCCCCGCAGCTTCCGGGTCTGCCGGGTCCCCCGCTCCGAACGCTTCTCCGCCTTCACTTTGGGTGTTTCCATGCGACGGCTCCTTTTACGTGAACAGGGCGCTCACCGACAGGTTCAGGTGGATGCGCCGGATCGCTTCTCCCAGCGTCGGGGCGACCGACAGGACCTCCACCGGCACGGGGAACCGCGCCGGCGGGGTCACGGGAATCGTGTTCGTGACGACGAGCTTCTTCACGGGGGCCTTGGCGAGCCTCTCCCAGGCCGAGCCGCACATGACGCCGTGTGTCGCGGCGATGTAGACATTCTTCGCGCCGTTCTTCTTCACGGCGGCGGCGGCATCGGTGATGGTCCCCGCCGTCGAGATCAGGTCGTCGATGATGAGGACATTCTTCCCCTCGACCTGACCGATCAGGTTCATCACCTCGGTCTCGGTGGGGCCCGAACGGCGCTTGTCGACGATGGCGAGTTCGCCGCCCAGGCGCTTGGCATAGGCGCGCGCCATCTTGATCCCGCCGACGTCGCTCGAGACGACGACGAGGTCCGGAATGTCCATCTTCCGGATGTGGTCGCCGATGACGGGGCTCGCGAAGAGATGGTCCACGGGGATGTCGAAAAACCCCTGGATCTGCGTGGCGTGAAGGTCCACGGTCAGAAGCCGGTCCACCCCCGCCTGTTCGACGAGGTTGGCGACGAGTTTCGCGCTGATGGGGACCCGCCCCTCGTCCTTGCGGTCCTTGCGGGCGTAGCCGAAGTACGGGATCACCGCCGTGATGCGGGCCGCCGAGGCCCGCTTCAGGCAGTCGATCATGAGCAACAGTTCCATCAGGTTGTCGTTCACCGGCGGGCAGGTGGGCTGGACCACGTAGACGTCGACCCCGCGGACGTCGTTCTCGATCTTGATGTCGATCTCGCCGTCCGGGAACCGTCCCACCGCGGACTTGCCGGAGGCGATCCGCAGGTAGGAACAGATCTCGTCGGCCAGCTTCTTGTGGGCGTTCCCGCTGAAGATCAGGAGATCCGGCTTGTCGATTCCCATGGCTTCCCGCTCCCCGAAAATGGCCGGTGAAGAGCCCGGGAGAATAGCGAAGCCGTCTCCAGGACGCAATCGGAAAGACCCTGTCCGGCCCCGGGAGGCGATCAGCGCCGGGCGCGCTTTTTCTTCGCGTTCGCGGCGGGGCGCGCCTTCCGCGCGGGCGCGACCGGACGGGCCGGGACGCCGACCACGACCGCCCCCTTCGGGACGTTCCGGCCGCGGGTCACGACCGCCCCCGCCCCCACGAGCGCCCCCGCCCCCACCGTGACCGGGGCCACCAGGATGGCGCCGCTCCCGATGAAGGCGCCGGCGTCGATCCGGGTGGGCCATTTCTTCCTGCCGTCGTAGTTCGCGAGGATCGTCCCGGCGCCGATATTGACCGCGGGGCCGATCGTCCCGTCCCCGAGGTACGCCAGGTGCTTCGCCTTGGTCCCCTTCCCGATCCGGCTCGATTTCACCTCGACGTAGTTCCCGATCTCGGCGCCGTCGGCGAGCATCGTCGCGCCGCGCAGGCGCGCGAACGGCCCTACCCGGCAGTCCTTCCCGATCCGGACGCCCCTTTCGATCACCGTGCAGGGATGGATCACCGTCCCCGCGCCGATCGCGACGTCGACGTCGATCCAGACGGACGCGGGGTCGGTCACGACGACCCCCTCCGCCATGTGGCGCGCGAGGATCCGCTCCCGCATGATCCGGGCGGCGGCGGCGAGCTCCGCCACGGTGTTGACGCCGCGGAACGCGTCCGGGTCAGGCGCGTCCCAGGCGGCCGCCACGCGGCCGTCCGCGACGGCGATCCGGACGGTCTCCGTGAGATACAGCTCCCCCTTCACGGGCGACGGGGCGATCCGCGTCAGGTCCCGGAAGACCTGCGGGGCGGTGAAGCAGTAGACGCCGCTGTTGACGCGGCGGATCCGGCTTTCCTCGGGCGTCGCCTCGCGCTCCTCGACGATCCGCTCGGCGCTGCGACCGGGCCCCATGACCACGCGGCCGTAGCCGGCGGGGTCCGCGGCCTCGAAGGCGGCGACGCTCATCGAGGCGCATGACGCCCGGTGCGACGCCAGGAACGCGCGGAGCGTGTCCCCCGAAAGGAGCGGCGTGTCGCCGCACGCCACGAGAAGCTCCCCCGAGAACGTCCCGAGCGCCTTGCGCGCCGCGGCGAGCGCGTGGGCCGTGCCGCGGCGCTCCCGCTGGACGGCGAACTTCACCTTCAGGGGCTTCAGGGCCGCCTGGATATCGGCCGAGTCCGGCCCCACGACGACGACGACCGTCTCCACCCCCGCCTCGCGGAAGGCGCGGACGACATGCTCCGCCATCGGGATGCCGGCGACCGGATGAAGCACCTTCGCCAGGGGCGTCCGCATCCGCTCGCCCCGCCCGGCCGCCAGGATGACACCCGCGATCCGCGTCACGGGAGGATCCTAGCGGGCCGCTCCGGCGCGAACAACCGGTCGATCCCCCACGTCCGGAAGAGCGCCTCCTGGATTCGAACGTAGCCCGGGTCCTTCCACGGCGTGAAGAGCGGGTCGCCGAACAGGGGGAAGATCTCCCGGTCCGGGACCTTGCGGCGCGATTGCACCTGCCGACGTTTCTCCCACAGCCCCTCCGCGCCGGACAGGACGTGGTCCAGGACCATGTGCCGGCTCATGGACTCCACGTAGGGATTGGAAAAGGGGCGGCGCAGGAGCCCCATCGCCTTGCGCAGGAGCGCACGGGGCGTTCGCACGGGACGCGGGCGCGGGGCGACCGCCTCGTCGGCGAACGACAGGTCCGGAGCCGGGAACGGAAACCCCATGAGCGCCCGCCGGTTCGTGAAGAGGAGCGACGCGCACAGGATCGGATGGAGGTTCTCGTCCGAGAGATTCTTCACGAGACCATAGAGGAGGTTCCGCTCGCAGTGAAAGAAGGTCTTCGCGCTCGAAAACCGAGATGACGTCCCCTGGTGGACGTGGCGGCAGACCGCCTCCGGAGCGTACAGGATGCGGTGCCCGAAAAGACGCAGGCGCCACCCGAAATCAACGTCCTCGAAATACGCGAAGAAGTCCGGATCGAACCCGCCAGCGTCAAGGAAGACGTCGCGGCGCACGAGCATCGACGCGCCGCAGGCGAAAAGCAGGTCCCCGGGCCCTTCGGGACACGCCTCCACCGGAAGGCCAGCCCCCGTCTCGTGCGCCGCCCCGTAGAAGTTCATGCCGGCCCCTCCGAACTGCACCCGTCTCCCGCCGGCATCCAGGATCTTCCCGGCGTACACGCTGGCAGCCTCCGAACGGGCCCGGGCTGTCATGGCCCGGAGCCAGCCCGGCTCCAGGACGACGTCGTTGTTGAGGAAGCCGATCCAGGTGCCGCGCGCCTCCCGGGCGCCCCGGTTGCAGGGGGCCGCGAACCCCTCGTTCCGGACGTTGCGGAGAACCCGGACGTCCGGGTGCCGACGCGCGAGCCACCCGGTGGTCCCGTCACGCGAGGCGTTGTTCACCACGATGATCTCGACGGGGCAATCCGCGTCCTCCTGGGACCGGATCGACGGAAGGAGCCTCTCGAGATGCCTCCTCCCGTCGAGCGAGACAATCACGAGGGAAATGAAGGGGGTCATCGGGACGCCGCCTCGACCGGTACGCCGCTGAATATCCTCTCCAGCCCGAAGGCGCGAAACAGGGTCTCCTCCCCGGCGATATGCCCCGGCTCTCCCCAGGCGTGGCAGCGGGGGTCCCCGAACAGCCCGAACACCTCGGCATCCGCGACGCGCCGGCGCGCCTGGATCCGCAGGCGTTTCTCCCAAAGGGCCGGGACGTTCTCGAGAACCCCGTCGATGGCGTGCCAGCGGGCCCGCGCGCGCATGGCGTCAGGCCCCGCCCTGCCCCGGAAGGGCCCGAGGAGCTTCCGGGCCAGGGCCCGCGGAGAGAGCGCAGCCGCCGGGGTCCCCGCGTCCGCGGTCTCGCCCGGAAAGCGGACGTCGGGAACGGGAAGGCGCCACTCGCCCATCCCCCGCCGGTTGAGAAGCAGGACCGAGGCCGTGAGGATCGGCCAGAGATTCGTGTCCGACAGGTTCTTGGCCAGGGTCCAGAGCATGTTGCGCTCCATGTGGTAGGCGTGTTTCACGAATGCCCCCCGCTCCCGGGACATCGTGCCATGCGCCCGATGGCGGGAAACCGCTTCCGGCAGGTACCACGTCCGGTACCCCATGAGCTTCATGCGCCACCCGAGGTCCACATCCTCGAAGTAGGCGAAATAGTCCGGGTCGAATCCTCCCGCCTCGAGGAAGGCATCGCGGCGCACCCACATCGCCGCCCCCCCGCCACAGAGGATCTCGCGGGATCGGTCCGGAAAATCGTCCGTCGCGGCCCCCTTGCCGGTCATGAGCGGAAGGCCGTGATAGGCGAGCGAGAGCCCAGCGAAATCGATCCGCTTCCCCTCTCCGTCCAGGATCCGGGTGACGATCGCTTCGTGGCGCCCCGCCTGCGCCTCCCGCCCCGTCGTGGCCAGCCACCCCGGATCCAGTTCGATGTCGTTGTTCAGGAAGGCAATCCAGGTCCCCCGGGCGACCTCCACCCCCTGGTTGCAGGGGCCGGCGAATCCCAGGTTCCGGGGATTCCGGACCACGCGCACGGCCGGGTGCTCCCGCGCCAGCCATTCGGCCGAGCCGTCGGCCGACGCGTTGTCGACCACGATCACCTCGTACGGGAACGCGACCCCCTCCTGCCGCGCGACGGAGCGGAGGAGCCCGTCGAGGAAGGAGCGCCCGTCCCGGTTGATCACGACGATGGAAAGCCAGGGAGACATTTGGCGGTGTGCGATTCTACGGAACGGCGGCTAGGATAGCCGCGTGTTTCCTCCTCCTGACCGTCCATCCTGATGCTGTTCAGTTCGCCCCTCTTCCTGTTCTTCTTCCTCCCGGCGGTCCTCGCGGGGTTCTTCCTGATCCGCGCCGCCCTCCCGTCCTCCTGGTGGCTCCGGGCCGCCAACGCCTTCCTGCTCGCCGCGAGTCTCCTCTTCTACGGTTGGGGGGAACCGGCCTATTTCCTGCTCATGTGCCTGTCGATCACCGTCGACTATCTCTGCGGCCGGGCGCTCGCCCGGCCCGCCTCCGCGGCCGCCCGCCGGGGAATCCTCGCGGCCTCCGTGTCGGTCCATCTTCTCCTCCTGGGGTATTTCAAGTACGCACGGTTCGCCGCGACAAGCATCCACAAGGCCGCCGCCGCCCTGGGGATCCCGCTCCTCGCGGACGCCCCCTTCTGGGAAATCGCGCTCCCCCTGGGGATCAGCTTCTACACATTCCAGTCGATGAGCTACGTGATCGACGTCTACCGCGGGGACGTCACTCCGGTCCGGCGCCTGACCGACTATCTTCTCTACGTCACGTTCTTCCCCCAGCTTGTCGCCGGCCCGATCGTCCGGTACCGGGACATCGCCGGACAGATCGACGAACGACGCGTCTCGTCGGACCGCTTCGCCTCCGGCGCCCGGCGGTTCGTCTGGGGGCTCGGCAAGAAGGTGCTTGTCGCCGATGTCCTGGCCGCCCCTGTGGAAGGGGCCTTCGACATCCCGCGGGAACAGCTCACAACGGGACTCGCGTGGCTGGGGCTGGCCGGTTTCACCCTCCAGCTCTACTTCGATTTCTCGGGATACTCCGACATGGCGATCGGGATGGGGCGGATGTTCGGCTTCGACATCCCGGAGAATTTCAGGTATCCCTACGCGGCCCGCTCGATGCGCGACCTCTGGACGCGCTGGCATGTCTCGCTCGCAACCTGGTTCCGCGACTATCTCTACATCCCGCTGGGGGGGAACCACGGTTCCCCCATGCGCGCGACCGCCGTCCTCTGGACCGTTTTCCTGGCAAGCGGCCTGTGGCACGGCGCCAACTGGACGTTCGTCGCCTGGGGGCTCTGGCATGGCGTGCTTGTATCCCTGGAACGCGCCTTCCGGCTCCCTGACGCCGGAGGGCCGGTCCGGCATGTCTACGTCGTGGGCGGCTTCATGGCGGGGCTTGTCCTCTTCCGTTGCCACACCCTGACCCACGCCGTCGTGTACGCGAAGGCCCTCCTGGGAGCCGCCGCGGGCGACGGGTCGCTCGCCCACGCGGGGCTTCACGCGACGCCGCTGGTCCTGTGGGCCGTCGCCGTCGGCGTCTTCCTCTGCGTCCCGGACACGGTCCGCGTGAACGCATTCCGGCGCGTCGGGGAGCGACTGATCCCCGGCGCGTTCCTCCCCTACGCCGCCGCCGCGGCCCGCCTCGTCGGCATTCTTTCCGTCCTCTTGGCGTCGTTCGCCGCGATCGCGGGAAGCACCCACCGGTCCTTCATTTATTTCAGGTTCTGAACATGGCCGCCCCCCTGCCGACCGGAAGCCGACTCGAGAATCCCGCGACGATCGCGCTCTTCGCCTGCGCCCTGCTGGCCCCCACGGCAGACGCGATTCTCGCCCTGGACCCGAGCCCCCCCCTGGAGGAGAACCGGCCCCTGGCGGCAAGCCCCCCCCGGACCCTGGCGCTCTCGGACCCCGGGCTCTTCAGCGCCGGACTCGAATCCCACATCCGCGACACATTCGGGTTCCGCCGGAGCCTCGTGCGCTTGCGCAACCTCGCCGTTGTGCGCGGGCTGGGAAGCTCGCCGGTCCCGGAGATCGTCCTGGGACAGGACGGCTGGATGTTCTTCGCCGGGGACAACAGCGCCGTCGATCTCGCCGGAGGCCTCCGGTACGCCCCCGCGGAACTCGACCGGTGGCGGCGGGGGCTTCTTGACCGAAAGGAGGGCCTGGCCGCCCGGGGAATCCGCTACCTCTACCTTGTCGCCCCCAACGGGATGTCGGTCTATCCCGAATTCCTGCCGTGGCGCGCCGTTCCGTCCCGGCCGGGCCGCGCGCGGCTCGACCAGCTTGCCGGGTCGCTTTCCGGCATCCGCTGCTTTCTCGACGTCCGGCCGCACCTGCGGAGGGCCCGGCTCGAGCACCCCGCCTTCTACAAGACGGACACGCACTGGAACGAATGGGGATCCTTCGCGGCCTACCGGGCCGCGATGGGTCGCCTTTCGGAAGAAGATCCGACCCTGGCCCCCCTTCCGGTGGACGCCTTCCCTCCCCTCGGACCGGTCGCCATGAACGGAGATCTCGTCCGCCTCCTCGACCTGCCCGGCGACAGGAGGGAGATCTCGGTCGGGTTCGCCGGACACGCGAAAGTCATCTATCCCCTCATCGAGCCAATACGCCAGGCCGGACGCGAAAAACCGTCAGAGCGCCGCGTCGCGTTCACGTTCCCGGGATCCGGACGGGCGGGCAAGGTCCTCCTGTACGGCGATTCGTACTCGGCCTGGCTCGTCCCTTTCATGCAAAGGCACTTCGAAACGGTGACGCTGGTCGCGTACCGCCACTCGGACGATCCGTTCGAGACCTGGATCGACCGGACGTCTCCCGACGTCGTGATCGAGGAGTGCGCCGAGCGCCTCCTGGGCGCCGGGCCCGCCCGCTGAAAAAAAGAAGGAGGGGAAGGCCGGCCGGCCCTCCCCTCCCGGAACGTCGTCATCGAAAGGATCAGTGGGCGCCGTCGAGGCCGCCCTTCTTCCTTCCGCCGCCACCGGGGGCCTGCCTGATCTGCTGGATCGTCTGGGCGATCTGCGCGGCGTTCTCGCTCTCGGGAGCCGCCTTGTGGGCCGCTTCCATCGCGGCGAGCGCGCCGTCCTTGTCCTTCTTCGCCTGCATCAGGATCATCCCCTTCCCGAAATACGCCTGCTGCTTCGCGGCGCCGTCGGCGGAGGGGCTCGCGATCACCTCGTCGAGGGCCGCAAGGGCCCCGTCGATGTCCTGCTTCTGCATCGCGGCCTGGGCGGTCTCGAGCTTCTGGCGGACCTCGTACTTCGCCTTGAGCCCGGCGGCGTTGTCGGCGTCGAGCGCGACGATCTCGCCGACGATCTTCTTGCGCCCGCCCCTGGCCATCCCGGTCTTCTCGGTGACGGCGAGATAGGCGTCAAGCAGTTTCGCCTTCTCGACCCCCTGGGCGGCATCCGCCTTCGCCTTCAGCGCCTCGTCCTGTCCCTTGAGGCCCCGCAATTCGGCCAGGTGCTTGAGGTACGGCTCCGCCCCGCCCGGCCGGTAGCCGGTCCGGGCGTACGGCTTCCCTGCGGCGTCCGCGAGATAGATCGACGGGAACCCCTGCACCTTGAACTCCGCCTGGAGCTTCCCGTTCTGCTCCTTGATCTTCGGGTCCTGCGGCGTCTGCCGGGGGAAATCGAGTTTCACCAGGATGAACTGCTTCGGGGCCTCCGACCTGAACGGGTCGACGTCGAACACCTCCGCGTCCAGCCGCTTGCACCAGCCGCACCAGTCGGAACCGGTGAAGTCGATCAGGAGATCCTTCCCCTCCTTGGCGGCGAGGGCCTTGGCCGCCTCGAAATCCTCGGTCCAGGCGGCCCCGCCGGCCTGCGCCTGGGCCACCGCCATCGACACCGTGAACACCGCCGCGACGATCTTTTTCATTCCATCCCCCTGGAAAGGCCCTTGCGTCCCGGAGGGCCGGCGCGCCGCCAGCGGGTCCGGACGATCTCCTATTAAACCGCCTTTGCCACGCCAAGTGCCCCGAAAAACGGGTTCGATCCCCCTTTTCCCGGCGGACCGGATGGTCACGCCGAGTGCCCGGTCTTCTTCTCGTACACCTC
Organism: uncultured Planctomycetales bacterium; assembly: GCA_964455625.1. Taxonomy (GTDB): domain Bacteria; phylum Planctomycetota; class SBBH01; order SBBH01; family SBBH01; genus SBBH01. The sequence goes on along the minus strand of CAYVXZ010000006.1, from coordinate 14,623 downwards.
GGCCAGGTGCAGGTCGAACGGCTGGTGGTCGGGATTCGCGGCGAATCCCCTGTAGATGGCGCCGCACCCGTAGCAGACCGAGACCATCGGAAGCGCCCGATAGAGGAGGGCGTCGGCGAGCGTCACGACCCCGAGGAAGACGATCGCCCAGTATCCCCACCAGGCGTAGACGACGAAGCTCGCGGCCGCCGAGGCGAGGACCAGCCAGAGCCCGAGCCGCCGGTTGAAGTCCTTCTGGACATAAAAGCGGTCGCGCGCGCAGACGGCGCACCGCGCGACCGGGCCTCCGGTCCGCACGGCCCCGTCCGGCGCGAGGGACGTCTCCTTCCGGCAGGCGCGGCAGGAGGCCGAAACGGCGTCGGACGCGGCGTTGACGCCGCTCCCGCACCCGTCGCACGGAAAATGGATCGCCGGCGCCACGCTAGAGGCTCCCCGCCTTGAGGAGGTGCGCCGCGATCTCGCCGATCAGCACCAGGGCCGAGATCGCGTAGAGGATCCCGGTCGCCGACTGGTTCGACTTCAGCTTGAGGCACTCCCAGACCATCCAGGCCATGACGCCGGGGGCCAGGATCCCGAAAAGGTAACGCATCAGGGCGAAGACAAAATCCATCGCCCCCGCCTGGACGGGGACTGCCGCGAAAAATGCCGCCCCCTCGATGGCCGCGCGTGCCGCGAGCGCGCCGGCAAAGAGGAGCGTCAGACGCTTCAGGTGGTCGAAGGCGAGCCCCGGCACCACGAGATACCAGTGTCCCAGGATCATCGTCACCAGGATCGACCCCGACAGGAGCCCCGAGGAGGCGAGATCCGCCACGGCGCGCGGTCCCGCTTCCCAGGCCGGCCGCGTCGCCGCGGCCGCGCCCAGGACCGCCAGGAGGCCGAGAAGGATCTGGGAACCGGTCCCCGGCGCGAACGACACGAGGGCGACGTAGACGGCGAGTCCCGCCGCCAGCGTCCAGAACCAGATGGCCGCGGGCTCTCCCGGAGCGAGGAATCCGGCAAAGAGCGCGAAGACAAGCGCCAGGAGCGCGTTCGCCCGGAAATACGCCCCTCCGATCTCGCGCACGGGGACCCAGGGAAGGGAAGCGACCACCCCGGCCGAGAAGGTCCCGCAGAAGAGGGAAAAGACGTTCGCGTACGACATGTCAGGAAGCCGCCCGCGTCGCCACGCGGCGGGCCATCGCGGGGTCGGGCCCTCCGAAGACATCCGGATGCAGGATCCGCGCGAGGAGTTCCGCCCCCTCGACGACGCGCGGCCCGGGGCGACTGTAGTAGGCGGAGGCGTCGACCGCCCAGACCTGCCCCGCGCGCACGGCGGGAAGGTCATCCCATCCGGCCGGAAAACGCAGCGTCGCCAGTTCCCGTTCGATATCCCCGGCGTAATACCCGCACGGGCAGAGGACGACCACGTCCGGCCGCCCCGCCGCCACCTCCTCCATCGAGGCGCGCACCGAGAGCTCTCCCACGCGGCCAAAGATCTCGGCGCCGCCACTGATCTCCACCTGCTCGGCCACCCAGTGCCCGGCGGCGTAGAAGGGGTCAAGCCATTCGCACATGAAGACGCGGGGTCGCGGGAGCCCCGCCGTCTTCGCCCGAACGACCGCCAGGCGCGCGCGCCATCCCGCGACGAGCGACCTGGCCTTCTCCGCGCGGCCCGTGAGATCTCCCACCGTGAGGACGTTCTCGAAGATCCCCTCGATCGTCGTCGGCTCGAGCGACACCACCTTCGATCCGGCGGCAAGGACCTTCGAGGCCTTCTTCACCTCCTTGTAGCTCACCGCGCAGACGTCGCACAGCTCCTGCGTGAGGACGAGATCCGGCGCGAGCTCCGCCAGGCGCTTTTCATCCAGGGTGTAGATTCCCTCGTGCCCCGCGAGGCTCGATGTCACCGCATGGTCGATCTGGCGGCTTGTGAGCCCCTGCGCGTGGATCTTCGCGACGGTAAGGACCGGCCGGCCCCGGATCGCTTCCGGATGATCGCACTCGTGCGTGATCCCGACGAGGCTCTCTTCCAGGCCCAAGGCGCAGACGATCTCGGTGGCGCTCGGAAGCAGGGAAACGATGCGCACAGGCTATCCGGCGACTTGGGAAGCCGGGGCGGGAGTCTCGTCCCAGCGGTCGATCTCCTCGATCAGGGCGTCGATGAACTGCTCCTGCTTCACGCGGCGCAGGGGCTTTCCGTGCTTGAAGATGACCCCCATCCCGCCGCCGACGGCGATCCCGATATCGGCCTCGCGCGCCTCGCCGGGGCCGTTCACGACGCACCCCAGGATCGAGATCCGGAGCGGCTTCTTGATCCCCTTTTCCTTCATCCGTTTTTCCACGTCGCGCACGGCCTTCTCGAGGTCCAGCTCCACGCGGCCGCAGGTGGGGCAGGCGATCACCTCGGGCGACAGGATCCGCCGCCCCGACGCCTTCAGGATGTCGAAACAGACCGGGATCTCCTGGACGGCGTTCCCGGTCAGGGAAACCCGGATCGTGTCGCCGATCCCTTCCATCAGGAGCTGGCCCAGGCCGATCGACGACTTCACGATCCCGTACTGCCCCATCCCGGCCTCCGTGACGCCGATATGGAACGGGTAGTCGCACATGGTCGCGAGCTTCCGGTACGACTCGACGCAGTGGTGGACGTCGGTCGACTTCACCGACAGGATGATCTCGCGATATCCCAGTTTCTCGCAGAACTCCACGTAGCGCAGGGCCGACTCGCAGAACGCCTCGGGGCAGGGAAAACCGTACTTGGCCAGGAGATCCTTCTCGAGCGATCCCGAATTGACCCCGATCCGCATCGGGACCCCCTTGTCCTTCGCGGCCACCACCACCTCGCGGAACTTGTCCATCCCGCCGAGGTTCCCGGGGTTGATCCGGATCTTGTCCACGCCCGCCTCGATCGACCCCAGCGCCATCTTGTGGTTGAAATGGATGTCGGCGATGAACGGCGTCTTCATCGACGCCTTGATCGCGGCGACGTTGGCGAGCCCCGCCGAGTTCGCCACGGTGACCCGGATCAGCTCGCATCCCGCCTCCTCGAGCTCCCGGATCTCCTTCACGACGGCGGCCTTGTCGGCCGTGTCGGCGACGGTCATCGACTGCACCCAGATCGGATGGTCCCCCCCGACGACAAGATGCCCGACCTTCACCTCGCGGGTCTTGCGGCGCGGCGGGCGCGCGAGGAGCGATTTCGACATGCGGCGATTTTATCGCCGGCCGTCGCGGAAAGACATGCCCGGCACGGCACTGACCCCGATGCCCTTTCATGGCATAATCAACCCTGTGACGCGCGTGTCGATGGCGCTCCTGTGCCTGGCCCTGGTTTCTTCGGGGACCGCGGCCCCCCTCGCCCCCCCCGTCGAGGAGGTCCGGCGCGCCGCCGAGGACCTGGGATCGTCCGACTCCGGGACGCGCGAGAACGCCTTCCGGTGGTTCCTCGACTGGGGTGTTGCGGCCCCCGAGGAGGCCCTGCGGAGCCTCCCCGACGGAGGGGAAGACCCCGACCTCCGGGCCCTGATCGAGCGGTTGCGGGCCTGGATCCCGGCCGAAAAGGCCCGGCGTGAGTTCCTGGACCTGGCTTCGCCCGACGATTCCTTTCGCGAGCGGGCCCGTGAAATCTGGGAGACGCCCCAAAGCGGGTTGTTGTTCCCTTTTTTCGTCGATCTCGGCCGGCAAGATGGCGGCTTCCAGAAGCCCGAGGCGAAGGAGAGGCGCCGGAAGATCGTCCGCTGCCTGATGCGCCACCCCGCGATCGACTTTTCCTTCAAGAGCACCCTGGCAATGACGATCTCGTCGGACGACACCCTTCCCCTTGACGATCAGGAGATCCGTCTTTTCCTCGACCTCCTCGAGACGACGGACCACACCGCCCGGATCACGGTTTTCCACAGCCTGCACCGCCTGCTCGACCGCCGCGAGAACCTGCCGGGGCTGCGCGCCTCCCCCCTGGCCGAACGCCTCGCCGCGATCGTCGCCAGGCCGCTGGCGGAGTACGCCCCGGGAAGCGACCTGCGGGGAGAGGCGGCCTCCCTTCTCCTGACGCTTTCAGGCCCCTCCGCCGTCCCCCAGGTCGTCGGGCTTCTCGACCATCCCCAGGCGATGGTCAGGGTCCGTGTCGTGCACGCCCTGGGCGGGCTCAAGCTGAAAAACCTCGAACCCGCCTTCCGGAAGCTCATGGCCGACAAGGACGCGATCTGCCGCAACGCCGCCGCGATCGCCCTGGCGCGCCTGGGACCGGTGGATCCCGTGGAGGTCGAGGCGGAGATCCGCGCCCTGATCCAGAAGAAGGCAATGGCGGCCGGCGCCCCCCCCGCCTACATGGCCCGCCTGACGACGGAAAACGATGCGGTTCATTTCGCGTGCACGACCTTCCGGCGGGACCCGGAACTCGAAGAGGAGATCGCCCGCGCGGCGAAGGGGTTCAAGGTGATCTACGAGACCCCGCCGCAGCCGCCCGCCGCGGAGATCGACGCGGATCCGGAAACGGAAGGACTCGAGGACCCCGGAGAGTGATTGGGACCGGGCGGATCACTGACAGTCAGAAATCCGCGACACGGGAAGGAAGGACACGCGCTTCCCACGTGCCGGAGCGGAAATCGTTCCAGTCGCCTTGCAACAGGGGCGGCGGGAAAACGACCTCGCCGTCAAGCTGGTTCCGCTCGAACCATCGGGCCTCGATGATCCCTTCGGCCCTGGCGCCATCGGTCGGCCCGACTTCGCCTCCGACGACATCGCACAGCATCCACGTCTTGGACATCTTGTATCGCGCGCACCTAAGGTCCTCGACCCACAGCACCTTGTGCGGCCGCACCCGGACACCCGTCTCTTCCATCGTCTCCCGGACGATCGCCTGGACGGCATTCTCCTCCGGTTCGACCGCGCCGCCCGGCCCGACCAGATAGGTGCCGCCGTCAGGTTTCCTGTAGCGCACCAGCAGGATCGCGTTCCCCTTCAGGATGATCCCGCCGGCGGCGATGCGATGTGGTTTCATGACTCGGCTCCGCGGCCCTGGATTCGACCCACGTTCGCGGCGGCTTCGTGCCGCCGCTCCGCGGGCCCGGGTCGGCCGCCTCTCGGGGCATCCCTGCCCCTCGGCCCCTTGGGCCGGCGGCCTCCCGTTCGAATCCCCCCTGGAATTTGGCCTGACGGCCAAATTCCAGGGGGAGGGATTCGAACCCCCGAAGGCTTACGCCAGCAGATTTACAGTCTGCCCCCTTTGGCCGCTTGGGTACCCCTGGTTTTCAAGGCGCGCGGATTCTATCGGGAAGCCGTACGGCGCTCAATCGCCGCGCCGCCTTAACACCCTTCACGCCGTAGGGTATTATTTTTCCGTGGGCGCGAGACCTGTCGTGAAAAAGGGATCCTTCCTTGTCGCGGCCCCCGGCCTCGTCGACCCCAATTTCGCGAAGACCGTCATCCTCGTCTGCGAGCACAACAAGGACGGCACGATGGGGCTGATCGTGAACCGCCCCACCAAGATCGCGCTCGCGCGTATCCTCCCCGAGGAGCTCGTCCCCAAGGGGATCCAGGTGAACGCCTTCCAGGGAGGGCCGGTCCAGACCGATCATCTCCTGTTCCTGCACGGGCTCGATCAGTCCGGGATCGAGCAGACCCCCGTCTGCAAGGGGGTCTACCTCGGCGGGACGCCCGAGGCGCTGCAGAAGGCGTTCGCCGCGGGATCCGATCCCTCGTCGCTCGTCCGCTGCTACCTGGGGTACGCCGGCTGGGGACCGGGACAGCTGGCGAGCGAGATGAAGGAAGGGGCCTGGATCGTGAAACCCGCCTCCGCGCCCGACGTCTTCGCGGGCGACCCCGCCGGCCTCTGGAACCGCCTCGTGGGGCTGGGCGGCCTCCCCTTCTCGATCGGGCCGGTCAGCGGGCCGGACCTCAATTAATTGAAAACGCCCGCGATCCGCGGTTTTGCTCGGAGAGGGGGGGGATTCGTCCCAAGCGCTCGCCGGGCTTCGTGCCCGGCTCCGCTCGGGCCTGGGCGCCTCGTTCTCGCGGCATCCATGCCGCTCGGCAGACGTATGTCTGCCACTCGGCGCCCGTTCGAATCCCCCATCTTTCCTGTCGGCTCCACCGACTCTCGCAAAACCGCGCAGCGCGGGATGGATTCCAGGAGCGGATGCTTTTTCAATCTGCCTGACATGATGGAATTTCGCAGAGCATGGGCCAGATCCAAGGAGCGGATGGCGAAGTCTGGGTCTGTCCTGCGACCCAACGAGCCGTCCGCGACGCAGGAGATGGTCCGTGATATGCGAAATTCTTCGGAGAGGGGGGGATTCGAACCCCCGGTACAGTGTTACCCGTACAACGGCTTAGCAAGCCGTCGCCTTCAGCCGCTCGGCCACCTCTCCATTACGAAGGCGCAATATAGTCCACAGGTTCCGCGTCCACCAGCCCGGCGCTATTCCGGCCCCTTCTCCCCGCCGACCGCTTCCTTTTTCTCCGGTTCGGGAGGCTCGGGTGATTCCGCCACGGGCTCCGCCGGCTTCTTCTCTTCGCCGGCGATCCCCCCCACGGTGTAGCCGACCTTCCGGCTGTCCTGGGCGTATTTCACGGACGTGGAGCGCTTGAGGAACATGAGCGCGAACGCGGTCCGGATCGACCGCGTCTCGAACACCTGTCCCTTGGGCCAGCCGCCGTCGGGCTCCTGCTGGGCCAGAAGCCAGGCCGCCCCGTCGGCGTACCAGTCGCGCGCGCCGAACCGGGCGACGTTCCCCAGCATCCCGGTCCGCTCGAGACCGTAGAGATGATAGAAAGTGGCCGCCTTGCTGAAGGCGTCGCAGTTCTCCCCCTCGGGGTTGCGCGTCACGTCGTGGTGGAGGGAGAGCCACGCGATCCCGGACCGGATCGCCTCGTCGATCAGGTCCTTCTCGTCCTGCGAGAGGTCCGGGATCTCGGCCCGCGCGATGAGAAGCGCCCCGACCCCGCAGGAGGTCATGCTGCCGTACGTCTTCCCCTGGCGGCTGTGCGCGAAAACGTATCCCCATCCCCGGGAAGCGGTCTTAACCGACTTTTTCAATCCGTCCTCCGGCCACCACGGGACGCCGGCCGCCGGATCGACCGGCTCGATCTTGAGGGGGATCTCGTCGCCGGGCGGCTCCTGGGCCGCGAGGAACTGCTGGGCGATCACGCGCCAGAGGAGATCGGCGTCCGCGGGACGCACGCCGCAGAGCGCGGCGGCCTTGAGCCCCAGCACCGCGAAGTGGGCGTTCGAGTAGTCCCCCAGCTTGTCCTGAACCAGGGCGCAGAGCTCCGGGCTCCCGAGGCGCGGATGGGGTGAATCCGGACCGCCTTCCGGCGGGGCCCCCTTCTTCGCCTTCTTCTTTGACTTTTCGGCAGGTGGAAGGGAGATGCCGGGTTTGGGGCGCTGCTTCGCCTCGTCATAGGCCCAATTCCCCCCCACGCAGGCGGCGGCGAGCCAGTCGGCCTTCTTCCTCATGCTCTCCTGGACCGCCTTGGGGGAAGGGCCCGCGGGGTCCGCGGCCGCGATGATCGCCTCGCCGAGCATCAACTGGACAGACGCCTCGTAGACATATCCGGGGGTCTGGGCCTGGCACGACCGCCAGATCTTCGCGATCGCCGGATCGGACGGCTTCACCCCCGCCTGCACGAGGGCCATCGCCCTGAAAAACGAGCGGCCGTTGTAGTCGGGAACCAGGAGTCCCCCTTTCTTCGCACTCTCCGGGTCCATCCCGAGCCCCTCGTCGGCGTCGATGTTCTTCTTCAGCCAGTCGACGCCGCGCGCGATCGCCTTGTCGATCGCCGCCTCCTTGGGCTTCGCGGCCCGCGCCGGACAAGCGGATGACAGCAGGAGGATTCCGGACAGGGAAAGGCGGGTAAGCGGTTTCACCGGGTCATTGTACGTTCGGGGAAATCGACTTGATATCGAACAGTTGTTCGCCATAATGAGGGAAATGGCCGATCGCCCCCCGCTCACCGACAAGCAACAGAAGATCCTCTCGTTCGTCGCCGACGAGCACCGCGCCGGCCGCCGTCCTCCCACCATCCGGGAGATCGGGAAGCGCTTCCGCCTTTCCTCTTCCTGCACGGTCTACCGCCACCTGCAGGCGCTGGAGAAGAAGGGGTACCTCACCACCAGCCGCACGCACCGGGGGCTCGAGCTCGCCCGCGACCTGCAGGATTCCGGGCTCCTCCCCCTCGTCGGACGCGTGGCGGCCGGCGCCCCGACCCTTTCCGAGGAATCGGTCGAGGACCGCGTCGATCTCAACGCCCTGTTCCCCAGGAAGGCCGGGACCTTTCTCCTGCGCGTGAAAGGGGAAAGCATGATCAACGCCGGGATCCACGACGGCGACCTCGTCGTCGTGGATCGCCAGGAGACCGCCCGCGAGGGAGAGATCGTCGTGGCCCTTGTCGACGGCGAGGCGACGGTGAAGCGCTTCTCGAAAAAGGGAGGGTCTCCGACCCTCCTCCCCGAAAATCCGGACTTCGAGCCGATCCCGCTCGCGGACGCCATCGACGCCGCCGTCGTCGGACGCGTCACCGGCGTGGTGCGCACCCTGTAGCGCGCTATAATCGGGGTATGTCCGGCGCGATCGACCGCGAAAAGCTGATCTACGACTGGAACGTCCAGGGGGGCGGCCAGGCGAAGCCCGGGCAGAAGATCCACTTCGACGACGAATCGCTCCGCGACGGCCTGCAGTCGCCGTCGGTGACGAGCCCTTCCCTCGACGACAAGATCCGGATCTTCCACCTGATGGACGCGCTGGGGATCGACATCGCCGACATCGGCCTCCCGGGCGCCGGTCCCCACGTGGTCGCCACCGTGACGCGCCTCGCGCAGGAGAAGGCGGACGCGAAAATGAAGCTCGCCGTCTGCTGCGCGGCGCGGACGGTCATCGCCGACATCCAGCCGGTGGTCGACATCTCCCAGAAGACAGGGATCCCGATCCGGGTCGACACCTTCATCGGCTCCAGCCCCATCCGCCAGTACGCCGAGGACTGGACGATGGACCGGATGCTCGCCCACACCCGCGAGGCGGTCGGTTTCGCGGTGAAGCACGACCTTTCCGTCATGTACGTCACCGAGGACACGATCCGGGCCGACCCGAAATCGGTGGACCTCCTCTACACCACCGCGATCGAGGCCGGGGCGCGCACCGTCTGCGTCTGCGACACCGTGGGACACGGAACCCCCGACGGCGTGAGGGCCCTCGTCCGCCACGTGAAGGAGGTCATCCGGAAAACGGGGCAGGACGTGCGCGTCGAATGGCACGGCCACCAGGACCGGGGACTCGGCGTCATCAACTCGATCGCCGCCCTCGAGGCCGGGGCCGACTGCGTCCACGGGACGGGGCTCGGGATCGGCGAGCGGTGCGGGAACACCCCGATGGACCAGCTCCTCGTGAACCTGAAGCTGATGGGCTGGATCACGAACGACCTCCGGAAGCTCGCCGACTATTGCCGCGCCGTCTCCGAGGCGTGCCGGGTCCCGATCCCGAAGAACTACCCGGTCGTGGGCGAGGACGCCTTCGAGACCGGGACCGGCGTCCATGCCGCCGCCGTCATCAAGGCATTCAAGAAGGGGGATTCCTGGCTCGCCGACCGCGTCTACTCGGGCGTTCCCGCCGGCGAGTTCGGCTTCGAACAGAAGATCCGCGTCGGCCCCATGTGCGGCAAGTCGAACGTCGTCTGGTGGCTCGAGAAAAACGGGATCGAGGCGACGGCCGAGCGCGTGGAGGCCGTCTTCGCCGCGGCGAAGAAGTCGGACCGCCTCCTCACCGACGGCGAGATCCGCGAGGTCCTCTCGGCGAAAAACTGATTCCGCCGGGCGATTAGCTCAACGGCAGAGCACCGCCCTTACAAGGCGGGGGTTGCAGGTTCGAATCCTGCATCGCCCACCGTTCGCGTATCGCGAGCCATCCGCGGCGTTGCCCGACGGCCCGCCTCGCGCCTTGCATCCGGCCCACGCTCCACGAAACGGACAAGCCGCCGGGAGGCGGCACGCCTCTACGGGCTTTGTTCCCGGCCCTCGGCGATCCGCATGATCAGATCCCACAGGTTCGCCGGGACCGGCATGAAGGAGAGGCGCGGAAGGCGGACGAGCTCGAACTTGCGGAACTCCCGGTTCCTGCGCATGTCCGCGAGGGTCACGGGCTTGGGGAGCTCGCGGCGGGCGCACACCTTGATCACCGCCAGGCGCGGGTTCTTCTGCTTGGGGTCAGGGTACGGGTCCGAGATCGCCTCCATGATCCCGACGATCTGCTTCTCGTCCCCCGTGTGGTAGACGAGGATCTGGTCGCCGGGCTTGACGAGGCGCAGGTGCTTCAGGGCGAGGGGATTCCGGACGCCCGTCCAGACCGTCTCGGTCTCGCGCTCGAGGCGCGAGAAGGCGTAGTCCCCGGGCTCTGTCTTGGCCAGCCAATGATTGGGAGGTTTCATCCGCGCGACGATTACCGTTCCGTCTTTCCGGGACCCTTTCCCGGCTCGCCGCCACCACCCTGGGCCGCAGTCGCCTCGAACCCCGCCTCCTTGAGGGCGGCAATCAACTTGTCGGTCTTGAGCTCGGCGCCGTTGTCCCCGTGGACCACCACTTTCTTCTTCTCCAGGTCACACTTGACCTTCTTGACGCCGTCAACGGCGGCCAGCGCCTTCTCGACTTTCGCCTGGTTGTCAGCCGTCAGGTCCGGGACGGAAAGGCGAACCACCTGGATCTTGCCGCCACCCTGTTTCGGATCTGCCGCATCCCCGTCCTTCGAGGCTGCCTTGGCGGCCCAGGCGGAACCGGTACCCAGAGACATGACGGCGATCGACGCGAGCAGGATCCGTTTCATGATTCCCCCTTCCATGACAGTCCGACGCGCGGGACGCCCCCGGCGGCGGGGCGCATCATAGCAGACACGCCTATTTTTCCACAGCAACCGTCACCGCCTCCCAGCCTTCGGGGGGGGGCTCCGCCATCCAGCGCTCGCACTCCCCGGAGAGCCACAGGGCGGGTCCGTCCGCGGGACACGCCTCCAGGAGCGCGTCGAGCTCCTTCAGGGCCCCCCTGAAGTCACGCGACCGGTAAAGGGCCAGCGACGTCGCGTAGCGCTCCGCGGCGCGCGCGCGCGCGGGATCGACCGCCCCCGCGGGGCCCAAAGGCTCGTGGACCGCGACGGGGGTCTCCTTCCCGACCACGCGGATCCGGTCCACCTCGCGAAAGGCGATCGCGCCCGACGCGGCGTCGCGCGTGGCCTGATCCACGAGGATCACCGTGCCGTACAGCTTGTTCGCCCCCTCCAGGCGGCTCGCGAGATTCACGGTGTCGCCGATCACGGTGTAGTTCTTCTTCGTGTCGCTCCCGATGTTCCCGACGATCACCGGCCCGGTCGCGATCCCGACGCGGATCCGGAACGGGTCGAGCCCGTCCGCGGCGTCGCGCACCGCGACCTCTGCCGCCGCGGCGACCGATCCGAGGGCCGCCCGGCAGGCGCGCGCGGCGTGGTCGCCGCCCCGGACGAACGGAGGGCCCCAGAACGCCATGACGGCATCCCCGTTGAACTTGTCCAGGTATCCCTTTTCCTCCGTGACGCGTCCCCCCAGCAGGGAAAAATGGCGGTTCAGGCGCGCGACCAGCGCCTCGGGGGGGGTCCGTTCGCTGATCGTCGTGAAGGAGGCGATGTCGCAGAAGAAGACGCTTCCCGTCTCGCGCGTCCCGGCCGCGCGGAGGAACCCGGTGTCCCCCATCGCGCTCCGGGCGAGCGCCGGGTCGGTGTAGAGCCCCAGCGCCGCGAGCCCCGCCGTCATATCGTTCATCGCGCGCGCCAAGGCCGAGATCTCGTCCGCCCCGCGCGCGGGGACGCGCGTCCCGAAATCCCCCTGCCGGATCCGGAGGGTCGCCCGCCGCAGGACCTCCACGCGCCGGATCAGGAGGTAGGCGGCCCCGAACGCCGCCCCGGCGCCCAGGATCCCCAGGACCGCCCCGCCCCACAGGACATCCGCCCGCAGGCGCGCCAGGGGGGCGAGCTCGCGGTCGAGGTTCTTCAGGGCCACGAGGCCGGCCCCCTCCGACAGGATCTCCCGGCGGCCGATGAACCGCTGGTTCTCCTTCCCGAGCCGGACCTCGAAGACGGGCGCCGCGGCCGACGCCGCGAGCGCCAGGCGCGCCTGCGCGTGGTCCGGAAGCGACGTCCCCGAGACGGCCTCCGCGGCCCCTTCGCGGGCATAGACGACCTCGTGGACCGGATTCGCCCGGTCGGCGCCGGCGCCCCGCTTCCTCTGGTCAGCCACCCAGCCGTCCGTGAGCGCCACCAGGATCGCCGCGACCCCCGCCTTCTCCCCCTCCTGCAGGCGGTCATTGAACGGAAGCGCCTGGCCGTAGAAGGCGGTGTTCCCGACCGTGAAGATCGACGCCCCCGCGGGGCGCCCCGCGAACGCCCGCTCCAGCAGGTCTGCCAGCGGCGCGCTCGCCAGGAAGGAGGACGCCCCGGGGGCGTCAGGCCCCAGGGCCGCCTTCAGGCGGTCCGTGACGTGGATCCCGCAGAGCGCGAGGTTCGCCGTCCCGCCCAGGACCTTCGCCTTGCGCTCCCGCGCGACGAAGGCGTCGAGGGCGACGATCGAGACGTCCCCGCCTGCGAGCTGGCACCACTCGCGCGCGAAATAGTCGAGCCCTTCCTTGATCTCCGCAGCCCCGCCGGGATGGACAAGCTGGACAAGTTCCTGCGAGACAAGGGCCGGCCGCAGGGCGGAGCGCGTCCGCTCGAGCGAGTCCGCGATCGCCCCCCGCAGGCGCGCGGCGTCCTCGCCCAGGTCCTCCTCGATGCGGCGCCGCTCGGAGAGCTCGTAGAGGCGGCTCACGTACGCCGCAAGCCCTCCCGTCACGACCGCGACGAGGGCCAGCGCCGCCAGGAGCGCCTTGGGTCGCAGGCCCATGCGGTTATTTCCCGGCGGACTGCAGGTTCCCCACGGTCAGGACGGCCGGGACCTCCGTCCGGCGCCCCGCGGGGGCCTCGATGCGGGTCCGCCAGGACGGAAGCCGCGGCGCGCGCACCGTCACCTCCCAGGTCCCCGGAGGCAGGCCGTCGAACAGGGCCGTCCCGCCCGACCGGACGAGGATCGCATGGGACGATCCGGCGACGACCGCCTCCGCCGTCAGGGACGGCTCCTCGACGCAGGCGATCCCGTAGACGCCCGGCTCGCGCAGGGTCACGGAACGCGCTTCCCGCGCCGGGATCGCGATGTCGAACCCGTCCCGCTCGTCGCCCCGGCCCAGGCAGAAGACGTTCAGCTCCCGGTCGAGACGGTTCTCGATCTCGAGCGTCGTGCGCCCGTCCGGCCCCAGGAGGACCAGCCCCCGGTCGAAACCGTCCGCGCGCGCCACGAGGCGCGCCGTCCGGGGGACGGGGCCGTCCGCCGGGAGCCCCGCCCCGGTCACCACCACCGCGATGTCGGGCATTTTCCGGTAGTCGACCCGCGCGTAGGCCCGGCCGGCCTCGGGGCCGTCGTACCCGTCCTCACCCCGGGAAGGTCTCACGCCCGGGCGGGGCGCGGCCGACACCGCGACGGCGATCTGCGCCCGGTCCGCCGCCGGGGGCGGGAGATCCGTCGCGGACGGGCCCCCGCACCCCGCGACGGCCAGCGCCAGGACGGCCCAGGCGGTCCGCCTCATCGCGTCAGCTCCACCCGCACGTCCGCGGTGCGCCCCGCCTCGATGACCACCTCGACCGCGGCGTCGTGGAACCGCTTCGCCTTCTGGTAGGTCGCGAGGACGTAGCGCCCGGCCGGGACCTTCTCGATCGCGAACGTGTCCGCGTCGGGCCCGACGAGCGCGAAGGCAGGGCTCGGCGCGACGAAAATCTTCCCGTCCATCAGCTTGTGGATCGAGCAGTGGACCAGCACCTCGCCGGCCTTGTCGAACCGGTGCGTCACGCGCGTTCCCGGCGGGAAGATCCCCAGGTCGCGGCTCTCGGCCCCCAGCGTGAAGACGTTGTGGTCGATCGCCTTGTCTTCATCATTGTCAAAAACAACCGTCTGCCCGGCGACGATCGCCAGGAACGCCGGCTCGAACCGCGCCCCCTTCTGGCGGATGACGGGCCTCTCCGCGGGATCGGGGAACGCCAGCTCCCCGTCCCGGCGCATGAGATACGCCACGACCGGCTGGGCGGGGCGCGGCTTCGGGAAGACCAGCGTTCCGGCGACGCGCCCCGTCGGAAAGGCGTCCCAGCGTTTCGACAGGCGCTTGACGGGTATCTCCTCGGCGTAGGCGAGTCCGGGCCCGCATCCGGCCGGGCAACCGTCATTCGTCGGAAAAAGGCCGAAAAAGACAAGCGCGAGCCCCGCCGCCATCACTGTCCAGTACGGGGCGTGCCTTCGCACGCGCTGATCCTATCCTCCTCCCCACGTCGTGTCATGGGCCCGGTGAATCCGGGCCGCTGTTGATCGTCTCCGAACGTGCGGTTATCCTCCGCTTCCTTCCTTACGGGCCGGTAGCTCAGCTGGGAGAGCGCCACAATGGCATTGTGGAGGTCGTGGGTTCGATCCCCATCCGGTCCACCATCCTCAGACAGCGAAGAGAAACGAAAGAAGTCGCAAAGCGCTGAACCGTCAGAGAGTTCCGGTGAGTCGGCGGCATCAAGGCTCTTCACCGAAAAAGGGGGCAGACACCAAAACTACGAGCATAGTACCCTCA
>CAYVXZ010000005.1:0-227781 GCA_964455625.1 uncultured Planctomycetales bacterium | reverse complement strand
GTGAGGGTACTATGCTCGTAGTTTTGGTGTCTGCCCCCTTTTTCGGTGAAGAGCCAAGAGCCTACGCGATTCGGAGCGGGTGAGGGGAATCGAACCCCCGTAGCTAGCTTGGGAAGCTAGTGCACTACCATTGTGCTACACCCGCAGCGGCGGACATTCTAGCGGGTGCGGACGCGGCTTCAAGGAAAGGGGTCAGGCCGAGCCGGTCTGCGAGGAGGCGGGTTCGGTGGCGTCGGGGGAAAGGCCGGAAAGGGCCGCCACGAGCGGGGCCGCTTCGCGGGCGATGTCGGCGAGGAGCCGCCAGGTGGGCGGGTCGAAGCGCCCCGCGGCGGGAGCGAGGGTCTGGATCCGCAGGAATCCCGCCGGGCGCCCCTTGGGCGAGGGGATCGGGATCCGGGCATCCCCCATCCGCGTGCGGCGGGCCGGGGTGAAGACCGGGCGCGCGGGGCCGTTCTTGAGGCGCCGGTCCGGGGAGAAGCGGGTGGGGAACTCGCACGCGGCGTCGCCGCGGCTCGCGGCGAGGCGCCAGGTCGGGCCGTCGGCGACGTAGAGGCTGGTCCAGGCGGACGGACCCACCAGCATCTGGACGAGCCCCAGGATCTTCTGGCCCGCGAGCTCCTGGTCGCGCCGGGTGTTGGCGAGCGCCACGGCGCGCACCTTGTCGAGCAGGTAGCGGTTCGTGAACGCGGACCCCTGCGCCTTGCGGGTCACGGAAGCCTCACCGGGTCGATGCGGCTGGCGGGGATCGCCTCGCGCAGGCGCGCGAGGACGTCCTCGGGAACCGGGTCGTCGAGCGTCAGGACCATCAGGGCCTGCTGGCCGCGCGCCTTGCGCCCGACCGCCATCCGGTGGATGTTGATGCCGCTCTCCCCCAGGATCGTCCCGACCTTGCCGATCATGCCGGGACGATCGGGATGGAAGAGGACCAGCATCTCGGGGGAAGGCGGGACGTCGATCGGGTAGTTGTCGAGGTGGACGATCTTCTCTTCCCGGCCGTCGATGAGGGTCCCCCCGACGGTGCGGACCGACTGTTCCGTCTCGAGCATCACGGAGATCAGGTTCACGTAGTGGGGGGAGTCCGGCGCGGCCGACTCCGTCAGGCGCACGCCGCGCTCGCGGGCGACGAGCTCGGCGTTCACGCGGTTCACGGTATCGCCGCAGGAGGCGGCGAGGACCCCCGAGAGGGCCGAGATCGTGATCGGGCGCGTCTCCCCGCGGGCGACCATCCCCTGGCAGGTGACCGAGACGCGCAGGATCCGTCCCGGGGTGAGCTGGGCCGCCAGGCGTCCCAGGCGTTCCGCGAGGTTCAGGTAGGGGGCGAGCTTCGGCTCCTTCACCTGGATGGTGTTGACGGCCCCGGTGACCTGGCCGTGCCGGAAATAGGCGACGATCTGGTGGGCGATGTCGCAGGAGACCTTCCGGTGGGCCTCCTCCGTGCTGCCGCCGAGGTGGGGGGTGAGGACGATCCGGTCCTGGGAGAGAAGGGGCGAGTCATTCAGGGGCTCGCGCGCGAAGACGTCGAGCGCCGCCCCGTGGATGCGGCCCGAATCGAGCGCCTCGGCAAGCGCCTCCTCGTCGACGATCCCGCCGCGCGCGCAGTTCACCAGGATCGCGCCGCGCTTCATCTTCCGGAGCTCGCCCGCGCCGATGAAATTCCTGGTCGCTTCCGAGAACGGGAGGTGAAGCGTCACGACATCGGCTTGCGCGAGAAGGGCGTCCTTCTCGATGAGGTCGATCCCCTGCGCCGCGGCGACCTCCTTGGCGATGAACGGGTCGGAGGCGACCACCTTCATCCCGAATCCCTTGGCGAGTCTCGCCACGACGAAACCGATGTGCCCCAGGCCGAAGATGCCGAGCGTGCGTCCCGCGAGCTCGATGCCGGCCAGTTCCTTGCGCTTCCATTCCTTGCGGCGCGCCATCGCGTCGCCGCGCGGGATGTTGCGCGCCCGGGCGAGGATCAGGGCCATCGTGTGCTCGGCGGCGGCGGTGACGTTTCCCTCGGGCGAGTTGAGGACCAGGATCCCCCGGCGCGTCGCCGCTTCGACGTCGATGTTGTCGACCCCGATCCCGGCGCGGGCGACCGCCTTGAGACGCGTCCCCGCCTCGATCACGTTATGCGTCACGCGCGTGGTGCTCCGGACGATGAGGGCGTCGTAGGCGCCGACAAGGGCCGAAAGCTCCGTCTCGCCCATGGGGGGGCGGACGTCCACCTCGAACGACCCTTCCTGGCGGAGGATGTCGAGCCCGTCCTGGCCGAATTCGTCGGCGACGAGGATCTTGATCACGGGGTGATTTTAGCTTCCCGCGACGGGCGGATCGAGCCGAAGCCGCATCTCGTTGGAAGGCTTGAATCCCATCTGCTCGTAGAGGGGGCGCCCCTCATCGCTCGCATGCAGGATCACCGTCCGGATCCCGCGCTCCCGGCAGGCGGCGACGGCCGTCTCGGTGATGCGGCGCGCGAGCCCCCGGCGGCGGAATGCCCGCTCGGTGTAGACGTTGAGGATATTTCCGCGCAGGACGGAGGGGTCCGACACCTGCGAGAACCACGGCATGATCCAGAGGCCCCCGCCTGCCGCGATCGCGCCCGACGGGTCGAGCGCGAACCAGTGCAGGTACTCCCCGGTCGGCATCCGGGCCTGGAGGAAGGTGGTGACGCGTCCGGCGACGTCGTGGTGCGTCTTCGGGTCCTCGATCCCCATGTCGCGGAACATGGCCAGCCGGTGGCGGAGGATTGTCGGGATGTCGTCCGGGGTGCAAGGTCGGATGGAGAAGCCGTCGCCGCTCACGGGAAGAGCCTCCGGGCGTTCTCCACGGTGATCTTCCGTTTCACGTCGTCGGCGAGCGGCAGGGCGAGGAAGGCGTCGAGGTTTTCCTTCATGTCCCGGACGCCCGGGCTCGGCCAGTCGGTCCCCCAGAGTACGCGGTCGGCGATCTCGTCGATCCGGGGGAAGTAGTCGAGGAGTTTTCCAGGCGGTATCCCGGAGATATCCATCCAGACGTTCCTGTGCCGGCGCATGAGGAAGAACGCCTCTTCCATCCAGAGGGGGCGCCCGCCGTGCGCGAGGATCACCGTGAGGTCCGGAAAGTCGATCGGGATGTCGTCGGCGTCGATCGGGGCGCCGTACTTCGAGCGCGCGCCCGGGAAGATGCTGGTTCCGCTGTGGATCATCACCGGGATCTCGCGCTCCATGCACGCGCGATAGATCTCGCCGAGCGCGGCGAGCCCCGTCGTGTAGGCGTTTGCCGCGAACCCCTGGTGGGGGGGGTGGATCTTGAGGAAGCGCATCCCGAGGTCGGCGAGGCGTCCGACATCTCCGGCCGGATCCTTCGAGAAGCGAGGGTGGACGCCGCAGACCGGAAGGAGCCGGTCGGGGGCCGCCTTCACGTAATCGAGAACGTAGTCGTTCGTCTCGTCGCCGAATCCCATGATGTCGGGGCTCGGGTAGTTGATGAGTGCCGTCCGTTCGATTCCGCAGGCATCCATGTATTTGAGGAGCTCTGCCGGGGAATCCATGATCGCCATGAGACGGTCGAACGCCTCGGGCGTCTTCCCGCGGCGCATCGCGTCCAGGATCCCCGGCTTCAGCTGCCGCCAGGGCTGGACGTGGATATGGATGTCGGTGACGTCGGCGGGCATCCTGTCAGGATAGCGGCTTTCGATGGGGGGACCCATATTGCGAATGAAGCTGGCGATCCCTCCGGAATTGTCAAATCATTTTCACGTTGTCGATGAGATCGTCCAGAACGCCGTCGTGCAGACGATCTCCGGCGCACCCGATGACGAACATGTTGGAATTGTATTTTGATACGAATCCCGTTGAAGCCAACTGCAACTGCCAATCTTATGCCCGCAGTCCTTTGCCGGCGCGGAGGCCATTGGCGACCGCTAGGAGTTCTGATCCTTCGTGCAAGATCACAGCCATCGACACGCTCATGATCCCGATCAAGGCGGACGGGATCAGCACGGCGAGCAATGCGAGCGAGCCGATGATGTTCTGGCGACCGATCCCCCTGGCCTTTCTGCCGAGCCGGATAGCATAGGCCAGTTTCGTCAGGTCGTCCGCCATCAGGGCCACGTCGGCCGCCTCGATGGCCGCATCCGTTCCCGCCACGCCCATCGCGATCCCCAGAGTCGCAGCCGCCAAGGCGGGCGCGTCGTTGATGCCATCCCCTATCATTGCCGCAGCTCCATGTGTCCGTTCCAGCTCGCGGACCGCTTCCACCTTATCTTCCGGCCTCAAATCCGCCTTCACCTCGTCGATGCCGAGCGCTTTCGCGACGGCTCGTGCAGTTGTCGCATTGTCTCCGGTCAGCATGGCCACCTTGATCCCCAAGTGATGCAACTCCTGTACGATCTGGATCGCCTGCGGCCTGATCTCATCTCTGACCGCAATCGCCCCGAGCAGCATCTTCTCGGTGCCCACCAGCATGACAGTCTTGCCGTCTTCCCGGAACTTGCCGAGATGCGTGGTCACTTTCGGGTCCCGGTCGATGTGTTTAAACAGTCCTTCCTTGCCAACGTACACGGTGTCATTGCCGATCACGGCCTTGGCTCCATAACCGACGACCGCGCTGAAGTCCTCTGCCTCCAGCGGTGTGAGTCCCGTCTTCATTGCGGCTTCCACCACAGCTTTGGCCAAGGGGTGCTCCGAGAAGCGTTCGATGCTGTAGGCGAATCGCAGAACGTCTGATTCGGAACCGTTAAAGGCAACGATGTCCGTGACGGCGGGCACGCCTTTGGTGAGCGTGCCAGTCTTGTCGAAAGCCACGACCCGAACTTTTCCCAGGCTCTCCAGGTGAGTACCGCCCTTGATCAGCACCCCGTTGCGTCCGGCGGTCCCGATCCCGGCGGCAACCGCCACAGGCGTGGACATGACTAGCGCGCAGGGAGCTGCGGCAACCAACAGCACGACCGCCCGTTGCGCCCACACGGCCATCGGGATCCCCAGAAGCGCGGGGATGACCAGGAGCAGGATGGCGGCGACCAGTACGCAGGGGGAGTAGATGTTCCCGAACCGCTCGATGAACAGCTGGGCCTTTCCCTTTTGCTCCTGAGCCTCCTCCACCAAGTGGATGATTTTTGAGAGCGTATTATCCGCGAAACCGGCTGTAGCCCTGACCTTAAGGACGCCTTCCTGGTTGATCGTCGCCGCAAAGACCTGGCTCCCCTCCCGTTTCTCGACAGGCAGTGACTCTCCGGTCACTGGAGCCTCGTTGACGCTCGAGCGACCGTTCTGAACAATGCCGTCTGTCGGAAGGGATTCTCCGGGCCTCACGACAAACAGATCACCGATCTTCAACTCCTGGGCGGCGATGAGGCGCTCGCTGCCATTACGGAGGACACGGGCCTCCTTTGGCGCGAGGTCCAGCAGGCCTCGGATGGAGGCTCTGGTTTTGGCATAGGTATATTCCTCCAATCCTTCCGCCAGTCCGTACAGCACCACCAGCAGCGCCGCTTCATCCCACATGCCCAAGAAGGCGGAACCGACCGTGGCCGCCATCATGAGCATCTCGATGCCGATCTTCCGCTCCCGGAGAGCCTCCTCGATCCCCTCCCGGCCCCAGTGGTAGCCGCCCAAAAGGATCGCCGAGACATAGATGGCAACCTCCGCGGGCCGCGGGAGGAGGCCGATATGAGCCAGGCAAAAGCCGACACCTGTCAGCACCCCCGCTGCCAACGCATTCCGCATTACGGGATGGGCATACCACTTGCTGGAGAATCCGTCGTCGTCTCGCTCAGTCATGGATGATCCCTCGTTCATTCATACAAGAAAGGGGAAGCGACGTACACGTACAGCGGAAGAGATCATTGGGGTCGTGCGGGAGGCGGATAAGGCCGAGCGTCTTTGAGTGCGAACCACCAAGAAGAGCCCCCGTTGCATTGAGCTGACCGCGGGGGATAATCCCCGGATCCGTGCGTCCGCCGCGCCGCCAGGATTATCTCGACGGCTTTCACGCCGCCGTGCTCGGCGGGCGGTTGCCGGCGGGGCGCTTCCTTGAGATCGCATGCGGGGGAGGAGGTCTGTCGCGGCGTCTCGCCCGCATGGGGCTTCGGCCTGTGGCTCTCGATCTTCATGCGCAGACCTGCGCAGGCGAGGGAGGTGCGCGCTTCCTGTGCGGAGATGCCGCGCGGCTTCCGTTCCGGGACGGCTCCTTCCGGGCGGTGCTGGCCGTCCATGCCTTCGATACGCTTGCACGCTCAGAAATCCTGGCGGCGGCGTTTCGGGAGGCCGCGCGGGTGCTCGAGGTGGGAGGGACGCTGTTCGCGATTGAAAACCGGGGGCGCCGCACGTCGCGCCTTCCGGTGGGCGATCTGGCGGCCGTGGCGGGCCTCTCGCAGGAGGGATGTCTGCGCATCCGGGGGCGAAAGGGGATTCTCCACGCTTGCGTGTCCGCAGGCGCCGTCCCCTCACGCCTCCTTCCCCTGCTTGCACGGGGGGAGCAGGCGTTTTCACGGCTCCGTCCGGCCGCCCCAGGCGCCTATCTTTTCGCGTTCCGGAAATAAGACGCGCGGCCGCGCCCGAGATCTAAGAGCGTGTTTATGAAGTATCAACGCGCGTGCAGTCTCCGGAACATGAGGTTGATCATGGCGATGTGGATGAAGGATTCCCTCCATTCACGGCATCAACGCTTTGAGACTGTGAACTTTTATCGTTTGCAATTGTATAAATCATATATAACTTATGCATTATATGTTAACTCGTCGCGAGAAGATCGAATTGAAAGCGAAGCTGTTTCGTGGTCTTTCCGACGCCTCCCGCCTCGTGATTCTCGAGTCGCTTCGGAAAGGACCGCAACACGTCAACGAGATCGTCCAGAACGCCGTCGTGCAGACGATCTCCGGTGCCCCCGACGACGAGCACGTCGGGATCGTGTTCTGACGCCACATCGAATACCGCTAGCGGCGTGGCCACATGTTCGTTTGACGATCAGGGGAGAGGGGGTAGAGTGTTAACGATGGGTAGGCGTCTTTTGTCGCTCGCGATTGCCTTGGCGACAGTAGCCGGTGGAGTCCCCTGTTTCTCCGGAGGCCCATGCCAGTGCGAACACGAGGAGCGGGATCGCCACGGCGCTTGTTGCCAGGGATCTTCAGATAATTCATCGGAGACAGAAAATAGCTGCTGTTGTTGCCATGAGGGGGCCGCTGATTCCAGGCCTGCCGATGATCCGCCGTCTCCATGCCGTTGTTCCATGGAGGCGGGGTCGCCCGTCACGGTCGCGCCGGTCGAAGCGAGCCGACCTGCCACCGACTCCCCCAGCGCTTGGATCTCTATTCCCAAAGAGGTTCATGTCCCCCGTTCGTATTTTTTTGAAAGATCCCCTTTTGCCGATGAAAGCCCTCCGGGAGGAGGTCCTCCCCTCTTTCTGGCTCATCGGTCGCTTTTGATCTAAATCTTTCCCCACAACCGAGCGCGCGGGGGTCGCTTGTGCGACTCTCGTATGTCCGTTTTCGACGTTGAGTCGGGCACGGCGGCTTTCCCACGATTCGTGGCGGATGCCGTGTCCCCCCGTTCTGCGGAAGGACGGGAAAACAAGGGGGTGGAATATGGGTAGCAGGAAGCTGTGGGTGTGGATGGGAGCGGCCCTGATCCTTACAACCTCGCAGGTCCGGCCTGCCTGGGCGGGGGGATGTTGCGGGGAAAGAGGAGACAGCCATGGCGATCACGGCTCTCCCACGGCAGGGAAGTCTGATGCCTCTAAAGGTGGCGCTGCAGAGGATCAGGCCGTTCAAAGGCAACGCGAAATGTACCCGGTCAATGCCTGTCCGGTGTCGGGTGACGAATTGGGAGGCGAGATGGGCGAACCCCTAGATTTCGTCCATGAGGGGAGGCTCCTTCGACTCTGTTGCAAGGGATGCGTCAAGGACTTCAACAAGGACCCCAAGAAGTACCTCGACAAGCTGGACCAGATGATCATCGAGAAACAGAAGCCGACCTATCCCTTGGATGTCTGCGTGGTGTCAGACGACAAGCTGGGCGGCGAGATGGGAGAGCCGATCGACTACGTCTACCAGAACCGTCTCGTGCGTTTTTGTTGCAAGAGTTGCATCAAGGATTTCAAGAAGGATCCGGAGAAGTACATGGCGAAGATTGGCCAGCCGGCCAAGAAAGAAGGGAAAAAGCCGGATGATTCCAATAAAGGCCATGGCCACGGAGGACACGACCACTAGCACTACAGCGCGGGATTCGAAGATGCGATTTGAGATAACTCCATGGTGGTCAAGGGACTGCAAACGATTCTCTGCAAAGCGCCGCCCTTTCCAACATTCCGTTCGCAACTGCCCTATGCCAAAGCCCTTGAGGAAATCATGCTCACAAAACCCGCGTTGTGGTGCTGGCTCGAAAAGGGAAAGGGTTGCCGTCATGGACAAATGGACTGGATCGGCAATGAAAGTGCTGGGTTTGGCGATCGCCCTGTCTTTTGGACTGGCATGTGCCGAAGGAGAGCCGAAATGCCCCGTCACGCCGGAAGAGCCGATCGATCCGGCGATCAGTACGGAATACCAGGGAAGCCGCGTTTATTTTTGTTGCCAGCGATGCCGGAAAAAATTCCTGGCGGACCCCGGACGTTACGCCATGAACCTCGCGGCTGCCCGGGAATCCCCGGAAGCCCCAAGGGATCACGCACACACCCATGCGGAAGGAGGCGTCCGCCAGCTGGTGAACTTTGCGGGGAAGTTCCACCCGGCGACGGTTCATTTCCCGATCGCCCTGCTGGTGGCCGCAGCACTGGCGGAGACACTCGCATGCCGGACCGGAAAGTCCCTGTTTTCCGAAGCGGCCCGCTACTGCGTCTGGCTTGCCGCTCCATCCGCGCTCATGGCCGCGGGGCTGGGATGGGCCGCTGGCTTCTTCCACAGTCATCCCGGGCTTGATCTGGTTTTCGCTCTCCACAAATGGATCGGGACGGGAGTGGCAGCGCTTGCGATAGGCGCCCTCTTCTTTTTGGAAAGGTGGCGGCGCGGAAACCTGGGTGCGAAACGATTTTACTGGGCATTCCTCTTTTGCGGGGGAACGCTTGTGCTGATCTCCGGGGCCCTCGGCGGAGTCCTTGTCTACGGTTGGGAGCACTATCAATGGTGAGCCGGCAAACGAGGCCTCTCGTGGCCATCGCGGCTCTCTTCGCTATGGCTCCAGCCGTGGGACAGGAGGTACGGGATAAGCCAAACGTGGTGGAATACGACCTCGTCATCGCTGAGGAGACGATGTCCCCCGCCGGGAAACCGGTCCAGGCCATGACCATCAACGGCGGCATCCCCGGGCCCGTGTTGAGGTTCAAGGTCGGGGATGTCGCCCGCATTCGGGTGAAGAATGCGATGCGTGAGGAGACCTCCATTCACTGGCACGGCTTGCTCGTCCCGAACGCACAGGATGGGGTTCCCTATCTGACGACCCCCCCGATCAAGCCGGGCACAGTGTTTGAATATGAGTTCCCGCTGAAACACTCGGGGACCTACTGGTATCACTCCCACACCGGGTTGCAGGAGCAGAGCGGTGTTTATGGATCGATCGTCGTGACGCCCGAAGGGGGAGAGTCGATCCGGGTTGACCGGGACTACGTGCTCCAACTCTCGGATTGGACGAACGAAAGCCCGTACGAGGTGATGAAAACGCTCATGCGGGGGAGCGAGTATTACGGTGTCAAGAAGAAGAGCCTCCAGACGATCGCGGGGGCCAGGAAAGCCGACGCTCTTGGGGAGTATTTCCGGAGGGAATGGCTCCGATTGCCGCCCATGGACCTTTCGGACGTCGCCTATGACGCATTCCTTGTCAACGGGAAGGCCCAACTTTCGCTCGATGGGAAAGCGGGCGAGAAGATCCGGCTCCGCGTCATCAATTCAGGCGCGTCGACAAACTTCTACCTGGATTGGGCGGCGGGTCCCATGACGATCGTAGCGGCGGACGGCCCGGAAGTTGAGCCAGTGGACGTGAAGCGCATCCTGATCGGCGTCGCCGAGACCTACGACATCGTGGTGACGATTCCGGTTTCGGGGGCTTATGAGTTCCGGGCGACGGCCCAGGACAGTTCGGGTTGCGCCTCCGCGTTCCTGGGAAGCGGCGAGAAGCATCAAGCCCACAGTCCTCCCAGGGCGAACATCTACAACATGGAAGAGGTGATGGAGGTCGCGCTTGAAGAAGGGGACACATCCCATTTCCCGAGGCCGTTGCCTCCGTACAAGTTGTTGAAATCGCGCGTTCCGACCCGGCACGACCCGGCCCTCCCTGTGCGCGAGCTGACGCTCCGCCTGACCGGGGACATGCGGCGTTACATCTGGTCGTTTGACGGCAAGACGTTGGCGGAGGCCCCCGTCATCAGGGTGCTCAAGGGCGAGGTGCTGCGGATTAGGATGATCAACGACACGATGATGCACCATCCGATCCATCTACATGGTCACTTCTTCCGGGTGGTGAACGGGCAGGGGAACAACGCCCCCCTCAAGCACACGATCGATGTGCATCCCATGGGGAAGCAGGTGATCGAGTTCGAGGCGAACGAGTTGGGAGATTGGTTTTTCCACTGCCACATGCTCTATCACATGGAAGCCGGCATGGCCCGGGTGATCCGCATAGCCCCTGAGGGGGGGACGCTCGATTCGTCCAGACCAAGGCTCGATCCTAAAATGATCGATCAACGGTACGTGATGGGAGGGATCTCCCCGCAATCGCATCTGACCGAGGGAATGGTGAAGCTTATGCGGGGGCGGAACGATTTCATGCTGGATGGGTTCCGCGCCTATCAGAATGAAAACGAGTACGAAGCCGATCTGACGTGGCGGCGGTACGTGAACCAGGATTTCTCGACCATTCTGGGATACCGGTTCACGGACATCGAAGATGCCCAGAATCGGGGTATCGCCGGATTCGCATATCGTTTTCCGCTTTTTGTCTACAGCACGGTCGTCTTGGACACGGAAGGGGATGTCCGGCTCAACGCCGGAAAGGGATTCCAGCTGTTTGACAGGGTCGCCCTGTTCCTGGAAGCCCAATACGACACGAACACCCAATGGGAAGGCGTCGTGACTCTCGAGTACCTGTTAAACAAGGAGTTTTCGTTGACCGTCCAGCAGCACTCGGATTACGGGTTCGGCGGCGGGATCACATACAGGTTTTGAAAGGAGAAGCGATGCGCAAGGGAATTATGTGTGGTGTTTTCAGTTCGGTAATTCTTCTTGTGTCCTTGACAGGCTGTTCGGGAGCTGGCGCCACTCTGGGATCAGGATCAGCCAAACCGTATCCACTCGATGTTTGTCTTGTGACGGACAACGCCCTGGGCTCCATGGGGGACCCGGTCTCAATGGTCTACGAAGGACAGGAGGTTAAGTTCTGCTGTAGGCCGTGTATCAAGAAGTTCAAGGCCGACCCGGAAAAGTATCTGTCGAAGTTGAATCAGAAGCCTTCCCAGGAAAAGGCCGCCAATCGGTGATTTCCCCATGAAAGCGATAAAATTAAGGAGGAATATCTATGGGATGTTGTGATGCGGGAGGGCACGATCCAGGAGACGCTTCGCGGAAGCGTCGACGATGGCTTGTGGCGATCGGCCTATTGGCGACGATTCTGGTTTTTGGTTTTCTGGCCGAGCGTTTCCATGGGTGACGCGGCCTATGGCGGCCAGATGGACGCCGTCCCCGAGGGTGGGACCCAGGCGGGAAACCAGGACCTCAAGCCCTCCCGGAACCTCCGGATCCTCGCCGACGCGATCGCCGAGGGGGTCGTCGACGAGATCGTCCAGAACGCCGTCGTGCAGACGATCTCAGGCGCACCCGATGACGAACATGTCGGAATTGTATTTTGATACGAATCCCGTTGAAGCCAACTGCAACTGCCAATCTTATGCCCGCAGTCCTTTGCCGGCGCGGAGGCCATTGGCGACCGCTAGGAGTTCTGATCCTTCGTGCAAGATCACAGCCATCGACACGCTCATGATCCCGATCAAGGCGGACGGGATCAGCACGGCGAGCAATGCGAGCGAGCCGATGATGTTCTGGCGACCGATCCCCCTGGCCTTTCTGCCGAGCCTGATAGCATAGGCCAGCTTCGTCAGGTCGTCCGCCATCAGGGCCACGTCGGCCGCCTCAATGGCCGCATCCGCTCCAGCCACACCCATCGCTACCCCCAGAGTCGCGGCCGCCAAGGCCGGCGCATCGTTGACGCCATCCCCGATCATTGCCGTGGCTCCCTGTGTCCGCTCCAGGACGCTGACCGCTTCCACCTTATCTTCCGGCCTCAAATCCGCCTTTACCTCATCGATGCCGAGCGCTTTTGCGACGGCTCGTGCAGTCGTCGCGTTATCTCCGGTCAGCATGGCCACTTTGATCCCCAAGCGGTGCAATTCCTGTACGATCTGAACCGCCTGCGGCCTGATCTCATCTCTGACCGCGATCGCCCCGAGCAGCATTCTCTCCGTGCCCACCAGCATGACGGTCTTGCCATCTTCCCGGAACCTGCCGAGATGCGTGGCGACTTCGGGGTCCTGGCCGTCCTGTTTAAACAGTCCTTCTTTGCCAACGTAGACGGTGTCATTGCCGATCGCGGCCTTGGCTCCATAGCCGACGACCGCGCTGAAGTCCTCTACCTCTAGTGGTGCGAGTCCCGCCTTCAATGCGGCCTCCACCACAGCTTTGGCCAAGGGGTGCTCCGAGAAGCGTTCGATGCTATAGGCCAACTGCAAGACGTCTGATTCTGAGCCGCTAAAGGCAACGATGTCCGTGACGGCTGGCGTGCCCTTGGTGAGCGTGCCGGTCTTATCGAAAGCCACGACCCGGACCTTTCCTAGATTCTCCAGGTGCACTCCTCCCTTAATCAGCACCCCGCTATGTCCGGCGGTTCCGATCCCGGCGGAAACCGCCACAGGCGTGGACATGACCAGGGCGCAAGGCGCCGCGGCGACCAACAGCATGACCGCCCGCTGCGCCCACACGGCCATCGGGATTCCCAGAAGCGCGGGGATGACCAGGAACAGGATGGCAGCGACCAGCACGCAGGGGGAGTAGATGTTCCCGAACCGCTCGATGAACAGCTGGGTCTTTCCCTTTTGCTCCTGAGCCTCCTCCACCAAGTGGATGATTTTTGAGAGCGTATTATCCGCGAAACCGGCTGTAGCCCTGACCTTAAGGACGCCTTCCTGGTTGATCGTTGCCGCGAAAACCTTGCTCCCCTCCCGTTTCTCGACAGGCAGGGACTCTCCGGTTACTGGAGCCTCGTTGACGCTCGAGCGGCCGTTTTGAACGATGCCGTCTGTCGGAAGGGATTCGCCAGGCCTTACGACGAATAGGTCGCCGACCTTCAACTCCTGGGCGGCGATGAGGTGCTCGCCGCCATTGCGGAGGACCCGGGCCTCCTTCGGCGCGAGGTCCAGCAGGCCTCGGATGGAGGCTCTGGTTTTGGCATAGGTATACTCCTCTAATCCTTCCGCCAGTCCGTACAGCACCACCAGCAGCGCCGCTTCATCCCACATGCCCAAGAAGGCGGAACCGACCGTGGCCGCCATCATGAGCATCTCGATGCCGATCTTCCGCTCCCGGAGAGCCTCCTCGATCCCCTCCCGGCCCCAGTGGTAGCCGCCCAAAAGGATCGCCGAGACATAGATGACAACCTCCGCGGGCCGCGGGAGGAGGCCGATATAAGCCAGGAAAAAGCCGGCACCTGTCAGTACCGCTGCCGCCAACACATTCCGCATCACAGGATGGGCATACCACTTGCCGGAGAACCCGTCGTTGTCTCGCTCAGTCACGGATGATCCCTCGTCCATTCATAGCATCAACGCTTTGAGACTGTGAACTTTTATCGTTTGCAATTGTATAAATCATATATAACTTATGCATTATATGTTAACTCGTCGCGAGAAGATCGAATTGAAAGCGAAGCTGTTTCGTGGTCTTTCCGACGCCTCCCGCCTCGTGATTCTCGAGTCGCTTCGGAAAGGACCGCAACACGTCAACGAGATCGTCCGGGTCACCGGGCTTTCCCAGCCCAACGCCTCCCTGCACTTGGAATGCCTCTGGAACTGCGGGTTGGTGGACCGCGAGCCGGATGGACGCTTTGTGAGATACGGGATCCGCTCCCCCAGCGTCTTGAAACTCCTGAAAGAAGCAGAACAGGAACTGCAAAAGATCGGTTCCCACATCGCCGCTTGCGCCCGATATGGAGGGGGCCGGAGGAATCACGGCCAGCTTCGGAAAGTCGCGCGCTCAAGCAAAGGAAATACGCATGCCCGCGCATGATTTGAGACCCTCCGGTTTCAGCAAGGCGACACGTAAGT
The DNA here is from genome assembly GCA_964455625.1 of uncultured Planctomycetales bacterium. GTDB lineage: Bacteria > Planctomycetota > SBBH01 > SBBH01 > SBBH01 > SBBH01. The sequence goes on along the minus strand of CAYVXZ010000005.1, from coordinate 213,522 downwards.
GGGTTTGCGGGGCGGCACTGGTGACCGTGGTCGGTTGCGCGCGTTACGAGCCACGACCCCTGGAAGCGCAAAAGATTCTGAAGGAGATGAGAGATTTGAGCCTTCAAGGGCTTGCTTCGGCTCGGCAGGTGGAGGTTGGCAAGGAGTCCACCGGGATTGGATTCGATCCCGCCGACGGCCTGACGGAACGCGAGGCGGTTTCCGTGGGTCTTCTCGCGAATCCCGACCTGCGTTCAGTCCGGGCCGAGCGCAAGGTCGCCGAAGCCCAGCTCATCGCCGCGGGGCTTTTCCCGGATCCCGAGATCGACGCGAAGTGGCTCTCGCGCTCCGACGGGACGGTCCTCGAAGGGTCTCTGCTCGCCTGGATGCCTCTTCTGGGAGAACGGGGGCTCCGAAAAGAAAAGGCCCGTTTACGGACCGAGGAGGTGGACGCCCAGACCGCCGCGGCCGAATGGAATCTCGCGATCGAGATCCGCACGGCCTTTGCCGATGCGGCCGCGGCCGAGGAATCCCTGCGGATCCAGCGTGAGGCACTGGATTTGAGAGAGCGGGTCCTGAGCCTGATCGAGGAACGCGCGAGGCTGGGCGCGGCGGCCCCCCTCGAAGCGGATCTAGCCGCCATCGATGCGGGGCAGACCCGCCGGCGGATCCGGAAGGCCGAATGGGAATCGCAGGCGGCCCGTCAGCGCTTGAACCGCCTTCTGGGTCTTCCCCCGGCGGCAGCCTGGATCCTCCAGCGGCAGGAGATGCCTGAAATGCCGAGCCTCCATCCGGAAAGGCTGGAGGAAGTGGCTCTCCTGCGGCGCTGGGACTTCGCGGCGGCTCGCAAGGCTTACGAGCAGGCCGAGAAGGAGCTGGCCCTCGCCGTCAAAGGACAATATCCGAAACTGCGCCTGGGGCCGGCCTATGGCCGCGAGGAAGGAGAGTCGGGCTGGGGCATCGGAGCTTCTCTTGAAATCCCCGCGTGGAACCGGAACCGGGGAGGCATCGCCCAGGCCGAGGCCGAGCGCGACCGCCTGACCGCCGCGTACCGGGCGAAAATCGGGGAGCTGCGTTCAGTCCTCGCCTCGGCGGCGGTCGAATGGGAACTCCAGCGGGATCTCGTCCGCAGGTTCGATGAGGAGGTGCGCCCCCGGGTCACGCGCAGCCTGGAACGCGCCCAGGAGACCCTGAAGGCTGGAAAGGTCGATTTTCTGTCGTTGGTCCTGGTCCAGGATCGCGTCTTCGATGCGCTCCAGGAAGACCTCAATGCCCGGACAGCCTTCCTAAAAGCGCGGATCCGGCTGGAGGGAGCCTTGGGATGCCCAGTGGAAGAGGCGGAGCAGGCACAAGGAGGCGGACAATGAAAGGCAAGACGTTTCTCCTGGCGGTTTTCATGATGTCTGGCGCACGCCTCATGGCCGAAGACGGGTGCGCCAAAGCAAACGCGAAGGTGACACTCGCCTCGCAGGATGCGGAAAAAGCCGCCGGGATCGACCTGGCAGAGGTCCAGTCGCGGGAGCTTTCCGAGGAGGTGGTCGCCAACGCCCGCGTGGTTTTCGATGCGACGCGCACGGCAAAGATCGGGCCGGTCGTCGCCGGGATCCTGCGGGAGGTCTCCAAGGGGCTCGGAGACGAAGTGGCTATCGGGGATACCGTTCTCCTCGTGGACTCGCCTGCCTTGGGCGAGGCAAAGTCGGAATGCCTCTCGGCCGCCACGGCGCGGGATTTAGCGCTCGCGAACGCCAAGCGGGAAAGGGCGCTGGCAGAGAAATCCGCGACGAGTCAAAAGGAACTCCAGTCGGCGGAAGCGGAACTCGCCGCCTCGGAGGCGGCTCTCGTCCGCGCCAAGGGGAAGCTCGCGACCCTTGGGCTTCCCGATGCCGAGATGGACCGGGTGATGCAAGAACGGGATGGCTCGTCGCGCCTGGCCGTCCCCTCGCCGTTTGCCGGGACCGTGGTGACGTGGGAAGGGGTCGTCGGCGAGATGCTGGATCCCGCCCGTCCCGTCGCGACGGTGACGGACCTGACGCATCTCTGGATCATGGCTGACATTTTCGAGAAGGATCTGGCGAAGGTGGCGGTCGGGCAGACCGCGGTTTTCGTCGCGGATGCCGATCCGGACCGGGAGTTCGCCGGGAAGGTCGACTGGGTCGCTTCCATCGTGGATCCGGAGACCCGCACGCTACCGGTCCGGGTGGCGGTGAAAAACCCGGAACGGTTCTTGAGGGCGCATCTCTTCGGGAAGGTCAGGATCCGCGTTCGGACGACCGGCCAGGCGATCGTCGTCCCCAAGGAGGCGGTCCAGTGGGAAGGATGTTGCCACATGGTCTTCGTCCCGGCGGGGCCCCAGACCTACCAGGGGCACGGCGTCAAGCTGGGGTATGCCGGCGGCGGGTTCTACGAGATCCTCTCCGGGCTGTCCGCGGGCGATAAGGTGGTGACTCAAGGGAGCTTCCTGCTGAAGACGGAAGTCTTGAAGAGTTCCATTGGCGCGGGGTGAGCGGATGATTAGCGCCCCGTGTGGGCGCCGAGATCGGGAGGATCCATGGACTTCCTGAGCCGCGTCATCGACTTTTCACTGCGCCACCGCCTGCTGGTGATCGCCGGGGCACTGGTGATCGCGCTCGCGGGCGTCCTGGCGGCGAGCCATCTCCCCTTCGACGCCTTTCCGGACGTCTCGGACGTCCAAGTGCAGGTCAACACCGTTGCACCGGAACTCTCCCCCGTCGAGATCGAGCGACAGATCACCTTCCCGGTCGAGCGGGCGCTCGCGGGGCTTCCCGGCGTGAAGCTGGTCCGTTCTCTCTCCCGCTTCGGGCTGTCGCAGGTGGTACTCGTCTTCGAGGACGGCACCCCCATCTATCAGGCGCGCGCGCAGGTCCTGGAGCGGATCCAGGCGGCGGAGCTTCCCGACGGCGTGGAGCGCCCCCAGCTGGGGCCTATCGCCACAGGTTTAGGAGAGATCTTTCATTACATCGTGACAGCCCCCGGCGGTGATCCGATGGAGTCCCGGTCGACCCATGATTGGGTCATCCGGCCGCAACTTTTGACCGTGAAGGGGATCGCGGAGGTGAATGCCTGGGGAGGGTTCGAACGGCAGTTCCATGTCGTCGTGCAGCCGGAGCGGCTGGCAAAGTATGGTCTGACCCTCTCGGAAGTAGCCGTAGCGCTGGAACTCGCCAATGCCAACGTCGGCGGCGGAAGCATCGACCGGGGGGGCGAACAGCACCTCCTTCGCGGGATCTCCCGGCCGAATTCCATTGACCAGATCCGCGCGATCGCCGTGCGGGCCGCCCATGGCACACCCGTGCTCGTTGGCGACGTCGCGGAGGTAATCGAGGGTCATGAGATCCGTCGCGGGGCGGTCACCGCGGACGGTAAAGGGGAGGCGGTCGTGGGCCTCGCCTTCCTCTTGATGGGTGAGAACTCGGGCCAGGTATCAAGGGATCTCCGGGCCCGGATGGAGGCGGTCCGGAAATCCCTTCCGAAGGGAACCCGGGTCGAGGTTGTCTATGACCGAAGGACGCTCGTAGACCATGTACTCTCGACCGTGCGCACGAACCTCTTCGAGGGGGCATTGCTCGTAATCGTCATCCTGTACCTGTTCCTCGGAAAGGTGCGGCCCGCCCTGATTGTGGCCTCCGCGATCCCCTTCTCGATGCTGTTCGCATTCAACGGCATGCTGCGCGCCGGGATCGCCGGGAGCCTCATGAGCCTGGGCGCGATCGACTTCGGCCTCATCGTGGACAGCTCTGTCGTCCTGATGGAGAACGTCGTCCGTCACATGGGGCTTGCCAAGGGGGACGCCGACCGGCGGGCGATCGTCCGGGAGGCGGCTGTCGAGGTGCGTCGTCCCACACTCTTCGGAGAGCTCATCATCCTGATCGTGTACCTGCCGATCCTCACGCTTGAAGGCGTGGAAGGGAAGCTCTTCCGCCCAATGGCCCTGACCGTGATCTTCGCGCTGGCGGGATCGATGATCCTTTCCATGACGCTGATGCCGGTCCTGGCGAGCTTCGGCTTGGGCCGCAGGCACGAGGAGCATCACGAGCCGTTCCTGTTCCGCTGGGCAAAGCGGCTCTATGCCCCCGTTCTTCGGTGGTCCATGCACCATCGGAGGTTTGTCCTTATCGGCGCGCTGGGGATGCTCGCGGGTGGAGCGTTCCTGGCGACCCGGCTGGGAGCGGTCTTCGTGCCGAGGCTTGACGAGGGATCGATCGTCATCAACACGGTGCGGCTTGCGGGTGTGTCCCTGGACGAGTCAGTCCGATATGGAACCGGGATCGAGAAGCTTCTCAAGGAGAAGTTCCCGGACGAGATCGAGTCGATCTGGTGCCGCACGGGGACGCCGGAGGTGGCGACGGATCCTATGGGGCTTGAGGTCAGCGACATTTTCATCATGCTTCAGGACCGCTCTCGATGGAGAAAGGCGCACACGAAGGAAGAGTTGGTTGAAAAAATGGACCAGGTGGTCTCCACCCTTCCCGGCATGCGCTATGCTTTTACCCAGCCGATCGAGATGCGGATGAACGAGATGGTGGCGGGGGTTCGTTCCGATGTCGGCGTGAAGCTTTACGGGCCGGACTTCGATGTCTTGACGGCCAAGGCGGCGGCCATCGAGACGGTCTTGAAGGGGATCCCCGGCGCCGCGGACATCAACGTCGAGCAGCTCACAGGACAACCCGTCCTCGAGGTGCGTCTCGATCATGCCAAAGTCTCTCGGTACGGACTGACGGCCGGCGAGGTCCTGGATGTCGTCGGCGCGATCGGCGGCCGGAAGGTCGGCGAGGTGCTGGAAGGAGACCGCCGGTTCCCCTTGGTCGTGCGCCTGCCGGATGACTATCGCCGTGATCCGGACCGGATGGCCTTTTTGCCTGTCTTGTCCGGCCATGGGGAGGAGCAGGTCTTGCTTTCGCAGGTGGCCGACATCGTGAAGACGACCGGCCCAACAGCCGTCAACCGGGAATGGGGGGAGCGCCGGATCATCGTCCAGGCGAACGTCCGTGGCCGCGACCTGGCGGGTTTTGTCGCCGAGGCGCAGAGGCGGATCGACGCCGAGGTCCTTCCCGGCTTGCCGGCCGGCTATCACGTCGAGTGGGGAGGCCAATATGAACATCTGATCCGCGCGAGCCGGCGCCTGTCGATCGTAGTGCCGGTGGCCTTGGTGCTGATCTTCGCTCTCCTCTATGCAACCTACGGCAACTGGGTGGACACCGTGCGCGTCTTCACCGGCGTCCCTTTCGCTGCCGTGGGCGGGATACTGGCGCTCTGGATCCGTGATATGCCGTTTTCGATCTCGGCAGGGGTCGGTTTCGTGGCGCTCGCGGGCGTGGCAGTCCTGGATGACATGATCCTTGTCTCCTACGTGCGCCAGCTTCTTGGGAAGGGAATGGAACTAGAGAGGGCACTCGAGGAGGCGGCCATGACGCGCATGCGGCCGGTCCTGATGACGGGCTTGGTGGCAAGCCTGGGTTTTCTGCCGATGGCCTTCAATACGGGCGTCGGGGCCGAGGTGCAACGCCCCCTTGCGACCGTCGTGATCGGCGGCGTGATCTCGAGCACCGTGATGTCGCTTCTCGTCCTGCGGGTGCTTTACCTTTTCTGGGGCGGGGCGCGTACCGCGAAATCCGGGGCGGGTTGATCCCAGCATCCCGCTCGCAGGGCGGCCCGGCCTCTCTGGATTCCCGGTCGTGAAGCCGCTACCCTACCGGCCGAAATTCGGGCCGTAGCGCAGCCCGGCTAGCGCGCTTGCTTGGGGTGCAAGAGGTCCCGGGTTCAAATCCCGGCGGCCCGACATTTCGCGGAACGACGGCCTTCTCCGGCGCGGTCCGGTACGGCAGGCCCGTCCGCCGGTCATGTCCGTTCTTCCATTGAAGAGCCGCCCGCGGACGGGGATGATTCCCCCCCTTCGACTCGATGGAGACGCCCGCAATCGATACGCAGGGGGAAGCGAAAGCCGCCCCTCGCCTCCTCCTGGCGGGGGACGATCCGGACATGCGCGTTTTCCTGGCGACGCGGCTTGCCGTGTCCGGTTTCGCGGTAGAGGAGGCGCATGGCGCCGACGCCGCGATCGAGCGGATCTCGCGCGGGCGTCCCGCCGACGTGGCGCTCCTCGATTTCTCGTACCTGTGCCTGGAAGGGCTGCAGGTCCTGCGATGCCTGAAGGAAGAAGCTCCCTGGGAGCGCGTGCCGGTGGTCGCCCTGGCCGAGGACGAGAAGGAACTGGCGCTTCTCGCCAAGCGCGCCGCCTCGGTGGATGCCTGCCTCGTGAAGCCGGTGAGCCTCGCGGAGCTCGAGGGGACGCTCGCGCGCCTGGCCGCATCACGGGTCGGGAAGGAAGGGACGTAGCCGTGCCCGACGATCTTGCCGCCGTCTTCTCGCAGTTCTCGCGTCAACTCGTCCAGCTGGCGGTCGCCTCCGGTTGGGCCACCATGGCGGCGGCGGTCGGCTTTCTCGCGTTCATCCTGGTCCTCCGGATCGTCTATCTCGTGCGGGATGCGCGGGAGCGGGCGACCCGGAACCGGTGGGCCGTCTTTTTCGCCGAGCGGTTCGACGCGCCGCCCGGGTTCGTGCCGGTCCCCAAGTGGGGGGAACGGGAGACGGTGCTCGATCTCTACCTGCACCTGCGCCGGCGCCTGAAAGGGCCGGAGGCCGCGCAGATCGACGCCCTGGCGAGACGCGCGGGGTTCGGCGAGACCGCCTGGGAGCTCCTGCGCGGCCGGCGGATCGACCGGAAGCTCCGGGCGATCCAGACCCTCGGATACCTGAAGACGGCGAGCGCCTGGGAGGCGCTCCGGACGCGCCTGGCGGACACGAACCCGGCGCTGTCGCTGGCGGCGCTGGAGTCGATGTTCCGGATCGATCCGGAGCGCGCGGTCGGCGAGATGCTCTCCCGGATCGGCGCCCGCGAGGACTGGTCCGACGCGCGCCTGGCGGCGTGCCTCCGGGAAGCGGGTCCGCGCGCGAACACCGCCCTCGCGGCGCGCGTCGCGGAGGCGGGCCCGAATGCCACGGCGCGCCTGGTGCGTTTCCTCGAGTTCGTCGATCCCGTCGATGCCCTCCGGATCGCCCGTTCCCTCCTCGATGGACCGGTCGGGCGCGAGACCGCGGTCGCCGCGCTCCATATCGTGAAGCTGCGGGGAGGGGCCGATGACCGCGCGCGCCTCCGGACGCTTCTCGCGGGAGACGACTGGGTGATCCGCCTTTCGGCGGTCGCCGCGCTCGGGAATCTGGGCGAGGCGGAAGACGTTTCACGACTCGAGGCGCTCCTTTCCGACCGCGAATGGTGGGTCCGCTACCGGTCGGCCCAGGCGCTTCTCAAGCTGCCGGGGGCCGGGCGCGCCCGCGCGGAGGCGCTCGCGGCCGGCCACACGGACCGGTTCGCCCGCGACATCCTGCGCCAGGTCCTGGCCGAGCAGCGGGGAGGAGCGGCGTGATCCAGGCCGCGATGGCGCTCCTGGGGGGGGTCTTCCTCCTCTATATCGTGGGGTATGCCCTCACGAACCTGGCGATCAACGTGATCGCCTGCGTCTCCCTCCTGCGGCACATGCGGAGCCTGTCGGGTGACCGGGACCTCGGGATCTACACCGGGTACGAGCCGCCGATCTCGGTGGTGGTCCCCGCCTACAACGAGGAGCAGGGGATCGCGCATACCGTGACGTCGATCCTCCAGCTGCGCTATCCCGAGCACGAGATCATCGTCGTGAACGACGGCTCGAAGGACGGGATGATGGACGTCCTGAAGCGCGAGTTCCAGCTGGAGCCGTTTCCCGAGGCGTATCGCGCGCGCCTCGCCACGAAGCCGATCCGGCAGATCTACCAGTCCCGGACGCACCCGAACCTCCGCGTCATCGACAAGGAGAACGGGGGGAAGTCGGACGCCGTGAACGCGGGGCTCAATATCGCGCGCTATCCCCTTTTCTGCGGGATCGACGCCGATTCGATCCTCCAGCCCGACAGCCTGCGCCTGGTGGTCCAGCCATTTTTCGAGCATCCGGAGACGGTCGCCGCCGGCGGTACGATCCGCGTCATGAACGGATGCGTCGTGCGCCAGGGGTTCCTGGCGCGCGCGCGCCTGCCGAAGAGCTCCCTGGCGCTCTTCCAGGTGGTCGAGTACATCCGCGCGTTCATGTTGGGGCGGATCGGCTGGAGCGAGATCAACGGGCTCCTGGTCCTTTCCGGCGCCTTCAGCGTGTTCCGGAAGGAGCTGGTCCTCGCCGTCGGCGGGTATTCGAAGGCGACGATCACCGAGGATCTCGAGATCATCGTGCGCATCCACCGCCACCTGGCGGAGCGGGGGAAGCCTTACCATGTGGCGTTCGTGCCGGAGCCGGTCTGCTGGACCGAGGTCCCGGAAGACCTCGCCACCCTTCGCAAGCAGCGGATCCGGTGGCAGCAGGGGCTGTCGGAGTGCCTCGCCCTCCACTGGAGCCTCTGCGGCCGCAAGGGGAGCGGCGTCGCCGGATGGTTCGCCTTCCCGTTCCAGGTGCTCTACGAGTGGTTCGGGCCGCTGATCACGGTGTTCGCCTATGCGATCGTGATCGCGGGGTTCTTCACGGGGGCCCTCTCGGTGGGGTCGATGGCGGCCTTTCTGTTCTTCGACGTCGCGTTCGGGATCCTGATCTCGGTGCAGTCGCTTTTCCTGGAGCAGATCTCCTTCCGGGTCTACCCGAAGGCGAGCCAGATCCTGGGGCTGACGCTCGTCGCGATCGTCGAGAACCTGGGATACCGCCAGCTCAACTTCCTCTGGCGCCTGAAGGCGGTGGCGCGATGGGTCCTGGGTCGCAAGGCGGTATGGGGCGCCATGAAGCGCCTGGGAACAGCCCGGGATCCGGGCGGACCGGCGCCGGAGGGGGCGGCATGACCGCGCGCCCCGCGAACGTTCTCCGGGCGGCTGCCGGCGTGTTGCTTGTCCTTCTGGCGTCGGCGGTCCGTGCGGCCGAAACGCGGACCTGGGACGAGGAGGCGCTCCGGACCCGCGCCGAGGCGGCCTACCGGGCCCGGAGGCTCCAGGAGGCGATCCGCCTTCACGAGGAGATCGCGCGGGCCGTACCGGAAGAGCGGGGGGTCCGCCTGCGCCTGGCGGAGCTGTACCGCTGGAACGGGCAGTATCCGCAGGCGCGCGCCCTGTACGAGGAGATCCTCCTCAAGGAACCGGGCGTCACTGACGCGTCGATCGGGCTGGGGTACACGCTTCTCGCGCAGAAGGAGTTCGCCGAGGCGCGGCGCGTCCTCGAGGAGGTCCTGGGGCGCAAGCCCGACACCGCCGACGCGCTCCTGGCGCTCGGGCGCCTCTCGTACTGGGAAGGGAACTGGCGCGAGGCGGAGCGGCACCTCGAGCGCGGCGTCGCGGCCTCTCCCGGGTACGAGGAGATCCGCCTCCTCCTGCGCCGCGTCCGCTGGACCACCCGGCCGTCCTTCCGCGTCGAGTGGTCCCATGCCGAGGAGACCGAGAAAAGCCCGACCCTGAGACGGGACCAGACCCGACTCACGTCGGACGGGTACGAGGCGGAGTACGTCCATCCCTGGTCGTCCCTCCACCGGACGCGTCTTGCGCGGCGCATGACCTGGCGCGGCGAGGAGAACCTGATCCAGGATCTCGACAACTACCGCGTGACCGACGAGGGGCATGTCTTGACGCACGAGTCCGATTGGGCGCGGCGCTGGACGACCGTGACGACCTTGCGGGCGTCCGAATGGCGCGACAGCCGGTCGGCGACCTATCGCTTCGACCGGGCCGATACGGCCGCGGGGTGGCGCCAGGAGGTCCGCTGGGACGAGGGGCCGCACGCGGCGGCGCTCGCCTGGGACCGGGGACAGGTCCTCGTGAAGGTGTTTCCGGTGCGGGGATTGAGGCTTCTCTCGATCGAGACCTGGTCGGCCCGGTATACGTACCAGCCGACGAGCCGTTGGCGATACGACCTCGGGGCCGGGGTCTCGGATTACGAGAAATTCAACGACCGGCAGGACATCTCGCTTGACGTGACGCACTGGCTGGACGCCTGGCCGCAGTTCGCCGTTTCCGTCGGCTGGAACCGGAGGACCTTCGGGGAGGACGTGGCGGAGTACCACTCGTTCGACCGGCGGGACGAGCGGATCCTGCGTCTCAACTGGGAGACGGATCTCTGGGCCGACTGGGTCTTCCGCACGAAGTACATCATGACCTTCGCCGACACGGTCGACAGCCTGAACGCGCGCCAGGTGGTGATCCCCGACGAGACCGCGCTCCGCGCGGGGCGCGACCGCGACCAGTCGACGAGCCACAAGATCTGCCTGCGCGCGGAGCGGTTCCTGGCGGAGCGCTGGAGGCTCTATGCCGAGGCGTGCTGGTCGGTGAACACCGACGACTACCGGACCTCGTCCTGGGTGGCGGGGATCGCGCGGTACTTCTGATGGGGTCCCGCGCCGAGTCCGTGCCCGGCTGGCTTGCGCTCCTGCGCCGGGTCCTCTTTTCCCTGTGGGCGGCCTACGTCGCGAGCGCCGTCTCGCTCTTCCTGCTGGCAACCCCGATACAGGAGGGGATCGACCGGCTGGACCTCGCCCCGGGGATGCGCGCGCCGCTTCTGGCCGCCGTCCCCGTGTTCATCATGGGGGGGTGTCTCCTGGCGTCGGCGGTGTTTTCAGGCCGGATCGTGGCGCCGCGGGCCTGGAAGCTGGCGCACGCCGCGGGGACCGCGTTCGCCGGGACGATCACGTTTCTCCTGCTGACGGGCGGCGGGGATCTTTTCCTGCGCGCCTTCGAGGTGCCGCTCACGCGGGTGGGGGAACGCTTCGTCTTCGGGCCATACCCGTTTCCGGAGGACCTGGCGCGGCTCCGCCGGGAGGGGTACGCGGGGGTCGTGACGCTCCTTTCGCCGGACCTTCCGTTCGAGGGAGAGCTCCTGGAGCGGGAACGTGACGGGGCGCGGGCGGCGGGGATCCCCCTGGTCGAGATCCCGCTCACGCCGTGGGCCGGGGCGGACGAGTCGGCGCGCGCGCGGTTCGGGGCCCTCGTCCGGAAGGGGGACGGGCCCTACTACGTCCACTGCTACCTGGGGCGCCACCGCGCGCAGGTCGCCCAGGCGCTCCTGCGCGAGGCGGGAGCCGCGGCGGCCCCGGAGGCGTTCGCGGTCTTTCCGGACCGGCTCGAGCGGGGCCCCGTCATTCGCGTATCGCAGGCCCTGCTGGCCGGGCCGCTCCCGACCCGGGACGAGTGGTTCGCGTTCATCGTTCCCGCGGGGACGCGCCGCGTGGTCTGCCTCCTGGACCCCGATCTTCCGGACGACCGTCCCTGGATCGAGGAGACCCGCGCGCGCGCCGCGGCGAGCGGCGTCGCGTTCCGCGTCTGCCCGGTCCGGACGCCGGAGGACGTTCCCGCCGCCGCGGCGCTCCTGGGAGAACCTGCCGGGCCGACCTACGTCCACGGGTTCGGCGTGGAGCCCCGGATCGGGTGGATCGCCGAAGCGGCCGCCCCTGTCGGGCGCTGATCCGGTCCGCTAGAATCCCGCCGTGGATCCGGGACGCCGCAAGGAGGACGAGAAGCTCGGGCTCGCCCGCGAGGCGGCCTGGAAGATCCGGGCCGCGCTCGAGAACGTCCTCCAGGGGGTCTCGAAGCTCGACGCCGACGGGAACTACACAATCGTCCACACCGAGGACGCCAAGACGCTCGGATACGACCCGGACGAACTGAAGGGGCGCCGCTGGCTCGACACGATCCATCCGAGCAGCCACGATGAGGTGGCCGACCTCTACCGCGAGATGCTCGAGTCCGGCCGCGCGGAAGGGGAGGTCAAGGCGATCCGGAAGGACGGCTCCCTCTTCTGGAAGCACGTCATCCTTGTCAAGACGCAGAACGAGGAAGGGGCGCACACCGGGATCTACTATTTCTTCACTGACATCACGGCCCGCAAGGAGGCCCAGCAGGCGCTCCAGAGCATGGCGCTCACGGACGAGATGACGGGGCTTTTCAACCGCCGCGGGTTCACCTTGATGATTCCGGGATATCTCGAGCGCGCCCGGCAGGCGGAGATCGACGTGGCGCTCGTCTCGATCGACCTGGACGGGTTCAAGGGGATCAACGACCGGCACGGGCATGCGGAGGGGGACTCCGCGATCCGGGCCGCCGCGCAGATCCTGCGGGAATCGTTCCGCGACACCGACGTCGTCGCGCGCCTGGGAGGCGACGAGTTCGCGGTCCTGACCGGCGAGGCGGGTCTTCGCGAGGAGGGGCTCCGGGAACGACTCGCCGCGAACCTGGCCGCGTTCAACGCCCGGAAGACCGCCCCCTGGACCCTCGCCTGGAGCGCCGGCGTGATCCGGACGAGCCCGCACGCGATCGAGCCGGTCGAGGGGCTTCTGGCGCGTGCCGACGCCGCGATGTACGAGCGCAAGCGCCTGTCGAAGAAGGCGGGACCATGACCTGCGCCGGACGGTCCTGTCCGATCGGCTCCGCATCCGGTAGGCTGTCCGCATGAAGATCCTGGTTGTCGAGGATTCCCCCGCGGATCTGGAACTCCTGGAGGGGGTCCTCAAGGGCCATTGCGGCGACGTGACGAGGGCCTCGTCGCCGGGCGAGGCGTTCGAGCGGCTCGGCCTCGGCAGGCCGGGGGCGGCGCGTTCCGACGTGGATCTGGTGGTCATCGGACACCGCGCGCCCGGCCTCGACGGCGTCGAGACAGCCCTCCGGATCCGCGAGGACGCGCGCCTCAAGGACATCCCGGTGATCCTGGTGACGGGCGACGCGGGGCCGGGCACGGCGGATGCCGCATTCGCGGCGGGGGTCCTCGACTGCATCCGGAAGCCTTTCGACATCGCCGATCTCCTGACCCGGGCGCGCGCCGCGTTGCGCCTGAAGATCGAGTACGAATACCGGGACGCCCGCGAGAACGAGCTGCGCACGGCGATGCGGCGCGTCGAGGGACTGGTCGCCGTCGATTCCCTGACGGGCGCCGTGACGCGCGATTTCTTCGGCGCGACGCTGGAGCAGGAATGGCGGCGGTGCGCCCGCGACGGGGCGGACCTGGGGATCATGGTGATCGACATCGACGACTTCGGGCCGTACCGCGAGTCGTTCGGGGACGCGAGCGCCGACGACTGCCTCCGGAACGTCGCGCGGGCCGCGGCGGCCGCCCTCTCCCGTTCCGGGGATGTCCTGGCCGTCCATGACCGCGGCCGCTTCGTCGCGATCATGCCGCGGACGAACAATTTCGGCGCGGCCCAGGTGGCCGAACGGATCTGCGCGGCGGTCGAAAGGCTGGGGATCGCGCATCCGGCGGCGCCGCTCGGGCGCATCACGATCAGCGCCGGTCTTGCCGCGATGCGGCCGGACCGGGAGACACGGCCCGCCACGCTCCTGGCGGCCGCGGAGACGGCCCTCGACAGCGCCCGGGACGCGGGCGGGAACTGCGTCCGCTTCCGCAACGTCCGTCCCGTCCGGAAGCCCTTCGTCAAGAAATAGGCGTCCATGGGAAGCCAGGCGCGTCTTTCCACGGAAAGACCCGACCCACGGACCAGCGGCCTTTCCCGTCTGGGGCCGGCTTTGCTGGCGCGCCTTTTGGTGGAGCGCCAAGGGCGGGCGTTCGACGCGGCGCGACGTGCCGCGCCGGTGCTGGCGCGCGCCGTCGCGTCGGCGGGGCGTGTCCTCAAGGGGGGAGGACGGGTCGTCCTCGTGGGGGCCGGGACGAGCGGGCGCCTGGCGGTTCAGGAGGCGGCCGAGTGCGTCCCCACCTTCGGCCGCGAGATCGGGCGGCGCGTCGTCGGGGTGATTGCCGGCGGCGCGCGGGCGCTTGTCCGTCCGGCGGAAGGAGCCGAGGACGACGCCGCTGCGGGACGCGCTGCCGTCGGAAAACTGCGGCCCGGGCGGGGGGATCTTGTGGTGGGGATCTCGGCAAGCGGAGGCGCGGCGTTCGTCCGCGCGGCCCTTTCGGAGGCAAAGCGCCGGGGCGCCGGGACCGTCTTCATCGTCTGCAACCGTCTGGCGCGGCCCGCCTTCTGCGACCTTCTCGTCGTGCTCGACACGGGGCCGGAACCCCTGGCCGGCTCCACCCGGATGAAGGCGGGGACCGCGACGAAGATCGCCTTGAACACGCTCACGACCGGGGCGATGGCGCTCGCGGGCCGCGTCCGGGGGAACCGGATGACGGGGCTCGTCACGACCTCTGAAAAGCTCCGCCGCCGCGCCGTGCGTCTCGTTGCCGAACTGGGAGGCGTCACCCCCTCGCGCGCCCGCCGGATGCTCGCTGCCAACGCCTGGAGCGTGGAGCGGTGCCTGCAGGGGCGCTGACCGTGGCGCGGGATCTCCTGGGGCTCATGTCCGGGACGTCGATGGACGGCGTCGACGTGGCGCGCGTGCGCGTGTCGGGGCGTCTTCCCGACCTGCGCGCGGCATGCCTCGCGTTCCGAACGGTTCCGTATCCCCGGAATCTCGCCGCGGACCTGCGGCGCGTGGCCGGGCGGGGCGCTTCCTTCGGGGAGCTTGCGGATCTTGACCGGCGCGTGGCGGACGCCTTTTCCCGTGCGGCGGCTCCCGAGATCCGGAAAGGGGGCATCTCGGCGGTCGGCTCCCACGGACAGACGGTGTTCCATCGCGCGCGCCGGGGCGCCCGTCCCGCCGCGACGCTCCAGATCGGGGACGGGGACGCGATCGCCGAGCGGCTCGGCGTCCCCGTCGTGTCCGATTTCCGCCGGCGCGACATCGCCGCAGGGGGGCACGGGGCTCCCCTCACGCCGTTTGCGGACTGGATCCTGTTCGGGCGCTGGCGCCGCGGGGGGGCGGTCCTGAATATCGGCGGGATCGCGAATCTCACGGTCCTGGCGCCACGCCTCGCGGGGGTGCGGGGGTTCGACGCCGGCCCCGGGAACTGCCTTCTCGACGCCGAGGTCCGTCGGGCGAGCGGAGGCCGGAAGGGATATGACGCGAACGGGCGCCTGGCGGCGGACGGACGGGCGGACGAAAGGGTCCTCGCGCGGTTCCTGCGGCATCCCTTCTTCGGCGCGCGTCCGCCGAAAAGCACCGGGCCGGAGGTGTTCTCGCCCGGCTGGTGCGGGAGCGTCAGGGGATTCGCGCGGCTGCCGCTCGCGGACCGTCTGGCGACGCTTGCGGAACTCACGGCCCGCTCCGTCGCGGAGGCTCTGCGCCGCTTCGCGCCGCGGCGTGTGAAGGCGGTCTGGGTCGCCGGCGGCGGGGCCGAAAACCAGGACCTCATGCGCCGCCTGGCGCGCGCATGCGCTCCGCTGTCCGTGTGCCGTTCGGAGGCCGCCGGGGTCCCCGCGCGCGCCCGCGAGGCTATGGCGTTCGCGCTGCTCGCGGAGGCGCGCCTTGCCGGATTTCCGGCAGGGCTTCCCGCCGTGACGGGGTCGCGTCGCGCCTGCGTCCTCGGAAAGCTTTCCCCCGGCCGATGAGCGCGCTCGATTGGGTCGTCGTCGCCCTTTACGCCGCGCTTCTCGTGGGGGTCGGTCTCTGGAAGGGGCGCAAGGCCTCGGGCGGGACGGATGCCTATTTCGCCTCGGGCCGTTCGCTCCCCTGGTGGCTCGCCGGCACCTCGATGATCGCGGCGAGCTTCGCGACCGACACGCCGCTCGTGATCGCCGGCGTCATGCGCACCAAGGGGCTGTGGGGAAACTGGTTCTGGTGGTCGCTGGGCGCGAGCACCATCCTCTCGGGTTTCCTGTTCGCGCGGCTCTGGCGCAGGAGCGGCGTCCTCACGGAGCCGGAGCTGACCGAGCTCCGCTACACGGGAGCGGCCGCCTCGCTCCTGCGCGGGGTGAAATCGGTCTATTGGGGGATCCTCTACAACGGCTACGCGGCGGGGGCCCTGCAGATCGCGGCGCTGGCGCTCGTGACGGAAAGCCTCACCGGGCTCGACCGGAAGACGTCGGTCCTCGCCTGCGCGGCGCTGTCCCTTTCCTATGCGGCCGTGTCGGGGTTCTGGGGGGTCGTCACGACGGACTTCCTCCAGTTCTGCGCGGCGATCCTCGGTTCGTTTCTCGTGGCGTTCTTCTCCGTGCGCGCGGCGGGGGGATGGGAAGGGGTCCTGGCGGCGGCGCCGTCCGGGAACCTGTCGTTCCTGCCGGATCTCGCGGTCCCTGCCGGCGGGGATTTCTGGACGTCGGATGCGGCGTGGCTCCTCGCGTTTCTCGGGGTCCAGTGGTGGGCCTGGAAGAACACCGACGGCGGGGGGGTGCTGGTCCAGAGGATGGTCTCCTGCCGGGACGAGCGCCAGGCGGTGCTGGCGACGCTCTGGTACAACACGGCGCACTATGCGCTGCGCGCCTGGCCCTGGATCGTGGTCGGGCTCTCGTCGGTCGTGGTGCTGCCGGATCTTGCGGAGGGGGACAAGGCGTATCCGGAGATGATCCGGCGCGCGCTCCCGGCGGGGGTGAAGGGGTTCGTCGTGGCCTGGTTCTTCGCGGAGTTCGTGGCATCCCTCTCGGGGAGCGTCAATTGGGGGGCATCGCTCGTCGTGAACGACCTCTACCGGCGTTTCGTCCGGCCGCAGGAGACCGACGCGCACTACCTGGCCGCGGGACGGATCGCCTCGGTCCTCGTGATGTCGGTGGCGGTGGCGTGGGCGCTCGCGGGCGGGCGGCTCATCGACGCCTTCCAGAACATCCTGCACCTGACCGCGGGGGTGGGGGTGGTGCAGATGGCGCGGTGGCTCTGGTGGCGCGTGTCGGCGGCGAGCGAGCTCGCCGCCATGGTCGCGTCCCCCTTCTGCGTCCTCTGGGCTGACGACGCGGCGTCCCTGCTCGGCGTCCCCGCGGGGAGCGTTCTCTTCCGCCTTCTCTTCACCGTGGCGGGCTCCGCCTGCCTCTGGATCCCGGCGACGTTCCTCTTTCCGGAACCGGGCCGGCTGCACCTGAAGAAGTTCTTCTTCAAGGTGAAGCCCCCCGGGCCCGGCTGGAAAGGGCTGTTCGCGGGGACCACCCCGCCCGTGGCGCCGTTCCCCCTGGGGGGAATCCTCGCCCAGTGGGGGACGGCTGTCGTCGCGATCTTCGCGCTCAATTTCGGGATCGGATTCCTCCTGTTCGGAAGCGGCCTCGCGGCGGCCGTGAGCCTGTTCCTTTCGGTCCTTTCCTGGATTCTTCTGGCGCGTTTACTGAAACAGGACGGCTAGAAGGGATTTTTGCCGGTGCAGGGGATCTCTCCCCGCAGGGCGCGGACCGCCGCCCGGATGCTGGCCGGATCCGAACCGTACGTGCAGAGGATCAGCGGCACGTCCGGCAGGTCGTCGGCGGCCCAGGGGGAACCCAAGAGGACAGCGGCCGTGATCCGGACCCCGCGGGCAGCGAGCCCCGCGACCGCCGCACGGGCGTCCGCCGAGAGGCCGATCGCCCCTTTGTTCATCCGCGGCCGGCAGGGGATGAAGAGGATCGGTTCACCCGTCATCCGAAGGGACTCCTCACCCGGACCCTCTCCCCGGGGGGGAGAGGGAATGGTGTGGAGAGGGAGCGGGCTTAAAAGCGATCGGAGGGGTTCCGGGTCGAAGTCGCCGTCATCGTCCCAGAGGAGCGCTGCCCGGCCTGTTAGGAGGTCCTCACCGGGGCGGATCGTTCCTTTCAAGAGAGTCACCGCGCGTTCCGCGATGCGGTCGGGAAGGGAGAGAAGAAGTGATGAGTCATGAGTCATGGGTGATGAGTCGGACGGGCGGCGGGCCAGGCGGTCGAGGTTCCGGACCGCGCGGAGGAGCGCTTCCCGGGGCAGGCGTCCCGAGGCGGCATCCGACTCGAGCGACGCGGCAAGCGATTCCGGATCCTCCGGATCCAGCAGGAGGTCGATCCCCGCCTCGACGGCGCGGCGCGCCGTCTCGCCTTCCGGAAGGTCGGCGACCGCCTTCATGGTGAGCGCGTCCGAGAGGACCGCGCCGGAGAATCCCAGCTTTCCGCGCAGGATCCCGTCGATGATCCGGCGGCTCCGTGTCGCGGGCTCCTCCGGATCGAGCGCGGGGCACGCGAGGTGCGCCGCCATCGCGGCGGGAAGCCCTCCGGCAATCGCGCGCCGGTAGGGGATCCAGTCGGCGGTCTCGAACGCCTCCCGGGGACGCCTGTCCGCGACGCGTCCGCTGTGCGTGTCGCCGGCGGCGAATCCGTGTCCGGGAAAATGCTTGGCGCATCCCGAAACCCCCGCCGCGCGGAGCCCGGCGAGGAAGGCCGATCCGAAGGCGGCGACACGCTCCGGGTCCGATCCGAAGGCGCGCGTCCCGATGATGGCGCTTCCGGCGGGGGACTGGACGTCGAGGACCGGGGCCAGGGCGACGTCGATCCCGGCCCGGCGCATCTCGACGCCGGTCAGGAGACCCGCCTCGCGCGCGAGATCCGGGTCGCCTGTTGCGGCGATGGCGGCGGGCGGGGGAAGGACGGTCGCGCCCGTCACCTGCTGGCCGACACCCCGCTCAAGATCGGCGAGGACTAGGAGCGGGTGCGGCAGGAGGGCGCGCAGTCCGTCGATCTCCGCCTTGAGCGACCCGATTTCCCCTCCGAAGAGGAGGATCCCCCCCGGCCGGACGCGCGCGACGAGCCGACGCCGCTCTTCCGGATCGGTCTTGCTCAACCGCAATGTCAGGCAGACAAGCCGGCTCGCCGCGCGCATCTGTCCATCATAGGGGGTGTTTGTCGTTCGGCTTTTGGCGTTTGCCGTTTCCGGGGGGATTGCCGGGACGGGAGCGAACCGGGATAATATCCCTCCGGTCGGCGTTTCGGGGGCGCTCCCGGACGTGCGGACGGGAACGGGGCTGAAAAGGGGGAGGTCGTCGATGAAGAAGATCCTGGGGATTCTGGCGGTGGTTGTCCTGTGTACGGGTTGGACCGTCTGGGCCGGCAAGGATTGCGGTTCGTGCGATGCGGGTGCCAAGGAGAAGTCGTCCTGCGGCGACAAGGCCTGCTGCAAGGAGACGTGCGAGAAGCTCATGAAGAACCCCGGCACGTTCGCCGAGTGCTGCGGCGAGTTCTGCGCCAGCCACAAGGGGAAGGACGGCAAGGTCGAGATGGCGTGCCACCTCCACCACAAGTGCTGTGCGGAGCATTACGCGAAGACCGGTTCCAAGGAGTGCCCGACCTGCGCGAAGGCGGGTCACAAGCACTAGACCGGAGATCGTCCGATTGACGGACGGGCGCCGCTCCCGGAAGGGGCGGCGCCCTTCTATTTCCGGCGTGCCGCGACGAGGAGGCAGTAGAAGGCGTGCCAGCCGGGGCGGCCCGGCAGGGGGTGGAACAGGGCTGCGCCGCGCGCCGCGCGGGAAAGCCATTCGGCGGTCATCGCGGGGGGATATTCCCCCGGCGGGACGAGCCGGCGCCGCCAGAACGGGATCCCGACATGGAAACGGCTCGCGAGCCGCGCGAGCGTGGCGGGGGGCGTCAGCGTGTGGAGGAAGAGATAGAGGCGGCCTCCCGCAGGGAGGATCCGGGCCGCCTGCGGCAGGAAGCGGGCGAGGATGGCGTCGCCGCGCGGACCCCCGTGCTGGCCCAGCGGGAGACGCGCGCCGCGCGGGACCGGCTTCTGGGGGAGATTGGCGATGAGGATGTCCACGGGTGCCGGAATCCCGTCGAGTAGGTCGCACCGGCGAAGCCGCGCGGGGATGTTGTTGGCGCGGAGGGTCCGGCGGGCGAGCGCCAGCGCCCGGCCGTCGCAGTCGGTCGCGAGGACCCTTGCGGCCCCGAGTCGGCCGCAGAGGGCCGCGAGCGCCGCTGTTCCGCACCCCGTCTCGCAGACCGTCTTCCCCGCGACAAGAGAGCGGTCGGCCAGGAGCGCCCGCGCCGAGAGATCCGTGGCCTGGTCGGAAAAGATCCCCCGCGCCGGGTCGGCGTGCTCGATGATCCGGGATCGGCCCCATGTGATGGCGCGGACGGACGCGCGGGGAGGGGTTCCGCGTCCGGCCGCGTCCGGAAGGCGTCGGGCCGACTGCCAGCGCGCGCCCGCCGGGGCATGCGCCGCGAGCCAGCCGGCCAGGACGCGGTTCATGCCCGGTAGGCGCGGTCCGCCCCGGTCGCGCTGTACGGCTCGTGAAGGTGCACCGGCGCCTGGCGGGCGGTCCGGATGCGGAGGTTGATGATCTCGACGCCGATCGAGAAGGCCATCGCGAAGTAGATGTATCCCTTGGAGATATGCTGCTCGAACCCTTCCATGAGCAGGGTCACCCCGATCAGCAGGAGGAAGCTCAATGCCAGGATCTTGAAGGTCGGGTGCCGATGGACGAAGGCGTTCAGGGCGCCGGCGAAGGCGAGCATCAGGATCACGGAGACGACGACCGCCGCCACCATGATCCCGATCCGGTCGACCATCCCGATCGCGGTGATCACCGAATCGAGCGAGAAGACGATGTCGAGGACCAGGATCTGCGTGATCACCCCGGCGAACGACGGGGCGACACGCGAGGAGGCGTGTCCCTCGTCCCCCTCCAGTCGCTGGTGGATCTCGTGGGTGCTCTTCCCGATCAGGAAGAGTCCACCGGCGATCAGGATCAGGTCGCGTCCCGAGATCTCGTGTCCCATGACCGCGAAGAGCGGAGCCGTCAGGCGGATGATCCAGGAGAGGGAGAAGAGGAGGGCGATCCGCATCACCATGGCGAGCGCGAGGCCGATCGTGCGGGCGCGCTTCTGCTGGTGGGACGGGAGCTTTCCGGCCAGGATCGAGATGAAGATGACGTTGTCGATCCCGAGGACCAGCTCGAGCGCGGTCAGTGTGAGGAAGGCGGCGAGCGCCTGCGGGTCCGTGAGCCAGTCCATGGTCGGCGCGGATTATACGGGACATCGCCCCGGAATGGGGCGATCATGGGCCGCGTGGATCCGGGGTCAGCCTGTGCTTCGGGCGGCTCCTCCCCGCCGGCGGAGGCCCGATGGGGAAAGCGATCCCCCGTCCGGGCGGAGGCGCAGTTCCTGGAGGGGCCCCGGTCCCGCCGGGCGGAGCTGTTCCGCGCCCTGCGGATCTTCGGCGAGATCATCAAGGGGTTCCGGTCCCTGCATTTCGTGGGGCCGTGCGTGACGGTCTTCGGTTCGGCGCGCTTCGGCGAGGGGCACCCCGCCTACGCGATGGCGAGGGCCGTCGGAGCGGGGCTGGCGCGGGAAGGGTTCACGGTGATGACGGGCGGCGGCCCCGGGATCATGGAGGCCGCCAACCGAGGCGCCCGCGAGGCGGGGGGGCGGTCGATCGGCTGCAACATCCGCCTCCCCGCCGAGCAGGAACCGAATCCGTATCTCGACCGCTGGATCACCTTCAACTATTTTTTCGTGCGCAAGCTGATGCTGGTCAAGTACTCGTACGCCTTCGTCGTCATGCCGGGGGGGTTCGGCACGCTGGACGAGCTTTTCGAGGCGCTGACCCTGATCCAGACCGAGAAGATCAGGGATTTTCCGGTCATTCTCATGGGAACCGAGTACTGGGCGCCGCTCTTGGGCTTCCTGCGCGACCGCCTTGCGGGCCGTGGCGCGATCGATCCGCAGGACCTGGACCGGATCGCGGTGACCGACGCTCCGGAGGAAGCGGTCGCGTGCATCCGCCGGTGCGCGGAGGAGAAGTTCGGCATCGCCTTTGCCCGCCCGCCGCTGCGGCGACGCTGGTTCCTGGGAGAGTGATTGTGGGGGACCGGACGCTGTCGTTTTTCGGGGCTGCCGGGACGGTGACGGGGTCGAAATTCCTCGTGGCGGGGAACGGCCGGCGGGTCCTCCTCGATTGCGGTCTTTTCCAGGGGCTCAAGGAGCTGCGCCTGCGGAACTGGCGGCCGTTCCCGGTTCCCGCCGCCTCGATCGACGCGGTGGTGTTGAGCCATGCGCACATCGATCACTCCGGATATCTCCCGCGCCTCGTGCGGGAAGGGTTCCGCGGCCCCGTCTTCTGTACCCGCGCGACGCGGGACCTGCTGGGGATCATGCTGATGGATGCCGCGCACCTCCAGGAGGAGGAGGCCGCTTATGCCAACCGGAAGGGATACTCGCGGCACAGGCCCGCCCTGCCCCTCTTCGACGCGGCGGATGCCGAGGCGGCCCTTGCGCTCGCCGCGCCCCGGTCCTATCACGCCCGGTTTCCGGTGACAGGCGGCATTTCGGCGGTCTTCCGCCGCGCCGGCCACATCCTCGGGTCGGCGACGGTGGAACTTCTCCTGGAGGGAGAGAAGCCGGTCCGGCTGGTCCATTCGGGGGACCTCGGCCGGTGGGACCAGCCGATCCTGCGCGACCCCGAACCGGTGGAGGAGGCCGATCTCCTGCTGGTCGAATCGACCTACGGGAACCGGCAGCACGGCCGGGATCCGGCGGGGGACCTGGCCCGGATCGTCCGGGAGACGGCCGACCGCCAGGGAGTCCTCCTGATCCCGAGTTTCGCGGTGGGCCGCTCGCAGATCCTGCTGTGGTATCTGGCCCGCCTGGAGGAGGAGGGGCGGATCCCGGTCTTGCCGCTCTTCCTCGACAGTCCGATGGCCGCGCGCGTCTCGGAGATCACCTGCCGCCATGCGGAAGACCTGGACGACGAGATGCGGGAGGCGATGGACCGGCAGAAGTGTCCCATCTGCAACCGGCGGTGCCGGTTCGTGGCCACGCCGGAGGAATCGAAGGGGCTGAACGACCACGCCGGTCCGATGATCGTGATCGCCGGGAGCGGCATGGCCACGGGAGGGCGGATCCTTCACCATTTCAGGAAGCGGCTTCCGGATCCGAAGACGACGGTCCTTTTCACCGGGTTCCAGGCCCCCGGGACGCGCGGGCGCTCGCTCCTGGACGGCGCGGCGTCCATCAAGATGTTCGGCGGATATGTCCCCGTCCGGGCCCGGATCGAGACCCTGGACGGGCTGTCGGCCCATGCCGACCGTGACGAGATCCTCCGCTGGCTGTCGTTCTTCCGGAAACCGCCCGCCAGGACGCATGTGGTCCACGGGGATCCCGATTCGGCGGAGGCGCTGGCAGGGGAGATCCGCCGCCTCGGATGGGACGTGTCGGTGCCCGGGGACGGCGAGCGCGTCGACCTGCCGGGCCGCTGAAATATCCCCTGAAGGGGGAATTTCACGCATCCCCGATGCGCCTCTCCTGACAGCGGGGCTGGCACCCGGATTGCTCCCTGGTATGGTGGACAGGCGGTTCCGGGAAGGGAGGGTTTTCATGGTTGCCACGCTGTTCCGCTTCATCCAGATCGTGATGGCGCTCGGCTTCTTTTTCCTCCTGATCGGGACACGCTCCCCCAGGCGCCGGGCGCATCCGGAGTACCACGACCCGCAGTTGGGCGAGGGGTGGCGCAGGCCGCGGCCGACATTTGCAGCCCATGAGCGCCTGGCCCGCCTCAAGTTGAGGCGGATCCGGACGGGCGCGGGCCAAGCCGGGACGCCCAAACCCGGCGAACGGAGGGCAGCGTGACGGAGAAGACGGCCATCTTTCTTGCAGTCGTGATCTTGTTTATCGTGATCCAGCGATGGGTCCTGCCCCGCTTCGGCGTGAAGACCTGACTGTCGCCCAAGGGGTGCGCTCCGGAGGAGCGCGCCGACCGGACGACGAGACCGTGACCGGCGAAGGCGCGCCGTCCCTGGCCCGGCTCCTCGCCCCGCGGTCGGTGGCGGTGATCGGGGCGTCCCGCCGCCCCGCGAGCCTGGGGCGGCGGATCCTCGAATCGCTTCTTGCCGCGCGGTACGAGGGGACCGTCTATCCGGTGAACCCCGAGGCGGCCTCCGTTTGCGCGATCCGGGCCTACCCGGCAGTCGCGGACCTGCCCGAAACGCCGGATCTCGCGATCATCGTCGTCCCGAAGGCGGCGGTCCGCGGGGTTCTCGAGGGGTGCGCCCGCAAGGGGGTTCCGTCGGCCGTTGTCATCACGGCGGGATTCGCGGAGACCGGCGAGGGAGGGATGCAGGCCGAGCGGGAGATCGCGGATCTTGCCCGAGCGGCCGGGATCCGCCTCGTGGGGCCCAATTGCATGGGTCTCGCCAACGCCGATCCGGCGGTCCGTCTCAACGGGTCCTTTTCGCCGATCCTTCCGTCGCCGGGTCCGGTCGCGATGGCCTCCCAGAGCGGCGCCCTGGGGATGGTGATCCTCGCGATGCTCGAGGAGCGGGGACTGGGGCTTTCGACCTTCGTGAGCCTGGGGAACAAGGCGGACGTCTCGGGGAACGACCTGCTGGAGTACTGGGAAAACGATCCGGCAACCGGCGTCGTCCTCCTTTACCTGGAGTCGTTCGGGAACCCGCGCCGGTTCGTCCCGATCGCGCGGCGCGTGGGGCGCGCCAAGCCGATCATCGCCCTGAAGAGCGGCCGGACGGCTGCCGGACAGCGGGCCGCCGGATCGCACACGGCGGCCCTGGCCGCGAGCGATGCCGTTTCCGACGCCCTGTTCCGCCAGGCCGGGATCGTTCGGGCCGACACGATCGAGGAGATGTTCGACCTGGCGGCACTGCTGGGTTCCCAGCCGCTTCCCGCGGGCCGGCGCGTGGGGATCGTCACGAATGCCGGCGGCCCCGGGATCCTGTGCGCCGACGCCTGCGAGGCGGCGGGCCTGTCGATTCCCGAGTTCCCGGACGCCTTGCGCCGGGACCTCCGGGGGCATCTCCCTGCCGCGGCGGGTATCCGGAACCCGGTCGACATGATCGCCTCGGCCGCGCCCGCGGATTACGCGCGCACCGCGCGCCTGATCCTCTCGTCACGGGAGACGGATGCCCTGATCGTGATCCACACGCCGGTCGATCCGGCCGGGTCCGATGCGGTCCTTGCGGCGCTCGCCCAGGGGGTCGCGTCCGCCCGGCAGTCGGGGGGAGCGGGAAAGCCCGTCCTCCTGTGCCGGATGACGCAGAGCGGCGTGAGCCGTCCCCTGTCGGCCGGGAAGGAGTCGATCCCGACCTACGCCTTTCCGGAGAACGCCGCGCAGGCTCTCGCGAAGGCGGCTGACTACGCTGCCTGGCGCCGTGCGCCCGCGGGGGAGTTTCCCGCCTTTCCGGAGATCGACGCCGCCGGGATCCGGGAGATCTGCCGTCGGCATCTCGCCGACCGGCGGGGAGGGTGGCTGTCAGCCGGCGAGGTGCGGGATCTCATCGCGAAGGCCGGCCTTCCGGCCGTCCGGACGGAGCTGGCCCGCACGCCCGAGGAGGCCGTCGCCGCCGCGCGCGCGATCGGCTTCCCTGTTGCCGTGAAGCTCGCCTCGCGGACGATCGTCCACAAATCGGAGGCGGGTGGCGTCCATCTGGGGCTCGCGGACGAGGAGGGCGTCCGGTCCGCCTTCGCGCATATCCGGGAGGCGCTCGCGCGGCGCGGCACCCCGGACGCGATGGACGGCGTGACCGTCCAGCCGATGTCGCCGCGGGGGGTCGAGGTGATGGCGGGCGTCAGCAGCGACCCCCTGTTCGGGCCGGTGGTCGCGTTCGGCCTGGGCGGGATCCACGTGGAGATCCTGGGGGACGTCGTCTTTCGCGCGGCGCCCCTGGCGCGGCAGGACGCCGAGGCGATGATCCGCGGGATCAAGGGGTTCCGGCTCCTGGAGGGTTACCGGGGACATCCTCCGGCGGATCTCGCGGCCCTGCAGGACATCCTCCTCCGGCTCTCGTGGATGGCGGGGCTTGTCCCGGAGATCGCCGAGATCGACCTGAACCCGGTGTTCGCGCTCGCGCCCGGACAGGGGTGCCGCATCCCTGACGCTCGGATCCGTGTCGCCGTGCCGCGCGCCTCCGTCCCTGCCCATGGATAACGGGCCTTCGTCGGGGACGGATGCCTACGCGCCGGCCGAGATCGCGCGCCGCGTCGAGGAGACCGGCGTCCGGAAGGCGCGCCTGGGCGCTTCCTGCACGCTGGCCCTGGCGGTCCTGGCGGGGGCGTTCATCGCGCTCGGGGCCTTTTTCTCGATCGTGGCGGCCACCCGCCCGGAGCTCGGATACGGTCCCGTGCGGATCCTGGCGGGGTGTGCCTTCAGCCTGGGGCTGATCCTCGTGGTCGTAGGGGGGGCGGAGCTTTTTACCGGAAACAACCTCGTGGCGATGGCCTGGGCGAGCCGGCGCGTCACGACCGCGGAACTTTTCCGGAACTGGGTTCTCGTCTACGCGGGGAATCTCGTCGGGGCCGCCTCGATGGCGTGGCTCGTCGCGGCGTCGGGGGCGTGCGGGGCGGACGGCGGAGCGGTCGGCGAGACGGCGCTCGCCGTCGCCCGCAAGAAGGCGGCGCTCGCTCCCGCCGCGGCGTTCGTGTCCGGGATCCTGTGCAACATCCTGGTGTGCCTGGCGGTCTGGCTCTGTTTCGGCGCCCGGAGCGTCGCGGACAAGATCCTGGCGATCGTCTTTCCGGTCACGGCGTTCGTGGCGGCGGGGTTCGAGCATTGCGTCGCGAACATGTTTTTCCTTCCCCTGGGGATGATCCTGGGCGGGACGGGGCCCGAGGGAGTCTCCTGGGCCGGAGCGGTCGGGAATCTCGTTCCGGTCACGGCCGGGAATCTCGTCGGGGGCGGCATCCTGGTGGCCGGGACCTACTGGTTCATCTACCTGCGTCCGGGGGCCTGTCGGTAGAGGCGTCATGGCCGCCCGAAGGGGGAGCGATGGCGCGCCGGCGGGAAGCGAGACGGCCGCGCGGCATCTGGTGGAGAGCGTCCCGACGGCGCGCGCCTGCGACGCGGCGGGGGAGGTCCGGCGGCGTCTCGCCGGCCGGACCTTCCAGGAGGCCGGAATCCTGTGCCTGACGGATGGCAACGGGATCCTGGCCGGTGCGGTTTCCCTGCCGTCTCTCCTGGCCGCCCCGGAGGAACGTCCCGTCGGCGAGCTGGCGGAGCCGGACATCCAGCCGGTTCGTCCGGAGGATGACCAGGAGACCGTCGCGGGAGTCGCGATCCGGGGGAATCTTCCTGCGGTCCCCGTCGTCGACCGGACGGGGCGCCTCCTCGGGGTTGTCCCGCCGCTCGCCATGCTGAAGATCCTCCGGCGGGAGCATGTCGAGGACATCCACCGTCTGGCGGGGATCCGGCACGAGGCCGCGCGAGCCCGGGACGCCATGGAGGCGCCGCCACTGGTCCGGATGCGGGGACGCCTGCCATGGCTCCTGGCGGGCCTGGGGGGGAGCATGCTGGCGACGTTCGTCGTCTCCCGCTTCGCCGCCGAACTCGAGCGCAACGTCGCGCTCGCCTTCTTCATCCCTGGAATCGTCTACCTGGCGGATGCCATCGGGACGCAGACCGAGGCGATCGTCATCCGGGGGCTTTCCATGAGCCGCACCCCCCTGAAGATCCTCCTGGCCGGGGAATTCTGGACCGGGTTTCTGATCGGCGGCGTCCTGGGCCTTTTTGCCTTCGGCGCGGTGGCGTTCGTCTTCCGCGACGTGCGTCTGGCGCTGACCGTCTCCCTGACGGTCTTCCTGGCGAGCGGCGTCGCGACGACCGTTGGCCTGGCGTTTCCCTGGCTTCTCTATCGATCAGGCCGGGATCCGGCCTTCGGGAGCGGTCCCCTGGCGACGATCGTCCAGGACGTATTGAGCCTCGCGGTCTATTTCGGTATCGCCCTGCTGGTCTTGGAATAACCTGCCGTGGTCTCTGCCGCCATGGCCAGGACGGCCCCGAGCCAGGCGAGCGACATGTCCTTCTGCGCGTCCCAGATGTCTCCCTGGATGCCGAGATAGGCCGCCCCGAGATCGGCCCCGACGGCGCTGGCGAGGATCGCCTCGACGACCTCGAAGAGGGCGCTCGCGGCCAGGAGGAGGCTCGTCGCGGAAAGCCGGCTCCAGAACGCGTCCATGCCGCCAGCGCGCGTGAGGATCTCGCGCGTCGGGATCGCCAGGAGCAGCCCGAACGAGAAGTGGACGACACGGTCGTAGTGGTTCCGCCGCAGGTTCCAGGCCTCCCGCATCCATTCGCCGATCGGGGTTTCCGAATAGGTGTAGTGCGCCCCGATCGCGTGGAGCGTCAGGAAGGCGGCGATCAGGGCGTAGGAAAGCGTGGAGAACGTGAACCGGCGGTAGGTGGCCGCGAGAAGCGGCAGGAACACGAACACGAGGAGATTCTCGATGAGCCAGTCCTCGGGATAGACCGGCCGGAAGGCGCTCGCTGTCCAGACGGCGAGATACGAGCCGGCCAGGGCCGCGTGGGCCCGTTTCATCGGGGCGTCATCCGCGCCGGACGGCCATCGGTCGCGGACCCCGCTGGCGCAGGGTCCAGCGCCGGGTCTTCGGCACGGCCTTCTCGGTTCCGCGACCCAAGAGGTCCAGGAGATCCGTGATCGTGACAATCCCGACGGTCTTCCCGCCCGCGACGACCGGGATGCAGCCGATGACGCGTCCCCGCAGGAGATTGGCGGCCTGGCGGATCGTGGCGTCCGGCGGCAGCGTCGCGACATGGGTGGACATCAGGTCCGAGACCCGCCGGTCCCGCCGGGTCTCGGCGCCGCGGGCGCCCCCGAGGTCTCGCTCCGAGAGGATCCCGACGACCGTCGACCCCCGGACCACCACGAGATGCCGGATCCGCGCGGCCTTCATCCGGTCCCAGGCCTCCCGGGCGGGGGTTTCCGTCCCGATCGTCTCCACCTTCCGGGTCATGATGTCGGCGAGTCTCATGTCGTCCTCCTGGCTTTCCGCTTTCCGCCTTTTTCCTCGTTCCGGGTTTCGTCCGCCCCTTCGGGCTCCGGGGCGGAGACCCACTTGAATCCGGCCCGATCCGCTTCCTCGTGCCCCACCGGGGTGAGCTGGACGCGGTAGATCAGCGCGAACGGGATGATGTTGACGATCGTGCCGCACGCCTTGCCGTGGCCGTGGAAGACGCGCGCGATCATGTACTCGTCGCTCATCCCCTCGATGTTGCAGAGATCCAGGGTCGAGCCGTCGGTGAGGAAGAGCGTGAGCTTCTGGGGGACGTTCTGGCTGCTCTTCCCGATGATGTCGCCGATCGTCGAGCTGAAGAACCCGCGGTTGAACGGGGGGGCATGTCCGGCCGACTCGCCGATGAGATGGATGGGCATCAGACGCTCCTTTCCGGGCCGGTTCTCATTCTAGGGGCTCCACGCGGACAGCGCATGCCTTGAATTCCTGGGTTTCCGTGATCGGGTCGTAGGCGTCGTTCGTGAGGAGGTTCGTCATCACCTGTTCCGGAAAATGGAAGCTCAAGAAGACCGTCCCCTCCGGGGAACGTTCCGTGAGGCGTACCGGCGCCGCGACCGTTCCCCGGCGGGACGTGACCCGGACGCGCTGCCCCTCGACCAGCCCGAGGCGCGCGCCGTCGGCGGGATTCATCTCCAGCATCTCGCGCGGGAGCACCTGCCGGATCCCGGCCGAGCGGCCCGTCTGCGTCTGGGTGTGGTAGGCGGCGCGCCGCCGTCCGGTCGTCAGGACGAGAGGGTAGTCGGCGTCCGGGACCTCGGCCGGAGGCGTGTAAGGAACGGGCTGGAAATAGGCTGTCTGTCTACCTTCCCACAGCTCTCCGTGGAGCCAGGGGGTCCCGGGATGCTTCTCGTCCGGACAGGGCCACTGGATCCCGCCTTCCCGGTCGAGCCGCCCGTAGGTGATCCCGGCGAGGATCGGGGTATTCCGCCGGATCTCCTCCCAGATCTCCGCGGCCGAACCGTAGCACATGGGGTAACCCAGGCGCGCGGAGACGTCCGCCGCGATCCGCCAGTCGTCCCGCGCCTCGCCCGGGGGATCAATCGCCTTCCGGACCCGCTGGACGCGCCGCTCGGTATTGGTGAAGGTGCCGTCCGTCTCGGCGAACGAGGTGGCGGGGAGCACGACATGGGCCAGTCTCGCGGTCTCCGTCATGAAGATGTCCTGGACGACGAGAAAGCCGATCCGCTCGAGGGCGGCGCGCGTCTTCGAGGCGTTCGCGTCGGAGACGACGGTGTTTTCCCCCATGATCCACGCGCCTTTCACGCGCCCCTTGAGGATCTCGTCGATCGCGGTGACTTTCGTGATCCCGGGGCGCTTCGGGAGGGGGCGCCCCCAGGCCTTTTCCCAGCGCAGGCGGATCTCTTCCGCGCCGACCTTCCCGTAGCCGGGGTAGTCGGTGGGGAGGCATCCGACGTCGCCGGCCCCCTGGACGTTGTTCTGGCCGCGCAGGGGATTGATCCCGGAGAAGGGTTTCCCGAAATTCCCGCAGAGGACGGCGAGGTTCGCGAGCGACTGGACGTTGTGGACCCCGCAGGTGTGCTCGGTCACCCCCAGCGTGTAGGCGATCGAGGCCGGCTTCACCGTCGCGTATTCGCGCGCGGCGGCGACGATCTCCGGGGCCGGGACGCCGGTCACCGCTGCGGCCCGCTCGGGGCTCCAGGTCTCGACGAGCCGGCGAAATTCCTCGAACCCCTTCGTGTGCCGGGCGACGAAATCCCGGTCGTGGAGCCCCTCCCGGATGATCACATGAGCCATCGCGTTGAAAAGCGCGGTGTCGGTCCCCACCTTGAGGGGGAGCCACCGGGTGGCATGGTCCACGAGATCGATCCGCCGGGGATCGGCCACGATCAGCTTCGCGCCCCGGCGGGCCGCCTCCTTGATCCGGAGCGCGATGATCGGATGCGTCTCCGTGGTGTTGCTTCCGACGACGAGGATCAGGCCGGCGTGCGCGAACTCCCCGATACTGTTGCTCATCGCCCCCCGTCCGACCATGATCGCGAGACCCGCGACCGTGGGGGCATGTCAGGTCCGCGCACAGTTGTCGATGTTGTTGGTGCCGACGGCGGCACGGGCGAGTTTCTGGAAGACGTAGTTGGACTCGCTCGTGGCGCGGGCCGAGCTCCAGAAGACGAGGGCGTCCGGGCCGCATTCCCGCTTGATGGCGGAGAACCGTTCCGCGACGAGATCCAGCACCTCGTCCCAGGAGGCGCGCCGGAATCCGTCTCCTTCCCGGATGAGGGGGGCCGTGAGCCGTTCAGGGTCCTGGGCGAATTCCCAGCCGAACTGTCCCTTGATGCAGAGCGATCCCCGGTTCACGGGGGAATCGGGATCCCCCCGCGCCCCGACGATCCGGTCCCCGGCGACCTCCAGGAGAAGGGAACACCCCGTGCCGCAATAGGGGCAGGTGGTCTTGACGGTCCGGTCCGCCCGCGGCGTGGCGGGGCGCCCGGCGCGGGGGCGTTCGAGAAGGGCCCCGGTCGGGCAGGTGTTGATGCACTGGCCGCAGAAGGTGCAAGGGCTCTCGGAGAGCCCCTTCTCGCCCAGGTTCCCGTAGGACGCGATGCGGGACGCGAACCCGCGACCGGCGGGGGTGATGGCGTGCGCCTGTTCGAGCTCGTTGCAGACCCGCGTGCACCGGTAGCAGGAGATGCACTGCGTGTAGTCGCGGAGGATCAGCGGATTGGCGTCGGGCGGCCGCGTGCCGGACCTCGCGCCCGCGAAGCGGCCCGGCCGCGCGCCGAGATCACGGGCGAGCGCGTGGAGCTGGCAGGGGACCCCCTCGTCGCACCGGGGGCACGGGCCGTCGGGAAGCTCCGAGAGGGTGAGCTCCAGCAGGTTCCTGCGGAACGCCGCGAGTCCGGGCGTCTCCGTGCGGACGGCGGCTCCGGGTTCCGACGGGAAGGCGCAGGCGGGGACGGACCTTCCGTTCGCCTCGACGAGGCAGAGCCGGCAGGAGCCGCCGGGGGTGACGCGCGGGTCGTGGCACAGGGTCGGGATCCGGACCCCCGCGCGGCCGGCCGCCTCGAGGATCGTTTCCCCGGCGACGAAAGGGATCTCCTTGCCGTCGATCGAGAGGTTTTTCCCGCTCATGCGCCCTCCGTGCAGGCGCCGGCCGGACAGTTCCCCGAAACGGCGTGCGCGCGCAGATCGTCCCCGAAACGGGTCGCGAGGTGTCTCGCCATGAGGGCCGCCGACGGCCCCAGGCCGCACGCGGACCCTGTCTTCAGGACGCCGATCAGGTCTTCGAACTCATCGAGAGGGGACGACGCCAGATGTATCACCCTGTCAAGCCGTTCGAGGAGCCGCGTCGTCCCGATCCGGCACGGAAAACATTTTCCGCACGACTCGCGCGCGAAAAAGGAAAGCACGTCGCGCGCGAACCGGACGACGCACCGGCCGCGCGCCAGGGCGATGATGCCGCCGGCTCCGAGCGCCGCGCCGTAGCGGGCGGGACTTTCGAAATCGAGGCGGACGCCGGACGCGGCGGCGGGGAGGAGCCCCCCCGACACCCCGCCGAGCGTGAATGCGGCGAGCGTCTCCGGATCGGCCCCGGCCTCCCGGAGGAGCTCCCCGGCCGTCGCCGTCATCGGAAGCTCGTAGACGCCGGGCCGGGGGACGTCGCCGGAGACGGAGTAGAGCTTCGCCGGGCCGGTCCCGCGGAACCAGTCCGGTCCCCGTTCGATGATCGCCGGGATCGCCGCGAGCGTCTCCACGTTCTGGACGAGGGTCGGTCTGCCGAAGAGTCCCGCGACGACGGGATAAGGGGGGCGGTCACGCGGGACAGGGCGCTTTCCCTCGAGGGAATTCAGGAGCGCCGTCTCCTCGCCGCAGATGTAGGCGCCCGCTCCCCGGCGAAGGACGACATCGAAAGAGGGTCCCAAAAATCCTTCTTCGCGCAGGGCGCCGATCGCGTCCCGGACCCGGTCGTGCTGGGCGGCATATTCGTGCCGGATGTAGAGGATCCCGCGCGCGGCCCCCGCGGCATGCGCGGCGAGGCGCATTCCGGCGAGGATCCGGCGCGGCTGGCGGTCGAGGAGGAGGCGGTCCTTGAAGCAGCCGGGCTCGCTCTCGTCGGCGTTGGCGATGACGTATTTCTCCGGTCCCGGCGCGCGCCGGACCGCTTCCCATTTGCGGGCTGTCGGGAACCCGGCCCCGCCGTACCCCCGGATCTCCGATCGCGCGATGCGGGAGAGGATCTCGTCGGGCGGCAGCTCGAGGGCCTTCCGCGCCGCCGCGACCGGATCGTCGGCGCCGAAGCAGACGCTTTCGGCGGCGCGCAGGACCGGATTTCCGATCGGCGGGAGGGGAAAGGGATCGGCGTGCGGCGCGCCGGGGGACGGTCCCGGGCCGACGCGAAAGAGGGGATAGGCGGTCACCGCGCCGTAGAGCTCCGCGGGAGATGTCCCCAGGCGTCCGGCGATCCGCCGGATCGCCTCTTCCCCCAGGAAGCCCGCGCGCTGGTGTTCCTCGTGGAGGAGCGCCAGGGCGGGCGCGAAACCCGGTCCGGCGTCCGGGGGCGCCTCCGCCGTCATGACCTGCATGCTAACCTCCGGGCGCGTCAACGGTATAGCGGGCGATCACGGAATCGAGCTCTGTCCCCAGGGCGTCCACCTGGTGCGCGAACAGGTCCTGGAACCGCAGGATGCCGACAAGGCGCTTCGTGTTGTCGACGATCGGCAGGTGCCTGATCCGGCGCAGGATCATCGTCCGGAGCGCCTCGTCGGGGGATCCGAACGGCGGGAGGGTGGCGACGGACCGTGTCATCACCTTCCCGACCGGGGTCTCGCGGAGGGGAAGCTGACGCGCGACAACCCGCGTCATGAGATCGCGTTCGGTGAAGATCCCCAGGATCTCGCCGTCTGAAGTCACCACCTCGACGGATCCCACGCCTTTGGCGGCCATCTCCTGCGCGGCCTCGATCACGGGGGTCGTTTCAAGGACGGTGACAGGTTTTCTTGCCAGTTCGATCAGGTTCATGGTGGTCTTTGTGTCGCAACTGCCGTACCCGGGGCAACGCAGGGGGATCCGGGGGGGGAGTCGATACCGGCTTGCGTGAAAATCCGTGGTTCGGGAGAATTTTCCCATCCCCTGATTCGGACTTGGCCTGGCCCCGAGGGAACCAGGCATGGCATGTGAGTTGCCTTACAATCAGGCAACACGTCTCCACAGGGAAGGAGGAGGATTATGGGTCATGTCGAAAGGAAGGGATACGGGTGGGAGTGCCTCCGGGCCCGCGACGTGATGTCGCATCCGGTCTGGTCGGTGCGTGCGGCCGCGCCGGTCCGGGAGGCGGCCGAGACGATGGCGAACCACCGCGTG
Organism: uncultured Planctomycetales bacterium; assembly: GCA_964455625.1. GTDB lineage: Bacteria > Planctomycetota > SBBH01 > SBBH01 > SBBH01 > SBBH01. The sequence continues at coordinate 179,721 of CAYVXZ010000005.1, read as the reverse complement.
AGCGGCCTGGCGGTCCTTGACCGGGGCGGCCGGGCCGTGGGGGTGATCAGCGCGTCCGACATCGTCCAGTACGAGACGACCCGGACGAGCGTGGTCATGGGAGACCGCCAGTACGACCGCCTCGTCGCCAAGGCGGGCCGCGAGCTCAACCGCGGGTTCCAGATCGCGCGCGTCGATTCGGAGGAGATCCGGAGCGTCATGACCCCGAAGATCATCATGGCGTCGGCGGAAACGCCGCTTGCGGAGGTGGCGGCCCTGATGCATCGTGAGCACGTGCATCGGGTGTTCGTGGAAGAGAACGGCCGGATCCTCGGGGTGGTGACCTCGTTCGACGTGGTCCGGTGCGTGGGGCGCGAGGTTCCCGTCCGGCGCGCCGCCCGGCGCGGGAAGGGAAAGCGGGCATGATCGCGAAGAAGGCGAGACGCCGGCGCGCCCTCGACAGGCTCAAGGCGTCGTCGATCATGTCGAGTCCCGTGGCGCTCGTGCGCGAGACGGCGTCCGTGCGCGAGGCGGCCCGCATCATGAGCCGGCGCGGGATCAGCGCCGTGGCCGTGATCGACGCCAAGGGGGGCGTCGTCGGGATCCTGACCGCCAACGACGTCGTGCGGTTCGAGCCGCGCCACCGCTGCCGCGTCTTCGGCGAGAAGCGGGGGTATCACATCGAGTGTCTCGGGGACGAGCGGGTGAGCCGCGTCATGACGCGGGGTCTTCTGACCGTCGCGCCGACGGAAACGGTGGACGTTGTCGCCCGCCGGATGGTGGAGAACCGGATGCATCGCGTCATCGTGGAAAGGGCGGGGCGCGCCGTCGGGATCGTGACGGCGATGGATCTGGCCCGCTGCCTCTGGCGTGTGACGGAGGGCGACCGCGCGCCGGGCGGGAACATGCGTCCCACGCGCCTTTCCCCGAAACGGAGGGGCGCATGAGCCTCGCCGCGCGCGCCGACCGGTGGCTGGAGATCCGGGCGGGCGACGTCATGTCGTCGCCGGTCGCCGGGGTCTCGGCCGAGGCCTCCGTGCGGGAGGCGGCCCGGCGGATGACCGTCCGGGGGCACGGCTGTCTGGCCGTTCGTGACCGGAAGGGGCGCTGGGTCGGGGTCGTGAGCGCCTCGGACCTTGTCCGCTCCGAGAGCCGCCGGCGGGGAGTTCTCTTGAGCCAGCGGGAATACCAGGGACTGTGGAACGCCCCGTCCGGCGGAGGCGGGCGGATCCTGCTCGAGCGCGTCGAGGACGTCTCGGTGCGCGACGTGATGACGCCGGTCGTCGTCTTCGCGCCGGCGGGCGCCTCGCTCGGGTATGTCGCGCGCGTCATGTCGGACCGGAAGATCCACCGGGTGTTCGTGACACGCGGGAGAAGCCTCGCGGGGGTTGTGACCGCATTCGATATCGCGCGGGCCGTCGGGCGCGGCACGCCGAAAGGGGACGACGTCGAGTCGCAGATCGTCGCGGAGGAGATCATGAGCCGTCCCGTCGCGACGATCCGCAGGGATCGCACGATCCGGGAGGCGGCGCGGTGCATGGCGGAGCGCAAGGTGAGCGCCCTGGCCGTGGAGGCCCGGCCCGGCGAGGTGGTCGGGATCGTGAGCGCCTCGGATATCGTGCGCGACATGGCGACCCGTCGCCACCTGCTTCTCGATGCGAAGGCGTTCGCGCGCCTGCGCGGGGAGGAGATCCTCAAGGAGAAGGCGGGCTACGTGGTGGAGCGGGGAGATGACATTCCTGTCGCCGGGATCATGACGCCGCGGGTCCTGTCGGTGCCGCCCGGCGGGACGGTCATGCAGGCGGCCCGGCTCATGAGCGTCTACAATATCCATCGCGTGTTCGTGGAGGGGAGGAAGCGGGTGGTGGGGATCGTGACGGCCCTGGACATCGCGCGCGCGGTCGGGCGGTCGTTCGATGTCGCCCGCGCGGCGTCCGCAGGGAGGAACGCATGAAGATCCGCAGGATCGTCGCCGCGACGGATTTCTCGGAGACCGCCGCCCGCGGTCTCGAATGGGCCGAGGCGGTCGCCCGTCGCCACGGGGCCGGCCTGACCGTCGTCCACGCGTTCATGCCGCCCGCGGTGATCCCTGATTACGCCTTTTTCGATCCGGGGCAGGTCGACCTCCTCCGGCGCACGGCCGAGCGGCGCCTGGAGACGCTGGTCGCCGGGATCCGGAAGCGGGGGATCGCCGCGGCAGGCGCCTTCGAGATCGGCTCTTCCGCCGCCGCCGTCGCGCGGGCCGCGCGGCGCGCGAAGGCGGATCTCCTCGTGATCGGGACGCGCGGCACGACCGGTTTCAGGCACCTGATGCTCGGGAGCGTCGCGGAGCGGCTTCTCCGCCAGGCGGAGATGCCGGTCCTGGCGGTCCATCCGGGGGACGCCCGGCCCGTGCGTCCGGCCCGGACGGTCCTCGTTCCGACCGATTTCTCCCGTGACGCCCGGAGCGCCGCGTTCGCCGCCGCGCGGCTCCTGGGCAAGACGGGACGGATCGTCCTTGTCCACGCCTGCCATCTGACCTACGACTACTCCGTCCTGGGGGATGTCCCGCCCGCGGCCTTCTTCCGGCGGGTCCAGGAGGCGGTCCGGAAGAAGCTGGAGGCGGAGGCCCGGCGCCTGGCAAAGGCGGTCGGCCGCGTCGACGTGGCGGTGCGTCTCGGCTTCCCGGTCGACGTGATCCTGGACGAGGCGCGGGGTGTCGGTGCCGACATGATCGCGATGGGGACGCACGGCCGGTCGGGGCTGAAGCGCCTTTTCCTGGGCAGCACGGCGGAGCGCGTCGTCCAGCACGCGAAATGTCCGGTCCTGGCGGTGCGTTCCTAGAGGAGCCAGCCGGCTCCCTTCCGGGCAGGTACTTCGCGGCCCTCGCGCGGGCGGAGACCTACGCGGTGTCGTCGAACCCCTATTTCCTGTACGGATTCCTCTGGGGGATCCCGGTTCCCGTCTCGACCGTCGGGGTCGCGATCGGGGCGGGAGGGTGCGAGGGGAGCGTGTCGGGCGTGATCCGGTGCATCCTCGACAATCCCTGGCAATGGTTCTTCCTGGCGCATCCGCTCCTGTTCGGGGTGGTTTTCGGGGCGCTGGGGACGCTCGCCCGGGACCGGGACCGGCGGATCGAGGCGCTCACCGAGGAACTCCGCCGGCGCGCCGACACGGACGGACTGACAGGGCTCCTGAACCAGCGGGCGTTCTACGAGCGGTGCGCCGCGGAGATCGCCCGGGCCGGGCGGGCGGGGGTGCCGCTTTCGCTCCTGATCCTGGACCTGGACCATTTCAAGGCGTTCAACGACCGTCACGGGCACCTCGCCGGTGACCAGGCCCTCGCGGCCTTCGCGCAGGCGCTCAAGACGTTCGTCCGCTCGTACGATGCCGTGGCGCGCTACGGCGGGGAGGAATTCGCCGTGATCCTGCCCGGGATGGCGCGCGCGGAGGCGCGCGCGGCGGCCGACCGGTTCCGGCAGGCGCTCCACGGCCTGGAACTCTCCCTTCCGGGGTTGCCCCGCCCGGTGCTGACGGTGTCGATCGGTGTCGCCCAGTGGCGTCCGGACGAGGCGCCGCGCGACTGGTTGAGCCGGGCCGACCGGCGCCTGTATGCCGCCAAGACCTCCGGGCGCGACCGCGTCTGCGCCGAGGACGCGGATCCGGTCAACCAGGGGGGCGCGTCAGGCTGAACTTCTCGATCCGGTAGCGGATCTGGTCGCGGTTGAGGCCCAAGAGCTTCGCCGCCCGGGTCTGGTTCCAGTGGGAGCGGGCGAGGGCCTGTTCGACGAGGTGCCGTTCGAGCTGGTCGATGTCGATCCCGGCCGGCGGGAGCTGCCAGGCCCCTTCCACGGTCACGCCGTCCAGGATCTGTCCTTCGAGCAGCAGGTGCCTTTCCTCGATCGCCTCTCCGTCCGCCACCAGCATCGCCCGCTCGACGACGTTCCGGAGCTCCCGGATGTTCCCGGGCCATCCGTACCCCTTGAGGCGCGTCATCGCCTCCGGCGCGATCCGGGAGACGGGCTTCCGGAACTCCCGGGCGAAGCGTTCCCGGAAGAAGTCCGCCAGGAGCGCGATATCCTCGGGGCGCTCCCGCAGGGGAGGCATGAGGAGGGGGACCACGCGCAGCCGGTAGAAGAGGTCCTCCCGGAATTTCTTCTCCTTCACGTCGCGCGCGAGATCCCGGTTGGTGGCGGCGACGATGCGGACGTCGACCGAGATATCCTCCGTGCCGCCGACCCGCTTGAACGCCTTTTCCTCGAGGAACCGCAGGAGTTTCGCCTGGAGCGCCAGCGACGTGTCGCCGATCTCGTCCAGGAAGATCGTCCCGCCGTCCGCCTGCTCGAGAAGCCCCTTCTTGCGGTCCTTCGCGTCGGTAAACGCCCCTTTCTCGTGGCCGAAGAGCTCGCCCTCGAGGAGCGTTTCCGAGAGGGCCGAGCAGGTGATGTTCATGAAGGGACGCGCCGCCCGGTGGCTTTCGTAGTGGATCGCCTTGGCCATGAGGTCCTTCCCGGTCCCGCTCTCTCCCTGGATGAGGATCGTGGTGGCGGGGCTGGCGGAGACGGTCCGGGCCATCCGGATCACGTCACGGATCCTGGCGCTTTTTCCCACGAACGAGTCGAATCCGTACAGGGAGTGGCGTTCCTTCTGGACCTCGCGGACCTGCTTGCGGAGCATCCGGGTCTCGAGGGCCTTCTCGACCTTGACGGCGAGCTCCTCCAGGTTGAACGGTTTCGTCGTGTATTCGAAGGCCCCCAGGCGCATCGCCTCGACGGCGTTCTCGACGGAAGCGTGGGCCGTGATCATGATGATCGGGACGTCCGGATCCGTCTTCTTGAACTCGTTCATGAGCGCGAGGCCGTCCGTGTCCGGGAGGCGGTAGTCAAGGATGGCGAGATCCACCCCTTCCCGGAACGCCTCCCGGGCCTTCGCGCCGTTTTCCGCCTCGACGATCCGGTGCCGCTCCCGGGCGAGGCGCTCGCGCAGGGACCACCGGACCAGTTTCTCGTCGTCGACCAGCAGGATCGTGTGGGGCATGCGCGTCCTTTCCTAGAGTGGCAGCCGGATCTCGAAGGCCGCCCCGGACGAGCCGCCGTCCGCGATCCGGATCGTCCCGTTGTGGGCCTCGACCACCTTGCGGCAGATCGCCAGCCCCAGGCCCGAGCCCTTGGGTTTCGTGGTGAAGAACGGCTCGAAGAGGCGGCCGGCCGCCTCTTCGGGGACGCCGGGGCCCGTGTCGGAGACGGTCATCACGAGATGTCCCCGGTCGCGGTGCCCGTCGACCCGGATCGTGCCCCGGCCGCCCATCGCCTGCGCGGCGTTCAGGAACAGGTTGAGGAGCGTCTGTTGCATGAGCGCGTCGTCCACGGGGACGGGGATGTCGAGACCCTCGCCGGACAGGGAGAGCGTGACGTTGCGGAACTCCGGACCGTCCTTGAGGACCGAGAAGACCCGTTGCGTCAGGGAGGCCATGGGGAGCGAGCCGGCCTTGACGCTGACCGGGCGGCCGAACTGGAGGAGGTCCTCGACGAGCCTGTTGAGGCGCACGATCTGGTGCTGGATCTCCCTGAAGATCTCCTGCTGGGCGGCATCGGCGCCGGGTCGCGTGGAGAGGATCTGGATCGCTCCCGAGATTCCGGAGAGGGGATTCTTCACCTCGTGGGCCAGCGATACCGCCATCGCGCCGATCGCCGCGAGATGCTCCTTGTGCCCCAGGACCTTCAGCTTGTCCGCCTCGAGGTAGCTGTCCGAGAGGAGCGCCAGATCCAGGTCGAGCGCCTTGTTGAGCGCCTCCCGGACCGCCCGGGCGGAAACGGGCTCCCGGATCACGTCGTCGAGGATCGCTTCCAGGTGCGAGCGGATGAGCCCCATCGCCCCGAAGACATACAGCTGGGGCAGTCCGATCCGGACATGGATCGTCCCGACCCGGTTGCGGCGGTCCAGGTATGACGCGTCGCGAGGGGAGGTGAAGATCTCCGCGAGCCACTGGCGCAGCGTCGCCTTCAGGCGGTCCACCTGCTGCGGGTCAGAAAGGATGGTCCGCGTCGTCGGATGCTCCAGGATCGCCCGGTAGAACGCATCGACCACGGCGGGAAACGAGGGCTCGAAGAGAGGGAAGACGCCGCGGAGGAGATCGAGCTGTGTCCTGCCGAACCCGATGTACTGGCAGAGCGACGCGAACCCCTTCTCTTCCATGCCGGGCATGCCGTCAGGATAAGGGACTTTTTCCGCGGGGGCGAGCCCCGGCACCTTGAGCGTCGCTGCTTTTCCCATGCCGGAATCCGACGGGGTTTCCAGCAAACGGGATGCTGGAACATGCCGGAGGAAAACCGCGCGGTTCGTGCCTGGACAGCGTAAAAAGACGCGCCGGCGGGGAAAAACACGCGTCCTATCGCTTCCCCGTCAAGGGGCGGAGGGGGCGCTCGCGGCCCGGAGCGCCTCCTCCATGGAACGGAAGATCGAAAGGGCTCCCGGCTCCTCGGCGACACCGGCGCGGCGCAGGACCGACGCCGGCTGGCGCTGGACACCCCCCAGGATCACCCGCATGCCGCGCTTTTTCAGCTTTCCGATGGCCGACTCGAGCGCAATGAGCCCCGTCACGTCCATGACGGGGACGTGGCTCATGTCGAAGAGGACCGCCCTGGCCTTTACCGGGACCCGGCTGAACGTGCCGACCGCCTTTTCCGCCGCGCCGAAGAACAGGGGGCCCGCAATCTCGTAAAGGAGGACGTCCTCCGGCAGCTTCGCGCGCGCCGGGTGTCTGCCGTCGTCCACCAGCCGCACGTCGGCGATGTCGGCCATCCGCTGCATGAAGAGGAGTGCCGCCAGGCCCACGCCCACCGTGACCGCGATCACCATGTCGAACACGACCGTCAGCACGAAGCAGGAGAGGAGGACCAGGACGTCGCTGCGCGGGGCGACCCGCAGGACGCGCGCGAAATGCCGCGCCTCGCTCATGTTCCAGGCGACCACCAGGAGCAGCGCCGCGAGCGCCGCCATGGGGAGGCGTCCCAGCAGGGGACCCAGTCCCAGGAGCGCCGCCAGCACGAAGAGCGCGTGGATGACCGCCGCGACGGGAGAGCGCGCCCCGGAGCGGATGTTCGTGGCGGTCCGGGCGATGGCGGCGGTGGCGGAGACCCCGCCGAGGAAGGGGGCGACGATGTTGCCGATCCCCTGGCCGACGAGCTCCGCGTCCGGATCGTGCCGGGTGCCGGCCATGCCGTCCGCGACGACCGCGCAGAGGAGCGATTCGATCGCGCCCAGGAGCGCGATCGCGAATGCGGGTCCCACGAGCATGCGGACCACCTGGAACGAGATGTGGACCGGTTCCTCGCCGTGCGTGGTCGCCTCCCACGGGAGCGTGAAGGCCGGAAGGAACGGGGGGATGCCGGGGTGGATTCCGGAGCCGTCGCTCCAGGAGAAGCGGGATGCGATCGTCGCGACCTCGAAACCGGGCGCGAACATCCGGACGGCCGGGACGGCAAGGACGGCGGCGGCGAGCGCCGCGAGCGGCGCCGGAACGGCCCGCGTGACGCGGGGCCATCCGATCAGGATCCCGAGGGTCGCCAGGCCTGTCGCGAGATCCGGCCAGCGCGCCGTCGGAAGGGCCGCCGCGAGGTCCCGCACGCGCTCCCAGTAATGCTCGGGAGACCCCTCGAGGGAGAGCCCGAGGAAATCCTTCACCTGGAGCGTCGCGATCACGACGGCGATCCCGGCCGTGAAGCCGGTCGTGACGGGATGGGGGATGTACTGGATGAGGCGTCCCATCCCCGCCGCGCCCATCGCGAGCTGGAGCGCTCCCGCCATGAGCGTCGCGACGAGGAGGCCGCTCAAGCCGTACTTCGCGGAGATCGGCGCCAGGAGGACGACGAACGCCGCCGTCGGCCCCGAGACCGAGAGGCGGGACCCCCCGGCGAGCGCGATCAGCCCCCCCGCGACGATCGCGGTGTAGAGGCCGTGCTGGGGGGGGACGCCTGACGCGATGGCGAGCGCCATCGCGAGCGGGACCGCCACGATCCCGACGACAAGCCCCGCGAGGAGATCAGCCTTCAGGTCCGCACGCGAATAGCCGCCGGACAGGGTTTCCTTGATCGCTGTCGCGAACGGGAAACGGGAAAGGCCACGGACGGCGCTGTCTTTCATCGATAAAAGGCAACCGAGTGTAAGGGATTTTCGCGCCGCCGTCATCAGGGAGACGGATCCCCTCGCGGCGGCCAAGACTGTTCTTCGGGTGACGATCCTCACCCGGAAACTTGTCCGCAGGGAAATATTCCCCGCTTTCGATAGAAATCGCACGAATCAGCGGAGGACTCCCCTTGGGCCTCTGCAATAACCGGTTGGCAAGTCATTTGCGAAGGTGGCTTTCATGCCCACCCTGCGCATCCGCGACTTCCTGAAGGCAGGCCATCTCCCGACCCTGCTCACGGCACTCCTGTATTTCGATTTCTGTTTCGCGGTCTGGGTGCTGAACGGGGCGATGGCCCCGTTCATCAGCGAGGAGTTCCATCTCACGCCCGCGCAGAAGGGTTTCATGATCTCCGTGCCGGTGATCGCGGGGGCGCTCATGCGCTTCCCCATGGGGCTTCTGGCGCAATACATAGGCCGGAAATGGGCTGCCCAGATCGAGATGGGGATGATCTGCATCGGGATGGGGGCGGGGTCCCTGTTCATCGACACCTACCAGGGAGTCCTCGCGATGGGGGTGGTTCTCGGGATCGCGGGGGCCAGCTTCGGCGTCGCGCTCTCGCTCGGGTCCGGCTGGTACCCCCCCAAATACAAGGGACTTGCGATGGGGATCGCCGGAGCCGGCAACAGCGGCGCGGTGCTTGCGGTCCTTTTCGCGCCCCCCCTGGCCAAGGCGTACGGTTGGAAGGCGGTCTACGGGATGGCGGTCTTCCCGGTTCTTGCGGCGATGATCCTGCTCCAGATCTTCGCGAAGGAACCGCCTGATCAGGAGAAGAAGCCCTTAAAGGACTATCTCAAGGTCCTTGTCGACCGGGATGCCTGGATCTTCAACCTGATGTACATGCTCACCTTCGGCGGGTACATCGGCCTCACGAGCTTCCTGCCGACCCTGTTCCACGACCAGTACAGCATCCCGAAGGATCAGGTCGGCAAGTTCTCCGCAGGGATCATCGTCGCCGCGAGCGTCCTCCGGATCATCGGCGGGGGAATGGCCGACCGGTTCGGAGGGGTCCGCCTCCTGAAGGGGCTCGCCGTGATCGCCATCATGAGCATCACCGCCGCCGCGATGATGCCACCGAACCCCTGGGTGATGGTGGCGATCATGGTGGTCTGCTTCTCCGCCCTGGGGGCCGGAAACGGCGCCGTCTTCCAGCTGGTCCCGCTCCGTTTCAAGACGACGACCGCGGTGGCCGGGAGCCTTATCGGCGAGATCGGGGCCCTGGCGGGCGGGTTCCTCCCCAACGCCATGGGGCTGGGCAGGCAGTACTACGGCAGTTTCGCGCCGGGCTTCCTGGCCGGGACGTTCCTGGCGTTGGGAGTCCTTCTCGTCCTGATCTGGGTCACGCATGAATGGACGCATACCTGGGTGGGCGAGGGGGGGAAGGCGCGGGATGGCGGTGACGACGGACCCTTCACCGGGGCTTCTTCAGCCATGACGGCCAAGGGAGGGTCCGGAAAATGAGGCGCCTGTCAGCAGGGGTCGTGGCAGCGGTCGGGTTTCTGGCGGCCTGCGCGGCGTACGCGCAGGAAGAGGCGGCCGAGTTCTACAAGAAGAACTGCATGAGCTGCCACACGATCGGCGGCGGGCGGCTCACCGGTCCCGATCTCAAGGATGTGGCCGCGCGGAGGGATGCCGCCTGGCTGAAGCGCTTCATCGCGAATCCCAAAGGGGTGATCGACAGCGGCGACGCCGCCGCCGCCCAGCTCCTCCAGGAATACCGCGGCGTCGTGATGCCGACGGTGCCGGATCTGAACCCCTCGCGGATCGAGGCGCTTCTTCGCCTTATCGAGGCGGAGTCGAAGCTCCCGCGGTCCCGGTTCGCCGGGATGGAATCGATGATTCCGGAGCGGCCGTTCACCGATGCCGAGATCCGCCAGGGGCATGACCTGTTCATCGGTGTCCGTCCGCTCAAGAACGGCGGGCCGGCCTGTCTTTCCTGTCATGCCGTCCAGGGGATAGGGGCCCTGGGGGGCGGGCGCCTCGGGCCGGATCTCACGGGGGCGTTCGTGAAGATGGAAGGCCGGAAGGGGCTCGCGGCCTGGCTTTCAGCCCCCGCGACCCCCACGATGCAGCCGGTCTACAAGCGCCATCCCCTGGATGCCGACCCCCCGGCCGCGGGCGGTCCGCTCAACGAAGTCGTTTCCCTCGTGGCCTATCTCGAGAAGGTCGCCAAGGACCCCCCGTCCGCGGAGGGCGCGACCCAGCAGCTCAACTTCATCCTGCTGGGGCTCTTCGGGACGGCCGGTTCCCTTGTGCTTTTCGATTTCCTCTGGCGAGGGCGTTTCCGCGGGGTGCGCCGGTCCTTGGTGAAGGGTTCGAGGGAGGGGGAGCCGTCATGAGCCACAACGGGAACGGATCCTGGGTGAAGGACGAGGCGGATCCGCAGGGGCGGCAATGGGAGGAGTTCTACCGCAACCGCTGGCAGACCGACAAGATCGTCCGGAGCACGCATGGGGTCAACTGCACGGGCGGGTGCACCTGGCAGATCCACGTGAAGGACGGGATCGTCACCTGGGAGATGCAGGGGCTCGACTATCCGCCGCTCGCCAACGGCATCCCTCCTTACGAGCCGCGCGGCTGCCAGCGCGGCATCTCCTATTCCTGGTACCTCTACAGCCCCCTGCGCGTGAAGTATCCCTACATCCGCGGGGTCCTGCTGGATCTCTGGAAGCAGGCACGGGGCCGCCACGAGGATCCGGTAGAGGCCTGGAAGTCGCTTGTGGAGGATCCCGCCGCCCGCGAGCGCTGGCAGAAGGCGCGTGGCAAGGGGGGGCTGCGCCGGACCGACTGGGACACGGTCCTCGAGATGATCTCCGCCTCCGCGATCCACACGATCCGGACGCACGGTCCGGACCGGATCGCGGGGTTCTCGCCGATTCCGGCGATGTCGATGATCAGCTACGCCGGCGGCGCGCGGATGCTCCAGCTCATGGGGGGGATCTCGCTCTCCTTTTACGACTGGTATTGCGATCTTCCGCCCGCCTCCCCCGAGTGCTGGGGGGAGCAGACGGACGTCCACGAGTCGGCGGACTGGTACAACGCCAAGCTTCTCGCGGTCATGGGGTCGAACCTCAACATGACGCGGACCCCGGATTGCCATTTCGCGGCCGAGGCCCGGCACAACGGAAGCAAGATGTGGGTCTTTTCGCCCGATTTCAGCCAGGTCTCCAAGTACGCCGACGAGTGGGTGGCGATCAACGCCGGCCAGGACGGGGCATGGTGGATGGCGGTCAACCACGTGCTGTTGAAGGAATTCCACCATGAGCGCAAGGTTCCCTACTTCCTCGATTACACCCGGAAGTTCACCGACGCCCCGTATCTCGTCGAACTCAAGCGCGTCGACGGCGCGTGGCAGCCGGGGCAGATGCTCCGCGCCGGCCGGATGGCACCCTACACGGGCGTCGAGAACGGGGAGTGGAAGTTCCTGGTCTGGGACGCCAGGTCGGGCCGTCCCCGGATGCCGATGGGGAGCATGGGGGACCGGTGGGGGAAGGAAAAAGGGAAGTGGAACATGCTCCCGAAGGACGGCCTCGACGGGAGCGATCTCGATCCGCTCCTGACCCTTCTTGAGGGGCACGACGCCGTCGAACAGGTCCGGTTCGACGATTTCGGCCAGGGGAAGACGCTCGAGCGGGGCGTCCCCGTCAAGCGCCTCAAGACCGCGGCTGGCGAGGAAGTGGTTGTCACGACCGCCTACGACCTCCTGATGGCGCAGTACGGCGTCTCGCGGGGTCTGGCGGGGCAGTATCCCGCCGGTTACGACGATGCCTCGGCTCCGTATACGCCGGCCTGGTCCGAAAAGTACACGGGAATGGGGCGGGAGGTCCTGCTCCGCTTCGCCCGGGAGTGGGGGCGCACCGCCGAGCTCACCGGCGGCAAATGCATGATCATCATCGGCGCCGGGATCAACCACTGGTATCACAACAACCTGATCTACCGGGCCGGCATCCACGCGATGATGTTCACCGGCTGCGTGGGGGTGAACGGCGGGGGGCTCGCCCACTACGTGGGACAGGAGAAGCTCGCCCCGATGGAGTCCTGGTCCTCGATCGCGTTCGGGAAGGACTGGGTGCCGGCGGTCCGTCTGCAGAACGCCCCGAGCTGGCACTATGTCCACACCGACCAGTGGCGCTATGAGAAACAGTTCACCGACTATCACACCGTCCCGGAGCATCAGCCTCCCGGCTCCCTGGCTGGCGGACACACGATGGACCTGCAGGCCCGCGCCGTCCGGAACGGCTGGCTCCCGTTCTATCCGCAGTTCGACCGGAATCCCCTGGCGCTCGTGAAAGAGGCCGAGACGGCCCTTTCGGCTTCCGGGAAGAAGCCGACCGACGAGGAGATCGTCGGCTGGACGGTGGACCAGCTCAAGGCGCGCAAGCTCCGCTTCTCGATCGAGGATCCGGACGCGGCCGGGAACTGGCCACGCCTCTGGTTCATCTGGCGCGGGAACGCCCTCATGTCGAGCGCCAAGGGGCACGAGTACTTCCTGAAGCACTATCTGGGCACACATACGAACGCGATCGCGGAGGACCTCGCCGAGGGGAGCGCCAAGGAGATCGCCTGGCACAAGCAGGCGCCCACCGGAAAGATGGATCTCGTCGTCGACCTCAATTTCCGGATGGACACGTCGGCGCTCTATTCGGACATCGTGCTGCCGGCCGCCACCTGGTACGAGAAGGCGGACCTGAACTCCACCGACATGCACAGCTTCATCCACCCGCTCTCGAAGGCGGTCCCGCCGTGCTGGGAGTCGAAGAGCGACTGGCAGATCTTCCGCGCGATCTCGAAGCGCTTCTCCGAACTCGCCGCGCGGCACTTCCCGGCGCCCGTGAAGGATCTCGTGGCGTCCCCCCTCGCGCACGACACGGCGGCGGAGATCAGCCAGCCGGCGCTCAAGGACTGGATGAAGGGGGAGGTGGAAGCGGTCCCGGGGAAGACGATGCCGGGTCTCAAGGTGGTCACCCGGGACTACGCAAACCTGTACAAGCAGTACATCTCGTTCGGGCCGGCCGTGAAGACGACGGGGCTCGGGGCGCACGGCACGAATTACCCGGTGGCCGACGAGTACGAGGAGACGCTCCGATCCCATCCGGTCATCGACTGGAACGGCCAGAAATACCCGTCGCTCCACGACGATGAGCACGTCTGCGACCTGATCCTGCGGTTCGCGACCGTCACGAACGGCGAGCTGGCCTGGCGCTCCTACAAGAACATGGAGGAAAAGACGGGGCTCAAGCTCACCCCGCTCGCCGAGAAGAGCCGGAACGTCCGGGTCACCTACAAGGAGCTCCAGAGCAAGCCGATGCGGTTCGTCAACAGCCCCATGTGGTCGGGGCTCACGGAGAACGGCCGGCCCTACGCCCCGTTCACCTACAACATCGAGACGATGGTCCCGTTCCGGACGCTCACGGGGCGGCAACACTTCTACCTGGATCATCCGCTGTACCTGCAGTTCGGCGAGAACCTGCCGACCTACAAGCCGAAGCCCCTTCCGGCCCAGTACGCGGACCTGCAGTTCAGCAAGGAAGAGGGGCCGTCCCTGATGCTCAACTACCTCACGCCGCACGGGAAGTGGCATATCCACTCCACCTACGGCGACAACCAGCGGATGACGACCCTCTCGCGCGGGTGCGAGCCGTTCTGGATGAGCGAGAAGGATGCCGCCCGGCTCGCGATCAACGACAACGATTGGGTCGAGGTCCACAACGACCACGGCGTGGTGGTGACGCGGGCCGCCGTGAGCGCCCGCATCCCGCCGGGGATCTGCATCATCTACCACTCTCCCGAGCGGACCTACGGCGTGCCGAAGTCCCCCCTGCGCGGGTTCAAGCGGGCGGGCGGCCATAACAGCCTCACGCGCGTGCGGCTGAAGCCGAACCTGATGGCGGGGGGATACGGGCAGTTCACCTATCACTTCAACTACTGGGGACCGACGGGCGTCAACAGGGACACGTTCGTCCTTGTCCGCAAGCTGCCGGAGTTGCGCTGGTAAGGGGAAAGGAAACCGCCATGGACGTCCGCTCCCAGATCGCGATGGTGTTCCACCTGGACAAGTGCATCGGGTGCCACACCTGCAGCATCGCCTGCAAGAACGTGTGGACCGACCGCAAGGGCACGGAATACATGTGGTGGAACAACGTCGAGACGAAGCCGGGGACCGGCTATCCCACCCAGTGGGAAAACCAGGAAAAGTACAAGGGGGGGTGGGTCACGGGGCCCGACGGGATCGAACTGCGCTCGACCAGCAAGTCGAAGACGATCCTCAATATCTTCCACAATCCGGCCCAGCCGAGCCTTGACGACTACTACGAGCCATGGACCTATGACTATCAGCACCTGTTCAACGCGCCGCTCGGGACCGACCAGCCGACCGCGATCCCCCTCTCGATGGTGACGGGGCAACCCATGAACATCGAGGCGGGCCCGAACTGGGATGACGACCTGGGCGGATCGAAGGTGTACGCCGCGAACGACCCGAACCTGAAAGGGCTCCCGGAGGACCAGCGTCAGCAGCTCTCCGCGATCGAGCGTCTGGTCTTCTTCTACTTTCCCCGGATCTGCAACCACTGCCTGAATCCCAGCTGCGTCGCCTCCTGCCCCTCGGGGGCGCTCTACAAGCGGGGCGAGGACGGGATTGTCCTCGTCGACCAGCAGAGGTGCCGCGCCTGGCGCTCCTGCATCGCGGCCTGTCCCTACAAGAAGACGTTCTATAACTGGCAGACAGGGAAGTCGGAGAAATGCATCCTCTGCTTCCCGCGCCTCGAGACCGGCCAGGCCCCGGCCTGCTTCCACTCGTGCGTCGGGCGGATCCGCTACCTGGGGGTCCTCCTCTACGACGCCGACCGGATCAAGGACGTCGCCTCCGCCCCGGACGCGGAGCTGGTGGACGCCCACCGGAACATGGTCCTGGACCCGAACGACCCGCAGGTGGTCGCCGCCGCGCGCGCGAACGGCATTCCCGACTCCGTGATCGAGTCCGCCCAGCGCTCGCCGGTCTACCAGTTCGTCAAGGTCTGGAAGCTGGCGCTCCCGCCGCACATCGAGTTCCGGACGCTCCCGATGCTTTTCTACGTCCCGCCGCTTTCGCCGGTGATGTCGAGCCGCCAGGGGGACACGATCGATCACGTCTCGAAAGGGCTCTTTCACGACATCGACGAAGCCCGGGTCCCCATGAAGTTCCTGGCGAACCTGTTCGGCGCCGGGCACGAAGGGAAGGTCCGCTACGCGCTCGCCAAGCAGAAGGCGGTCCGGATCTGGCGGCGGGCGCAGACGGTGGGGGATGTCACGACGGCCGACGCAGAGCGGATGCTTCGTGAGGCGGATTGCTCGCCGGAGGAGGCGGAGGCGATCTACCGCCTCACCTCGCTTTGCACGTTCGAGGACCGGTTCGTGATCCCGCCGGCACACCGGGAGCAGGCGATCGAGATGCTGAAGGAGCCGCACGAGCAGAAGCAGTCGGTCGGATTCGGCTTCCTTGCCGGACCCCGGAGGGGACTGTGACGCGCGACGCCGTCCTGCACGACGGGCTGGCGGAGCTTGTCGGATATCCCGAGGAGGGGTTCCGGGACGTCCTGGGCCGCCTTGCGGAGTCGCCGGCGGGCCTTCCCGGGGAAGCGGCTGCGGCGCTGCGACGCTTCAGGGAACGCTGCCGGGACAGGACGCTGGAGGAACTGCAGGAGCTGTACACGCAGTCGTTCGACCTGAACCCGGCCTGCTCGATGGAGGTCGGCTGGCATCTTTTCGGGGAGAACTACGCGCGCGGGGAGTTCCTGGTCGAGATGCGGCGGATCCTGCGGGAGAACGGCCTCGAGGAGACGGCGGAGCTTCCGGACCACCTGATCCACGTCCTGCCGGCGCTCGCCAGGATGGCGCCGGAGGCCGCCGAGCGTCTCGCCGCCACGCGCGTCGCGCCCGCGATCGAGAAGATTCTCGACGGCATGAAGGGGCGGGATTGCCTGTACGAGGATCTCGTCAAGGCGGTCCACGCGCTGGTGACGGGCCGGGACGGCGCGGCGGCCGGGGAGGGAAGCCATGGATAGCTGGGGCGGGCGCTTCGACCAGATCCTGTTCGCGGTCCTGCCGTACCTGTCGATCCTTACCTTCCTTCTGGTGACCATCCAGCGGTACCGGCACCAGAGCTTCAGCTACTCGAGCCTCTCGAGCCAGTTCCTGGAGAACCGGCATCATTTCTGGGGCCTGGTCCCGTTCCATTACGGGATCCTGGCGGTCACGGCGGGGCATCTTGCGGGTTTCCTCCTGCCGGAGCATCTCCTGGCCTGGAACAGCGTCCCGGCGCGCCTCTACGCGACCGAGATCGGCGGGCTCGTCTTCGCGCTCCTGGCGACCCTGGGACTTTCCGCCGGCATGGTGCGGCGCTGGACCGACCCGAAGGTCCGCGTCGTGACGAGCACGTCCGACTGGATCATCTGCTGGATGCTCCTGGCGCAGATGGTGAGCGGGATCGGAATCGCCGTCTTCTATTCCTGGGGATCCTCGTGGTTCGCGGCTTCAGCGGCTCCGTATCTCTGGTCGCTCGTCACGCTCGCGCCCGAGATCCAGTATGTCGCCTCGATGCCGTGGCTCGTGAAGGCGCACGTCGTGGGGGCCTTCGTCCTGATCGGCTTTTTTCCCTTCACGCGTCTCGTGCACATCCTTGTCATTCCGAATCCGTACCTTTGGAGGAGACCCCAAGTCGTCCGCTGGTGGCGCAAGACGCCCGCGGCGTAGGAGGCCCACGCGCGATGATCCCTCCGCGGGTCATGACCCTGCTCCTGGCGGCGGGATTCCTCGCCAGCGCGATCCTGCTCGCGGGCCGGATCGTGGAGTTCCGCCTGCCGGGGAACCGTCAGGGGTACGAGCCGGTCCAGCCGATCGCCTTTTCCCACCGCCTGCATGCCGGGGATCTGGGCATCTCCTGCCACTATTGCCACGCGGGGGCGGAGCAGGGGAGGCACGCGGGGATCCCTTCCGCGAGCACCTGCATGAACTGCCACAAGTCGGTGACCGCCCCTCTGGGGACGGTCCGGGCCGAGGAGGAGAAGGCGCGTGAGGAGAACCGCTCCCCCCGGCCGGTCGTCTCGCCGGAGCTGGAGAAGCTGTACGCGTCGTTGGGCCTGGACGCGTCGCTCGCGCCCGCGGCCGGGAAGGAGCCGCATCCGGTCGCGTGGAAGCGTGTCCACGATCTTCCCTCGTTCGTCTGTTTCGACCACCGCGCGCACGTCACGGCCGGTGTGAGTTGCCAGACCTGTCACGGCGCCGTCGAGAACATGGAGCGGATCCGGCAGGCCGAGACCTTGTCGATGGGGTGGTGCGTCAACTGCCATCGGGAGACGGCTCGCACGGGCGTCCAGGGGAAGGCGGTCCGGCCGTCGCTGGACTGCGCGGCCTGCCACCAGTAGCCGGGAGCGGAGGGAACGTGGCCGAAATGGATGAGAAGCGGGGGGAAACGGGGCTCGCCGGGATCCTTTCGGACGGAGAGGCCGGGATGACGCGCCGTCGCTTCCTGACGCTCGCCGGGTTCAGTTTCGTGGGGGCCGCCGGCTGGAGCGAGGCGGCCGAGCGCAAGGCGCTCGCGCTTCCCGCCGCCGTCGAGGGGCTGGTGCCGGGGCGGATCCTGCAGTATGCCTCGACTTGCCTTGCCTGTCCCTCCGGATGCGGGATCCTGGCCCGGACGCGCGACGGACGGCCGATCAAGCTGGAGGGGAATCCCGAGCACCCCCTGTCTCAAGGGGGACTTTGCGCGGTGGGGCAGGCATCCATCCTGGGGCTGTACGACAGCCAGCGGCTGACCCGCCCCTTGCGCAAGGGACGGGCGGTCTCGTGGCCCGAGATCGATGCCGACGTCCTTGCAGCCCTGGAGGAAGCGCGGCGCGGGGGGGGTGCCGTCCGGATCCTCTCCCGCACCCGGACGAGCCCCACCGAGCGAGCCTGGATCGCGCGATTCCTGAACCGGTTTCCGGACGCGCGGCACGTGACCTACGATCCGCTCTCGGCGTCGGCGATCCTCGAGGCGCACCGCCGCACGCACGGGCGCCGGATCCTTCCCCGGTACCGGATCGACAAGGCGGTCACGATCGTCTCCTTCGATGCCGATTTTCTCGGGACCTGGATCTCTCCGGTGGAGTTCACCCGGGGGTACCGGAAAGGACGTTCCCTCGAGGGGGCGCCGCCGCGTTTCTCCTGGCATGCGCAGGTGGAGTCACGCCTCTCGATCACCGGAGCCAAGGCGGACCTCCGGATCCGGTGCGCCCCCGACGAGGCGGGCTCGCTTCTCACGGGGCTTGCCGACCGGATCGCGCGCCGGGCGAACGTCCGGTGGGCGGGAGAGGGCGTCGCCGATGGGGCTGGATTCGGGCCGAAAATGGACGATCTGGCCGACCGGCTCTGGCAGTCCCGCGGCCGGTCGCTGGTCCTTTGCGGAAGCCAGGAGGCCGACCAGCAGGTCCTGTGCAACTTCCTGAACCATCTTCTCGGGAATTACGGGGAGACCCTGGAGATCGACCGTCCTTCCCTCCAGCGCCAGGGGGACGACGGGGACCTGCTTCGTCTGAAGGGAGAACTGGAGGAGGGGGCGGTGGCCGCGCTCCTTCTCCTGGACTGCAATCCCGCCTATGAGCTGCCGGGGGCCTGGGGGGACCTGATCGGTCGCGTCCCGCTGTCGGCCGCCTGTTCCGAGCGGATGGACGAGACGGCGGCCCGCGCGACGCATGTCTGCCCGTTCCCGCACGCGCTCGCCTCCTGGGGTGACGCCGAGCCGGTCGCCGGCCGGCTCGGCCTCCTCCAGCCGACGTTCCCGGCGCTGGGGGAGACCCGGACGATCCTCGAGAGCCTTGCAGCCTGGTCAGGCGCCCCGGGGAAGGCCAAGGACCTGGTCCGGGCGCATTGGCAGGAGAGCCTCTTTCCCAAGGTCTCGTCCGCGTCCGGTTTCCGGGCATTCTGGGACAAGTCGCTCCACGACGGTTTTGCGGAGATCCCCGTCGAAACGGAGGAGAAATCGGGGTTCGTCATTTCCGGGGTCCGGCCGGCGACGCCCTCCGCGCCGCGCGCCGCGGGCACGTTCGCCCTGGTGCTCTACCCCAAGGCGGGGCTCCTGGACGGGAGCCACGCCTATAACCCCTGGCTCCAGGAGCTTCCCGATCCCGTCACGAAGGCCGCCTGGGACAACTACATCTGCGTCTCACCGTCGGCGGCCCGGGACTTGGGCCTCAAGGACGGGTCCCTCGCGCGCGTCCGGGCGGGTGATGCCGCGATCGACCTCCCGATCCTTGTCCAGCCGGGACAGGACGACCGGACACTGGCCGTGGCGCTCGGGTACGGGAGCCGCCTTTCCGAGCGGTTCGCCGCGATCGGACCGAAGTGGCTGGAAGGGAAGCCTTCCTTGGGATCCGACGGGAAGGTCGGGAAGAACGCCGCGCCGCTTCTCTCGCTGGAGGAGGGGGCTCTCCGCGCGGTGCGGCTGGCGGTGTCGATCTCCCCGCTTGGCGGCGAAAGTCCGCTCGCGACCACCCAGACCTACCATGCGATCGCGGTCCCGGCCGGTCTCGCGCCGGCGGGACAGGAACGTCGTCCCATGGTCCAGGAGACGACCGTGGAGGAGCTCCCGGCCGGCCTGAAGAAGGGGCACGCCGGCGGGCACGGGGACCTCTGGCCCGATGACCACCCGGCGGAGGGGCACCGGTGGGGGATGGTGATTGACCTCGCGGCCTGCACGGGATGTTCCGCCTGCGTCGTCGCCTGTCAGGTCGAGAACAACGTGCCGGTCGTCGGCCGGGACGAGGTGCGGCGCCAACGCGAGATGCACTGGATCCGCCTCGACCGGTACTACGACGAGGATCCGAAGACCGGCGACGTCGACGTCTCCTTCCAGCCGATGCTCTGCCAGCACTGCGGCAACGCCCCTTGCGAGACGGTCTGTCCGGTCCTCGCGACGGTCCACAGCGCCGAGGGGCTCAACCAGCAGGTATACAACCGGTGCGTGGGGACGCGGTACTGCGCCAACAACTGCCCCTACAAGGTGCGCCGCTTCAACTGGTTCGACTACGCGCACGAGGATGCGCTCGCGAACCTGGGGCTCAATCCGGAGGTCACGGTCCGCTCGCGCGGCGTCATGGAGAAATGCAGCTTCTGCGTCCAGCGGATCCAGGAGGGGAAGCTCGCCGCGCGCGCCGCCGGGCAGAAGCTTGCCGACGGGGCCGTCCAGGCGGCCTGCCAGCAGTCCTGTCCGGCCGAGGCGATCCGGTTCGGCGACCTCGCCGATCCCAAGAGTGCCGTGGCGCGCCTGGCCCGCGACGGCCGGAACTACCGGGTCCTCGACGAACTGAACGTGAAGCCGGTGGTGAGTTATCTCGCGGCGGTCCGGAACCGCCCCGGCGGGGGAGGGGACGCCCATGAGTGAGGCATACTCCGTCCTGCGCCAGCCGCTTGTGGACGGGAAGAAGTCCCTCGAGCGCGTGACAGAGGACGTCGCGGCGCCGATGGAACGGCGGGCCTCCCCGCTCTGGTGGGCGGCCCTGGCCGTCTCGATCGCTTTCCTGGCGCTCGGGGCGGTCGCGATCGCCTACCAGGTGAAGACCGGGATCGGCACCTGGGGCCTGAACCGGACGATCGGATGGGCGTTCGACATCACGAATTTCGTCTTCTGGATCGGGATCGGGCACGCCGGGACCCTGATTTCGGCGGTCCTTTTCCTTTTCCGCCAGAGGTGGCGGACGGCGGTGAACCGCTCCGCCGAGGCGATGACGCTCTTCGCCGTCATGTGCGCGGGGATCTTTCCCGTCATCCACATGGGGCGGCCGTGGCTTTTCTACTGGATCGTCCCGTATCCCAACACGCGGGGTCCGCTCTGGGTCAACTTCCGCTCTCCCCTCGTATGGGATTTCTTCGCCATCTCCACCTATTTCCTCACGTCGCTCGTCTTCTGGTACATCGGGCTGATCCCGGACCTCGCGACCCTCCGGGATCGCGCGCGGCCGGGGCTTCGCCAGAGGATCCTTTCCTTCTTCAGCCTGGGATGGAACGGATCGGCGCGGACCTGGAACCACTACGAGAAGGTGTATCTCCTCCTGGCGGGGCTCGCGACACCGCTCGTGGTGTCGGTCCACACGATCGTGAGCACGGACTTCGCCACCTCGGTCCTTCCCGGATGGCACGCCACGATCTTCCCGCCGTATTTCGTGGCGGGGGCCATCTTCTCCGGGATGTCGATGGTGCTGACCCTCATGATCGTCGCGCGCAAGGTCATGAACCTCCAGGACTACATCACGACGCGCCACCTGGATGCGATGGCCAAGATCGTCCTCGCGATGAGCGGCCTGGTGGCGCTCGCCTACGGGACCGAGTTTTTCATGGCGCTCTATTCGGGGAACCCCTACGAGCATTTCGTCTTCATGAACCGGGCGCTGGGCCCCATGGCCTGGGCCTACTGGATCATGGTGGGGTGCAACGTCCTCGTGCCGCAGTTCCTCTGGTTCCGGTCGGTCCGGACCTGCGTGCCGGTCCTTTTCGTCCTGTCGCTTCTCGTGAATGTCGGGATGTGGTTCGAGCGGTTCGTGATCATCGTGAGCTCCCTGCACCGGGACTTCCTCCCCTCCAGCTGGTCGAGTTACTCCCCCAGCTGGGTGGAGCTGGCGACGTTCGCGGGGAGCTTCGGCCTTTTCTTCACCTGCTTCCTGATTTTCTGTCGCGTTCTTCCCGTGATCGCCATCGCCGAGATTAAGGGGGTCCTGGGGTTTGCCCGGCCCTCTTCCAGGGGAGACCATCCGTGAGCGCGCGTCTCCTCCTCGGGTCTTTCGAGAGCGAGAAAGGGACCCTGGCTGCCGTCGCCGAGGCCCGGCGCCGCGGGTATCCGATCGCCGATGTCTTCACGCCGTATCCGGTCCACGGCCTCGAGACCGCGATGGGGCTCGCCCCTTCGTGGTTGGGGAGGGCCTGCTTCGTCCTGGGACTCGCCGGGTTCGCCGCGGCGATGACGCTACAGACCTGGACGCACTCCGTCGACTGGCCGATCAACGTGGGGGGGCGCCCGTTCAACGCCTGGCCGGCGTACATGCCGGTGGCATTCGAGGTGATGGTCCTCCTGGCCGGGATCGGGACCGTGCTTCTCTTCTTTGTCGTGTCCCGTCTCTATCCGGGGAAGAGGGCGCGGGTCCTGGATCCCCAATCGACCGATTCCCGCTTTCTCATCGCGATCGAAGCGGAGGGGGCGGCGACGGACACACGGGCCGTCCTCGCGATGCTCCGCTCCTGCGGGGCCGTGGTCGTCGAGGAGAGGGAGGCGGCGGTGCCGGATCCCGCCTGTCCCGGAAGTGGCCACCGGATCCTCCAGTGGGGCCTGGGGCTGGGCCTGGCGGCGACCGTCTTCCTGAACCTGGCGCTCGTCCGGGATCCCGCGGACCCGAACCCGGATCCGCTCGCCGACATGGCCTCCTTCGTGGCCTATCCGAGCGACGCGCCGCACGCGGCGCTTCCGGGCGGAACCGCCGCCCAGCCCCCCCGGGAAGGGACGATCGCGCGGGGCCGGATGCCGTTTCATTATGAAGCGACCCCGGAAGACGCCGAGCGGGCGGGGCGGGAGCTTTCCAACCCCTTCGCCGTTTCCGACGCGGACCGGCTCCGGCGCGGCGCCGAGATTTATGCGCGATTCTGCGCGGTCTGCCATGGCCACGACGGGACGGGGGGAGGCCCCGTCACGCGCCGCGGCGTTCCGCCCCCGCCGTCCCTGGTGGACGGCCCGTCCGCGAAGATGCCGGAGGGGCGCTTGTATCACGTTCTGACGCACGGCCAGGGAAACATGGCGCCGTATGCGGCGCAGATCCCCCCTGAAGACCGGTGGGCGGTGATTCTCCATGTTCTCAAGCTGCAGAACCGGTGAGGAGCGGCGCATGAGCGGACTCGCGAGACGGTTCATGGTTCCATCCGGCCCGGCCCGCCTGGCCGGGTGGCTTGTCCGGGCGGGGGCGGCGGCGGGAGCCGTCGGTCTTTTCCTGGCCCCGGAGGCCGTCTGGACCCACGTCCTCCTCCTCGGGTATTTCGGCATCCAGCTGGGGCTCGCGGGCGCGGTGTTCATCGCCCTCCAGAGCGTCGCGGGGGCCGGCTGGAGCACCGCCTTCCGGCGGGTTCCGGAGGCCCTGACGGCGCTCGTCCCTGTGGGAGGGGGGATGGTCCTCGCCGCGCTGATCTTCTGTCCGGACATCTATCCGTGGGCGGCGGATCCCCATGCCCTTCACGGCGCGTTCAAGCATTTCTGGTTGAGCCGACCCTTCTTTCTGGTGCGGGCGGCGGTATACGTCCTGGCCTGGATCGTCATGACGCGGGCCATGGTGGCCGCTTCGCGCCGGCAGGACGCCGATCCCTCCCTGGAGCACACGCGTCGCCTGACGCTCCTTTCGGCCGCGTTCCTGGTCCTTTTCGGGCTCACATACTCGCTGGCCAGCTTCGACTGGATCATGTCGCGGGAGCCGACCTGGGTCAGCACCATGTTCGGGGTGTACCAGTTCGCGGGGCTTTTCATCGGGGGGCTTTCGGCGATCCTCCTCGCGGCCGGCTGGCTCTGGCGCATCGGCTTCATGCGGGGCGTCTACGCCGAGAAGCATCAGCATGATCTGGGGAAGCTCCTCTTCGGCATGTCTTCCTTCTGGGTCTACATCTGGTTCTGCCAGTACATGCTGATCTGGTACGTCAACAATCCGGAGGAGACGTCGCACTACATCACGCGCCAGCACGACACGCTGCTTCCCCTGTTCTATATCAACGTTGTCCTGAACTGGGGGGTTCCGTTCGTCTTCCTCCTGCCTCTCGCTCCCAAGATGAGTCTGAAAGTGCTCGCCAACGTGAGCGTCCTGGTCCTCCTGGGGCGGTGGCTGGATCTCTTCCTGGGCCTCCTTCCGCCCCATTCAGGGGCTGTGGGGGCAGTTTCCATCGGGGTCCTGACGGCAGGTGTCCTCGGCCTGTACTGGCTTGTCTTCTGCCGGACACTGGCCGGGGCAGCGCTGGTCCCGATGAATGACCCGTATCTGGTGGAAAGCCTCCCGGCCTTGTCGGTCGCCCACTCGGCGCATTCCGCAGGGGCCGGCCGCGGGGGCGAACGGTGACGGCGATGCCGCACGGCACCACAAGGGAGGTGTGACATGGCGAATTGGCTCGCGCATTGGACACCGGAGGATCCCGAGTTCTGGAAACGGGAGGGGAGCCGGCTCGCCTGGCGCACCCTGACGATCACGACCCTGACGCTGGTCCTCTCCTTCGCATCGTGGTTCATGATGAGCGCGATCGTGGTGCGCCTCCCGAACATCGGGTTCAAGTTCTCGACGATGGAGCTTTTCTGGCTGGCGGCCATGCCGGGCCTGGCGGGAGGATCCCTGCGGATCATCCACACGTTCCTGATTCCCATTTTCGGGACGAGGAACGTCATCACCGTCGCCACCTTCCTCAAGCTGATCCCCTGCATCGGGATCGGGATGGCGATCCTCGATCCGGGGACTCCCTTCTGGGTCTTCCTCCTCTTCGCGTTCCTGGCCGGCTTCGGCGGGGGGGATTTCTCGTCGTACATGCCCTCGACGAGCCTTTTTTTTCCCAAGCGCCTCCAGGGAACGGCGCTCGGGATCCAGGCCGGGATCGGCAATTTCGGTGTCAGCCTGACGCAATTCGTGACACCCTGGATCATCGGGTTTTCGATCGCCGGGGTGTTCGGCGTGTCGCAGACCTTCACCAAGGGGGCCGTGACGAAGGAGGTCTGGGTCCAGAACGCCGCCTTCTGGTACGTGCCGCTTCTGGTCCTGTTCGGCATCGCGGCCTGGCTGGGCCTGCGGAGCGTTCCGGTGAAGGCATCCTTCAGGGAGCAGCTCGACATCTTCGGGAACAAGCACACCTGGTTCTGCACGATCACGTACGTCATGACCTTCGGCTCGTTCTCCGGCTTTTCGGCCTCGTTTCCGCTGATGATCAAGGAGGTGTACGGCAAGTTCGAGGGAGCCCCGGATCCCTTGAAGTACGCCTTCTGGGGGCCGCTGGTGGGGTCCGCCGTCCGGGTGATCTTCGGGTTCGTCTCCGACAAGACGGGGGGCGCGATCCTGACGCATCTGGCGGGCCTGGGACTGATCGGCTGCGCGGTGGCGATCCCGATGATGGGGCTCCTGACGCCGGGGTCGCTCGACTCGTTCGGTCTTTTCGTCGGCATGATGCTGGCGATCTTCTTCTTCAGCGGAGTGGGAAACGCCTCGACGTTCCGGCAATACCCCCTGATCTTCTCGCATAACCCCCGACAGGGAGCCGGTGTGCTGGGATGGACCGGGGCGATCGCCGCATTCGGCCCGTTCGTCTTCTCGTCCCTCATCGGGAAGGCGATCACCATGACCGGGTCCGCGAAACCCTTCTTCTACGGCGCGGCGGCGTTCTATGCCCTCGCGACGGCGATCAACTGGTGGTACTACACCCGGAAGGGGTGCGAGAAGCCCTGCTGAAAAAGCGGGGGGGCGGACGGCCGAGCCGTCCGCCCCTTTCGACTCCCAGGCTCCTAGAACTTGAAGGTGCTCTGGAGGTAGCTGAAGACCGCCGGACCCTGTCCGGCCCCGGCGGCGCTGCGGACTTCCGTGAAGTAACGGCCGGAGTCGAAGTAGCCGACGCCACCCTCGAGTCCCCACCAGGCGTTGTGCTGGTAGTTCACGACGAGATCGACCTCGTCCCCCAGGTCCTTCGGGGCCCCTCCCGCCGCGGCGAGGGTGTTCGTCCGGAGGATAGAGCCGCTCGCCGCGTAAGGGCTGTCATGGGCGTTCTCCAGGCGGAAGAGGTGGTATTCCACCCGCACGCGCCATTTCTCGCGAGGCTGGACGCTGGCGACGAGCATCCGGGCGAAGAGGTTGCGCCGCCCGATCCGGTCGGTGATGCCGTGGAACCTGTGGCCGGTCGGGAAGAGCTGGTCGAACGTCCCTTCGTCGCCGTCGGCCGGATCGCCGTCCCCCGAGGCGAGATCGACCTCCGCGCCGATCCGGGGCTTCCAGTCCGCGTCGCTCCAGGTGTAACCGGCCCGCGCGTGATGGGCGGAGGCGGAAAGGGAGTCGCTCCCCCGTTGGCCCGACTGCCAGTCGGTCTCGACCCCGCCGTCGAGCATGCCCGGTCCGGCGACGATCTCCTTTCGCGACATCTGGAACCCCACGGTGTGGATGTCGGTCTTCTCGGCGCGCTTGGCGGCGATCTCCCCGCGGGACTTGCGTTCGTCGCGGAGCTCCAGCCAGTAGAGGTCGAAAGGCCATTCCTCGATCGCCTTCACGGTCGCGTAGACGCCGCCGAAATTGATGTCCCGCTCGTCGGCGGAGGGGGCGTTGGCGACCTTGGAGAGGAGCAGGTTCATCTCGACCGCGTCGCGCGCGTGGACCAGGCGGAGGCCGTCGAACGCCCGGCCGGTATTGGCCCATCCCCCGCTTCCGATGAGCTTTTCCTGCCCGAAAGACCAGGCCTGTCGTCCCGCGGTGAACGTGACCTGTTCATAGGGCTTCCCCCGCACGTACCCCTGCTGGATGTCGGTGCTGTCGCTCTGGGTCGCCTGGGTGTTTCCCGTGGAGGCCGAGGGACTTCCTCCCCAGTTCCGTGCGTCCTGCACCTGGATGAAACCGTTCCAGTCCTTGCTTGCCACGACCTCGATCCCGAAGCGGATCCGGGAGGCGACGAAGTCCTCGTCGTCCGCCGTGGGGCCGTCGAGGTCGTAGTTGTCCTGGAGCTCCAGGCGCTGGCGGATCTCGCCCGTGAGCACGACTTTCTCAAGGGGGAGCTTCGTCTCCCATCGCAAGGCCGGCGGAGCGGATCCCGCATCGTCGGCCGCCGGAGAGGCGGCCTGACACAGGACGAACGCGGAGAGGGCGGACAAGAGTCTTTTCATGGAGCTTCTCCTTTGGGGCAGTCGGTGGTGAACGGCAGGCGTCCGGTCATCAGGTCTTCTCGGACATCCCTTTCTTGAATTCGCTGATCGCCTGCCCCATTCCCTTGGCGAGCTCCGGGATCTTGCGCGCCCCGAAAAGCAGGATCGCCAGGAGCAGGATGACGGCCATCTCGCCCGCGCCGAGTCCTCCGATGAATCCGGTCATGACACCCTCCTCTCATGCAGCAGGGAGACCATACGAGCGGAGAAAGGGGCAATTCCGGTGCCACTTTCCCTGCGTCAGCGTGGCGGAGGCCCTTCCGGAAAAGTCCCGCCGAGCGGGAAATATTGCCCGCTTTCCGCAAGAAACAGGGGCCGCTGACCTGACGTCCTTTGGCAAGCGGTTTGCGCGACAAAAAGACCTGCTGTTGCTGTGGAGTGCATCGAGAACGGAGGGGGCATGGCGAAGTCGCGTAAGGGAAGCTCGGTGAACGGCAAGGCGACGCCCGGGGGGCAGACGTGCCTGGCGAACGGACTCCCCCTGGAGCCGTTCCGGATCAAGTCGGTCCAGCCGTTCCGGATCACGACGCGCGAGGAACGGGAGGCGATCCTCCGGAAGGCCCATCACAACCTGTTCCTGATCCATGCTGAAGACTGCATGATCGACCTCCTCACCGACAGCGGCACCGCCGCGATGTCCTCGGCTCAATGGGGAGCCCTCATGAAGGGGGACGAGTCGTACGCGGGGTCGTCGTCCTTCTTCCGGTTCGAGTCGGTGGTGAAGGACCTGACGGGGTACAAGCACGTGATCCCCACGCACCAGGGACGGGCCGCGGAACGGATCCTCTTCTCGCTGGTCGGGGGGAAAGGGAAGGCGATTCCCTCGAACGCCCATTTCGACACGACGCGCGCCAACGTCGAATTCTCCGGCGCCGAGGCGGTCGACCTGCGGACTCCCGAGTCGTCGGACCCCGCTTCCCCGTTCCCGTTCAAGGGGAACATGGACATGGCGAAGCTCGCGGCGTTCCTGAAGCGCCATCCGGCGGAGACGGTTCCGCTCGCCATGATGACGGTGACAAACAACACGGCGGCGGGACAGCCGGTCTCGATCGACAACATCCGCCAGGCGAAACGGCTTCTCTCGCAGTATGGCGTCCCGCTGTACATCGACGCCTGCCGCTTCGCGGAGAATGCCTGGCTCGTCAAGGAGCGCGACCCGGCATACCGTGACGTTCCGGTGCGCGAGGTGGTCCGCCAGATGTTTGCCCTGGCCGACGGCTGCACCATGAGCGCCAAGAAGGACGGCCTTGCGAACATGGGCGGATTCATCGCCACCAATGACGACGCCCTCGCGGAAAAGGCACGGCGGCTCCTCATCCTCACCGAGGGGTTTCCGACCTACGGCGGGATGGCCGGACGGGACCTCGAGGCGGTGGCCCAGGGGCTCGAGGAGGTCCTGGACGAGACCTATCTCGCCTACCGGACGGGGACCTTGCGGTGGATGGTGGAGGCGCTCCATGCGCGGGGGATCCCGGTCTACCGGCCGGCGGGAGGACACGCGGTCTATCTTGATGCGCGGGCGTTCCTGCCGCAGGTCCCGTCGGACCGGTTCCCGGGCCAGTCCCTGGCGTGCGCGCTCTACCTGGAGGGGGGAATCCGTTCGGTGGAGGTCGGGTCCGTCATGTTCGGCCGGCGGACAACCGAGGGGACCTGGAAGCCTGCGGCCCTGGAGCTTGTACGACTGGCGTTCCCGAGGCGTGCCTATACGCAGAACCATCTGGCGTATGTCGTCGACCGGATCGAGGCGGTCTACCGCCGCCGCGGGGAACTGGGGGGATACCGGATCGCCTGGGAGCCGCCGTACCTGCGGCATTTCACGGCGCACTTCGAGCCGGTCGGGTCGGGGCGCGGCAAGAAGGCGAAGACGGCCGCCCGGCGCGGGACGGCATGAGACGGCGGCGGACGGTCCTGGTGACAGGCGGGTCCTCGGGGATCGGCCTGGCGGTCTCGCGACTCCTGGCATCGCGAGGGGATCGCGTCTGCATCGTCGACCGGCGCGTCTCGCGCGCGGCGGCGGCCCTCACCGCACGGGCCGGCGGGCAGGCGATCGAGGCGGACGTGCGCGACTTTCAAAGGGCCGAGGAAGCCGTCCGTTGGGTCGAGGCCAATTGCGGGGGCATCGACGGGCTCGTGAACTGCGCCGGGATCTCGCGGGACGCGGTCTGCTGGAGAATGGAGGAATCCGCCTGGGACGATGTCCTCGACGTGAACCTGAAGGGGGCCTTCAACTACATCCGGGCCGCCGCTTCGGGGATGCGGAGCCGCCGGCGCGGGGCGATCGTGAATGTCTCTTCAATCAACGGCCTCCGCGGGAAGGCGGGTCTGGCGAACTATTCGGCCGCGAAGGCGGGGCTTTTGGGACTCACGCGCGTCTGCGCGCGCGAGCTGGGGGGGGCCGGCGTGACCGTGAACGCCGTCGCCCCCGGGATGGTAAGGACTCCCCTCACGGCCCGGCTTCCCCGGGAGGTCATGGGGCGGGCCCGGGCGGAGTCTGCCTTGGGGCGGATCGCCCGCCCGGAGGATATCGCCGAGGTGATCGTGTTCCTCCTGTCGCCGGGAGCGCGGCATGTGACGGGTGCCGTCATCCCCGTCGACGGCGGCCAGACCGCGTAGCGATACGCGGGCGCGCCATGACGATCTCCCGAAGCGAAGCGCGTTTCCTCTGGCCGTGGCATCGAAGGGTGCTGGGGCAAAACCCGCATCCGGTGCGGAATATCACCCGTCGAAGCCGGCGTCAGACGGCGTACGGCCCATGGCACTTCAATTGCTCGTCGTACGGAGAGTTAAGGACGATTTGCCCCGGGAAACCATCGCAGGAGAGGGACATATGAGCATGACCGATATCCTGGTAGCGGAGCACGAGACGGTCCTGAAGAAACTGGGGGAGATCCGGCATGCCGCGGCCTCCGGGAACGTGGCGGGAGTCGCCTCGCTTCTCCCGTTCTTCGAGGTGGACATCCAGCTTCACCGGCGCAAGGAGGAGGAAATCCTGTTTCCGGCCATCGCGCGCGCCTGCGGCGAAAACGGGTCGCCTGTTGGTTGCATGTTGCACGAGCACCAGATCGAGAAGGGGCTCGTGGAGCGGATCCGCCGGGATGTCGATGCGGGAGGGGGGGCGGCGGGGGGACGGACACTCCTGGCTGACGTCGAGGAATTCGTCGATTTCCTCCGGCTTCACATCCGGAAGGAGAACGAGGTTCTCTTTCCGCTGGCCGAAGGCATCCTGCCGCCCGGCGAGAAGGAAGCCGTCTTCGACGGGATGCGGCGGATCGGCGCCTGCTGCGACGTCTGCGCCGGACACCGCGCGAAGGAGACTGCTTGATGCTGGCCGCGGTCTTCCGTGGTGCGCGGGACGGGATCCGGCTGGAGGATGTGGCGCGTCCGTCTCCGGACGCCGGGCAGGCGATCGTGAAGGTGGCCGCGTGCGGCATCTGCCATACGGACCTCCACTATCTGGACCACGGCGTCCCCACCGGAAAGCCTCCGCCCGTGATCCTGGGACATGAGGTCACGGGAACGGTCGCGGCGCTCGGCGCCGGAAAGGCCGGCCTCAAGGAAGGAGACCGCGTGCTGGTGCCGTCCACGTGGGCCTGCCGGCGCTGCCGCTCGTGCCGGGACGGGCGCGAGACGATCTGCGAGAACCTGGTGATGCCGGGAAACCACGCCGACGGGGGATTCGCGGAATATCTCGCGGTTCCGGCCTCCGAGTGCGTCCTCCTGCCGGACAGGATCCCGCTCGAGGAGGCGAGCGTCGTGGCGGACGCGCTCTCGACCGCCTTCCATGCCGTGCGCGACCGCGCGCGGGTGAGGCCGGGGGACGCGGTCGCCGTCTTCGGGTGCGGCGGCGTGGGGTTGAGCGTCGTCCAGTGCGCCGCCGCGGCCGGCGCGGACGTGATCGCGGTGGACGTCCGGCCCGAGGCGCTGGAGTGGGCGCGGGGGCTCGGCGCGCGGCGCGTGGTGAACGCCCGCGAGACGCCCGCCGCGGAGAAGGAAGTCCGCCGGCTCACGGGAGGCGGCGCCGACATCGCTTTCGAGGTGATCGGAAGCGCGAAAACCATCGCGCAGGCGTTCGGGACGCTTCGCCGGGGAGGGCGGTTCTGCTCCGTCGGCTACTGTCCCGAGGAGGTCGCCATACCTTTCTCGCGCGTCATGTTCTTCGAGCAGGAGATCGTCGGAAGCCTGGGGTGCCCCCGGGAGGCGTACGCGCCTCTTCTCGGGATGATCGCGGAGGGTCGCCTCCAGGTGAAGCCGCTCGTCACGGGGCGGTTTCCCCTGCGGCGGATCACGGAGGGGTTCGACGCCCTGCGCGCCGGAAAGGGATTGCGGTCGATCGTGGTCATGGACGGGGAAGGGAGGCGTGCGTGAAAAACGGACGGACTGTCCGGAAATCGTTCCGGGAGGCCGTGGGAGAGCCGCCCCGCGCCTGGCGCCACATCCTGTACGCGGTCAGGGACGGCGTGGCGCGGATCACCTTCAACCGGCCCGACGTCTACAACTCCTACAACACGCCGATGCTCGAGGAGCTGCGCCAGGCGTTCCGGGACGCCGCCTGGGACGATGCCGTCGGTGTGGTCGTCCTCACCGGAGCCGGCGACAAGGCGTTCTGCACCGGCGGCGACGTCAAGGAGTATGCCGAGACCTATACCGCCCGCCCGAGGGATTACTGGAAGTACATGGGGCTCTTCCAGGAGTGCCATGACGCGTTGCGCGGGATCGGAAAGCCCGTGATCGCGCGGATCAACGGGATCGTGGCCGGCGGCGGGAACGAGTTCAACCTGGCCTGTGACCTGGCGGTAATGGCGGATCATGCCACGATCCGCCAGGTGGGGACACGCGTCGGAAGCGTCGCGGCCGGTGGCGCCACGCAATGGCTTCCGATCACTGTCGGGGACCGGAGGGCCCGGGAGATCCTGTGGCTTTGCGAGCCTGTCGATGCCGCGAAGGCGCTCTCCTGGGGGCTCGTGAACCAGGTGGTTCCTTACGCCGAGCTCGACGCGGCGGTCGACGTGCTCTGCCGCAAGCTCCTCGACAAGTTTCCGGAGTGCATGCGCTATACGAAGCAGCAGGCGAATTTCTGGAAGGATTTCGCGTGGCATCAGACGATCGGTCATGCGCGCGAGTGGCTTTCCCTGCATTTCACCGGGCTCGAACCGTACGAGGGGATGCGCGCCTTCGTCGAGAAGCGCCAGCCGGACTACCGGGGGATCCGGCGGAAGGCCGCGGACGGAGAGGCGAGCGAGACCCTGTGGGGGGCGAACGACCAGGATTGCCGCTCCTGCGGGGCGAAGGGGATGCCGGAGACGTTCAGACACTGCGGGCTCTGCGGCGCTTCGCTGGCCGGCGAGGCGTGCAAGACGTCCAAGGGGCAGAAGGCGGGGAAGCGTTGAGCGGCGGGGCGATCGGCTCGGTCCTTGACCGCGGTGTCCTGCGCCTGATCCTGCGACGGCCGCCCCTCAATGTCCTGGATCTCGCCGCGATGCGCGAATTGCGGCAGGCGATCGAGGACGCGGCGCGGGAGGGCGGGGTCCGGGCGGTCCTTATCGCCGGGGAAGGGAAGGCGTTCTCGGCGGGGGTCAACGTCGCCGACCACCTTCCGGACAAGGTGCGTGACATCCTGGCGGAGTTCAGCGGGATCTTCCTGGCGCTCGAGCGGCTCGGTGTCCCGACGATCGCGCGCGTCCACGGCGCCGCGCTGGGCGGCGGATGCGAGCTCGCCGGCGCCTGCGACTGGGTGTTCGCGACGCCCCAGGCCACGTTCGGGCTTCCCGAAATCAACCTGGCCGCCTTCCCGCCCGCCGCCGCCGCCTTTTTCAGCCCCGTGATCGGCTACCGGAGGAACGCCGAGATGGTCCTGACGGGGCGCGTCCTGGACGCGAAGGAGGCGGAGCGGATCGGTCTCGTGAGCCATCTCTGTCCGGCGGAGGAGATCGACAGCCGGATCGAGTCCCTTCTCGAGACGCTTCGCGGAAAGAGCCTGCACGCCCTCAAGTCGGCACGCCAGGCCCTGCGGCAATCCGTCGGCAAGCCCCCGGCCGCGGCCCTTGTGGATGCCGAGCGGCTGTATATCGAGCGCCTCGCGGATTCCGAGGACGCCCTGGAAGGGATCCGTGCTTTCATGGAGAAGCGAAAGCCCGTCTGGAGATCCGTGTGAGCGTCGCCTCGGGGACGGGACCGGACCGGATCTGGGGGGAATGGGAGGGGAAGCCCCTCGAAGGGATCCTCGCGGCCTGCCGGGATCTTCTCGAGGACCCCGGATATCCCACGGTGCGCGCCTGGCGCGCCGCGGGCGGAAAGGTGTTCGGGCATTTCCAGGTCTACTGCCCGGAGGAGATCCCGCATGCCGCCGGGATGCTTCCCGTGAAGGTCATGGGGTCGCGCTTGGAGGCGCGACAGGCCGACGCGCGCTTCGGCTCCTACCTGTGCTCGATCGTGAAGACGTCGCTCGAACCGGCCCTGGGCGGCCAGCTTCCCCTCGACATGTTCGTGACGCATCCGATCTGCGATGCCGCCCGGAACCTGGCGGCGATCTGGGGACGGAACGTCCGCTATCCGTGCGAGATCCTCTACCTGCCCCAGAACGCCAACTCGCGCCACGCCGCCGGATATCTGGCCGGGGAGTACCGGAGGCTTCTCGCGCGGGTCGAGGAGGTGACCAGCCGGCCCGTGAGCGAGGCGGCCCTGGCCGCGTCGGTCGCCGTCTTCAACGAGAACCGGCGGCTCCTGCGGGATCTTTACGCCATGCGGCGCGAGCGCCCGTGGCTCCTTTCGGTGTACGAGAATTACCTCCTCATGGCCGTCGGGACGCTCCTGCCGCGCGGGGAGCACAACGCCCTTCTGGCGCGGGCCCTGGCCGCGGCGGGGGAGCGCCGCGTGCGCCCGAGGGACAAGATCAGGGTGGTCCTGGTCGGCGGGTTTTGCGAACAGCCTCCGCTCGATCTTCTCCGTTCCCTGACGGAAAGTTGCGACGTGGTCGACGACGACCTGCTGGTCGGGATCCGGTGGATCACGGGCGACGTGGCGGCCGGGGACGCGCCGCTCCACGCCCTCGCGGAGGCGTATCTCGACAAGTCGGGCTGGAGTCCCGTCCAGCACGACCTCCGGAAGCCCAAGGAAAGGATGCTCCTTTCCGCCATCCGGCAGGCGCGGGCCACCGCCGTCGTGGTGCTTGCGGCCAAGATGTGCGAGCCGGGGCTGGAGGAGCAGGTCGCCTTCACGAAGACGCTGGAGAAGGAGGGGATCCCCTATTTCGTGAGCGAGTTCGAGGAGAACATGACCAGCTTCGATTCCCTCGACATGCAGCTGGAGACGTTCGTCGAGAGCGTCCTGTTCGAATGAGCGCGCCCGCCGACGTGGATCCGGTCGTGGGGCGGGGCGCGCAGGCCGGCGCGGAGCTCTTCCGGAAGTGGTTCGCCGGTCTCACGGCCTCGGCCGAGCGGGGCGAGAAGGCCGCCTACGTCTTTGTCATGGGAAGCCTCGCGGAGCTCTTGAGGGTCTTCGGATTCCCCGTCGTCTTTCCGGAGATCAACGCCCTGCAATCCGCCGTCCGGCGCGTCTCGCAGGACTACCTGGGGCAGGCCGAGGACTACGGCTACTCGCCCGACATCTGCGGGTACGTCAAGGCCGACGTCGCGATGCAGTTGCGCAAGGGGTCCCACGCGATGGGGCGCCTCCCGAAACCGGGGCTCGTGGTCCTCACGAACGCCTGCAACACCTATATCAAATGGGGCGAGATCTGGGAGCGTTTTCACGGGGCGCCCGTCTTCACCCTGGACGTGCCCGGCAGCCGCGTTGCGGGTCGGGGGGACGCCCCCGGGCGCGGGTCGTACGCGGCGGACCTCGCCTACGTCGAGGGGCAGGTCCGGGAGCTCGTCGAGCTGTGCGAGGAGGTGTCCGGGAAGCGCCTGGACATCGACCGGCTGCGCCAGACCCTGTCGGATGCCAACATCCTGGGGCGCGCCTACCGGCGCATCCTCGACCTGAACCGGTGCCGCCCGGCCCCTTACAACGCCCTGATGGACGGGACGGTCTATCTGGGCGTGGCCAACGCCTTCCGCGGGACGCCGGAGGGGGCGGCCTATTTCCGGGACGTGGTGGACGAGCTGGCCCACAAGTCCACGCGCGGGATCGGGACGGTCGCGGAGGAGAAGTACCGACTCGCGGTGGCGGGGGTTCCGTGCTACCCGATCTACCGGCGGTTCAACGAGATGTTCGCGCACTGGGGCGGCAGCTTCGTCACCTCCACGTACATGCGATTCGCCTCGGGCGGCGCCAACGTGGAATTCGAGTACGACCTGGCCCGTCCCGTCGAGAGTCTTGCCGAGGGGGTCTTCCTGGGGGTCCGCGACGCCATGGACAGCATGTTCTGTCCCGAACTGTCGATCGAGTCGGCGGCGCGCTCCTACGGGATCGACGGTGTGGTGTTCCATCCGGTGAAAAGCTGCCGCACCACCTCCACCGGGATGGCGGACGCCCGCCGGAGCCTCATGGAGCGGCTCGACCTTCCGAGCCTTCTCATGGAATCCGACATGATGGACCGGCGCGTCGTGTCGGAGGCGCAGATGAAGAACCGGATCGACGCCTTCTTCGAGGCGCTGGCGGCGCGCCGTGCGCGGGGGGGCCGGTGACCCGCTACGCGGCCGGGGTTGACGTCGGGTCCACGCAGACGAAGGCCGCTGTCGTGGACGAGGCGCGCCGCGTCGCGGGACGCGCGCTCGTCCCGACCGGCGCGAACGTCCTGGCGGCGGCCGAGACCGCCTTCCGGAAGGCCCTGGGGGAGGCGGGGATCGCGCAGGAGCAGGACGTCCTCTTCGTCGTCGGAACCGGATACGGCCGGTACCGGATCACGTTCGGGGACGACCAGATCACCGAGATCAGCTGCCACGCCCGCGGGGCGGCCCATCTCTTCCCGGGGACGCGCACGGTTCTCGACATGGGCGGCCAGGACACCAAGGCGATCCGGGTGGGGCCGGGAGGCGAGATCGGCGACTTCTGCATGAACGACAAGTGCGCCGCCGGGACGGGCCGGTTCCTCCAGTCGGCGGCGGCGGCGCTGGACCTGCCGCTCTCGGACCTCGGGGGGCTCGCCCTCGCGTCGACGCGACCCGTCAAGATCAGCACCACCTGCACGGTTTTCGCCGAGTCCGAGGTGCTTTCGTGGCTCGGGAAGGGAAAGAAGATCGAGGACATCCTGCTGGGGGTCCACCAGTCGATCGCGACGCGTTCGATGGCGCTCCTCCGGCGCGTGGGGATCGAACGGGAGGTCACGTTCACCGGCGGTGTTGCCCGCAACGCGGGCATGGTGCGGGTGCTCGAGAGCCAGTTGGGGTTTTCCCTCAACGTGAGCGAGGAGGCGCACTTCGCCGGGGCGATCGGGGGAGCGCTCTTCGCGATGGATCGCGTCGAACGCGGGCTCCGGACGCGCGCAGTGGAGAGGGCGGGCCCGTGAGGTGTTTCGCCGGCGTGGATGTGGGATCGGCCTACACGAAGGTCGCCCTTCTTGACGAGGAGGGGGGGATCGCGGCGCGGGAAATGCGGCCGTCGGGATTCCGGTTCGCGCAGGTGGCGGAGGAGGCCCTGGACGGGTGCCTCCGGTCGGCGGGCCTTTCCCGGGAGTCGCTCGCCTATGCGGTGAGCACCGGATTCGGGCGCGCCCAGGTGTCGTTCCGGGACGCGCAGGTGACCGATCTGACGGCCCATGCGCGCGGGGCGTCCCTGATGTTCCCGAAGACGCGCACGGTCCTCGACATCGGCGCGCAGACGATGAAGGCGAGCCGCCTCGACGGAAAGGGAAAGGTCGTCTCCTTCCGTCTGAACGACAAGTGCGCGGCCGGGACAGGGGCATTCCTCGAGAAGACGGCGCGCTATCTGGGATTCGCCACCGAGGAGATCGGGCCGCTCGCCGCGACGTCGAAGACACCGGTCACCATTTCCGGGGTCTGCGCGGTCTTCGCGGAGTCCGAGGTCATCAACCACGTCTCTTCCGGCGTGGCTCCTTCCGACATCATGCAGGGGGCGATCGTGTCGCTCGTGGAGCGGGCCGTCCAGCTCATGCGCCGGATCCAGATGGAGCCGGAATTCACGGTCGTGGGGGGCATCCTGCGTTTCCCCAGCCTTTCGGCCGCCATTCGCGACGCCGTGAAGGCGCCGGTCAACGTCCCGCCGGAGGAGATCGTCCAGTTCAGCGGCGCCGTCGGGGCGGCGCGCCTGGCGCTCCAGCGCGCGCGGGCGCTCGCCGGGCAACCGGGCTGATGGAGAATCCTGCCGTCGTCGTGGTCATGCTGCACCCGGGGTGCCGCATGGCGTGCCGCTTCTGCGCCACCGATCATTTCCGGGAACTGTCTTTCGGCGAAGCGCTGGAGGCGGTTCTCACGGCACGTGATGCGGGGGCGCGCAGCGTTGTCCTGGGGGGCGGGGAGCCGTTCGAATGGCGGCACGACGTGGTGCGGCTTGCTGCCCGGGCCAAGTCGGCGGGGCTCCTGGTCCAGGTGGGGACGAACGGGATTCCGCTTCCCGAGGGGTTCGCCCGCCTTCCCGGGATCGACCGGTACGTCCTGCCCCTGGAATCGGTCGACCCCGCCGTCCATGACGGCTTGCGGATCTGGCGCGCCTCGCATCATGAGCTCATGCTCGACCGTCTCGAGGAGCTGCGCGCCGCCGGAAAGCCGGTGACGGTCTCGACCGTCGTGACGCGCCAGACCGCCCCGGGACTTCCGGATCTGGCGCGCTTTCTCGCGGGGTACCGCGCGTCGGGCGGAGCCCTGCATGCATGGCATCTCTACCGCTTCCTGCCGGTCGGGCGCGGGGGGCGGCCCAACGCGGCGGCCCTGGACCTGGACGCGGGTGAATTCCGGCGCGCGTGCGACGCCGCGAAGGCGATGTGCCCGGGATTTCCCGTCTACCGCCGCGACGACATGTTCCGGTCCCGGACAGTCGACTTCTATCCGCGGCCCGTTGATCGGGCCGGAAGCATGGCCGCCGCGCATGAGTGAATCCGTCCATCCCAAGGGAATACGGGCGACTGTCCTGCTCGCAAGCGTGTTCGGACCGTATGCCCGGGACGACGAGCACGGGAGCCGGTCCATCAACCCGATGGAGCTCTATCACAACCAGGTCACGAGGCTCCAGGGGGGGTTCTCCCTCCGGATGTTCCACCGCTCCTTCGGATTGATGCTGCTCCAGGCGAACATCGAGGCGCCCTGCACGCTTCTGGATTTTCCGTCGCTTGACCGGTTTGTCGAGGAGATCCGCGGGAATCATTACGACGTCGTCGGGATCAGCTCGATCCTCCCGAACGTGGGCAAGGTCAAGGTCATGTGCGGGCTCGTCAGGAAACACCTGCCCGAGGCGACGATCGTGGTCGGCGGGCACGTCGCGAACAAGCCTGGTCTCGAGAAGCTGATCGACGCGGACCACATCGTCAAGGGGGACGGCGTGCGCTGGTTCCGGAAGTTCCTCCGGCAGGACGTGGACGCTCCCGTGAGACATCCCGTGGTCCATTCCGCGTTCGGCACGCGTGTCGTCGGCCTCGGGCTCCCTGAAAGGCCGGGGAGCACCGCCGCCATGCTCCTCCCGTCCGTGGGCTGCCCCATGGGGTGCAATTTCTGCTCGACCTCCGCCATGTTCGGAGGCAAGGGGCGGTTCATCAACTTCTACGAGACCGGAGACGACCTGTTCTCGGTCATGTGCCAGATCGAGGCCAGGCTCGGAACGCGGTCGTTCTTCGTGATGGACGAGAATTTCCTCCTGCACCGGAAGAGGGCCCTGCGGCTCCTGGACCTGATGCGGGAAGGGGGAAAGAGCTGGTCCCTGTACGTGTTCAGCTCGGCCGGCATCCTGGAGTCCTACTCCATCGAACAGCTGGTGGGCCTGGGGATCTCGTGGGTCTGGCTTGGGCTGGAGGGGGAGGCGAGCGCCTACCGGAAGCTTCGGGGCGTCGAGACCCGGCAACTGGTGCCGATGCTCCAGTCGCACGGGATCCGTGTCCTGGGGTCCACCATCATCGGCCTGGAAGATCATTCCCCGTCCACGATCGACGCGGTCATCGATTACGCGGTCGGACACCGGACGGATTTCCACCAGTTCATGTTGTACACGCCGATACCCGGGACCGCCCTGTACGCCCGGCACGAGCAGGAGGGGTCCCTCCTGTCCGAGGAGACAGTCCCGCCGGCGGACGCCCACGGACAGTTCCGCTTCAATTTCCGGCACCGGCATATCCGGGACGGCGAGGAGACCGGATTCCTCCTGCGGGCCTTCCGCAGGGACTTCGAGGTGAACGGGCCGAGTATCGTGCGAATCAGCCGGACCACCCTGGAAGGCTGGAGGCGCTACCGGTCCCATCCCGACAGGCGGATCCGGGACCGCTTCGAGCGGGAGGCCCGGGATCTCGCCACCGCCCACGCGGGGATCGTCTGGGCCGCGAGGCGGCGATTCCGGAAAGACGCGAGCGCGGTCGCCATGATGACGTCGCACCTCCGGGAGTTGAAGGAGGCGTTCGGCTGGAAGGCGCGGGTCGCAGCGGCCGTCCTGGGACGGATCATCCACGCGTCCCTCGGGCTGGAGGAAAGGCGGCTCGCGCGCGGATGGACCCGCGAGCCGGACACCTGGTACGAGAAGAACGCGCAGGCCCTCGCCTGCGAGAAGCGCGGCGGCGTCCGCCCGCGCTCCGGGGCGCGCGGGATCCAGTGGGTGTCGGGCATGCCGTTTCCGGAGCCGGACATTTCTGGAAAAAACGGACGGGGGACCGGATGATGCGACCGGTTTCGCGGCGTGTTGGCGGCCTTGCCCCGGACGGAGGGGGTGTGTAGATGATCGAGAGGGACCAGGAAGGCGGCGGTTCTCCCGGAGTCGACCGGCGGGCGTTCCTGTCGGGGGCGTCCCTCGCGATGGCGGGGGGGCTCGCGGGCGCCTACGGAGCCTTCGCCGCCATCGCGGGGCGCTATCTCTATCCGGCGCGCCCGCAGCCGAAGGCCTGGATGTTCGTCGCGGAGGTCGCGCGGCTCTCGCCGGGGGCCTCCCTCGTCTACCGGACGCCGGCGGGCTCCCCGGTCGCGATCGCGCGCCAGGGGAGCGCGGGAACGGTCGACGATTTCGTGGCCCTCTCGAGCACCTGTCCGCATCTCGGGTGTCAGGTGCACTGGGAAGGGCCGCAGAACCGCTTCTTCTGTCCGTGCCACAACGGGACGTTCGATCCGTCGGGCAAGGCGACCGGCGGTCCGCCGTTCGAGGCGGGGCAGTCCCTTCCCCGGTATCCCCTGAAGATCGAGAAGGGACTCCTCTACATCGAGGTCCCGGTCGCGGGGGCCTGAACCGTGATCGCGCGGGTCGCCGACTGGTTCGCGGAACGCCTCCCGATCCGCCAGGAGCAGATCCGCCATTTCACGAACGAGCCGGTCCCGAGGCATCTCAAGCACTGGTGGTTCTGCCTGGGGGGGACGCCGGCCTACCTGTTCGTCGTCCAGATCGTGACGGGGATCCTCCTGGCGTTCTATTACCAGCCGGCCCCCTCGGCCGCCTACGAGTCCGTGAAATACATCACGGAAGAGGCCGCCTTCGGCTGGTACATCCGGAGCGTCCACAAGTGGGCGGCCACCTTCATGATCGCCGCGGTGATCCTCCACCAGATGCGGGTTTTCTTTACCGGGGCGTACCGCAAGCCGCGGGAGATCAACTGGATGATCGGGATGTGCCTCCTCATCTGCACGCTCACGACCGGTTTCACCGGCTACAGCCTCGTCTACGAGCAATTGAGCTACTGGGGAGCCACCGTCGGCGCGAACATCTCCGAGACCGTCCCCGTGATCGGCGGCTTCATGAAAAGCATGATGCTGGGGGGCGACGTCTACAACGAGCGCACGCTCCCGCGTTTCTTCATCCTGCACGCGGCGGTCCTTCCGGTGACGATGACAGTGCTCCTCTTCATCCATATCGCGATCATCCGGATGCAGGGGGTGACCGAGTTCCAGTTCGAGGGGGAGCCGGCCGGGGAGCCCCGCCACTTCAATTTCTTCCCGGACCACCTGTGCACCGAGATCCTCATCGGCCTCGTGCTCATGATCCTGCTCTCGGTCCTGGCGACGATCCTTCCGGCCACCATGGGGCCGCGCGCCGATCCCCTGACGACGCCGGAGGTGATCAAGCCGGAATGGTTCTTCTATGTCGCGTTCCGCTGGCTGAAGCTGTTTTCGGGGACGGCGGCGGTCTTGAGCATGGGACTGGTCCTGTTCATGATGTTCGTCTGGCCGCTCGTGGACGTATGGCTCGAGCGCCGGCTGCCGCGCGCCGAAGCGAGCGTGTGGGTGGGGATCGTCGCGGTTCTTGCTATCATCGGGATGACAGTGTGGGAAGCCGCCGTCGTGCACTAGACGAGGGGAGATCATGAGCCTGAAGGCCAAGCAGGGATTGATCGCGGTCCTGGGGATCCTGTTCCTGGCGTCCCTCGTCTTCGTCCAGTGGGAGGAGACGACGAGGCGCCGGAGCGAGGCGGGGCTGGGCCATCCCCGCATCTCCGTTCCCGACAGCTCGAAGGCGTGCATCGACTGCCACCGCCAGACGACGGCCGGGATCGTCGATCACTGGACGGGGAGCACCCACGCCCGGAAGGGCGTCGGCTGCGTCGAATGCCACCAGGCGGAGGCGGGGGACGTGGACGGCTTCGACCATTACGGGCACCATATCGCGACGGTCGTCACCCCGCGCGACTGCGCCCGGTGTCACACGCAGGAGTCGGCGGAATTCGCGAAGAGCCACCATGCCCAGGCCGGAAACATCCTCGCGTCGCTGGACAATTTCCTCGCGGAGACGGTCGAAGGGGCGCGCCTGCCGTTCGATCCGCATTCCCCGACCCCGGGCATGGCGGTCTCCACCGTCAACGGCATGGCCAGCGCCTTTACCGGGTGCCTCCAGTGCCATGGCAGCAAGGTGGCGCTCCAGTCGACCTCCGGCGGGATGATCACGGTCGACGACCTGAAACCGGGGCCCGACGGGAAACCCACCAACCGCGAGATCCTGGGGTCCGTCGCCCGGAACCCAGACGGCAAGCCGCTTTTCCACGCCAGCACGTGGCCCAACACCGGGATCGGCCGGCTGAACCTGGACGGCTCGATCGGGTCGTGCTCCGCCTGCCACAGCCGGCACGACTTCTCGCCGCGCCGCGCCCGCCAGCCCGAGAACTGCGGGAAGTGCCACCTGGGGCCGGACCATCCCCAGAAGGAGATCTACGAGGAGTCGAAGCACGGCGTCGCCTTCCGTGACCTGCACGCGCAGATGAACCTGGACGGGGACACCTGGATCCTCGGCAAGGACTATTCCCAGGCGCCGACCTGCGCCACCTGCCACATGTCGGGGCACACCCGCAACGGCGGGAAGGTGACGCACGATCCGGGCGAGCGGATCTCCTGGACCAACCGTCCGCCCGTGAGCCTCGTCATGGACACCGATGTCCACGGGAAGATCGTGACGGAAGCGGATCCCCTGAAACGGCAGGGGCTCATCGCCGATTCGGCCGAGGCCAAGCGCAACCGCATGAAGGCGGTCTGCTCCCATTGCCATACGCCCGACTATCTCGACGCGTTCTACAAGCAGTACGACGACTTCGTCGTCCTCTACAACGAGAAATTCGCCAAGCCCGGCCAGAAGATCATGGCCGTCCTCGCCGAGCAGGGTCTTCTCACGAAGACCCAGTTCGACGAGGAAATCGAGTGGACCTGGTTCTACCTGTGGCATCACGAGGGACGCCGCGCGCGGCATGGCGCCTCGATGATGGCGCCCGACTACGCGCACTGGCACGGCATGTACGAGGTGGCCGAGCGTTTCTACATGGAACTCATTCCGCAGGCGCGCGAGATCGCGCGCCACGCGGCGGAAGCCGGGAAGGGCGAACAGGCCGCAGCCGTCGCGGCGGTGGTGGATGCGATCCTGGCGCGTCCCGAGCATCGGTGGTTCGAGCAGGGGGCCGAGGACCAGGCCGAGCGGATCCGCAAGGCGATGCGGGAACGCTACGGGGCAGGGGGAGGGGGGAAATAGCCGCCACGCGGCATTTCCGGAAATCCGCGACGAGTCGTTTGATCTGACCCCGGAATCGGGACATACTCAAGAGTGCCCCCTGATTCACCCCTTCCGCCGGAACCCGCGGCCAGGGGTCCCTTTCCGGGTGCCGTCGCCTCGCTTCCCGATGCCCTGGGCGTCCGGTATTTCGCGATGCTCCTGGCGATCGCGCTCATCCTGGCGGCGACCGACGTCTCGCTCGTCTTCTTCCTGAACGGTGTCGGGCGTCCGATCCATGTCTTGAGCCTGGTCCTCATCATCGCGTCGCTCTCGGTCCTGGGGGTGGGTTGGTTCCTTGTCCTGAAGCCGATCGTGAAGCGCGTCCAGTCGGACTACGCGGCCCTGCACGACCTGAACGAGCGGTACCGGACGCTGATCGAGGGGGCGCTCGACGCCGTGGTCATCGCCGACGGCGACGGGCGTATCGAGGAATGGAACCCCCGGGCGGAATCGGCGTTCGGCTGGACGCGCCGCGAGGCCGCGGGACGGACCATCCGGGAGCTCCTGGTCCCGGACCGGTACGCCGCCAAATACGCCTCCTGGATGGACCTCTGCCGGGTCGGCCGGGACGCCGCCGACTTGAACCGGCACGTCGAGATGACCGTCCGCCACAGGGACGGCCGCGAGGTTCCCGTGGAAATCGCCTTGAGCGCGATCCCGCACGGGGGACGGATGCTTCTCTGCGCCTTCCTGCGCGACATCACGGCGCGCCGCGCGGCGATGGATTCCCTGAAGCGGGAGAAGGAGACCGCCCAGCGGTACCTCGACGTCGCCGGGGTGTTCATGGCGGTCCTGGGGCCCGACTGGCGCGTCCTCAAGATCAACCAGAAGGGATGCGCGATCCTGGGATATCCGGAGTCCGAGGTGGAAGGGCGCGACGTCCTCGATTTCCTGCCGGGGCGGCTCCGGAAGGCGATGGAGCGGGGATTCGGGGAGGTCCGGTCGGGACGCGCGCCCGTTCCGGAGTTCTTCGAGATGGCGCTCCTGACCCGAACCGGCGAGGAGCGGCTTGTCGCCTGGCACAACACCGTCGTGCGCGACGAGTCGGGAGCGGTCGCGTCGATCGTGAGCTCCGGCGAGGACATCACGGAGCGGCGCCGGATCGAGCGGCAGTTCCGGAAGATGTGCGGACGGCTCCAGAAGACGAACCGGCGCCTCGAGCAGCTGGCCCTCGAGGATCCCCTGACGGGGCTCATGAACCGGCGGGGGCTCCAGAGGATCCTGTCGCGCGAGATCCGGTGGGCGAACCGCGAGGGGGCGACGCTGCTGGCGATCCTCGTGGATCTCGACGACTTCAAGCGGGTGAACGACCTGTACAGCCACGCCGCGGGGGACGCGGTCCTGGCGGAGGCCGCCCGCCGCCTGCGGGAGGCCCTGCGCGCCACCGACTACGCCGCCCGGATCGGGGGAGACGAGTTCATGGTGCTCCTTCCGAAGACGCCCCCGAACGAGGGGGTGGCCGTGAGCGAGCGGATCCGCCGGGGACTTTCCGCCTCGCCCGCGAT
Organism: uncultured Planctomycetales bacterium; assembly: GCA_964455625.1. Classification (GTDB taxonomy): domain Bacteria; phylum Planctomycetota; class SBBH01; order SBBH01; family SBBH01; genus SBBH01. The sequence continues at coordinate 135,119 of CAYVXZ010000005.1, read as the reverse complement.
GCACGGCGCCCTGCGGATCCCCGTCACCGCCAGTCTCGGCGTGGTCGAGGTCACGGACAAGGTCCCGACCGTGGACGAGCTCCTGACCCTCACGCACGCCACCCTGCGGGAGAGCAAGGAGGGGGGGAAGAACCGGGCCTCCTACCACTGGATGCCCCGGGGGCGCTCGCCGCGCGACCCGGCCATGGTCGAGGCGGTGTCGGCGCTCCAGCGGGGGGACGGCCTGAAGGTGGTCACGCATCCGATCATGTCGCTTGCCGACGAGACGCCGGTGGGGGTCGAGTACCTGGCCCGCTCGACCCTCTCGGACCTCGAGATGCCGGACGATTTCTTCCGGCTTTGCGCGCAGCTGCGGGTCCTGGCGGCGGTCGACCGGCAGTGCCTGATGAAGTGCGTGGAAGCCTCCGGGGGCCTGCCGGAGGGGATGCGCCGGCACGTGAATCTCTTCCCGGGCACCCTGGCGGGGACCCCGATCGAGACGCTTCTGGCGGTCTTCCCGGAGGATCGGCCCCCGGGAGGATACTGCGTGGAGCTGACCGGACGCCGCATGGGGGAGAACTCCTTCCGCCTGGGGGAGGCGGTGCGCGCCCTGAAGCGCGACGGGATCCTGGTGGCGGTCGATGACGTCGGGTTCGGGGCGCGGGGGCTCCGGCAGCTCGTCGTTTTCGCGCCGGACATCGTGAAGATCGACCGGGATTGCGCGGCCGGCGTCAGCCGCGACGTCCACAAGGAGAAGGCCTTGCGCCACCTTGTCCGGATGGCGCGGGACCTGGGGGCCGAGGTCGTGATCGAGGGGATCCAGGAGCGGGACGATCTCGACGCCGTGAGGTCGCTTGGCGTCCGCTTCGGGCAGGGATATCTCTGGGGGAGGCCGGCCGACTGCCCTCCGCGCGGCCTGACCGATCCGCCCTCCTGAAAAGAGCCGTTCCGCCCCCGTCCCGCCGTGGTCCGGCGGCCTGACCACCCGGTTATATATCCGTGCGCGTCTTCTGCTGTCTTGTCCTGCTCTCCGGATGGACCCTGGCCGGCGAGGAGCGGCTTCCGGACGCGCTTCTCGCGGGCCTCGAAAGCCCCGAGTTCGCGGTCCGCGAGGAGGCGTTCGGGTGGCTGATGGCCTGGGCGCGGGAGAATCCCGAGCGGGCCCTCGCCGACCTTCCGCGCGAACATCCGGATCCGGAGATCGCGCATCGCCTGGGGGAGATCCGGCGGCATCTCGAATTTCCGCTGGACCCCTTGTGGCGGGAAGCGCTGGCCGCGGTCGGCGACACCCCCGACATGCGCCGCGCGATCGGGGCGTTCGTCGAGCTCCCGTCCGCAGGAACGATCCAGGATCTCGCGCGGGCGGCCGGGCCCCATGCGCGCCTCTTCTGGAGGCTCCTTGCCTCGAAGCTGGATCATCCCGACCACTCGATATCCGTGCGCGTGATCAACGAGCTCGTGCGGCTCCAGGCGGCCGAGGCGGGCCCGGAGATCGCCCGCTACCTTCTGGAAGGGAAGCATCCGAAGGCGCGCCACGCCGCCGCGGATGCCTTGGGTCTCCTGCGCTGCACGGAAGCGATCCCTGCGCTCGTGGAATCCCTGAAGATGGACCGGAGCACGCGGTCGGCGGCGCGCCAGGCCCTGTTTACGATGAACGATCCTTCCGCTTTGCCGCTCCTCGCCCGCCTCCTGGGTGATCCGTGCCTTGACGCGCGGAGGGAGGCCCTGGGGCTCCTCAACCAGCTGAAGGCGGACGATCCCGCGATCGTTCCCGCCGTCGCCGCCTGTCTCGACGACAAGGACGACGGGATCCGGAGCGCGGCCGCGGAGTTCCTGATCCGGGTAGCAGGGGAGAATCGGGGCCAGGCTCCGGGGTTCAAGGAAAGGGTCCGGAGGGCGCGTAACTGGTGGGATGCCCACAAGGATGATCCGGAATTCGCTCCCGGAAAGTAGACTCGGGGTCATGAAACAGGTGAAAAGACGCCTTTCCGTCCTGGCATTTTGCGCGTTCGCCGGTGTCCCTGCGGCGGCCGGCCCTGTCGAGACGGCCCTGGAAGGGCTCCGCTCCGAGGAGGGCGCGGTCCGGGCGGAAGCGGCCGCCTCCCTGGAACGGGAACTGGCCCGGCTGGACCGGCAGGGAGACCGCCGGGCGCTCGGATCGGCGATGGGACTCCTGCGGACGCTCTCTTCGTCGGACGATCTGGAACTGTCTGCCACGGCGAAGACACTCCTGGCCCCCTACCTGGCGGGGGCCCGGCGGTGGCAGTACGAGGTGGGCGACAACTGGCAGGCCGCTTTCTGCGCGGACAGCGTTCTCGTGTTCGACCGGCATGGGGCCACCCCCGCGCGGATTTCCCTTCTCTCCGCGCGGACAGGTGAGGAGGCCTGGACCTGCAAGGAGGCCAAGTTCGCCGCGACCGCCATCCCGGTCTCGTTGAGGACGGCGGACGGGGGACGGATCGTCATGAGCCGGAAACTCCCGTTCACGCCCGGACCGGCCCCGGTGTGGGTGTACGACACCGGAGCCCGGAAAATGGTCTGGAGCGAGGGGTTCGAGCATCCCCTTTCCTGCGTGGAGCCGATGCGCGGCGGAATCCTTCTCGGTGTGCTTTCGGAAGAGGGGGATGGCATGGCCCTGGGGGGCATGGATTTCGGCCTCAAGGACACCGAGACCGGAAAACTGCTCTGGAAGGTCTCCATCCCCGGCCTCCAGCACGCCATCCCGGTCCCGTTCGGGGATGGGATCTTCCTGGCCGGAACCCGCTTCGACGAGAAGCTGGAAGGGTTTGCGGGGTGGAGCGGATTTCTCGACGGGAAGACGGGGAAGCTCCTGTGGGAGAAGCCGCTGGGCGACCTCTGCCCGATCGACGCGGCGCCCGCGCCGGGAGGCGTCCTGTTCACCTGCGCCCCTGGCGACGCGGTGCAGAAGACCGGTTTCTTCCGGTTCGACGGTTCGCCTGCCAAAGGCGGGAGCACGGCCTGGACCGGGACGATCGACGCGGCGGCCGCCTGCCTGCCGCCGCGTCTGGCCCAGCAGGTCGGCGCTCCGCCATTGGGGGCCAAGGGGGGAGGGCTCCCGAAGGGATTCTGCCGGTGCTTTTCCGCCGGGATCCTGGCCGGCGAGATCCTGGAATCGACCGAGGGGAGCGACGTCTGGGAGATCTCCTTCTACGGGGCCGCGGACGGCGCGCGTGCCTGGAAAGGCCGCGTCGAGTTCCCGAAGTTCGAGATGATCGGCATCGGCGAGGAAGGGATCCTGTTCAAGTGGGCCCTGCAGGACCGGGACGCGGGATTCACCCGGGTCGAGACGAAGATCGGCCTGGGCGTCTTCCGCTACCGGGACGCCGACCGCGAGTAGGAGTCAGCGCTTCGCGCGCGCCTTGAGCGCGGGTGCGACGGGGTCGCCGGACGCCTCGAGGATCGTGAGGAGCCGGTCGCGCAGGGCGTCGATCATTTCCTTTTGAGCCGGGTCGTCGATGAGGTTCTCGAGCGCCCAGGGATCGGCCTCGCAGTCGTAGAACTCCTCCGGGACGCGGTGGCGGAAGAGCCCGACCCGGGCCGCGACGGCAGGATTCCCGGGCGCCGCCTTCTCCATCGCGGACCAGGCGAGTCCGACCATCGACTCGTTCTTGAATCCCGCCTTTCCGTCCGACCAGGCGTTGAAGATGTAGGTGTGGCGCCGGTCGTGGATCGCGCGCATCGGGTAGTTTCGGTCGCCGGCGGTGGAGTTGATGAACGTGACAACCGCGTCGCGCCCCTCCTGCCGTTCCCCCTTGAGGAGGGGGAGGAACGACCGGCCGTCGACCCCGTCGAGGGGAGGAAGCCCCGCGGCCGCGAGGGCCGTCGGGAGGAAGTCGATCCCCGAAATGAAATGCGCGTCGTCGACGGAGCCCGGCTTCACCGTCCCCGGCCACCGGACGATCCAGGGAGTGCGGGTGCTGGCGCGGTAGCAGTTGGTCTTCGCGAAGGGGAACGGCATCCCGTTGTCCGAGAGGAACATGACGAGGGTGTCCGCCGCCATCCCGGACTCCTCGAGCGCCTTGAGGATCCCCGCCACCGAGGCGTCGCACCGGGAGACCGACGCCATGTACTGGGCGAGTTCCGTCCGGACGTCCGGAAGGTCCGGGAGGAATCCGGGAACCAGGACGTCCGCGGGCTTGAAGGAGAGCGGGGGGAGCGCGGCCCCGTCCTTGTTTTTTCCCTTCCCGCCCGCGAAGGGACGGTGCGGATCGCAGACGTTTGCCATCAGGAAGAAGGGGCGGCCGTCCTTCCGGGCCTGTCCGAAAAACTCGAGGGAACGGTCGTGATACGCGTCCGGGTCGCGGCCGTCCCCCAGCTTCGTGGCGGGGATCATGACGTCCCAGCAGAACTTCTCGGGAGGGGCCAGGTGCCTCTCCTTGGCCAGGATCCCGTTGAGATAGCCCGCCTTCCGGAGGGTCTCGCCCAGGGTCGGGACGTCCTTTCCGATCGCGTCGAACCCGAGGGCGCCGCTCCGGTGGGGGTAGCGTCCCGTCATCAGCGCCGAGCGGGACGGCTGGCAGATCGCCGCCGTCACGTGCGCCTGCGTGAAGCGGATCCCTTCCGCGGCGAGCCGGTCGATCGCCGGCGTGATCCCGGGAACCTTGCATCCGAAGGCGCCGACGTAGTCGCACCCCAGGTCGTCCGCCGTGATCAGGAGGATGTTGGGGCGGGCCGGATTCCCCTCCGGCAAGGCCGCGGCCGGGGCGGCAAGGAGACCGAGCGCCGCCAGGAAAGACCGGATGACGGAAACGCGGGACATCCGGCTATCATACCGGCCGTTCGTGCGGCGGTTCGTTTCCGGTCTGTCAAAAGGGAGGGGATCATGACGCAGCCGAGGATCGCGGACAGGAAGCCGGCCGTCCTGGAACTGGAGCCGGGGACCTACCACTGGTGCGCGTGCGGCCAGTCGAAGGGCCAGCCGTACTGCGACGGATCGCACCGGGGAACAGGGTTCTCCCCGAAGGCGTTCACCGTCACGGAGAAGAAGAGGGTCGCCCTCTGCAACTGCAAGCATGCCGGCGCGGCCCCGTTCTGCGACGGGACGCACCGGACACTCCCGGCCTGATCAGGTCGGGGAGGCGGGAAACCGGGCGCGCCAGCGGGAGATCCGCTGGCGCGTCTCGTTTTCATCCTCGAGCGGATCGGACGGGATCTCCTCGCCGGCGATGCGTCCCAGCGATTCCCACAAGGTCGCCTGCAGGTAGGCGTTTCCCAGTCCCTCTTCGATCGCCGCGAGGATCGCGGGGGCCGCCTCCCGGGCGCCGTGCGCGGCGAGCGCCTCGGCCGCCGCCGCCCGGACGAGCGGGTGGGGGTCGGCGAGCGCCCGCGTGAGGGGCCCGAGCGCCTCGTCGCGCGGCGCGCGCGCCAGCCACCGGACCCCCTGGCGGCGCGCCAGGTGGCGCGTCGAGGCGGACCGCCAGGCCGCCGCGCGCAGGATCACCGGGGAGAGCCACCGCGGCCAGGGGCGGCTCACGTCGGGAACACCGCCTTCACCCGGAACGCCTCCTCGAAGAGACCGCTTTTCCGGCCGGCCCCCCAGATCTCGAGGTCGATCGGACGCCGGCCGCGCGCGGCGGGGCGGAAATGGACCCGGCGTCCGGTGATCCGGCAGGAGACGCGCCCCACGAGCCCCGCATGCGAGCGGTCGAGCCCGTCGGCGATCCGCAGGATGGCGGCGAGCCCGCGGACCCGGTCGCGATCGCCGGCGTCGAGGCGCGAGAACCCCTCGTGCTTGGGCTTCGGGTGGCTTTTCCGGTGGTAGCGGGCGATGTTGGCGAGGACCTCCTTCTCGTCCTCGGTGAATCCGGGAAGATGGCCGTTGCGGATCAGGTAGTAGGAATGCCGGTGGTGCTGGGCGTTCCCGACGAAGAATCCCACTTCGTGGAGGAGCGCCGCCGCCTCGAGGTATTCCCGCTCCCGCGCTCCCAGGCCGTGGAGGCGCGCGGTCTGGTCGAAGATCGAGAGGGCCAGCCTCGCCACGTGGCGCGAATGCCGTTCCTCGTAGCGCAGGTGCTCGGCGAGCGCCAGGACGCTCCGGTACCGGAGGTTCCCGGGGTCCCGGAAGCGGCCGGCGTGCCGGGACTTCTCCATCGTGTCGAGGAGGATCCCTTCCCGCAGGGCGTACTCCGAGACGGTCATCGCGCGCAGGCGGAGCCCGGCGAGGACCCCCTCGAGGATCAGGAGTCCCCCGGCGATGATGTCGGCGCGGGCGGGGTCGAGCCCCTCGATCATCCCGCGCTCGCGGGCGGGGACCGCGAGGACCGCGTCGATGACCCCGGCCAGTTCCTTCCGTGTGAACGACAGGCCGTTCAGGTTTCCCCGGACCGCCTCCCCGCGCCGCCGCGCGGCCATGGCCGCGGCGGCCTGGACGGTCCCGGAGCTTCCGGAGGCGAGGGCGAAGCGGTGGCGCCGCAAGGCGCGCGCGACCGGCGTGATCATCCCCGCCACGAAGGCGCGGCACTCCCGGACGCGCCGGCGCGAGCATTTCTCCCGCGGGAAGAACCGTTCCGTCAGGCGCATGGCCCCGATCTTGAGGCTGTCGGCCCGGAGGATCCGCCCGGCATTCCCCGCGATGAATTCCGTGCTGCCGCCGCCGATGTCGACGTGCAGGCGCGTCCCCCGGGCGGGCGGAAGCGCCTGGCAGGCGCCGAGCCAGATGAGCCGTGCCTCCTCGAGCCCGGAAGCCACCTCGACGCGGATCCCCGCCTCGGCGCGCGCGCGGTCGATGAACTCCCGCTGGTTCAGCGCCTCGCGGACGGCGCTCGTCGCCACCGCACGGACGCGCGCCCCGGCGGCGTCCGCGATCGCGCGGAACCGCTTCAGGGTCCGGATCCCGCGCTCCATCGCGTCGGGGGCGATGCGCTTCATGTCGGCGGGGCCCGACCCCAGGCGCACGCGCTCCTTCTCGCGGTCGACCACGCGGAACGCCCGCCGCGCCGGATCGATCCGCGCGACGACGAGGTGGAAGGAATTCGTCCCGATGTCGATGGCGGCGAGCGTCCCTGTGCGGGGCGGCCTCATCACCGGATGATCAGGGATTCCCGAGAAGGGCGCCAATCCCTTTCTTGAGCTTCGCGTTCGTGGCGGTGAACGATTCCGAGGCGTCGACGACGGTGAAGCCGAACTCGTCCGTCATCCGGTCGAACTCCTCCAGGATCCGCTTCTGGTATTCCACGAAGCAGTCGTAGAAGTCCTCCCCGAGACGCAGGTCCATCCCGGATTCCCAGTAGTCCATCCCCTCGCCTGTCTGGTCGGTCCAGTAGCGTTCGGTCAGCGTGTGCGTGTTGATGACGCGGGGAACGAGCTGCTCGACGCCGATCTTCATGTAGAAGACGGCGTGGGGCTCGAGCGCGAGCCCGTAGGACTTCCGGATCCAGTCGCGGTCGGCGCCCCGGACGGCCGCGCGCGCGAACGCCGTGTAGATGTAGCGGTCGGCGAGGACGATGAAGCCGGCCTTGAGCGCCGGGATGATCTCGTGCTCGAGCCGGTCGGCGAAATCGGCCACGTACAGGAGGCTGAAGGTGTGGACGTTCAGATTGTGGCCGGACTTGGCCTCCTCGATCGCCTTCCCGAGGAGGGGGGATCGCGTCCAGCCGGTCGTGGCGACGGCGTGCCCCTGCACCTCCAGCCACTTCTTCAGTTCCTCGATCTGGGTGGAGCGCCCCACGCCGTCGGTCCCCTCGATCACGACGAGCTTTCCGGCCAGGTCGCTCACGTCGACGTACGGAAGCCCGTTCCCGAAGAAGATTTTCCGGTTATTTGACATAGACCGCCTTCTTGTCCTTGAGGAACGGCGACGGGACGTAGTCCGCCAGGAGATCCTTCACGATCCCCCGGACGAGCGTCTGCTGCTTCTGGATGGTCTCCCCGGCATCGATCACGGTCATGCCGTATTCCCCGGTGATCTTCGCGTACTCCTCGAGGATCTTCCCCTGGAAGATCCGGAAGCTCTCCCGCGGGTCGTCGGCGAGGCCCAGGTCCATCCCCGCCTCGTGGAACTTGAGCTGCGTGCGTCCGGTGAGAATGCGCTTGAGCGACGTCTCCAGCGGCACCCTGAAATAGAGCGCGAGGTCCGGCTTCACCGCGAACCCGTACAGGTCGCGCACCCATTCCGGATGGACGCCGCGGACGACGTCGCGCGCGAAGGCGGTGTACACGTAGCGGTCCGCCAGCACGATCATCCCCGCCTTGAGGGGGGGGAGGATCAGGTGCATCAGGCGGTCGGCGAAGTCGGTCGCATGGAGGACGCTGAAGGTCGTCGGTGTGAGGAGATTCTTCTTCTTGCCGCGCTTGATGAGGGCGTTCACCAGGGCCGACGAGTTCCACTCGGTGAAGAAGACGCGGTGGTTCTGGCTCAAGAGCCATTTCTGGAGAAGCTGGATCTGGGTCGATTTCCCCGAGCCGTCGATCCCCTCGACGATGATGAGGCGTCCCGGATACGGGTGGGGGGTGGCGAAAAGACGCGTCATGACGGTTTCCTTTCCGAAAGCTTCCGGAGGATCCGGGGCGTCACCAGCCAGCGGAGCGTCCCGGTCCGCCGCGCGGGGGCCTCCGGAAGGTCCACGCGGGCGAGCCCTCCCTTCCGGAAGGCGATCCCGGAGGGGCGGATCCCGGTCAGCCATGCTACCAGTTCCGAGAGGTCCGGTTCGTGCCCGACGAGCAGGAAACGCCGCCCCTTCCCGCCCCGGGTCAGGGCCTCCCAGACCCCTTTCGGGCCGCGTCCCGGGGAAAGGGCGGGGAGCGTCTCGATCCGGCGCGGGTCGCGCGCGACGATCCGGGCGGTCTCGCGCGCCCTGGGGAGCGGGCTTGCGAGAAGGCGGTCGACCCGCCCGGTGAGCGACCGGACGGCCCGTGCCGCGCGCCGTGTCGCGCGGACGCCGCCTGGCGTCAGGCGCCGCGCGGCGTCGGCGACCCCGGGCGTCCCGCGCGGGATCGCCTTGCCGTGGCGCAGGAGGAAAAGGGTGAAGCCGTCCATGCCCCTATTCTTGGGCGGGAACCGCCGGACGGGTAATTAATTTCCGGTTAATCGGGGTCGCTCCGGCCCGTCGCGCGGCCCGGACGGAAGGGGATTCGCCGCTTTTGCCGCGTTTGGCGTCCCGGTACCATCCCGGCATGAGGCGCCCCGTCTCCGTGGAGGTGGTCGAGGACCGGACCAGTGCCAGCCGGTGCGACCAGGGGTTCCTGAAGCTGCGGCGGCTGACGGTCCGGACGCGTTACGACGACGGCTCCGCCTCGCGGGACTATCCGTGCGACATCGTCTCGCGCCCCGATCCGGACGCCGTGGCGGCCGTCCTCTACCGGCGCGGTCCCGGGAGCCGCGTGACGGTGGTCCTGAAGGAGGGGCCGCGCGCCCCGATCTACCTGCGGCGCGAGAAGCCCCTGGTGCATCCCGAGACGCGCGAGACGCCGATGCTCGTGGAGCTGGCCGCCGGGATCCTGGAGCCGGCCGACGCCGGCCCCGGGGGTCTCCTGCGCCGCGCCGCCCACGAGGTGGCCGAGGAGACGGGGTACCGCGTCGATCCGGCGCTCTTCAACGCGCTCGGGGACGGGACCTTCGCCAGTCCCGGCACGTCCGACGAGAAGGTCTATTTCTGCGAGGCGGAGCTGGCTGACGCGGGGGGGGTCCGCGCGGGCCCGTCCGGGGACGGCTCCGTGATGGAAGAGGGGACCCGCGTCGTGGAGCTGGACCTCGCCGAGGCGATCCGGATGTGCCGCGACGGCCGGATCCCCGACATGAAGACCGAGGTCGCGCTCTTGCGTCTGGCGGACCGCCTGCGATACTTCGAGGGACGCTGATGGAAAACGCGCCCCCCACCACGATCGCTCCCGTCCATGATTTCGGCGCCAAGCTCCGCCAGCCCTCCCTCGTCGAGCGCCTGAAGGAGTACGTCCTGTGGCAGGCGTCCCTGCGCGGGCATCCCGTCGCGGGGGGGCTTCCGTTCGACCCGGAGCTCGGCCCCGACCGCGCGCCGATCTCCGTGAACCTCGACCTCACCACCGCCTGCAACTACCTGTGCGACCACTGCGTCGACTACGACATCCTCAACACCGGAATCCGCCACGACGACGCGAAGCTGATCGACGCCCTGGGGCGCATGGCCGACCGGGGGCTCGCGTCGGTGATCCTGATCGGCGGCGGCGAGCCGACCGTCTACCCGCGCTTCGAGGAGACCGTCCGGTTCCTGAAGGGGCGCGGGATCCAGGTCGCCGTTGTCACCAACGGCAGCGGCAACGCGAAGATCCTGAACGTGGCGGACCTCTTCGACGCGCGGGACTGGGTGCGCCTCTCGCTCGATTCCGGCTCCGACGCCACGTTCCAGGCGATGCACAAGCCGAAGAAGAAGATCACCCTCGACCAGATCTGCGAAGGGATCCCTCCGATCAAGGAGAAGAACCCGAAACTGCGGGTCGGGTTCTCGTTCATCATCACCTGGAAGGGGGCGACCGCGAACGACTTCCAGATCGTCGAGAACATCGGCGAGATCTTCGAGGCCGCCGAGCGGGCGCGCAGGCACCGGTTCGACTACATTTCCTTTAAGCCGTTTTTGGAACGGGCCCCCGAGAACAACGCCGAGGTAATGGGAATCAAGGACGCCTGGACCGAGTTCGACGAGGTGATCCGGCGGATCCGGCGGGAGGTGGACCGCGCGAAGACCCTGGAGACCGACGCCTTTCGGGTGGTGGAAAGCACGAACCTGCGCGTCCTCGAGGCGAAGAGCTACAAGGAGCTGACCCGGCAGCCGAAGCAATGCCATTTCCAGTTCTTCCGGCAGGTGTTGAGTCCCCTCGGGATCTACAACTGCCCCGTCTACCGGCACGTCCCGCAGGCCAAGATGGGGGAGAAGGACGGGTACGCGACGCCTGCCGACACCGAGAAGACCCGCCGCCGCGTCGCCGGGCTCGTCCGCGACTTCAACGCCACGAACGAGTGCAAGGAAGTCACCTGCCTCTACAACGCCGGGAATTGGTGGCTCGAGGACCTCATCGAGCATCCGGAGAAACTCGACACGCTGGACCTCGTGGACGAGCAGAAGGACTTTTTCTTTTAAGCCCGCTGTCGGCGCGGTGGCGCCGTTGCTCCGCTTTGCGGCCCCTGATGCCGGGAGCGGATCGCCAGGGACGCTCGCTCGCTTGCCCTTTCGGCGGTCGCGTTTGTCGGGGGACGCTCCGCGTCGGCATCCGTGCCGCCTCGTCGCTCCGATGTCGCCGGGCCTTTCACATCCTGACCGGCCCGGCGCCATCAGGCCCCCGAAAACGCTCCCGCCTCCGGGCCGCTCGCTTCACTTGGGTTGCTCCACACACCCCGGACGCCCGCTCCCGGCCGGGGCCGCGCGCTGTCGCGTGCGTTCGGCACGGACGAGTGCGTTATCCATGGAAACTCCCGCTTCGCCGGGTATTTGCCCGGCGAAGCGGGATCGTCATCACTACAACAGCGAGCTGAATCAAGACTTTAATGTCAACCAGTTGGCCGGGGGCTTGCCTGGAGAGTTTGTTTCGAATTGAAATCTGGCACCAGCCCTCGAGAATTCATCGCCCTTTACAGAGACATAAAATTCAAATGATTTGGCGTTTATTGCTTTTTCGTTTGTGCCGTCGAACACAATGCATAATTCGTTTTCGCTGTTCCAGTAACGAAAAAGATCCACATAAACAACATCCCCGCGGGGAATTGAAAAATGGCCTTTGCCGTCATGCTCTTGAGACCTCATGGGATGAAGAGGTCGTCGTACATCATCAATATGGGGGGTTATCTCATCGATTTCGACAAAAGCGTTCTGGATGGACGTTCCTGTGGGTCCCCTGATGCCCAACCGCCAAACAGGGATTTCAAACCTCCTATCATCGGTGGCACGCCAGCAGTTTGGGTCAGTTGGATCGTAGAAAATGCTGACCTGAACTCTCTTATGGTCCTGGTTCTCGCTCCACATTGCCACTGGAGCAAAAAAAACAGCTCTGATTAAGAACATAGCCGGAAGAATCCAGAGTGGAGATGCTGCGACTTGGTTGTCTGAAAAAAATCTGAAGGGTAAATGGGCCGAAATTGCCATGAGAAGGGAAATGAGATATTCGATCCACTGGCTTGCGCGCTCGCTTTTTTCTAGAAACGGGACCGATTGACGCAGCGCCCATCCCCAGTAACCAAAAAATGCTTTTATCCAAGGCATTCCGTGAAAGTTTAGCCGCGAAATTGTCCGATCGGAAAGACTGGGGAGGTTTCTTCTTTGATCCTTAAATTTTTAGCAGTTCGTCGGACTTCTTTTTGACCGTCTCGTCGATCTGGGCCTCGTACTTCTTGATCATCGTCTGGATCTCGTCGCGGGAGCGTTCGGCGTCGTCTTCGGTGAGTTCGCCCTTCTTTTCCTCATCGTCGACTTGTTTCAGGGCGTCGCGGCGGACGTTCCGGATGGCGATCTTCGACTGCTCCGCGGCCTGGCCGACGAGGCCGACCATCTGCTTCCTGCGCTCCTCGCTCAAGGGGGGGATCGCCAGGCGGATGATCTTGCCGTCGGTGGCCGGGGAGAGCCCCAGGTCCGACTTCTGGATCGCCTTCTCGATCGCCTGGAGCGCCCCCGCGTCGAAGGGGCGGATCACCAGCATCTGGGCGTCGGCGACGCTGATCTGCGCGATCTGCTTCAAGGGGGTCGGCGTCCCGTAGTAATCGGCCCGGAGCCCCTCGATCAGGGTGGGGCTGGCGCGCCCCGTGCGGATCTTCCGGAGGGCGTCGGCCAGGACCTCGAGGGTCTTCTCGATCTTCTCCTCGGCCGCCAGGTAGATCTCCTCGTGGCTCATGAACGCTAGAGATTAGTGTCTGGCGGCGGACACCACAACGCCAGAAACGCCCGGAGGCTTCTCGGCGGGCGGGGGCGCCTTGCGCCGGGCACAGGGTTCGGGGGACGTTCGCCGGCGACATCGTGTCGCCGTCTCACTCGAGTCTCGCTGACGCCTCCGCCTGACGGCGTCGGCTTTTTTCCCATAGGCCTCCGCCTTCCGGTCCGTTGTTGGCGGCAGGGGGCCTGTGGAACAAAGACGCCCGAAGGGCGTCGATCCCTACGGGGGCGGGCGGGACAAGAGTTTCTTTTTTTTGGGGAGATTCCCGAACGCGCAGAAAGAACGCGACAGCGCGCGCCCCGTGGCGGGAGCCTGGCCGCCGGTTCGCAGTGAGGCGCGCTCTCGGCAAGTGTTCCGGCGCGCCGAACGTCCCGCGAAGCAGGCGAACCGCCAGAAGGGGCGCAAAAGCCGAGCCACGGCGCAGTCCGTGCCGAGGCTAGTTCTTGAGTTCCGCGAGGGCGTCCGGGTGGACGGTCCCTGTCTCCCGGTAGAGGGAGACGGCGATGGCGAGGCCGACGGCCGCCTCGCAGGCGGCGACGGCGATGACGAGGAGGACCATCACGTGCCCCGCCTCGCCTCCCCAGTGCCGCGCGGCGGCGACGAACATCACGTTGGCGGCGTTCGCCATGAGCTCGATCGACATGAGGATCGTGAGCAGGTTGCGGCGCGCGAGGATACCGGCCAGCCCGACGCTGAAGAGGGCGGCGGCCAGGAGCGCGTAGTGGTTGAGGGTGATCGGGCTCACGACGGTTCCTTTTGCGATTTCCTGCCGAGGGCGATCGCGCCGACGAGCGCCGCCAGGAGCAGGACCGAGACCAGCTCGAACGGATAGACGAAGCGCGATCCGGGCCCGAAAAGAAGGAGACCTACCGACCGGGCGCTTCCGAACTCCGCGCCGACCGCGGCGGGCTCGCCCGGGCGGCCCGCGGCGGAATGGGCGGCGACGGCCAGGAAGAAGACGACCGCGACGATCCCGCCGCCGGCGAGGAGCGGGAGGGAGAGCGGCTTCTCGCCCGGGTCGTTCCGGAGGTTCAGGAGCATGATCGTGAAGATCACGAGGACCAGGATCGCCCCCGCGTAGACCATCACCTGGATCGCGCCCGCCAGGTGCGCCGAGAGCGAGATGAAGAGGGCCGCCGTGGCCAGGAGGGTCCCGCCGAGCGAGAGCGCCGAATAGAGGGGGGACCGGGCCAGGATCACCCCGAGGGAGGCGAGGAGCGCGAGGCTTCCCGCGATCCAGAAGCAGAGCGGATGACCCACGGGGTTGAGAATAAACACCGGACCCGAAAACGCCAAGCTCCAAACAAGCACCTCCGGGCGCATAAGATGTCCGGGTGCCGTTCCGCTTTCGCCCGACGTTTCCGGTGCTTCTCCTGCTCGCGGCGATTCCCTACGCCTGCTTCCTGTGGGTCCCGTTCCACCTGGACGACCGCGCCCACATCGTCGAGAGCCGGGGGCTCGAGAGCATCCCGGCGGCATGGGCCGAGGTGACGAAGGCGTATTTCGTCCGCGCGGTGACGGGGCTGACCTTCGCCGTGGAGCGCCAGCTCTGGGGGGAGCGGGACGCCACGCTCTATCGCGTCGCGAACCTGCTGCTGCATGTCGCCAACGGCTGGCTTCTGTACGGGCTCTTCCGGCGCCTGGCGGCAGGGGCGCGCCTGGCGGACGGGGGGGATGAAGAGGGGTTCGCGGGCATCGCGACCCTGCTCTTCCTCCTGCATCCCTTGCAGACGGGATCCGTGACCTACATCTCGGGGCGCCACGGCCTCCTCTCCGCCTTTTTCGTCCTGGCGGCGCTCTCGGCGTTTCTCGACCTCCGGGAGGGGAAGGGCGGGTCCTTCCGGTTCGCCGCGGCGGCATCCCTTGCCTTCGGCTGCAAGGAGGACGCGATCGCCTTGCCGGTCCTCATGGGGCTCTTGAGCATCGGCGCCCGGTATCAGGGGGGTGCCGTCCGCATCCCGTGGAAGGCGTGGGGCTGGACCGCCGGGGTCATCCTTCTTTTCCTGGCCGCGCGCTTCGGCTGGGCCTGGCGCGCGCCGGAAGCGGCGGAGGGGAAGGGGTGGGTCGTCACCGAGGCGGAGCGGATGTATGACCGGATGACCTACTTCCGGACGCAGTGCGCCGTGATCCCGGGGGAGTACCTGGCGAAATGGGTCCTGCCGGCGGATCTCTCGATCGACATTGATCCGGAGCCCCGCTGGCGCTGGGACGGAGGGAGCGTGTCGGGGGCGGCCCTGCTGGCCGCGGCCGGCGCGGCGTCGCTCGCCGGGCTTCTCCGGGGGCGCGTCTGGGGGATCCTGGGGCTCTGGGTCCTCGCGGCGCTCGCGCCGTCCTCGAGCTTCCAGCCGCTCGAGGAACTGGCCGCCGAGCGCCGGACGTACCTGGCGACGGCGGGACTTGCCGGGCTTTCCGGCCTGGCCCTGGCCTCTGCCGCCCGGCTGCCGGGCGCGCGCGGGTCGATTTGCGTGCTTCTGGTCCTGGGGGCGTCCGGCGCGCTGTCGTTCCTCCGGAACGCCGACTACCGGCGGATCGACACGCTCTGGCGCGGGGCGGTGCTTGAGGCTCCGCGGAAGGGGAGGCCCTACCTCGCGATGGGGACGGCGTACGGGGAGAAGTCCCCGGGGCGCGCGTCCCGCTTTTACCGTTCGGCCCTCCGGGCGCAACCGGAGGACGGACGCCCCGCCTGGATGCTGGGGCTCATGGCCCGGGCGCGCGGGGACCTCGCGGGCGCCGAGGCGTGGTTCGGCCGGGCGATCGCCACCAAGCCGAATCACCTTCCGTTCGTCCTGGCATGGGCGGATTCCGCGCTGGCGCGCGGCGACTGGGCGGCGGCGGAAGAGCGCCTGGCGTCCGCGGCGGCGATCGACCCGACGGATATCGGGATCCGCGAGCGCCTCGCCTTCGTCCGGGCTCGCGCCGGGGAGGAGATCGCCGACCTTCGCGCACGGGCGCAGGCGTCCCCGCAGGACCGCGAGGCGGCGATGACTCTCGCGACGCGCCTCCGGCAGGCGGGGGAGTTCGACGAGGCGATCGCCCTCTTCGAGCGCCTGGCCGGGGAGGGGACGGGCGACGTGTCGGCCTGGAACGGCCTGGCGGACGCCCTGTTCGCCCGCGCCGCACGGGGGCCGGCCGGTGGCGGGAGGGACGACCTTGAACGCGCCCTGGCCGCGATCGGGCGTTCGATCGCGCTGGCGCCGGACGACCCGTTCCTCCACGCCTTCCGGGGGCAGGTGCTGGCGCGGGACGGGCGCCAGGAGGAGGCGGCCGGGGCGTACCGGCGGGCCGTGGAGCTGAAAGGGGACACCCCCGGGTGGTGGACGATGCTCGGACGCGCGCTCTCGGAGGCCGGTCGGCCGGGCGAGGCGGTCGCGGCGTGGGCCCGGGCGCTGGCGCTCGATCCCGGGGATCTCGAGGCGCGCGCCGGCGTCGAGCGAGGCGGCTCGCCCGCCCCGCGCGGAGCGGGACGCTAGAATTTTTTCTGTTCAGACTCCTGAAAGCTCGCTCGCTTGCCCTTTCGGCGGTCGCATTTGACGGGGGACGCTCCTCGTCGGCATCCGTGCCGCCTCGTCGCTCCGATAGAGCCGGGTCTAGCACATCCTGAACGACCCGGCCCCATCAGGCCCCCGCAAACGCTTCCGCCTCCGGGCCGCTCGCTTCGCGGGGCGGCCGGCGACAGGAGCCGTAGGCGGGCGGGTGAGAGGGGCCTCTCCGGCCGGCCGAGGTGCGGTCCGGCGCCGTCGGGGAAGACCGTCGCCGGCTCCACCGAGTGCATGGCCGGAGCGGAGCGAACCGCGCCGCGGGAGGGTTGCGTCACGCGGTGAGCGTCCCCTCGAATCCCCGCCCGCCGAGAGGCTCCCGACGGCCGCCCTGTCTTCAGATGCTTAAGCCCTGAAAATAAACGACAAGAATGTCCTAGAATCCAAAAGTCGCCAGTCGCTGGATGATCCCGTCGTAGAGCGGCCGGACGTCGACCGAATACCCGAAGAGCCATTCGCGGGGCCCTGTCCAGCCGACCAGGTTGGCGTGGTCGCAGTCCCAGACCTCGAACGATTCCCCCCAGCGGGCCGACGCGGTCGAGACGAGGCCATCGTTCTCTCCCTCGACAGGGCTGATCATGTCGTGGCCGAAGCGGAGGCCGTACAGCATCTTTCGCCGCTCCTTGCGCCCGGCGACGGAAAGGTAGCGGACGCCCGGGACGTCCGGCGTCTCGACGTTCATGACGCGGCACGACTCCCGCCGGAGGTCGCGGAAGGCGCCGTGGTCGATCCCGCGACGGACCATCCAGTCCTCGACCGCCCCCTCGATGAGCCCTTCCACGATCCGGTCCGCGACGACCGTTCCCCGGTGCGGGGTCCCGATCGTGGTGAGCGAGAGGACCTGGCCGGCCATTCCCAGGTGGGTGATCATCCGCCGGGCGTCGAGCCCGCCGAGGCTGTGCGCGAGGAGATGGACCGGCTCGTCACCGACGAGGCGCCGGATCTCCTTCTTGAGCGTCTCGGCGCGCCTCCGGATCGGCGCCGCCGGCTCCACGCGCGTCAGGAAGACGCGGTTTCCGGTGCGCGCGAGGTGCGCGGGGATCTTCCGGAAGTAGGGGATGGTGCTCACGCCGATCTTCGCGGTCACGAAACCCATGAGACCATGGGCCAGGACGATCGGGGCCTTGAGCGGGGGCGGGGTCACTCGGCTTCGAGCGCGTCGAGGAGGGCAACGGGAATCGGGTACGCCGGTCCCGCAAGCGCCGCCTTGGCGGCCTGGTTCGCCGGCAGGAAGAGGAGGGGATCGAGGTCGCACCGCGCCGAGCGGTCGGGGTTGAAGGCGAGGCATCCGACCGGCTTCACCGAGGCGGGAAGCGTGCAGAGATGCCCGCGCGACTCGAAGAAGGGGCAGGTGTAAGCCTGCGGGGTCTCGCTCCGCTTGAGGGAGAAGCGGCGGACGCTCTCCGCGAGGCGCGCCAGGACGCGATCGCGCGCCGCCGGGTCGCGTCCGAAGATCCGCGCGAGATACCGCGCGATGTGGCGCGCCTCGAGCGGCGTCACGCGCATCCGGTTGTAGCGGGACGTGCAGCATCGCCCGTCGCACCCCGCGCAGGAGAACGTCGCCTTCTGGCGCCGCCGCATTTTCGCGACGAGCGCCTGCCGGGCCCTGCGGTAGGCGAACGGGAGCCGGGCCTGGTCCGCCGGCGCCGGTGGTGGGAGCACGCCCATTGGCCGCCACGCACCTGATCCGTCCGCGCCATCCTTGGGGCTGCAGCGCGAAATCTCGTCGGACATCCTGCTATCTTATCCTTCTTATCTTTGCGGGGCGCCGATGCTCCGCATTATGCGGCCCTGATGCCGTCAGGGGATCGCCGGGGACGCTTCGTCAGTCGGAAGACCCGCCCACACATGCCTCGCTCGAGTGTCGCGACGGCCGGGATGGAGCCGGCCGAGTCTCACCCGAAAGCGGGAGTCCGCATCCCGGCCTGCGACACACGCCCCGGACGACCCCTGCCGGCCGGGCCGCGCGCGTTCGCGAGCGTTCAGCGATGATTGACCCCATCGTTTTATGAAAACCCCCGCTTCGCCGGGGATCTGCCCGGCGAAGCGGGGGTTGCTGCTGACAGTGAACTGCGCCGATTTGAGGCGGGCTCCACCTTGTTGAAAGGTGAGAGGTATTCGTGTGAATATAGAGCGGAGATGGCAGGGAAGAAACGTGCGTGTGCCCGTCTGCCGGTGGCCGCGCACGTCTTCCTTTTTCGCGAGGGCCGCGTGCTTCTCCTGCGCCGTGCGAACACCGGCTACGAGGACGGGAATTACAGCGTCGTCGCCGGCCATCTCGATGGCGGGGAGAGCGTGACCCAAGCGGCGATCCGAGAAGCAGAGGAGGAGGTTGGAGCCGTCCTGCACCCGACAGGCCTCAAGG
Organism: uncultured Planctomycetales bacterium; assembly: GCA_964455625.1. Taxonomy (GTDB): domain Bacteria; phylum Planctomycetota; class SBBH01; order SBBH01; family SBBH01; genus SBBH01. Next base: position 116,390 of record CAYVXZ010000005.1, on the reverse strand, counting down.
TTGTGGGCGTGATGCATCGGGTTTCAGACGACGAACGCATCGATTTCTTTCTGGCTGCAACATCGTGGGACGGTGCGCCCGTGAACCGCGAGCCGGAAAAATGCTCCGAGCTTCGATGGGCCCCCCTTGACGCCCTTCCAGTAAACACGATTCCTTACATCCGGCGGGCGTTGGAGAACTTCAGGCGGGACGTTTGGTTTTCGGAGATGGGTTGTCAGGATCGAAGGGCGGAATGAGGCCCTAAAAAGGGCTATTTGCGCGACAGCCGGAGCATCACGGCGATCTGGCCCCGGTGATGGATCTCGTGGTCGAGGGTGCTCCGGAGGATGTACCACCAGTCGGCCGCGCGGCCGTAGTACGGATCGTCGACGACCCGTTCCAGCTTACGCGGCGATAAGCCGGCCAAGAATTTTCGGCGCTTCTCGCCGCCGCGCTCCAGGCGGCCCACGAGGGCGAGATAGGCGCGGCGGCCGCGGACGCCGGAACGCGCGCGCGTCCGCACGGGCGGCGGGGGGGTGGAGCGGCCCAGGCGCAGAAGGAGCCTCCGGTCCGACTCCAGGAGGTGCTGGGCCAGGTCGGCGAAGCTCATCGATTCGGCGTCGATCCGGAAATGCTCTTTTCCTTCAGGGACCGCCCGGAGCCGCTTGAGCGTGGATTCGCGGACGGCGGCGGAGAACTCGGCGAGACGCCGACCTTCGGGTTTCATCTAAAGACGATATCAGAAAAAGGATCGGTTTTCGCACCCTCGTTGCCGAGTCGTTTGAAAGCGCCGGGCTGATGGAAAAAGCCGGCCATGGCCGGCGATTCTGCCGGGGTGGGTGGGAAAATCGGGATTTTCTTTTTCAGCGTGAGGCGGCGAAGTGACGCGACGGCGCGCGCCCCGCGGCGGGAGCCTTTTCGGGGGCGTGGTGAGCAGGGCCGTTCAGGACGTGAAGGCCCGTCGCGAACCTCGAGCGACGAGCGGCACGGACGCCGCGAGGAGCGTCCCCCGAGAAAGGCGAACCGCCGGAAGGGGCGCTAAAGCCGAGCCTTGGCGCCTTCTAGGGATTTCAGATTCCGTGCAGACGGATCGCCTTGGCGACGCGCTCGATCGCGATGGCGAAGGCCGCCTCGCGGTGATTCATCTTCTTCTCGGCCGCGGTCGCCATGACGTTCGTGTAGGCGCGGGTCAGGAGCTTGCGGAGCTCGGTATTGACCTGCTTTCGCTCCCAGACGTAGTGCTGCATGTTCTGGACCCACTCGAAGTAGGAGACGATGACGCCGCCGGCGTTGGCGAGGATATCCGGGATCACGGTGATCCCCTTCTCGCGCAGGATGTGGTCCGCCTCCTCGGTGGTGGGCATGTTGGCGGCCTCGATCACGAGCTTCGCCCGGACGCGCGCGGCGTTGCGCTTCGTGAGGACGTCCTCGAGGGCCGCCGGTATCAGGATGTCGCAGGGGAGCTCGAGAAGTTCCTCGTTCGTGACCGCCTCGCCGCCCCGGAACTCCGGGACCTTTCCCCGGGCGGCGACATGCATCAAAAGCGCGTCGATATCGAGCCCCTTCGGATTGTGGATCCCGCCGTGGACGTCGCTCACGGCGACGACCTTCGCGCCCTCCTTCACGGCGATGCGCGCGGCGTGCGAGCCGACGTTCCCGAACCCCTGGATCGCGATCCGGGCCCCCTCGAAGGAGAGGCGGCGGGTCTTGGCGGCCGCCTGGGCGATGATCACGACGCCGCGGCCGGTGGCGGCCTCGCGGGCGGGGGAGCCGCCGATCTCGGGGGGCTTTCCCGTCACGACCGCCGGGGACCAGCCGTGGCTCTTCGAGTACTCGTGCATGATCCAGGCCATCACCTTGGCGTTGGTGTTGACGTCGGGGGCGGGGATGTCGAGCATCGGGCCGATCACCATCCGGAGCTTGTTGGTGAAGGCGGAGGTGAGGCGCTTGAGCTCTTCCTCGCTCATCTGGCGTGGTTCGCAGGCCACGCCCCCCTTGGCGCCGCCGAACGGGATGTCGACGAGCGCGGTCTTCCAGGTCATGAGGGCGGCAAGCGCCCGGATTTCCTCCAGATCGACGTCCGGGTGATAGCGGATCCCGCCCTTGTAAGGGCCCCGGTCGGCGTTGTGCTGGACGCGGTACCCCGTGAAGAGCTGCAGCTGGCCGTCGTCCATCCGGACCGGGATCTGGACGATCGTCTCGCGCGCGGGGAGACGCAGGAGCTGGCGGTACCCCTCCTCGAGGCCGATCTTGGCGCTCACCTCGTCGAAGAGCCGGTTGACGATCGAGACGTCCATATCAGATCGCGAAGCGTCCTGCGCGAAGCGTCCTGGGATTCGCTTCGCGTCCTTTTTGGCCCCTCAACTGCTGCTTCCCCATACTCCCTCCAAAATGGCGCAGATCTCGCCGATCGTCACGCCGCGTTCGACCGCGTTCCTGAAAAAGGGGACGAGATTGTCCGCGCCGCGGGCCGCCCGTTCAATATCGGAAAGGGCCGCGCGGACCTCTTTTTCGCGGCGGGTCTTGCGCAGCTTCCGCACGGCCGAGACCCGCGCGCGCTCGACAGACCCCGCGATCCGGAAGGAGGCCTTGCGGGGCCTTTCCTTCCGCGTGAAGCGGTTGACGCCGACGCGCACCGCGGTCCCCGCGTCGATCGCCTTCTGCTCGCGGTAGGCGCTCTCGCGGATCTGCTGCTGGATCCAGCCGGCCTCGATCGCGGCGGGGGCGCCGCCCCTGTCGTCGATCGCCCGGATCAGCTCGCGCGCTTCTGTTTCCAGGCGGGTTGTGGCCGCCTCGACGGCGTAGGAGCCGGCCAACGGGTCCGGGACCGCGGAAAGCCCCGTCTCGAACGCCAGGACCTGCTGGGTCCGGAGCGCCAGAAGCGCCGACTCCTCGGTGGGGAGCGACAGCGCCTCGTCGCGGGAGTTGACGTGCAGGGACTGCGTCCCGCCCAGGACCGCGGCCAGGGCCTGGTAGGCTGTGCGCACCGTGTTCACCTCGTGCTGCTGGGCGGTGAGGGTCGAGCCGCAGGTCTGGGAGTGGAACCGCAGCATGCAGGCGCGCTCGTCGCGGATCCCGAACCGCTCGCGCGCGAGGCGCGCCCAGAGGCGCCGCGCCGCGCGGAACTTCGCCACCTCCTCGACGAGGTCATTGTGGACGCCGAAGAAAAAGGAAAAGCGGGACGCGGCCCCGGCGACATCGACCCCGCGGTCGCGCGCGAGCGCGAGGTATGCGAGCCCGTCCGCCAGCGTGAAGGCGATCTCCTGGGCGGCGGTGCAACCCGCCTCCCGCATGTGGTAGCCGCTCACGCTGATCGGGTTCCAGCGGGGCATCGCCTGGTGGCAATAGGCGATGACATCCCCCACGAGCCGCATCGAGGGGGCCATGGGGAAGCGCTGGGTCGAGCGGCTGGCGAACTCCTTCAGGATGTCGTTCTGGACCGTCCCGGAGAGGTCCCGGGCCGGGACGCCGCGCCGCTCGGCGAGGGCCGCGTAGAGCGCGAGCAGGATCCCGGCCGTGGCGTTGATCGTCATGGAGGTGGAGACCTCCGCCAGCGGGATCCCGTCGAACAGCGTCTCGATATCCGCCAGGGAATAGATCCCGACGCCGACGCGGCCGACCTCCCCCTCGGAGAGGGGATGGTCCGGGTCATACCCGATCTGGGTGGGGAGGTCGAAGGCGACCGAAAGCCCCGTCTGCCCCTCGGCGAGGAGTTTCCTGAACCGTGCATTGGTTGACCGTGCGTCTCCGAAGCCGGCGTACTGGCGCATCGTCCAGGGGCGTTTCGCGTACATCTCGGGGTAGACCCCGCGCGTGAACGGGAACGCGCCCGGGTCCGCGAGGTCTCTTCCGTAGTCGAGCCCGGCGATGTCCGCTGGGCGGAAGATCACTTTTTGGGCTCGGGGACTTTCGGGAGTTCCGTCAGGATCTTGTCGGCGAGATCCGCCGGGATCGTGAAGAGGTGGCCGAACCGGTCTTCCTCGACGCGGGCGTAGCGCGTGCCGTCGGCGAGGCGGTTCCCGATCGCGAGCGTGCAGCTGGCATCGGCGTCATCCGGCTTCGCGCCGGCGAAGAACGCCTGGACGACCGCCTCGGGGTCGGCGAGGCCCGTTTCCGGCCCGCTGGCCGCCGCGCCGCCCGCCCCGACGGAAAGGACCTGCGCCGCCGGAAGGCGGCCGAGCTTGCGGGCGAGGTCCCGGGCCAGGGGGGAGTCGGCCTTCGCCGCGTCTCCGTCGGCCAGCCACTGGCTGTTCTCCTGCTTGCGGAAGGTCATTTCCCGGCCGTCCCGGTACCGGACATGGAGCTGGTAGGCGCCGTCCGTCCAGTGGTCGGTGAGCGTCCTGTCGCGCAGCGCGGAGTAGGGGATGGAGGCGGTCTCCCAGACCGACGCCGGCACCCGGACGGCGAGCCCTTCCCCCTCGCGCAGGACGAGGCACCGGCCGTTCTCGGGACGGGCGACGCGCAGCCTCTCGGTCCCGTTCCGGTGGACGACGGTGATCGTGGCGGCGGCGGGTTCGAGCCCGAGCTTGCGCCGCGCGGCGTCGGTCGCCACGACGAACGGATCGAACGACGGATCCTTCGCCGCCTCGGCCTTCGCGAACTCGCGGAAGGCGAGCCCCTGCAGCTGCCCGATCAGCTTCTGGACGGCGATATCGTCCGCCCGGCGGGTCGGGTACTTCATCTCCTCCGCCTTCGGGAAGACCCACTTCTCCCCTTCCTTCCGGAGGAGCAGGAGGCCACCGTCGCGCTCGATCGTGATCTCGCTCGGGTACTTTCCCTCGAGCGACAGGAGCTTGTCGGCCCGCAGGTCCGCGGGCTTCCGGATCACGTCCCCGTCCTTCGCGCGCACCGTGTAGACGAACGGGTGGTCCGAGAGGCGCGCGTAGCGGGGAGGGGTGCCGTATTTCTCCTCGGAGACGTTCCGGCCGAAACTGACGGTGAGGGGCTCCGCGTCCTTCCGGTGGATCGCCACGACGATCGCGGGGGCGTTTTTCGGATCCCCTTCCGCGAGGCCGTACTTCGCCAGGGCCTCGGGAGTGGGGGCGTCGTCGGCGAAGCTCTCGACCCGGAGCTGCTTCAGGGCGTTGATGTATTCCGACGCCTCGTCGGCCCCGGCCAGGCCCTTCTGGGGTTCCACGATCCACCAGGCGTCCGCCTCCTTCGTGCAGGCGAGGGTCGCGCCCGCCGCGCGGACGGTGAACCCCGTCACGGCGTCGAAAGCGACCGGGACGACCTCGCGTCGGCGGAAGTTCGCCAGCGGCGCGTTCGCGCGGTCCGCCAGGTGCCCCGACACGGCCACGATCCCGCTCCGGTCCGTGCGCGCGTAGCGGCCGCCGCGCCAGGGGGTCTCCTTGCCGACCTTCAGGACCTGCGCGGCCTCGGGGGCGTCGCCGGAGGTCCGCACCGTGACGAACGGCGCGTCGAGCCCGACGGAGCCGTCGTCGGTGGCGTCGATCTCCTTCTCGGCGCGCAGGGCCAGGAACCCCCGCAGGAACGACTCGATCTCCGACTTCTCGGCGGGGGCGCGGATCGGTTCGACGATGAGCCAGCCGTCCCCGTCGCGTGCGAGCGCGAGGCGCCCGGCTTCCCGTTCGATCGCGATCCCCTTCACGGCGGCCTCCGCCACCTGCGGGAAGAGCGGCCGGTTCGAGTCGGTCTCCGGCGGCGGGGCGTCCAGAAGGTAGGCGTACATCACGAGCCCGGCGGCGAGGATCAGGAGGATCACGGTGGTGCGCCAGTTCATCGCCTTACTCCTTCCGGGCCATCCAGACGAAGAGCCCCAGGATCAGGGCCCCGCCCGGCAGGAAGAGGAAACAGGTCCGGAACACCCAGGAGCGGGCCTCCTCGTTGGCGAGGCTCATGTTGAGCATCTCGGAGCCGCTCTTGGGGCCGATCCCGAGGGAGTCCTCCTTCTCGAGGAGCCAGTTCACCACGTTCATGAAGAGGTCCTTGTGGAGGGGGAGCTGGTTCGCGAACTCGTCCTTCGGGAAGTCCGCATCCCCGAAGACGGCGATGCGCGTCTTCCGCGTCGCCTCCTCGCCTTCCTTCTTTTCCGTCTTCTCGAGGACGACCGCGAGCGTGTGGACCTTCGCGCCGGCCCGGACCTCCTCCTCGGAGGGCTGGGCCGACAGGTCGTACATGGCGTACCCGCCTTCGGAACTCTGCAGGAGGCGCGTCACCTCGTGCCCCTGCGGGTTCGCGGGCTCGACCGCGCGGGCGGTGTAGAGGACGAGGTTGTTCGTGAGGGCCGGCCCGATCGGCGTCATCTGGTGGAGGGATTTCGTGATCGCGTGGGCGGGGTTGACGCCGCTCGGGAAGATGTCGGGCGAGTCGTTCCCGGTCGGCATCGGCAGCACGCCTCCCCGGTAGATGTGGGCGCGCGGATCCCCGCCGGGGGGGGAGGCGAGATCCAGCACCATCGCGCTTCCGAGGCGGATACCGAGCTCCGCGAGCTCCGTCTCGAGGTTCACCTCGACGAGCCCCTTGCGCTCCGGCGTCAGGTGCGGCTCCATGAGGAAGAGCCCGCGCCCGCCGCCGCGGAGGTAGGTGTCGAGTTTCGCGACTTCCTGGGGCGACCAGGGGGCGCTCGGCGCCCAGACGACGGCGAGATCGGCGCCCGCGAGGTCCGACTCCATCAGGTTCACCTCCGTCGCGTCGATCCGTTCCTCGGCGAGCGCCTTGCGGATCCCGGCGATCTCCGGCGCGCGGCTGGTGAGCTCCCCGTGCCCCACGACGAAGACGACGCGCTTCTTCAGGTTCTCGGTGACGGCCTTCACGGCGAACGTGATCGCCGACTCACCCGTAAAGCTGTGGACGCGGCGGCCCCGTCCCCATTCCTCGGAAAGCTGGCCCAGGCGGGACTGGTTCACCTCCTCGAAGCGTTCCCCGAACCGGACGATCGCGGCGGTGTCCGATCCCGGGCGCGGGATCTCGAACCCCCGGGCGCGCAGGTCCTCGAGCTCCTTCTGGGACGCGGGCCTCCGGACGGCGACCCGGCCGCCCGAATCGGTCTCGTAGCGGCGCAGGAGGTTCGAGAGGCGCCGGCCCAGGTCGTCGAACTCGGGCAGGAAGAGGACGATCTCGACCGGATCCCCGTCCTGCGGAAGGGCCTTGAGGATGTTCCGGGTCTTCTCCGACAGCGTGAACTCTCCCGTTCCGGTCCAGTCCCACGTCCTGGGGTGGCGCGCGGCGATCACGTTGATGGCGACCGTCGCGGCGAGCGCCAGGACCACCGTGAGGGCGACGTTCGACCCGATCGCGAGTTTCTTGAGCGGAGACGGCATTTATCTCCACCTCCGGGATTCGGTCACCTTGACGGACAGGAAAAGGAAGAAGGCCGAGACGCTGGCGTTGAAGACGAGGGGGCGGGAATCGATGAGCCCCTTGGTGAAGAGCTCGCCGTGGTCGCGGAAATGCATGTAGGCCAGGACGTCCTTCAGGGCGACCTTCCACTTCCCGAGGGCGATCTCCTGGGCGAGCCACTCGGCGTCGATGTCCTTCTGGATGATGAGGAAGTAGAAGCTGAAGTTGAGGGCGATCGCCATGATCGCCGCGACGATCTGCGACGTGGCGGTGGCCGAGCAGAAGAGCCCCATCGAGATGAGCGTCATCCCGAAAAGGAAGACGCCCAGATACGCCGACGCCACGAGCCACCAGTCGGGGTTCCCGTAGACCGCGAGGACCGCCACGTGCCCCAGCGTCGGGAGCCACATCAGGACGTAGAAGAGGAGCGCCCCGGCGAATTTCGACAGGACCACCTGGGTATCGGTGACGGGGGCGGACATCAGGACCTCGATCGTGCCGGAGCGCCGCTCTTCCGCGAGCAGCTTCATCGTGATGCACGGGATGATGATCAGGAGGTAGAGGGGGGTGAACCCTTCCCACATGAAGGCGCCGAAGAGGCTCGCCTGCATCCCGGCGTTCTTCGCGAAGTACGTCACGAGCGAGTTGAACCACCATCCTTCCATGAGCAGGAAGCAGATGATGAAGATGTACGCCATCGGCGAGAGGAAGAACGCCAGGAGCTCGCGCCGGACCAGGGTCAGGAACGTGCGCATCAGGCCGCCGCCTCCGTTTCAAGGACCAGTTTCACGAAGATATCCTCGAGGCGCATCGCGTCGCGCCGGAGCTCCACGACGCCGAACCCCTTCTGGACGAGGGCCTTCAGCATCTCCTCGCGGGGGTCGACAGCCGGGTCGATCTCGAGGCGGAAGGCGTTCGTCTCTCCCTCGCGCGTCCGCCAGACTTTCTTCACGCCCGGGAAGGCGGCAAGCGCCTTCTCGAGGTCGTCCGCGCTCCCGCGGGACTCGACCACGAGCCCTCCCTCCTCGCGGGCCTTCTTCTGGAGGTTCTTGAGCTGGTCGTCGGCGACGATCCGCCCTTTGTTGATGATGACGACGCGGTCGCAGATCATCTCGACCTCCGGGAGGATGTGGGTCGAGAGGATCACGGTGTGCTTGCGGGCGAGGTCCTTGACGAGCTGCCGGGCCTGCCGGATCTGGTTCGGGTCGAGCCCCACCGTCGGCTCGTCCAGGATCAGGAGCGGGGGGTTCGCGAGAAGCACTTCGGCAAGCGCCACCCGCTGGCGGTATCCCTTCGAGAGGTTCCCGATCGGCTTGCGCTGGACGTCGGCGACCCAGCACTGTTCCATCACCTCGGCGATCCGGCGCCGGCGGTGGTCGCGGGCATGCAGGCCCTTGAGGTGCGCCCGGTAGTCGAGGTACTCGACGACGCGCATCTCGGAGTAGAAGGAATAGTTCTCCGGGAGGTAGCCGAGGTTGCGCCGGACGTCGACCGACTGGGTGAAGGTGTCGTACCCCGCGATCCGGGCGGTCCCGGAGGTGGCGGGAAGGTAGCAGCTCAAGATCCTCATCGTGGTCGACTTGCCCGCCCCGTTGGGGCCGAGGAACCCGACGATCTCGCCGGGCTCCACGGTGAAGGAGATCCCGCCGACGGCCAGGGTGTCGCCGTAGCGTTTCGTCAGCTCGCGGACCTCGACCATGGCTTTCGCGGTCATTTTAGAGGAACGGAAAGTAAGAGCCGCTGTTGGCGCTGTCAAGGGCCCCCGGCGGAGAGTCCGCTTGCGAAGGCGCTCCGGGAGGGATAGTCTTCCCGCCCGTGCCGACCGTCCCGAATCCCGAGTGGGTTTACCCGTTGCTTTCCATGGTGTTAGGGGCGATCGTCGGGAGCTTCCTCAATGTCTGCATCTGGCGCCTGCCGCGGGAGGAATCGCTCGTCCTCCCCGCGTCCCGGTGCGTCTCCTGCGCGAGCCCGGTCGCCTGGTACGACAACGTGCCGGTCCTCGCGTGGTTGTGGCTCGGCGGCAAGTGCCGCGCCTGCCGCGCGCGGATCTCGTGGCGGTATCCGTTCGTGGAGGCGCTGACCGCCTTTCTCTTCTTCTACATGCATCGGCGCGCGTTCCTCGATCCGGCCGGGTACGACGCGGGGCTCCTCGTGCCGCAGCTGCTCCTGGTCTCCGGACTCATCGTGGCGACCTTCGTCGACTTCGACCACCGGATCATCCCGGACGAGATCTCGATCACCGGCATGGTCGCGGCGCCCCTCTTGAGCGCCATCAACCCGGGGATGCACCGCGAGCTGGGGGTGTGGCAGCTCTGGGAAGGGCGCGACCCGGCCGACACGACGATGGAGGGGATCCTGGCCTCGCTCGCCGGGATGGCGACGGGGGCGGGGATGATCTGGCTTCTCGGCTGGGCGGGCGCCAAGGCGTTCAAGAAGGAGGCGATGGGGTTCGGGGACGTGAAGCTCATGGGGATGGTCGGAGGCTTCCTGGGGTGGCAGGCCGCCTTCTGGATCTTCTGGATCGCGCCCGTGTTGAGCCTCGCCTACGGGATCGTCCAGAAGATCCGCACCGGGGATCCGTACATGCCGTATGGCCCGTTTCTCTCGCTCGCGACGTTCGGGGTGATGCTCTGGCAGGACCGGATCGTGGAACTATTGACGCGCGATTATCCCCGGATGGTTCGCGGCCTGTTCGGAACAGGGTAGAATGGAAGCCAGGGCGAGAACGGAGGCCGCATGATCACCATCGAGGAACTGATCCAGACGCTGGTGGACCGAAAGGGGTCGGACCTGCACATCACGATCGGGTCGCCTCCCCGGTGCCGGATCGACGGGGAGCTGGTGGCGATCGACGGCCAGACCCTGGGACCCGAAGAGACCCAGAAGATGATCTACGGCCTTCTCACGAGCGACCAGATCGCCCGTTTCGAGAAGGAGCTGGAGCTCGACTTCTCGTTCGGCCTGCAGGGGCTGGGGCGCTTCCGGACGAACGTCTTCCGGCAGCGCGGCGCGGTGGGGGCGGTCCTGCGCGTGATCCCCGCCCAGGTGATCGCGATCGAGAAGCTGGGGCTTCCCCTCAAGGTCGTGAAGGAGATCTGCGAGCTTCCCAAGGGCCTCGTCCTCGTGACCGGGGCCACCGGGAGCGGCAAGTCGACCACGCTCGCCTCGATGCTCGACTACATCAACCGGACCCGCCAGGAGCACGTGATCACCGTCGAGGATCCCATCGAGTTCGTCCACGAGAACAAGAAGTGCCTGTTCAACCAGCGCGAGGTGGGGCACGACACGCATTCCTTCCCCAAGGCCCTGCGCACGGTCCTCCGGCAGGATCCCGACGTCGTCCTGATCGGCGAGATGCGGGACCTCGAGACGATCGAGTCGGCCCTCACGATCGCCGAGACCGGGCACCTGACCTTCGCCACCCTGCACACGAGCGACGCGGCGCAGTCGCTGAACCGCGTGATCGACGTCTTCCCGCCGCACCAGCAGGCGCAGGTGAGGACCCAGCTCTCGTTCGTCCTGCAGGCCGTCATCTGCCAGCAGCTCATGCCGCACGCGAGCGGCCGCGGGCGGGTGCTGGGTGCCGAGGTGATGATCATCACGGCGGGGATCCGGTCGCTGATCCGCGAGGGGAAGATCCACCAGGTGTACAGCCTCATCCAGACCGGCGGCGGCCTCGGGATGCGCACGATGAACCAGGCCGTGGCCGAGCTCATCAAGGCCGGAAGCGTCAAGCTCGACGAGGCCCTGGCGACGACCCCGGACCCCGAGGACCTGAAGCGCATCCTGAAGCTGGTCTGATGGCCCGTCCCACGCGGCTCACCGGGAAGAAGCTGGGAGAGCTCCTCGTCGAGTCGGGGCTCATCGACGACGGGAAGCTGGCGAAGGCTCTTGCCGAGCAGAAGGGGACCGGGGAGCTCCTGGGCGAGGTCCTGGTGCGGCTCGGGTACGCTTCGGAGGGGGACATCGCCGCGACCCTCGCCAAGCAGTTCGCGCTGCCGTTCATCTCGGTGTCGCAGTACTACGTGAGCAAGGCGGTCGCGGCGCAGTTCGACCCGAAGTTGCTCGCGACGTACCAGTGCGTGCCGCTGGACAAGATCGGGAAGGTGGTCATCATGGCGGTCTCGGGCCCCCTGGAGCCCGAGGTGATCGCGCAGTTCGAGAAGGCGACGGGATGCGAGATCTTCCTCTACGTGAGCACGTTGAGCGAGATCGAGAAGGGGCTCGATCTCCTGGCCGGCGCCGCGCCGGAGAAGGCCGCGAAATGAGAACGACGGGCGGGCTCCTGGCTGCGGCGGCGCTCGTCTGCCTTGCCGCCGGTTGTGACGGAAAGAACAAGGACGGAAGCACCGAGAATCATCCGTTCCTGATCTCCATCGAGGCCTCTTGGGACGTCGCGCGCGACATGACCCGGAAGGTCCGCGAGGCGGTCGAGGCGGGGGACATGACGCGTTTCCAGGCGCTCCTGGCGCTCCGGACGCGCGACACGCTGCCGATCGCCAAGCTCCAGGCCGATTTCGACGCCCACCGGGAGGAGTACGTCAACCGGGTCAAGACCGCGAAGATCATGCACGTGGTCCGGCCGGTGCTCGATTCCCCGTGGGTGGACGTGAAGCTCCTCCACTTCGACAACACGGTCGAGTGGTGGCGCCTCGCCTACGAGGAGGGGGACTGGCGCATCCAGAAGACGGGGCTCACGATCCTGGACCTGGAGTATAATGCTCCTGCGGCGCCCTCTCCGCGCCGCTAGGGGCCATGGCCAAGTTCGACAAGAAGATCCACTCCATCCTGGTGAAGCGTCAGGTCCTTCCGCAGGATCTGGCCGACCAGTGCCTCGAGGAATCATCGAAGTCCGAGGGGGGGAAGGGGTTCGTGGACGTCCTTCTCGAGAGGAAGGCCATCCCGGAGGCGGACCTGATCGGATGCATCGGCCAGGAGACGGGGATCCCCCCGATTGATCTCGCGAAGATCTCGGTGACGGAGGAGATCCTCCAGGCGCTTCCGAAGGACCTTTCGGAGTATTACGGCGTCCTGCCGGTCTCCCGCGTGGACGGCCTCCTGACGCTCGCGGTCGCCAACCCCTTCGATGTGGTGGCCCTCGACGACATCGAGATCGTCACCGGGTGCAAGATCCGGCCGGTCGTGAGCACCGAGACCGCGATCCGCCAGGCGATCAACCGCTGCTACAACCCCGGCGAGAGCGAGATGAAGGAGCTTCTCGAGAGCACCACCGAGACCGGGATCGAGTTTTCCGAAGCCAAGGAAGAGGAGGCGGTCAACCTCGACGAGATCACCGGCGACGAGAGCTCGCCGGTCGTGAAGCTCGTGAATCTCATGATCTCGCAGGCGATCAAGGAGAAGGCGAGCGACATCCACATCGAGCCTTACGAGAAGAAGCTGGTGGTGCGCTACCGCGCCGACGGGGCCCTGCACGAGGCGCTCGCGCCCCCGAAAAAGTTGCAGAACGCGATCGTCTCGCGCATCAAGATCATGACGGGGCTCGATATCGCGGAAAAGATGAAGCCGCAGGACGGCAAGTTCCAGCTCAAGGTGGACGGCCGGCAGGTGGATTTCCGCGTCTCGATCCTGCCGGTCGTGCACGGCGAGAAGGTCGTGATGCGGCTTCTCGATTCCTCGAACCTGACCTTGAGCCTGGATTCGCTCGGGTTCGAGCAGAAGTCGCTCGACGACTTCCGGTGGGCGATCGCCCAGCCGTACGGGATGGCGCTCGTGACCGGTCCCACGGGAAGCGGGAAGAGCACCACGCTCTATTCGGCCGTCAAGGAGGTGATGGACCCGGAGGAGAACATCATCACCGTCGAGGATCCCGTCGAGTACCAGCTGGAGGGAATCAACCAGGTGGCGGTGAACGTCAAGCGCGGCCTTACCTTCGCCGCGGCGCTCCGGTCGATCCTGCGGCAGGACCCGGACATCATCATGATCGGCGAGATCCGCGACAAGGAGACGATCGACATCGCCGTCAAGGCCGCGCTTACGGGGCACCTCGTCTTCAGCACGCTCCACACCAACGACGCCGCCTCCACGATCACCCGCATGGTCGACATGGACGTCGACCCGTTCCTGGCGGCCTCGGCGACCCTGATCGTCTCGGCCCAGCGGCTCGTGAAGAAGCTGTGCGGCGAGTGCAAGGAGCCCGTCGAGGCGCCGAAAGAGCGCCTCCTTTCCATCGGGTTCCTGCCGGAGGAATGCGACCGCCCCATTTTCAAGGCGAAGGGGTGCTCGCGGTGCAAGGAGGGGTACAAGGGACGCTTCGCGCTTCTGGAGACTCTCCGCCTCGACGACGACATCAAGCGGATGATCATCAAGGGAAGCTCGGCCCTGGACCTCAAGAAGACGGCGATGGAAAAGGGGATGATCACGCTGCGCCGGTGCGGTATCCTCAACGTCCTGAAGGGGAGGACGTCCATCGAGGAGGTGCTGGCGATCACCGCGGCGGATTGACATGGCCCAATACAAGTACCAGGCGCGCAACAAGGACGGGAAGATGATCGAAGGGACGCTCGCCGCTCCCGCGGTCAAGGACGTCCAGGCGCAGCTCAAGAAGATGAACCTGGTGGCGGTGAACGTCACCGAGGAAGGCGTCAGGCGGAACGTCCTCAAGGAATGGCTCGAGAAATCGGGGCTTTCCTCCAAACGCCCGCCTGTCCGGATCAAGCAGGACGATTTTGTCGTTTTCACGCGTCAGCTCTCGACCATGATCTCGGCGGGGATCCCGCTTCTCGAGAGCCTCGAGATCCTCGCCGAACAGGCGACGGACAAGGGGTTCAAGCTGGCCCTCGAGGAGATTGTCGCCGACATCCGGGGCGGGGCGGACCTTTCCGCGGCCATGAGCCGGCACCCGAAGGTCTTCACCCACATCTACGTCAGCATGGTGAAAGCGGGGGAGGCGTCGGGAAAGCTCGACGACATCCTGGTGCGCCTGGCGGAGTACCAGGAGGCCTCGGCCGAGCTCAAGCGCGAGATCAAGGCGGCGATGACCTATCCGGTGATCTCGCTCGTCATGGTGATGGGGATCGCCGGGTTCCTCCTGATCGTGATCGTTCCGAAGTTCGAGGAGATGTTCAAGACGATGCTGGGGGCCCAGCTTCCGCTCATCACGCAGATCGTGATGGGGATCAGCCTGTTCCTGAAGGACCACATCCTCTGGTTCCTCGGAGGGGGCGTGGGGGCGGGCGTGGGCCTGGTCATGTACGTCAAGAAGTCGCCCAAGGGGCGCCGGCAGTGGCACTGGCTCTCGATCAACGCGCCGATCTTCGGCCCGTTGGCCCACAAGGTGGCGATCTCCCGCTTCGCCCGCACGTTCGGCACCCTGATCCAGAGCGGCGTCCCGATCCTGGGAGCCCTCGAGATCGTCGCGAACACCGTCGGGAACGTCCTGATCGAGGAGGACATCAACACCGCGCGCGAGGCGGTCCGTCAGGGGGAGCAGCTGGCGACCCCGATGTCGCGGAGCAAGAACTTCCCCCTGATGGTGACGCGCATGGTCGCCGTCGGCGAGAAGACGGGGGCGCTGGAAAAGCTCCTCGAGAAGATCTCCGACTTCTACGACCAGCAGGTGCGGGCGACCGTCAAATCGATGACCTCCATCATCGAGCCCGTGATGATCGGGCTCATGGGCCTTTTCGTGGGGATCATCGTGGTCGCGATCTTCCTGCCGATCATGAAGGCTCCGTCGCTTGTCAAGAAGGGGCCCAAGTAGCGTCCGGGGGCCCCGCTGACCTCTCCGGCCTCCTCGGGTCCCTCCGTCCTCGATATCAGGCTCGCGATCGTCGTGAGGATGCTCCTCACGGTGCTCGGGTGGGGGGCGTTCCATTTCACCCAGGGGAAGGGGGACGTCGCGATCCCTTCCGCCGCGGCCCTGCTCGTGATCGCGGTCCTCGGTGCGGCCGGGGTCATCAACATCCCGTACCTGCTCCTGCCGCGCTCCGCATGGCGCGATCCGCGCCTCCACCATCTCCAGATCCTTCTCGACATCGCGGCGATCTCGGTGCTGGTATACCTGACCGGCGGCGCGCGGAGCCTGTTCGTCCCGTTTTATTTCGCGGCGATCCTCGCCGCCTGCTTCTCGCTCTCGGAGCGCGCGGCGGTCGGCTACGCGGCGCTCGCCGCGATCCTCCTTTCCGGCCTGACCGTCCTCTACGCCGCGGCGCCGGCGGACGCGCTTCCCCTGCTGGAACCCGCCTTCGTCCAGGCGCGCTCGGGCGCCGCCTGGGGACATCTGCTGCTCCAGGGTGTTTCCACCTTCATCGTCGCGTTCCTGGGGGGGCGCCTCGCGGCGGGCCTGCGGCGCGCGGAGCACCTGAACGAGGTGATCCTGGAAAACCTGTCCGACGGCGTGATTTCGGTCGACGCCGCCGGGTTCGTCACCTACGCGAATCCAGAGGCGCTCCGGATCCTGGGAGCCGATCCCGGCGCCGCCGCGCCCGGGTCCGACGTCCGGAGCCTCCTGTCCGAGGGGGCCGCGGGGGATCTCGAGCGGGTCCTCGCGGGGGGCGGAAGCCGCTTCCGGGAGGTTCCGGCGGGAGGGATCCCGGAAAGCGGCGGACGCCGGGCGTGCGAGATCCGGATCTCGTCCCTGTACGGGCCGCGCGGCGCGATCACGGGAGCGATCCTCGTCCTCACGGACGTCACGGTCCGGAAGCGCCTCGAGAAGGCGGAGCTTGCCGCCGAGCGCCTGCAATCGACCGCGCAGATGGCCGCCGGGATCGCCCACGAGGTCAGAAACCCCCTTGCCTCGATCCGGGCGTGCGCGCAGGAACTGGCGCGGTCCCTCAAGCCGGAGGGGCCAGACGACGCGCGGCTCCTCGACGTCATGGTGCGCGAGTCGGACCACGTCAACCGCATCGTGAGCGGCGTGATCGATTTCGCGAGGCCCGTCCGCCTCCATGAGCGCCCGTTCGAGATGGAACCGCTCGTCGCCGACACCGTCGAGATGTCGCGCCTGCGCTTCGCGCAGACGGGCTCGCCCTTCCGGATCGAGACAATGATCCCTCCCGGGATGTCCTGCCGGGGGGATCCGGACCTCCTGCGTCAAGCCTTCATGAACCTGACCCATAACGCCTTCCAGGCGATGGAGTTCGGGGGGGGGAACCTCGCGATCCGGGCGGCGGCGGAACGGGGGCCTGGCGGCGATCCCGGGGTCTCGATCTCCTTCGCCGATACCGGAAGCGGGATCCGCCCCGAGGACGCGAACTCGATTTTCACGCCGTTTTTCACCACGAAGCCGGGCGGAACGGGCTTGGGTTTGGCGGTGACGCAGAAGATCATACAGGCGCACGGGGGGGAGATCCGCCTGGAGAGCGCCCCCGGCAAGGGAACCTGCGTGACCGTCTGGCTGCCGCAACGGAAGGAAGGGGCGTGATGAAGGGGGCGAAGGGGCGCATCCTTGTCGTCGACGACGATCCCTCGCTGCGCGAGACGCTCGGGATCCTGTTGCGCCGCGCGGGGCACGAAGTGGATGCGGCCGCGAACGTGAAGGAGGCGCTCGCCGCGGCCGACGGGAAGGGGTTCGACGTGATCCTCACCGACGTCCGGATGCCGGGGGGGGACGGGATCGGGCTTCTTGCGGAGATCGCGCGGCGCTCCCCCGACGCGGTGACAATCGTCATGACCGCCTACTCGACCTGGCCGCAGGCGGTGGAGGCGATGCGTCTCGGCGCCTTCGACTACGTCAGGAAGCCCTTCGACAACGACGACATCCTGGCGACGATCGGCCGCGCTCTCGCGCTCGCCGGCGCCGGGCGCAAGGGGACGGCCTCGGAGGCGGCCGAGCGGACGATCTTCGGCCGCTCCCCGAAGATCCAGGAACTGCACGGGCTCATCGCCCGGGTCGCCCCGACCGACAGCACGGTCCTGATCCAGGGGGAAAGCGGCACCGGGAAGGAGCTCGTGGCGCGGGCCCTCCATGCCGGCTCGCCGCGCGCCGGCGAGGCGTTCGTCTGCGTCAACTGCGGGGCGTTCACCGAGACGCTTCTGGAGAGCGAGATGTTCGGCCACGTGAAGGGGGCGTTCACCGGGGCGGTTGTCGACAAGAAGGGGCTGATCGAGGCGGCGGACAAGGGGACCTTTTTCCTCGACGAGGTGAGCGAGATGTCCCCCGCGCTTCAGGTGAAGCTCCTCCGGATGCTCGAGGAGCGCGAGTACACCCCCGTCGGGGCGACGAAATCCCGCAAGGTGGACGTCCGGTTCATCGCCGCCACCAACCGCAAGCTTGACGAGGACGTCCGGACGGGACGCTTCCGCGAGGACCTCTTCTATCGCCTGAACGTGATCCCGATCCGCCTGCCTCCCTTGCGCGAACGGAAAGGCGATATCCCGATCCTCGCGGGGCGGTTCCTCTCGGTCTACGCGAAATCGATGCGCTCGAAGGTGAGGACGATCTCGGACGAGGCGATGGACCTCCTGACCCGCCACGACTGGCCGGGGAACGTCCGGGAGCTGGAGAACGCGATCCAGCGCGCGGTGGCCCTGGCCGCGGGCGAGACGATCCAGGCGAAGGACCTCGACGAGCGGATCGTCCGGAAGGCCGCTCCGGCCGGCGCGGCGGCGGGGAGCGCCGCCGGGCTCGATTTCCCCGACTCCGGCGTGAACCTCGAGGAGAGGGTGGAGGATCTCGAGAAGCGCTACATCCAGGAGGCGCTCGCCCGGACGGAAGGGAACCTCACCCGGGCGGCAGAGCTTCTCGGGATCTCGTTCCGGGCGATCCGGTACAAGGTGAAGCGTCTCGGGATTCCGGCCGGCCGCGGCGCCCGGGACGAGTAGTTCCTACCGCGTCCCCGACCGGCAGGGTTCCCCCCGTTCGTAGAGCGTGCGGCACGCCCGGATCGCCGCCGCACGTTTCTTCTTGCCGGCCGCCAGGGCCAGCCCTTCCGCCTCGCGCGCCGCTTCGACCGCCTCGGTGAAGCGTCCCGTCTCGGCCAGGGCGGCGCCCCTGGCCTCTAGGTAGAACATCCTGTCCGCATCAATCCAGACACCTTCGTTGAGAAGCCGCAAGGCCTCGGGGCCGTTCCGGAGCGCGGGATCGGGGTCGGTCGACAGGATCCAGGCGAGGCGGTACCGGGCCTCCGGGAAGCGGGGCGAGCGTCGGAGCGCCTCGCGGTAGAGCCCCGCCGCCTCGTGGGCATGCCCCAGGCGCGCGAGGAGCGTGCCCAGCTTCTCGCAGGGGGCGGCGGCCTCGTTCGGCGCGAGGCGAAGCGCCTCCTCGTAATGGTGGCGGGCTTTGGCGTCCATCCCCCGCATCTCGTGCAGCAGGCCGAGATTTCCGTGCATCACGTAGGACGTCGGGTCCGCAGCGACCGCCTTCTCGACGTGCCGGAAGGCCTGCTCGACGATCCCGCCCCGCTGGAGGGCGGTGCCCATGTTGTTGTGCGCCCGGGCGTTCCGCGGCCTGTCCCGGATCGTCTCCCGCCACAGCGCGTCGTCCCAGTATTCGGCGTTCCTGCGGACCGTCAGAACGATGAAGCAGAGGGAGAGGGCCGCCAGGACCCCCCCTTCCTGGAGGAGCCGGGTGCGCCTCCGGGAAGCACCCGGGAAGGCGCGGTCGAAGGCCTGGCGGACGCCGGAGACGAGAAGCGTCATGATGACGGCGCAGGGGAGGTACATGCGGCGCTCTGTGGCAAGCTCGGTCTTGAGGACGAGGACGCTGGACGTCGGGGCGAGGATCATGAAGAAGCAGGCCCCCAGGAAGAAGAGTGCGGGAGCCCTGTGCCAGCAAAGTACGGTTCCGACCAGCAGGGTGCCGACGGCCAAGAGCTGAGGGAGGACATCCGTGACCGCTTCCACGACCCTCCAGTCGGAGTAGTCGATCGAAAGGGGGAACGGGATCACGCACAGGCGCAAGTAGTGGAGGAGAATGCCGGCCTGTGTGAGGGCGTAGCGGTCCCATGAGAGTCCCATCACGTCGATACCGATGAATTTGAGGCGTTGTTCGAGAGACAGGAGGACGAACCCCAGGAGCGCCGCCCATGTCGCCCCGAGCGCGGCGTAGAACGGGCGGTCCGTGCGCCAGATATCCCGCCAGGCCCGTCCGACAAGCAGACGGTCATAAAGGAGGACGGCCAGCGGCAGGGAGACGGCCACCTCCTTGCTTGCCATCGACAGGAGACAGCAGGCGACCGCGGCCTTGCGCCAGCGGCCCCGCGCCTGCGGGGAGGCGCCCGCGCGGACGAAGCAGTAGAGCGTGAGCAGGTAGAACAGCCCCATCAGCGACTCGGTTCGCGATGTGATGTAGGTGGCGCACTCCGACGGGAGGGGGTGGAGGGCCCAGAGGAGGGCGATCGCGAAGGCGGTACCTCCTGCGTCCCGGCCTGCCCCGGACGTGAAATGAGGGAGTTCCAGTGTCCGCCGGACGAGCCCGAACAGGGCGAGCGCCGCCGCCAGGTGCACGGCGATGTTGACGACGTGGTATCCCCGGACGTCCCGTCCGTAGAGGGCGTAATCGACCGCCAGGGTCAGGGCCGCGAGGGGGCGGCTCCCCGTCAAACTGCCCCCCTCGGGGTCCTGGAAGATCTTGAGAGGGGAGGAGAGGTCCTGCACGTTCGGGTTGTGGACGACCCCCTGGAAGTCGTCGAAGACAAAAGGGACGTCCAGGCTCGACCGGTAGGTCACGAGGACGCCGAAGGCCAAGATGGCGGGGAAGAGGAGACGGTGGCCCGGATGCAGCATTCGGATCACTATACATGACGAAAATTGTCACGAACGGGCAACAGCCGCCCGTTTTCGTCACATGGCGCGGCCCGCCTCGCCGCTTGATGGAATCGTCCTAAAGTAATTATGCGTAAAGTTTAATTGCCAGATGCGGGGCCTCTCCTATACTGGCACGTCCATTGCGTTTCTTCGATCAGGCGCAGGAGACAGGAACAAGGGGTCCGAAAATGAAAGGAGACCGTATGAAGAAGAAAGGGTTCACGCTTATCGAGCTGATGATCGTCCTCGCGATCATCGCGATCACGGCGACGCTGGTGGTCTCGAACCTGGCCACCAGCCGCAAGGCGGGTAACGAGACGTCGGCGATCAAGGGGTGCCGCGCCGTGCTGGAGGCGATGGCGACGATGAAGAAGCTCCTGCTCCTCGATGCCGATGCCGACGGCGTCGGTGAGTACCCGGCTGACATGGCCGAGATGCAGGACACGAACGGGAACCTGCTCGTCCCGATGGCCTCGCAGGCCGATCTGGGTCTCACCTACCACGGGTACCAGTACCAGGTGACCCAGGACGCGGCCGGCGGGGAAGATGCCGGATACGTCTACGCGCAGCCGGCGGCGGCGGGCGTCACGGGCGACCGGACTTTCGCGGGCGCCACCGACGGACAGGTGTACGGCGACCCGGCTGGCGGCCCCGATCCGGCCCCCTGGCTGCCGGGCGCTCCGGCCGGGACCTGGGTCATCATCCAGGAGTAGTCCTTATCCGGCTCACGGCGCCCCCGCGGGAGACTCCCGCGGGGGCGCCTTTTTTTGTTATCTTGACGGCATGGTCTGGCTCGCGTTCAGGTCGGCGCTTCGCGAGATCCTCCTCGACCACGCGGACCGGAAGATCACGCATCTCTTGCTGGGGCTCTCGCTTCTTGCGGCGGGGGTCCTCGCGACCCTGGCGTTCGACGTCGCGACCCCCGAAGAGACGGTGGACGACGTCGCGCGCGCCGTCGCCTACGTGGGGAACTACCAGGGGATGCCGGGAATCCTGCGGCTTCCCCTGGAGCCGTCCGTCGAGTCGGGGCGCGTCGTCCGGGGAAAGGACGGGACCGAGCGGTGGGAGTTCACCCTGCGCTTTCCCGGAGAGCAGGCGATCGCCGTTTCCCGCCAGAACTGGGAGGAGTCGCTCCACGGGCGCGAGCCCTGGCGGATGGGGCGGAGCCGCTCGACCGTCCGGAACCTGGAGATCCCGTCCCTTGACGCGCAGAAGCGCTGGCTGGCCGAGCGGTTCGGGTCGCTGGGGTTCCATCGCGTGTCGGTCTCCCGGCAGGAGGGCGCGGATCCCGTCTTCGACGTCTCGATCACGCCGCGCGACCCGTTCTCCTGCCTGCACGTCCGGTCGGTCCGGGTCGCGGGCGGGTTCACCTTCCGGCTCCACGGGGTCTTCTCCTGCGCGGACGTCGTCATCACGATCCAGAAGTGGCTCATGGACGGCGTGGCGGGGCTCTTCGGGGTGTCGCTCGCGCTGATCCTCGTCGGCCTCGGGTTTTTCCGGTCCCTCGAGAAGGGGGCGGTCGAGCCCCTCCTGGCCCGTCCCGTCCCGCGTGCGGCGCTGTTCCTGACCCGCGTCGCGGCGGCGGGAACCGTGGTGACGGCGCATGCGGCGGTCCTGGTGCTGGCGACGGCGACGGCCCTCTGGTGGCGCACCGGGTTCTGGAACCCGGGGTTCCTGGCGGGGATCCCGCTGACCGGATTCCTGTTCGCCACGCTCTTTTCGGTCTCGGCCCTGGTGTCGGTGATCGGGCGGAGTGCGGCCCTGGCGCCGGTGGCGGGCCTGGGGGTCTGGATGATCTCGGCGCAGGTGGACAGCATCTACCGGGTGGGGCTCTCGGTCCTCGCGCGGGAAATCACGCCGTTCTGGGAGGGTGCGACGCGCGTCCTTTACTGGACCTTCCCGAAGACGGCGGCGCTGAAAGAGAGGGCGGTCTCGCTCCTGGCGCGCGACGGGATGAGCCCCGAGGTGGTCGAGCGGCTGGGGCTCTCCGCGGCCGGGACGCTCTCCTGGGGATGGGCCGCCGGCACGACGCTCCTCTTCGCCGCCTTCTTCCTGGGGCTGGCGACGTGGCGCTTCGCGAGGAAGGAGCCATGACCCCGGTCGTCGCCGTCCAGGACCTTGCCAAGACGTTCCGTCCGAAGTGGTGGCGGGGGGCGGGGGCGGTCCGCGCCCTGGACGGGGTGTCGCTGTCCGTGGAGGAGGGGACGGTCTTCGGCCTTCTCGGCGCCAACGGGGCCGGGAAGAGCACCCTGGTGAAGGCGCTCCTCGGGATCGTCCGGCCCACGTCGGGGTCGGTTCGCCTGTGGGGGATGGACCCGCGCCGGGCCGCGGCGCGCGCGTCCGTCGGCTACCAGCCGGAGGACGCCCGGATCCCCGACTACCACACGGCGCGGACGTTCCTGGCCTGCTCGGGACTCCTGGCCGGGCTTTCGGGCGCGCGCCTCGCGGAGCGGATCGGCACGGTCCTCGCCGAGACGGGAATCGCCGCCTGGCGGGACACGCGGGTCCGGCAGTTCTCCAAGGGGATGCGCCAGCGGCTGATGCTGGCGCAGGCCCTGCTGGCCGGGCCGCGCCTCCTCTTTCTCGACGAGCCGACGGACGGCCTGGACCCGGTGGGACGCGTCGAGGTGCGGGACCTCCTGATCCGTCTCAAGAAGTCCGGCGTCACCGTGTTCCTCAACTCGCACATCCTGTCGGAGGTGGAGGCGGTCTGCGACCGGGTGATGATCCTCGACGGAGGGAAGGCGGTCGCGTCGGAGACCGTCGCGGGCCTGACGGACCGGGAGCGGGAATGGGAGATCCTTCTCGACCGCTGGGAGCCGGCCTGGGAGGCGGAACTCCGGGGCATGGCCGCGACCATCGCGCATGTTCCCCCGGCGACCCTCAAGGTCCGGGTCCCTTCCGAGAACGGGATCGATCGCGTGGTCGACTTCCTGCGCGGCCGCGGAGCCGGGATCCGCGGGCTCGCCCGGTCGCACGCGACGCTGGAACAGGTCTTTCTCTCCCGCGTGGGACGCCGTCCGGAGTGACCTTCCGGGTCACCGAGATTGCCCCTGCGGGACGCCTTCCATGGGGGAACATCCTGGCACCGGATCTGCTGGTTAATTCCCGCATGTGCCGTATCCTTCCTGTCGGCATGGGCACGAACAGGCGCGGCTTCACCCTGATCGAGCTCATGATCGTCCTGGCGGTGATCGCCATCACCGCGACGCTCGTCATCGCGAACATGACCACCAGCCGCATCGCGGGAAACGAGACCTCCGCGATCAAGGGGATCCGCTCCTCGCTCGAGGCGATGACGGCGATGCGGAAGCTCCTGGTCCTGGACGTCAATGCGAACGGGGTCGGGGAGTACCCGACGGACATGACGCAGATGGCGACCCTGGCGGGAGAGCTCCTGATCCCGATGGCCGCCGCCGCCAACGGGGCGAACCAGTACCACGGATACGCCTATTCCGTGTTCAACGACGGGGGGACGGGGGAGTCGGCGGGATACGTTTTCGCGGCGCCGACGACCGCCGGCGTCACGGGGAACCGTGAGTTCGCCGGCGGGACCGATGGCCGGGTGTATGGCGCGCCGGTCTCCACGGGGCAGCCCGGCGGCTGGTTGCCGGGAGTGCTGGCCGCCCCCTGGACCCTCGTCCAGGAATAGCTATTTTCCCTTTTTTTCCGTCCACCAGGCGCGCCAGCGTCCGGCGTCGTCCCCGAACCGCTGGCGCGTGAGCCGTTCCAGGGCGGCAAGGGCCGCGGCGCGGACGCCGGCATCCGGGTCCTCGAGGGCCGGGATCAGGTGCGTGACCGCCATGATCTCGCCGCTCCGGCCCATCGCCTCCGCCGCCGCCGTCCGGATCGCGGGGTCGGCGTCGGCGAGCGGGATCAGGGCCAGGCGCGCCGTCTCGTGCCCCGTCGTTTTCGAGAGGGCCTGCGCCGCCGCGAGACGCGTCGCGGCATCCGCCGATTCCAGGTCCGGCGCGATCCGGGGAAGGGCGAGCTTCTGCCCCTCCGCATCGGCGCCGAAGGCGAGGATGGCGTAGGCCGCCTCGCGCAGGAACGTCGCGTCCTCCCCGTCCGGGGAGGCGAGGATCTGGCGGAGGGTCTCCGCGGAAGACCGGGCCCCGTGCTTGACGGCGAGGCGCAGCGCCTCGGCCTTCACGGCAGGGGCCGGGTCGCGCAGGGCGGCGAGCAGGACGGCGTGTGACGGGAACCCGGGGAGGATGCTCGGGGCCATCCGCACCGCCTGGAGGCGCAGCGCCTCGTCCCCGCCGACGAGCGCCGCGAAGAGCGCCGGCGCCGCGCGGATCCCCATGTGCAGGAGCTGGCCCGTGACGTACCGGGAGACCTTCTCGTCCCGGCTCAACGTCCCGCGGAGCAGTTCCAGGGCGCGCGCGGCATCGCCGGCCTCCGCGTCCTTGGCCGCGGGATCCGGGCGCCGCAGCACCTCCACCAGGGCCGAGCGCGCCTCTTCATGGTCCGGCGCGATGGCGAGCGCGGCCTCGAACTCCGCGCGCGCCTCGGCCAGGCGCCCCTCGAAGGCCGCGATCCGTCCGCGCGCGTACGGGACCAGCGGTTCCGACGACGAGAGCTTCGCCGCCTCGGTCGCGGCGGCCCTGGCGCCGGGAAGATCCCCGGCCGCGAGCTTCAGCTGTCCGATCCGCGCGTACGCCTTGGCCCGGAAGGGGGACGGGTTCTGGGCGAGTCCCGCCAGGATGTCCCCCGCGCGGGGGTCGTTCACCGCCAGGAGCGCCGAGGCGTAGCCGTACAGGATCTCCGGCATCGGGAGCTCCGGCAGGACCGCCTCGAAATGATTCCGCGCGGCCGCCGCCTCGCCGGCGGCGAGAAGCCGCGCCGCCAGGCGCGAGCGCAGATAGGCGGGGATCCTTTCCTTCTCGATCGGGAAGAGCAGGTCCGTGTCGCGCATCCCGTCGAGCATTCCCGCCTCGCGGGCGATCGACTCGCGCCCCCGGAACGGGAGGCCCTTCACCGGATCGGCGTAGACGACCCCCTTGGGCGTGGTGATGCCGACGAGGAGGCGGTCGGGTATGGCCACGAGGCGGACCGCCGCTCCCGCGCGTTCCGCGAGGAGAAAGGCGGCGACGGCGAGCGCGGGCTGGGTCCCCCGTCCCTCGCGCAGGACCCCCGGCAGGAAAAGAAGGTCGGTCTCGCGGGAGGGGCCGGCGGGAACCTCTTCCCACCGCTTTTCCTTGAAAAGGAACCGGTGGATCCGGTCGATCGCCTGCTCGGGATCCGCCGGGATCGGCGAAGGCTTCACGGCCTCGGTCCAGAGCGCCTCGAAATCCCTTTCCGCGCGGCGCGGATCAAACCCCGGGAGGGCGGCCCTCTGTCCCTCGAGGACGGTCTTGAGGGAGGACGGCGCGGGCGGGGCGTCGGCCGCCAGGACGGCCGACAGCAGGAAGAGCGCAGCGAAGGTCTTTGTCATCCACGGATCATATAATCGCGGAATGCTCTTTCCCATCGGCGACGTGAACCCGGCGCGCCGCTTCGCCTTCGTCAACTACCTGCTTTTGGCGGCCAACATCGCGATCGCGGTAAAGACCTTCTTCCTGATCCCGCCGGAGCGGTACGAGGAGATCGTTTTCGCCTGGGGGTACATTCCCGCGGAAGGGAAGTGGCTGACCCTGCTCACGAGCCAGTTCCTGCATGGCGGGATCGCCCATCTCCTGGGGAACATGCTCTTCCTCTGGATCGTGGGGGACAATGTCGAGGACAAGCTGGGGCACCTCGGTTACGTCGTCTTCTACCTTCTTTCCGGGATCGCCGCGGGGCTCGTCCACGGGGCGGCGTATCCGGACTCGGCCGTGCCGTGCATCGGGGCGTCGGGGGCGATCTCCGGGGTGATGGCCGCCTACGCGATCCTCTTCCCGTGGAGCCGGATCAAGATCGTCTACGTCATCCCGATCTTCATCTTCGCCCACATCGGCACCACCACGGTGCGCGCCTTCTGGGCGATCGGGTTCTGGTTCCTGCAGCAGCTCCTCTTCACGGCGCTCTCGCTCTCCGAGCGCTTGGGTGGGATGTCCGGCGTCGCCTACGGCGCCCATGTGGGCGGGTTCCTGTTCGGCGGGACGGCGGTCCTGGCCCTGGTGCTCGCCGGCAAGGTGCGGCGCAACCCCGGCGTGCGGTGATCCGGTTTGCTGTTTGCCGTTTGCCGGTTCGTGATTAAGATTCCTGTCCGCGTGCAGACCCCGCCGGTGGAACAGACCCCGTCCGCGAGCCTCTGCCGGTTCGTCGCTTCCTCGATCGGATCGAAGTTCCTGACGGCGGCGACGGGCCTGGCGCTCCTGGGGTTCGTCCTGGGACACCTGGCCGGGAACCTCCAGATGTTCGCCGGGCAGGAGACGTTCAACGCCTACGCCCACTGGATCAAGTCGAAGCCGGGGATGCTGTGGGGGGCGCGCCTCGGGCTTCTTGGCGTCCTGGCGGTCCACCTGGGGGTCTCGGTGCGCCTCACCCTCGCCAACCGCCGGGCGCGCCCGGTGCCGTACGGGTTCGCGGCCACGATCCGGGCGACGCCGTCGTCCCTTTCCATGATCTGGAGCGGCCTCGCCATCCTCGCGTTCGTCGCCTACCACCTGCTGCATTTCACGCTCGGAAAGGTCCAGCCGGAGTATTTCCACCGGACCGACGCCCTGGGGCAACACGACGCCTACACGATGGTGGTCCTCGGGTTCGGCCACCTGCCGATCGTGGCGGTCTACGCGATCGGGATGTACGCGCTCGCGATGCACCTCTCGCACGCGATCCAGAGCGTCCTGCAGACGTTCGGCCTCAACCACCCGCGCTACACGCCGTGCGTGCGCAAGGTTTCCATGGCGGTCGCGGCCGGGATCGCCGCCCTCTACCTCTCGATTCCCGTCGGCGTCCTCGCCGGGATCATCAGGCTGCCTCCGGGGGTGGTCCGGTGAAACTCGACGCCAGGATCCCGCAGGGACCGGTCGAAGCGAAGTGGGAGCGCCACCGCTTCGACATGAAGCTGGTCAATCCTGCCAACAAGCGCAAGTACACCGTGATCGTGGTGGGGACGGGCCTTGCGGGAAGCTCGGCCGCGGCGACTCTCGCGGAGCTCGGCTACCAGGTGAAGGCGTTCTGCTTCCAGGACTCCCCGCGCCGGGCGCACTCGATCGCCGCGCAGGGGGGGATCAACGCCGCCAAGAACTACCAGAACGATGGCGACTCCGTCTGGCGCCTCTTCTACGACACCGTGAAAGGCGGCGACTTCCGCGCCCGCGAGGCCAACGTGTATCGTCTGGCCGAACTTTCGGTCAACATCATCGACCAGTGCGTGGCACAGGGGGTCCCGTTCGCGCGCGAGTACGGGGGGCTTCTGGCGAACCGCTCGTTCGGCGGCGCGCAGGTGTCGCGCACCTTCTACGCGCGCGGCCAGACGGGGCAGCAGCTGCTTCTGGGGGCCTACCAGGCGCTGGCGCGCCAGATCGGCCTCGGGAAGGTCGAGATGCATCCGCGCACCGAGATGCTCGACATCGTCCTGGTGGACGGCGTCGCGCGCGGGATCGTGACGCGGGACCTCGTCACCGGAAAGGTCGAGAGTCATGCCGGGGACGCCGTGCTCCTCGCCACCGGCGGGTACGGGAACGTCTTCTTCCTCTCGACGAACGCCAAGGGATGCAACGTCACCGCCACCTGGCGCGCCTACAAGCGCGGCGCCGCCTTCGCCAATCCCTGCTACACGCAGATCCACCCGACCTGCATCCCGGTCTCGGGGGACTACCAGTCGAAGCTGACGTTGATGTCCGAATCGCTCCGGAACGACGGACGGGTGTGGGTCCCGAAGGCGAAGGGGGACGCGCGACCGCCGGCCGAGATCCCGGAAGATGAGCGCGACTACTATCTCGAGCGCAAGTACCCCAGCTTCGGGAACCTCGCCCCGCGCGACATCTCCTCGCGTGCCGCGAAGCAGGCGTGCGACGCGGGGCTGGGCGTCGGTCCCGGCGGCCGCGGCGTCTACCTCGACTTTGCCGACGCGATCCGTCGTCTGGGTGAAAAGACGATCCGCGAGCGGTACGGGAACCTCTTCGAGATGTACGAGCGGATCACCGGCGAGGACCCTTACCGGCGGCCGATGCGGATCTACCCGGCGGTCCACTACACGATGGGAGGGACCTGGGTCGACTACCACCTGATGAGCACGATCCCGGGGCTCTTCGTCCTGGGGGAGGCGAACTTCTCCGACCACGGCGCCAACCGCCTGGGCGCGAGCGCCCTCATGCAGGGGCTTGCCGACGGCTACTTCGTGATCCCGTACACCCTGGGGAATTACTTCGCCTCGGGCAAGTTCCCCAAGGTCGCCGCCGACCAGGCGGAGTTCCGCAAGGTCGAGGGGGAGGTGGCCGACCGCGTGAAGCGGCTCCTCGGGATCAACGGGACGCGCTCCGTCGACTCGTTCCACCGGGAGCTCGGGCAGATGATGTGGGAATACTGCGGCATGGCCCGGAACGATGCCGGCCTCAAGAAGGTCCTGGGGATGATCCCCGCCCTGCGCGAGTCGTTCTGGAAGGACGCCCGGATCCTGGGGGCGAACGAGGAGTACAACACGTCCCTGGAGAAGGCGGGGCGCGTCGCCGACTTCCTCGAGTTCGCCGAGCTCCTGTGCCTCGACGCCCTCGAGCGCAGGGAGTCGTGCGGGGGGCATTTCCGCGAGGAGTTCCAGACCCCCGACGGCGAGGCCCTGCGCGACGACGCGAATTTCTGCCACGTCGCGGCCTGGGAGCATGCCGGCGAGGGAAAGAAGCCCGTCCTCCACAAGGAGCCGCTCGCCTTCGAGAACGTCCACCTAGCCCAAAGGAGCTACAAGTAATGGCGCACGCCGAGACGATCAGCCTGACCCTGCGTGTCTGGCGGCAGAAAGACGCGCGTGACGCCGGCCGGTTCGTCAGCTACGCCCTCGACGGCGTCAGCACCCACATGTCGTTCCTCGAGATGCTCGACGTCCTGAACGAGAAGCTGACGGCGAAGGGGGAGGACCCGGTCGCGTTCGACCACGACTGCCGCGAGGGGATCTGCGGGATGTGCTCGCTCGTCATCAACGGGATCCCCCACGGCCCCCAGCGCGGGACCACCACCTGCCAGCTCCACATGCGCCATTTCACCGACGGGGCCGAGATCACGATCGAGCCGTGGCGCGCCCGGGCGTTCCCCGTCATCAAGGACCTCGTCACCGACCGCTCGGCCTTCGACCGGGTGATCCAGGCGGGGGGGTTCGTGTCGGTGAACACCGGCGGGACTCCGGACGGGAACGCCCTTCCCGTCCCCAAGCGCGCCTCCGACCACGCGATGGACGCCGCCGCCTGCATCGGGTGCGGCGCCTGTGTCGCCGCCTGCAAGAACGCCTCGGCGATGCTTTTCGTCGCGGCGAAGGTGAGCCACCTGGCCGCGCTCCCGCAGGGCCAGCCCGAGCGGACCGACCGCGCCCTCAAGATGGTCGCCCAGATGGACACCGAAGGGTTCGGCTCCTGCACGAACCAGTACGAGTGCGAGGCGGCCTGCCCCAAGCAGATCAGCGTCGGGACGATCGCCGCGATGAACCGCGACTACCTGCGCGCGGGACTCACGTTCAGGGGCGAGTCCTCCTCCTCCGGCGGCTTCTAGGCCGCCGTCCGGAAACTGTGGCCGGGGGGTGACCGGCATTTTATACTTCGCTTTCCGCCGGTTTTCCGGCGGGAAGCGAACCCCATGGCCGACACGCTCATCGAGAAGATCGCCCACGAGCTGGCCGCCAACCCGGCCTGGCAGGTGCGCACCCAGGACGCGACATGGCTCTGCCCGTACTGCGCGGAGCCCTCCGCCAAGGGACGGGCGATCGAGGACCTCGTCCCGCAGGTGGCCAGGCATCTCGACCGGTGCGCGGGGTTCCGCCGGGGGCAGGGCCGCCCGATGGGGGTGCCGGCGCTGCGGCAGAAGGCGATCCTCCTGGAGCTCGCGAACCTCCTCTCGACGCAGAAGGCGTGGCGCGTCATCGCCCCGAACTCCTACTGGATCTGCCCGTTCTGCGTGAAGGTGAGCGACGTCCGGTTTCCCTCGGGATCGGCGAAGGTGGACGTGACGACGCTCCAGGGGATCATGGCGCACCTGAACGCCTGCGCCCCGTACGACGGCGGGCGGGGGAAGCCCAAGACGATCGAGGAGATCCGGAAGATCGCCTCCGACGCCATGGAGCAGAAGAAGTTCATCGGGGACATCCGGACGAAGCTTTCCGGTTCCGACGTCTGGCGCGTGAAGGACAAGTCGGACATCTGGGTCTGCCCCTACTGCCGGCGGCCCGTCGCCGGGATCATGATCCCGAGCCAGTTCCTGCTGATGGAATCGGCGCCGGCCCTCATCGCCAAGCACCTGAAGGAGCGCTGCCAGGCGTTCCGGGCGAAGGGGTCCCCCGCGAAGAGCGTCGCGGAGCTGCAGGAGGCGGCGGGTCTCGCGGAGCCGGCGCCGGCCGCCGAGCCCGCCCCGGCGGCCGCCCCGCAGGCGGGGGGGCAGCAGTCCGGATGGCTCAAGGAGATCGAGTCGGGCCTGCGGGACCTGAAGGCCCAGGTCGAGCTCAACAAGGACATCGAGCGCGGGCTTTCCGAGGCCCGGAAGAAACAGCTCGAGATGCTCCCGTCCCTGCCGCAGGTGACAGGGTTCGATTTCGCCGCGTTCTACAAGCCGTGCACGAGCCTGGGAGGCGACTTCTACGACTTCGTCTCGGTCTCGACCCACGAGATCGGGGTCGCCATGGGGGACGTCTCGGGGCACGGGATCGAGGCGGCGATCGTCATGAGCATGGTGAAGAAACTCCTCAACGTCCACGGACGCGGGAAGTCGTACTCGGGGGCCACCCTGCGCGCCACGAACCGCGACATCCACGAGGACCTCGACGGCCGGACGTTCGTCACGGTGCTCTACGGGGTCCTCAACACCGACACGAAGGCGTTCAACTTCGTGCGCGCCGGGCACACCCTGCCGATCCTGTTCAACCCCGCGCGCACTCCCGACATCCAGTTCCTGAACTCCGCCGGGATGGTGGTGGGGGTGGACAAGGGGACCGCCTTCGACGCGGTCCTGGAGGAAAAGATGGTCCAGCTCCAGAGCGGGGACGTGGTCCTCCTGTACACGGACGGTCTCACCGAGACGATGAACGCCCAGGGGGAGATCATGGGGGACGATCGCCTGGCGGAGATGGTCAAGAAGCACGGGACCCACGACATGGAGTATCTCCTGCACCGGCTGGACCTCGGGGCCGCGGCGTTCCGCGGGGACGGTCCGCAGTCGGACGACATCGCGATGGTCGCCTTCAAGGTGCCGTAATGGCGTCGCCGCCGCCCGATCCGATCCCCCGCAACCCCGCCGCCGAGGCGATCCTCGACGGGATCCGCGACCTCCCCGCGATCCCCGCCACGATGGGGCAGATCCTCGCGACGACCCGCGACCCGAACGCCGGGGCGGAGGATCTCGCCCGCGTCGTCTCGCTCGATCCGGCGGTCGCGGCCACGATCCTGCGCGTGGCGAACTCCCCCTATTACGGCCAGGTGGGGAAGGTCGCCGACCTGGGGCGCGCCATCGTCACGATCGGCTTCGCCGAGATCGCGCACCTGGTGCTCTCGATCGGCGTCTTCGACCTGGCGCGCTCCGCGAGCGGCAAGGGGCTCGATCCGGTCCGCTTCTGGGAGCATTCGCTCGCCTGCGGGATCTTGAGCCAGCAGATGGCCCGCGACAACGGGCAGGTCTCCGGGGGCGAGGCATTCATGGGGGGGCTCCTGCACGACATCGGGAAGATCGTCTTCGACCGGGCGGACGCGGCCCGTTACGCGGGAGTCCTCGCCGCCGCGCGCGCGGCGGGACGCTTCGCGCGCGACGCCGAGCGCGAGGAGTACGAGATCAACCACGCCGTCCTGGGGGAGACGCTGGCGCGCCGCTGGAACCTGCCGGAGCC
Organism: uncultured Planctomycetales bacterium; assembly: GCA_964455625.1. Taxonomy (GTDB): domain Bacteria; phylum Planctomycetota; class SBBH01; order SBBH01; family SBBH01; genus SBBH01. The sequence continues at coordinate 84,463 of CAYVXZ010000005.1, read as the reverse complement.
GGTCCGCTTCGCGATGGCGTACCACCACGTCCCGAACACCGCCGAGGCGGTGGACCTGTCCCGGGCGACCCTGGTGCGGATCGTCCACCTGGCGGACCTCTTCGTCCGGGCGATGAACCTGGGGAGCTCATTCGACACGATCGTCGAGGAGTTCTCCCCGCGGACCCTGGCCCTGGCCCGCGTCTCGGGTCCCCAGCTCGACGCCGCTTTCGGCGAGATCCGGAAGCAGCTTGCGCGCCTCAAGGAAAGCCTCGGGATCCCCGGCCCGGCGACAGTCCCGCCGCCGGCCGCCGGCGGACCGCCCCGGCCGCTCGTCGTCGTGACCTCGGAGGATTACGGCCCGGTCACGCTGTCGCACCTGACGCTGTCGTCGGATCCGTCGCTCGACGTCCAGCTGGCCCTGTCGTGGGGGCAGGTGGTCGAGAAGATCGAGGCGGGGGCCGCCCCTGGCCGGAAGGTCGTGGTGGTGGTCGAGTCGCGCCGGAAGGCCGGCGAGAGCCTCTTCCTGTCGACCGCCGTCACGAGCGAGCGGATCAGCCGGATTCCCGTCGTCTTCGTGGGGGGGCGCGGCGGGGCGCCGGCAAGCCCGCGCCTCGCGGGCGTGATCGAGAAACCCTACCGGGCCGCGAAGCTGATCGAGGAGATCCGTGGCCAGGTCGCCTAGGCGCAAGGAAGGGGGGGAGGCCGCGCGCGCGGGGCTCCTCCGGATCGGGGAGATCGCCAAGCGCGTCGGGCTCACCAACCAGATGGTCCATCTCTACTGCAGCATGGGGCTCCTGCAGGAGGCCAAGCGCACGAAATCCGGGTACCGCCTGTTCGGGCCGGACGCGGTGCGGCGGGTCCAGATCATCCGGGATCTCATCCGGCGCGGATACACCCTGCGCCAGATGAAGCAGACGTTCCGCCAGGGATTTTCAAGGTAACCCCTTTACCTGTTCAGGATATGTTTTTGGGACCGATTCAAGAATCGGGTCTCCGGCGCCGATATATCCTGTAGGCAAGAGAGAGGGGTGGAAGGATGTCGCGTGACGTACAGGCAGATTTCGTACCTGCGGAAGAGGCTGGGTCTCGGGGTCCATGAGCTGATGCGGAAGTTCCCGCAACACAAGCGGGAGATTTCCGTGACGGAGTGGAGCCTGAAGCCGGATCGGGAGATCAGGCGGCTCTCGCGGCGTGACCCGAAGTTCTACGCCGAAGTGGTCGCCTGCCGGGCGAGCCTGGTCGACGACGAGTAGGACTCGTCGCGTCCCCTCTCTTCCGGCCGGGTTGCGGAATCCCCCCGTTGAGGTAGGATACGGGGCTGAAAGGGAGGGTGGGCGATGAACGAGATTTCAGGGGTCGGGCCGTCGCAAGGGCCGGGCGAGGTCGCGCGGAAGGCCGGACGGGGCGCTCCCGTCTCGGCCAAGTCCGCGGGCAAGTCCGACTCGGTGGAGATCTCGGCGTCGGCGCAGTTCAAGGCCGCCCTTGGCAAGGTCCCCGAGGTCCGCGCGGAGCGGATCGAGGAGATCCGCCGTCAGATCAAGGCCGGTGACTACCTGACGGACGACAAGATCAACCGGGCCGTCGACGGGCTGTTGAAAGACCTGTAGGGCGCGCGTCAGCGCACGAACGAAAACGGCCGGTCCCCGGGAGGGGCCGGCCGCTTCCTTTTCGGGCGAGGGTGGCTACTTTTTCACGGTGGCGGCGTTCGCCAGGCGGTAGGCGCGGGCCTTGCGCCGGGCGGCGGTGTTGCGGTGGAGGACTCCCTTGGCGGCGGCCTTGTCGATCTCGGAGACGCAGGCGCGCAGGATCTCGCTCACGTCGGCGGCCTTCTCGCGGACCCCCTTCTCCAGGCGCTTGATCCAGGTCTTGGTCGTCGACCGGACCGACCGGTTGTAGAGGTTCCGCTTCGCGTTCTGACGCATCCGCTTTTCCGCCGATTTCGTATGAGCCATCTCGTCTCCTTCGGGTTAGGGGGTCATTGCGGGGAGGTCCCGCCGCCGTCGAGCTTCTTGAGCCGTTCCGTCACGTCCTTGAAGTTGAAATCCGCCGCCAGGATCTTCTGGTAGAGCTCCTTGGCCTTGTCGGGGCGCTTCAGGCGCTCGTTCACCAGGCCCAGCTGGTAGTGGATGAGCTTTCCCTCGTCGTCCATGGTGAACTTCCCCTCCAGCGCCCGCAGGAGCTGGGTCTCGGCGAGGTCGACCATCCCCTCGCGCAGGAAGGCGTTTCCCAGGAAGATGAGGGCGGCCCGCTTGCGCTTGGGATCGTTGGCGGCCTGCTGGAACTCGGGGATCGCCTCCTTGACGCGTCCCGCCCGGAAGAGCGCCTCGCCGTAGCGGTAGCGGACGTCGAGGTCGGTCGGGTACGCGCGGGCCCGCTCGGCGAAGTCGGCGACCGCGGTCGCCAGGCGCTTCGTCTTGAGCTCGGCCGAGCGCGCCTTCAGGGCCTCGTCCGCGGGGTTCTTCGCGAGCTCCTCGTCGGCCCGCAGGATCTCCTCGTCCATCTCGCGCAGGATGACGTCCCCCAGGCGGAACTTGATCGTGAGGTTCGCGTTGTCGATCTCCTGGGCCTTCGCGAGCGCCTCGCGCGCCTGGGCGAACGCCTTCGTCTTCACGTACTCGTCGGCGAGGCGCACCCAGAGGCGGGGGTCCTTGGGCTTCTCCGCGAGGTCCGCCTTCAGCATGTCGACGGCGCGGGCGATCTCGTCGGCGGTCTTGGCGACCTTGTGCTGGTGCTCGATCTTGAGCGCCTGCTCCTTGTTCTTGAGCATGTCGTGGTAGTCGCCGGTCTTGAGGGTGGCGTTCTCGACCCCCTGCTTCATGGTGGTGCGGGCGGCGAGGTTCCGGATCGCCTGGTGGGCCTCCTTGTCCTCGGGGACGATCCTGCGGACCCGTTCGAAGTACTTCGAGGCCTTCTGGTGGTCCCTGTCGAACCAGAAGTGCCCGAGCGCCCGCAGGGTCTCGACGTCGTCCTTCTCGCGCTCGAGGATATCCTCGAAGGCGTAGACGGCGGTCTCGTCCCACTTGAGGGCGATCGCCGCCTCGCCCAGGGCCCGGAGGGCGGCGTTGTCGAACGGGTCCTTTTCCAGGATCTTCTCCGCCTCGTCGAAGATCTTCTGGGGGTTCTTCGAGAGCTTCGCCGCCTCGAGCTTCGCGCCCGTCATCTTTCCCATGAGCTTGCCGAACGTCCCGCTGCCTCCCTTTTCCAGGAACACCTTCCGCTGGACGGTGCGCAGGAACTTCCGGTCGGCGGCGCTGTCGGGGTTGGCGGCCAGGATCTGGTGATAGAGCTCGACCGCGTAGTCGTAGTTCTTGGCCTGCACGGCCTCGCCCGCCTTCTTGCGGATCTTCTCGACGGTCGCCGGGTCCATCGCCATAGAGCCTATCCGGAAACCTGGATCTCGGCGCGGCGCGAGAGATTGCGGCCGATGGCAAGGCGCGGCGAGGAGGCAACCCTGGAAGAACGGGTTTCCGACGAGCCGCAACGCCGCCACGCGGCCGCAAGATCCGCGCCCCGCGGGGTTGCGAGTGCGGCCCGCGCCACAACTTCCTCCCCGTCAATGACATGCTTCCTTTTCACTCTCGCGCCCCTCCGGGTTGCGGCGGGGCATGCCCGCCTGCTTCGTCGCTCCTCTTCACCGTATCTCCCCTCGATACGCCTCATCGTCGCTCCTCGCACCCGGGTACGCCGCGCTCGCAACGCGCCAGAGCCCGGGTTTCCGGATAGGCTCTAAGCGTGTCATGGTAACGGAACGGGGTTTTTCCGTCCAGATTCGTCGTTTGGCATCGGGGGGCGGGGGGCTTAAACTCCCGCCCGGTGAAGCTGTCCATCGTGATCCCGGTCTACAACGAGCGCGCGACCCTGGAGGAGATCGTCCGGCGCGTCCGGGCGGCGCCGCTTCCGGAGGGGCTCGCGCGGGAGATCGTCCTCGTGGACGACTACTCCTTCGACGGGTCCCGCCAGATCCTCGAGAAGTGGGAGGCGGAGCGTCACGCCGACCTCCGGATCAGCTACCACGCCGCCAACCGCGGGAAGGGGGCGGCACTCCGGACGGGGTTCAGCCTCGCGACCGGGGACGTCGTCCTCGTCCAGGACGCCGACCTCGAGTACGACCCGAAGGACTATCCCCGGCTCCTGGAGCCCGTCCTCGACGGCCGGGCCGACGTCGTCTTCGGCTCGCGCTTCCTGGGGGGGACGCACCGCGTCCTCTTCTTCTGGCACTACGTCGTGAACCGGGGGATCACCCTCTTCTGCGACATGCTGACGAACCTGAATCTCACCGACATCGAGGTCTGCCACAAGGTGATCAAGGCCGACGCCCTCCGGCGCATCACCCTCGAAAGCGACCGCTTCGGCTTCGACCCGGAGTTCACCGTGAAGGTGGCCAAGCTCGGCCTGCGCGTCTACGAGGTCCCGGTCTCCTACAGCGGCCGCACCTATGCCGAAGGGAAGAAGATCACCTGGAAGGACGGGTTCGCCGTCCTCTGGGCGATCGTGAAGTACCGCTTCACCGGTTGATCTTTTGCGCCGGGCCCGTGTCCGCCAGACGGGCATGACCGATCCGCCCTCCCAAAAAGAGCCGTCCCGCCCCCCTCCATTTCCTTGCGGCGCCCGGAGTCCGTGGCATCCTTTACCGGACATGCGAGGGACGTACCGCACACTCCACGGGACAACGCGCGCGCGGTTGCCTGTCGCAGCCCGACGTCTTCTCTTTATCGCCGCCCTCGCGGCCGGATTCGCCCGGCTTGTCACTGAATCGGGGGGGCTCGACCACGCTTTTCCGAAGAAGGCCACCGCACGCGGGCCAGCCGTCCGCCTTGACGATCCGGCCGGACAGGCGCGCCAGCATGTCGAAGAGGTCAGTCGGAGTCTCGCGCGCGGGAAGATTCACGGCGTCGTGGACGGGACAATACGGGAGCTGACACCGGAGGAGGCGGAACGGATGCGGCGAGCGGACAGGATCCAGACCCAGCTCCGCCTTTTCTGGACAGCCATCAACACGGCGGAATCGATCCAGCGTGCCCGGGCGCCAGGGATCGACGCGGCCGCGGTCGCGGATCGACATTTGCGGGATGCCAGGTCACGGGCCATTCAGGGGCTTTCGTCTTTCGATATCGAAGAGGTTCGACTGGAATATGGAAGGTTCGTGGGGATCGCGCGTCCGGCCGAAAGCGCCCGGGCGCTTCTCGCGGAGGTCATCAATGCGAACGGGATGTAGGGCGGCCCGGATCCTGGCGGCGGCGCTTCTCTTCTCTTTTCTTTTTTGCGTGCGTCCGGCGGCGGCCGATCTTCCGCCCCTTACGAACTGGCAGGAGCGGATCCCCACCCGAAACAGCCTGCAGATGCATCCCCGGGAAGGGATCATGACGGTCGAGGTTCCACCGGATGTCAGGGTCGTGGGCGACGACGGAGTCCAGCACTCAATCCTGGCCGGGTATGCAAACACCCGGCACGAGATACGGGGTATCGACGGTTTTTCTCCGCGTTTCCTGTACGGGGTCCTGGGTGAGCCGCAGGTCATGGCTGTCCATTCCCCGTCCGGATTGTTCGTCGTGGCGGGGCCTTCCCATTACCGGAAGCTGACATCCACCGGGTGGGGGCCCGTCCTGCAGTATCAGACCAACACGTTCAACGTTACCGGAAGCACGTACACGCGCGACCTGTATTCCCCGCTGGATGTGGCGATCGATGGTTCCGGGACCCCTCATGTTCTCGTGATCCATGAACAGACGTTCGGGCCTTCCAGCAACGAGAATCAGGTCGACGGGGGTTTTCGGGAGATGTTGTACGGCCCGGATTTTTCCGGGTTCGTCCCGATTCCCGGATCAAACACACCGGTCGGTCCCGCTGACAGCTACGGCCAGTTCGGAGGCATCGGCGGCTCCATCCAGATCCGTCCCAACGGCGAGATCTATGCCGTCTGGAGCGAGGGGACGACGCTCGCTCCGACGGCCTTCAAGGTCGCCCAGATCGGGGGCGCGACCGTCACGATCGCGACGGGTGTCATGGGGGGCGGCGGGAAGATGGACGCCGCCGGCGAGCTTCACCTCGCCTGGCGCCGCGCAGTGGGAGCGGACCCCTTGCGCTACCGGAGGTTCTTCGCGGGTGCGGAAGAGGCGGTCCCCCTGCTGGAGGAGATCGAGGTGCCGCGCGTGAACCTCGACGCCGCGAACCGCCCGACTGTTCTCGATTTCTTCAACCAGGGCCGGAAGGTCCGCAAGTACAGGAACCCGAACCTCCAGGCGACCGGCGGCTGGGCGGAGGGGCTCGAGGTCCTGCACCGCATCCGCGAGCACAACCTGGGTCCGTCGGTAGGCGGGGTCGTGCCCGTGGGAATGGGGGGCGTTCCGGGTCTTTCCGTGAACGTCGCCAACGGGAACCTCGTCCTGTCCCTCCCGCTCTTCGAGGACAGGGGGCGGGGGATCGGCGCCCGGTTCGCGCTGACCTACAACAGCCTCGGCTCGGACGACGTGGGCCCCCTGGGCCGCGGATGGACGCACTCGTACGAATGGCTCCTCACGAAATCGGATGTCGGCGCGGTGATCCATTCCCCGGAACACTGGCAGGAGATCCGCTTTCCGGATGGCCGGCGGGTCCATTACTACGGGGGGCAGCGCGGCGGCGGCCCGGCCCATTCAGGCCAGCCCTTTCTGCCACCGGAATTGCTCAAACCGGCCGCCGAGTCCGGCGAGTCGTCCTGGATCGACAACGAGACGGTCGGGGCATTCCTCCATCTCGCGGACGGCACGCGCGTCGCGTTCAACGGCTCGGGAAAGCCGACCGAGATCCGGGACACCCAGCTTGTCCCGAATACCCTTGCCCTGGCGTACGGGGAGAACCCCGACTCGGACCTTTCCGAGACGGCCTTTGGGATTCCGGAGTCGGTCCTCACCGCGATCACCGACTCGGTCGGCCGCGTGACGGAGCTGGCCTATGACGCCGGGAACAGGCTCTCCGAGGTCGCGCGGGCGAGCGGAGACAGATATATCTTTTCCTACGACCCCCGGGGGCGCCTCGCGGAGATCCTCTACCTGCCTGTCCAGGCCTTGCCCCACGCGATCCGGTGGCAGTTCGGGTACTGGGACGCGACGGACCCTGCGACGGGAGGATACGTCCATCTCCTGAAAACGATCCGGACCCCTCGGGGCAACGCTGGCGGGTACGACGTGGCCACCGTCTACTACACCCCCGACCGGGCCGTCACGCGGGTCCAGCTGGCGGGGGACACCTACGTCAACGAGGGGGGGACCCCGGTCGCGGCCTCCCCGGCATGGGATTTTTCCTGCGAACATCCCGATTTCGACGCCAACCCGGCGGCCGTTCCCCTGACGACCGTCACCGACCCGCGCGGAAACGACATCGTCTACGCGTACCAGCACCGCCGGTCGCTCGTGACCAGGAAGACCTATCCCGATCCCAATTTCCCGCCGGGGACCGTCTTCGAGGAATGGACCTACAACAACGATGCGGGGTTCCCGGGCTTCCGGAATCCCTTGAGCTTCCGCGACCGCCGCGGGAACAGCACGATGTTCACCTTCTTCCCGCCTGTCGCGACACCGACGCCGACGCAGCCGTACGCCGTGGACCTGCCCGAAACGGTCTTGCGCCCCGGGCAGGCGAACCCGGCCTCCTGGACCTACGGCGTCTTCAACCGGGTCGCCTCGACGACCGACTCCCTGGGGAACACGACGACGTACGACCTCGACGACGACACGCCGGGCCAAGAGACCGGGAACATCCTCTCGATCACGCACCCGGTCGCCGACGCCGTCCAGCCGGACGGAAGCGTCATTCCCCAGACGGCGGTCGAGAGTTTTACCTATCTCGCCGACGGCAGCGGGCGGGTCGAAACCCGTACTTCTCCCCGGGGAGGGGTCACGACGTACGGCTACGCCGGCTCCCCGACGGGGCTGGCGACCTCCGTCCTGCGCCCCGATCACGCCGTCCCGGAGACGATGGCCTACGACCTTCTCGGGAACCTGACCGAAACCACCCCGCCGGGGCGGGGGACGACCGTCCGGGTCCTCGACGGGCTCTACCGCGTGAAGGAGATCCGCGAGCCGACCGTGGACGGCCAGCCTTCCGTCACGGTGAACGGCTACGACCCGGACGGGAATCTCGTCAGCGTCCAGGATCCCCGCGGGAACGTCACGACCTGCGCCTACAACACCGCGAATCTCCGCACCGCCGTCACCCAGCCGGGGGGGGCCGCGTCGGCGGCGACCGCCTACGACGTCGCGGGGAACGTCCGGATCTCGACCGATTTCAGGACGAACGCCACCACCTTCACCTACGACGCCCTGAACCGCCTCCTGAAGCGGACCGTCCCGGGCGCCCCCTCGCCGGCGAGCGTCACCCTCTACGGCGAGGAGGTCGGCGGGCAGGTCCTGAATGGCTATGACGCCAACGGCAACCCGGTCCTCATGACGGAGGAGGGGGGCGCCGACCCCGACCGCGTCACGCGGTACGCGTACGACGCCCGGAACAACCGGACGCGCGTCATCCACGCGACGGGGTCCCCCGTTCCGTCGGCGGTCCGCTCGGCCTTCGACGACAACGACCGTCTCGAATCCGCCGTCCTCCATGAAGGCGTGGACACCCAGAGCGGCGACGGGGGGGTCTTCAAGAACGGGATGGCGTACACGTATGACGCCCGGAACCGCCGCGACAGCTCCACGCAGCTCACGTCGCTTTCAGCCGGTTACACGACGATCCTCCGCTACGACGCCGACTCGAACCAGGCCCTCGCGCAGGCCCCCGCGACGACCGGCCCCAGCCAGTCGGGAGTGAGGTCCTGGACCCTCTTCGACCTCGCCGGCCGCCCGGTGGACACCCTCGCCGACGACCGGCGGATCGTGCGGCACACCGTCTACACCGAGGACGACCTCGTGGACGAGGTCTGGGTCCCTCACCCGTCCCAGCTCGCGCCGCTGACCACGTTCAGCGCCGGCACCTTCACGCGCGTGCAAAAGAGCGTTTACGACGACCAGCAGAGGCTGCGCCAGGCGATCGACGCCGACGGCCACGCCGTGCTCACCGACTACGACGCGGCCGACAACGTGGTCAAGGTCACCGACCGGCGGGGCTTCACGACGGAGCGTCTGTCGTTCGACGCCCTGAACCGGCCCCATCTCGTGCGGGAGCAGACGAACCCCGGCACCTTCCTCGACACGGGGTACGACTACGACGCCGACTCCCGCGTCACCCAGACCGTCGACCCAATGACCGGCGTTACCCTCCAGGCGTACGACGCGGCGGGGCGCCTCATGCGGACGGAGTATCCGGACACGGGCGGGGGCCCCCGCAAGGAAGAGTGGACCTACACCCCCTTCGGCGAGACCGACCTGCACCGGACGTTCGGCCCCGGCGGGGCCCTGATGAAGACCCGCGACCTGGCCTACGACACGCAAGGGCGCCCCACGGAAGAACTGGTCACGGGCACCTCCGGCACCCTCAACCGCGTCGTGCGCACCTGGGACGTCGCCGGAAACCTCACCTCGACCGAGGACCAGATGACCGGCGCCCGCACCGTCCACGGGATCGAGTCCGGCGGGAACATCACCGGCGGGTACGACGCCTTGAACCGCCCGATCCTGGCCCAGTATCTCCAGGGAGGCGTGTTCTTGAAGGCGCTTGGCACGGCATGGGATGAAGCGAGCCGCAAGAAGGAGGTCTCCGGCACCGACGGCGAGCGCACCCGCTACGCCTGGGACGCCAACGGCCTCCTCTTCCAGACCTTTTTCAAGCTCCCGTCTGGCGGCGAGATCCTGCAGCAGACGCGGACCTTCGACGCGGCGCTGCGGGAAAAGACGGTCCTGGACAATGCCTCCGGCATCCTGACGACCCGCACCTACGACGCCCGGACGCTCCTCGCGCGGATCCAGACGCAGCAGGGGGCGGCCCCGATCTCGAACATCGTCTACGCCCGCGACCTCGACGGAAACGTTTCTTCCAAGGCCACCGTCGCCTCCGGTGAGACCTCAAACGTCTTCTACGCGCATGACGGGGCGGGGCGGCTCACTGGCGAGTCCTGGTCGGGGGGCGTGCCGTATGCCGCCGCCTACGGCTTCGACGGGAACGGCAACCGCACCGCGAAGAAGACGGTCTCCACCTACACGGTGACCCAGCAGGCGGGGAAGGCGATCCAGGTGACGCACGCCTACCAGGCGGAGGCCACGGCGGCCCTCTTCGACGCGGAAAACCGGCTGACGGGGAGCCTCATCTCGCGCACCACGTACACGAAGATCACGCCGACCGGCACCACGGTCTCAAGCACCGAGCCCGGTTTTTCCCAGGCCGCGATCACGAACGGCAACGCCAACGACACCTATTCCCAGACGCAGACGTGGGCGTCTCTCGACCAGACCGGGGGGCATACGGCGACGCTGGATTTCCCGTCCGTCCAGCCGGTGGGGCAGGTGCTCTGCTGGCTTCCCACCACGCACGGCCTCTTCCAGCGCTTCAGGATCAACTTCTGGAACGGATCGGCCTTTCTCCCCTTGCCCCAGCCGATGGTGGTGGGGGCCGCCGATGCGGGAGGGGGCTGGTTTACGAATCTCCAGCACGAGGTCGCCTTCACCTGCTTCTCGGTCAGCACGGACAAGATCCAATTCGAGATGGATTCGGGCGGGGGGGCGCCGGGGCGACCCAACCAGGCGGCTCTCAATGAGCTGCAGGCCTTTACGCCCCAGACGGCGATCACGCACGCCTATACCAACGCCTATGACGATGCGGGAAACCGCCTCATGCGCGTGGACAGCGCCACCAGCGTCACCGAAACCCACAGCTACGACGGCTTCAACCGGTACGTGGGGTACGCGCGCACCGGAGGCTCAAACCCTACCTCCGTGGGGTACCTGCTGACGCCAGAGGGGGACCGCCTGGCGCGTCTGCCTGCCTCTGGCGCCAACACCTGGTTTATCAACGACGGCTCGGACGTGATGACGGACTACACGGGGAGCCCCGGAAGCCTCTTGCCGGGGCTTTTTTACGTCAACGGCCTGGGGATCGACGACAAGAGAGTGAGATTGACCCTTGGAGGCGTCAGGCACCTCTACAACACGGACCAGCTGGGGACCCCGATCCAGGTGCTCGATAACGCCGGGAGCGTGGCGAAATCCCTGCGCCTGAACGCCTGGGGGGAGCCTGTGCCGTTGGGTGCGTCCCCTCCCGGGCCCCCAAATCCCGTCACCGACCGCTACGACTACGCCCAATACGAGAAGAACCCGGAGTCAGGGCTCGATGTCGCCGGGATCAGGGTCTATGACCCGAGTGAAGCGGTCTTCTATCACCGGGATCCGGCCTACTCGGATTTGGGGACGGGGCGCAGCACCTACGCCTACGTCGGCAACAACCCGACCGACTATGTGGATCCCTTCGGCGAGGCGCGATGGGGAAAGATGTTTGGCGGAGACAGGTTTGACTCCCTGGAGGCCGAGGAGCGGTGGGAACACGCCTATGTCCACTTCTACAACTTCATTCCGCTGTTCGGGAATTTCGTGGAGAAGGTCACTTTCCGGCCGGCGGGAGAGCTGGTGGCAGCAGCCGAGGATTTCTCTGTCAGGCAGAGATGGGGGACGCTCCTCGATGTCCAGGCGTCGACACGAGGGTTGGGTCCTCACGTGGCGCTGGCGGCGCAAGGGGCGGGCGCTTTCCTGAATTTCCTGAAAATGAACGCGGTCGTGCAGGCCGTGAAGATCGCGCCAAAGCTCGCTGTGCCGACTCCAGAAAATCTTCCGCGCTTAGTGACCGGCGCGAAAGAGGTCCTAGTCGGAGAAATGGGAGGAGTGACGTTCACCCTCGAAAAGGTTTCAGAGAAATCTGTGGCTGTGCGAGTGCTCCCGCGAACCGAAAAAGGAACGCTACGCATCACGGAAAAAGGGTTGGTTCGCATAGAGGCGCATTTGGATGAGGTGCTGAAAAATCAACTCCCGGAATTTTCACGTGCAGATCAACTTAGATTGCAAGCCGGAGAAAGAGCTATGCTTGATCGTCTGCGTTTGGGGGCAACGACGAGACAGGACGTTGAATTTTATTTTCATGAGCTTAAGGAGTCGGCTCGTTTTGGAGCGACAGGGGATCTTATGGGTAGTCACAGAGCTGCTTTGCAATCGCGAGGGGTAACTTTCCTCGATCTATTTCACCCGGAGATCATGAGAGCTCATCCGGAGTTGTTCCCGCTAGGCCGATAGCCATGAGTCAAGTACACATCAGATTGATGCGGACGCGACAGGACATCGAGGGGAATGAATACGTTGTGGAGTCCCCAGATTTTTCGAAGTCATCTGAGTGGCAAGTGGTGGGGAAGCTGGTCTTTAGCAAAAAGGCTGGGCGTTACGAATTCAAGCCAACAACCGTATGGTCGAAAGGAAGAGCGCTTCCACCAGAGATTTATGCTTTTGAGGAGGTGGAGCGAGAAAGCCTTATAGCGTCAAAATATCGAGGCTTTGGCTGGGGTGCATGGGCAATGATGATTCACGGATATGCGTCACAGTTTTTGAAGACAGGAAATTACCCTGATAAATATCCACCCATTTTCTTTTCGTAAAAAGCGTCCCCTACCGCCGGTCGCAGTCGCCGGGGACATTCCTCGCGGCATCCGTGCCGCTCGTCACTCGAGTTGCGCCGCCGCCCGCGAAGCGCGGGGACGGCTACGGCCCTCCGCATCCATGCTCCGGGCCTACTCCACACGCCCCGGACGACCGCGACCGGCCGGGGCCGCATGACGTGGGGCGATGACGTTGATGCCGTCGTGCCGAAGACAAAAAAACACTCGGACCCGCCTCCGCCTCCCCGCCGCCCACCCTCAAGGAGTCGCCGCTGGCTGATTATTTTCGCAGCGTCACCCGCCACTTGAGGTAGGCGTCGATGAACGGGTCCAGCGCCTCGCCGTCGAGGACTTTTTCCACCTGTGATGTCTCGCAGTCGGTCCGGTGGTCCTTGACCATCTGGTAGGGGTGCAGGACGTAGGAACGGATCTGGCTGCCGAAGGAGATCTCCCCCTTCTGGCCGTACTCCTTCACGCGCTCGGCGTCCCGCCTTTCCTCCTCGCGCTTGTACAGCCGGGAGGCGAGCATCTTCATCGCCACCTTGCGGTTGGCGTGCTGCGAGCGCTCGTTCTGGCACTGGACGACGACGTTGGTGGGGAGGTGCGTGATCCGGACGGCCGATTCGGTCATGTTCACGTGCTGGCCCCCCTTGCCGCCCGCGCGGTAGGTGTCGATCCGGAGGTCCTCTTCCTGGATGTCGATCGTGATCTCGTCGTCGATCTCCGGGATGACGTCGATCGAGGCGAACGACGTCTGGCGCTTGCCGCTGAAGTTGTAGGGGGAGATCCGCACCAGACGGTGGACCCCCTGCTCGGCGATCAGGCGCCCGAACGCCCAGTCCCCCTTGACGTAGAGGGTGCAGTTCTTGAGCCCCGCCTCCTCGCCGGGCGTCAGGTCCGTGAAGACGGTCGCGTACCCCTTCGTCTCGGCCCAGCGCTGGTACATGCGCGCGAGCATCGAGGCCCAGTCGCACGCGTCCGTGCCGCCGGCCCCGGCCTGGATCGAGACGTAGGCGTTGGCGGCGTCGTGGGGGCCCGAGAGGAGGATCTGCGACTCGAACCGCGCGAGGTCCCGCTCGAAGGCGTCGAGCCCCGAGGCGAGCTCCGTCTCGAACGACGCGTCGCCGGATTCCCGCGCGAGGTCGCGCGCGGCGACGAGGTCGGCGAGCTGGCGGTCGAGCCTTTCCGCCGGCTCGATCACCGCGGCGAGCGGCTTCGTCTCGTTGATGACGGCGCGCGCCTCCTCGGGACGGCCCCAGAAGGCGGGATCCTTCGTCCTTTCCTGGAGTTCGGTCAGGCGTCTCGTCTTCGCGGGAAGGTCAAAGAGACCCCCGGATCCCGCCGAAACGGGCGGAAAGCAGGTCGAGGCGTTGGGAAAGGTCGGTCGGCACGGGCGGGGATTCTAGCAGGGGTGCTATACTTCGGCCATGTCGAAGCCCGTGAAGCGGGTCCTGGTCGTCGGCGCGATCCTGGCGGCGGCGTTCCTTGTCTTCGTCCTGCCGGGGGTGTTCCTGGACGGCTGGCTCCGCGGGGAGGTCACGAGACGGCTGGCGTCCGCCGTGAAGCGGCCGGTCTCGGTCGGGGACGTCGGCCTCTCCACCTGGATGGGGGCTTCCGTCGTCGTGAAGAAACTCGAAATCGGGAACCGGGAGGGGTTCTCACGGGATCCGTTCCTCGCCGTGAAGGAGTTCCGCCTGAAGGTGAGGCTCCTGCCGCTTCTGGCGGGGCGCATCGCGGTGGAGGAGCTCTCCTTCGCGGGCGTCGAGGCGAACCTCGAGCGGGCGGCCGACGGGCGGGCGAACTGGGAGGATCTGGTGGCCGCGCCCGGGGCGCCGGCCGCCGGCGGGGCGCACGGCCTGGGGACGATCCTCGCGGCGGAGCCCAGCCTCGTCCTTTCGGCCGACACGATCCGGTGCCGCGGCGTGAACGCGACCTGCCGGGACGCCGTGGCGGGGGGGACCTCGGCCGTCAGGGGGCTGGAGCTCGATTTCAACATCTCGCGCTTCGCGCTTCCCCGTGAGGAAGGGCCCCTTCCGCTTCTCCGCGCCATCGACGGGGCGGGGCAGGTCCGGATCGGCGCCCTCGAGCATCCGGGCGTCGCGCTCGACCGGACGGTCCTCGATCTCTCCGCCGCGTCCGGGAAGTTTTCCCTCAAGGGGACCGGCGCGAACCGGGCCGGGGGGAGCCTTTCCTTCGACGTCGGGTTCGACGCGACCCCCGCCCACGCGCAGACGGCAAGACTGCTGTTCGACCGGTTCGTCGTGGACCAGGCGTTCTCCGACCGTTACCTCGCCGCGATGGGGATGGGGCTTGTGGCCGGCGCGTCGGCGGTGCTCGACGGGAAGGCCGATCTCGCCGCGACGGGGTTCGACGACCCGGACGCGCTGTGGCTCTCGGCGGCGGGGAGCGGGAAGATCGCGCTTTCCGGAATCAGCGCGGGACAGCTCTCGGCCTTCGAGCAGGGGTTCGCGCGGCTCAAGGGCTCGCTGGGGTCCGTCTCGGGTTTGCTGAAACCGGAGACGTTCGCGAGGATCCAGGGGCGCCTGGACGATCTTTCACGCCAGGCGGTCTTCGGCGTGGAGTTCACGATGACGGCCCCGAAGGTCGAGAACCGGCTTTCCGTTGAGACCGCCTCGGCGCCGGTCCTGTCGGTCCCCGGGGAGCTCGAGAAGGCGACCCTCGCGATCCGCTACACGGTCACGGAGGAGTCGTTCGGCGATCCGGAATTGAGGGACCTCTGGCGGGAGTACGTCGGCGAGCCGCACGTCATCACCGGCACCGCGACCGCCCCCGACTGGAACCAGGGGAAGCTCATGGACCGCGTCCAGAAGCGGGCCCTCGCCAACATGTTCAGGGACGAGACCGACAAGCGGAAGGAGAAGGTCGAGGACGAGGTGAAAGACCAGCTCAAGGACCAGCTGGAGGACCTGAACCCGTTCAGGAAGAAGAAAAAGCGGTAGTCGCCACCGGATGCCGAATTCCCTCCCGGCCCTGGCTCGCCTCGTCCGGATCGAACACACTGTCTTCGCCCTGCCGTTCGCCTTCCTGGGGTTCCTCTGGGCGCACGAGGGGCGTCCGCTGGAACGGACGAAGGGATGGCTCGTCCTCGCCGCGATGGTGACCGCGCGCACCGCCGCGATGGCGTTCAACCGCCTGGCGGACCTGAAGTACGACCGGAAGAACCAGCGCACGCGGCAGTGGCCCCTGGTAAAGGGGGAGGTCACCGTGGCCGGGGCCTGGACACTTTTCCTGGTCATGTCCGTCGGGTTCTTCCAGGCGGCTTCCGCCATCAACGCGACGACCTTCGCGCTCTCGCCGGTCGCGTTCATCCTGGTGACGGGGTATTCCCTCACGAAACGATTCACCTCGATGTGCCACCTGGCGCTGGGGCTCGCCCTCGCCTGCGCGCCGGTGGGAGGGTGGCTTTCGGTCTCGCCGATCCTGGATCCCTTTCCGTGGGTGCCGCTCCTCCTGGCGGTCGCGGTCACCTTCTGGGTCGCCGGGTTCGACGTGATCTACGCCTGCCAGGACGCCGTGTTCGACCGCTGGAACAAGCTTCACTCGATCCCGGCCGGTCGAGGGCTCCACCGGGCGCTCGACGTCGCGCGCTGTTTTCACGTCGTGGCGGCCCTGGCCCTGGGGGGGATCGGTCTCGTCGACGACGTCGGGGCGCTCTACTGGGCCGCCTGGGCCCTCTTCAGCGGGATGCTCGTCTACGAGCATTCCCTCGTTTCAGGGGACGACCTCTCGCGGGTGGATGCCGCCTTCTTCACGGTGAACGGGACCGTCAGCATCCTTTTCGCGGCGCTCGCGGCCGCGGACCGGTATCTCGTCTGGCGAGGCTAGAGCGTTTCTGGAATTATTGTGCGGTTTTTGTGGAAACGACGTCCCTGCAGGAACCGCGCGCTCGCTTTGCCCTTTCGGCGGTCGCATTTGGCGGGGGACGCTCCCTCGCGGCGTCCATGCCGCTCGGTCGCTCCGATGTCGCCGGGCCTTGCACCTCCTGACCGGCCCGGCTCCATCAGGCCCCCGCAACCGCTCCCGCCTCCGGGCCGCTCGCTTTGCGGGGGCGGCCGGCGACAGGAGCCGTAGGCGGGCGGGTGAGAGGGGCCTCTCCGGCCGGCCATGGTAAAAATGCTCTCGAAGGGGGTCAGCTGCCGACCTGGTAGTTGGGCGGTTCCCGCGTGATCTGGATGTCGTGCGGATGGCTCTCGGCGAGCCCGGCCCCGGTCTGCCGGACGAATTTCGCCCGTGTGCGCAGCGCGTCGAGGGTCGGGGCGCCCACGTATCCCATTCCGGCCCGGATCCCGCCCACGAACTGGTAGATGACGTCGGCGACCGGTCCCTTGTAGGGGACCCGCCCCTCGACCCCCTCGGGGACGAGCTTCTGGCTCTTCTCGATGTCCCCCTGGCGGTAGCGCTCCTTGGAGCCCTGCACCATCGCGCCGAGAGACCCCATCCCGCGGAACGACTTGAAGGAGCGCCCCTGGAAGAGGACCGTCTCGCCGGGGCTTTCCGCCGTCCCCGCGAAGAGCGACCCGACCATGACGGCCGCCGCGCCAGCGGCCAGCGCCTTCATCGCGTCCCCGGAGAAACGGATCCCGCCGTCGGCGACGATCGGCGTCTTCGACGCGGCCGCCGCGCGGGCGCAGTCGAGGACCGCCGAGAGCTGGGGGACCCCCACACCCGCCACGATCCGCGTCGTGCAGATGGAGCCCGGCCCGATCCCCACCTTCACGATGTCGGCGCCCGCCGACACGAGGTCGCGCACCGCCTCGGGGGTGGCGACGTTCCCGGCCGCGACCGGGATCCGGTGCCTCTTCTTGATGCGGCTCACGGCGGCGAGGACGTTCCCCGAGTGGCCGTGCGCCGTGTCGATCACGACGAGGTCGACTTCCTTCTCGATCAGGGCCGCGACGCGGTCGTCGTCGTTGATCCCGACGGCGGCGCCGACCCGGAGCCGTCCCCGCTCGTCCCGGCAGGCGACCGGGAACTGCAGGAGCTTGTTGATGTCCTTGATGGTGATGAGTCCCTTGAGGCGCCGGTCGGCGTCGACAAGGATCAGCTTCTCGACCTTGTTGGCGTGGAGGATCTCCTTCGCCTGTTCGAGCGTCGTCCCGGGGACGGCGGTCACCAGGTGCTCCTTCGTCATGACGCCCGCGACCTTCGCCGAAAGGTCCTTCTGGAACCGCAGGTCCCGCATCGTGAGGATCCCGACGACGCGGTCCCCCTCGACCACCGGAAGCCCCGAGATGTGGTGCCGGTCCATGAGGTCGCGCGCCTGGCCGATCGTCTGGTCGGGGGTCACCGTGCGGGGGGAGGGAATGATGCCGTTGGCCGAGCGCTTCACCTTCTCCACCTCGCGGACCTGGGTCTCGATGTCGAGGTTCCGGTGGATGACGCCGAGCCCGCCCTCCTGGGCGATGGCGATCGCCAGGTTCGACTCGGTCACCGTGTCCATGGGGGACGACAGCACCGGGATCCCGAGCGTGATCGAATCGGTGAGCTTCGTCCGCGTGTCGGCCTGGTTCGGCAGGACCTCGGAGCGCTGCGGGACCAGAAGGACGTCGTCGTAGGCGAGCGCGAGCGGAAATCCGTCTTCCATGTGGCGATCTTACGGACCGACCCGGGGGCGTGCAAGGGGGTGAGTCGGAGGCCGGATGGCCGGTTCGTGATCAGGCGCCGGCGGCGGGGGTCTTGGAGGCCGCCCGGGCGCGGAAGAACTCGATCACGATCGGGAGGAGCGAGACGCCGATGATCCCGAAGATCACGATGTGGAAGTTCCGCTTCACGGCGGGGATGTTCCCGAAGTAGTGGCCGGCGAGCAGGAACCCCGCCACCCAGGCGATGGCGCCGACGACGTTGAAGAGGGCGAAGCGCGGGTAGTGCATCCGGCCGATCCCGGCGACGAACGGGACGAAGGTCCGGACGATCGGCGCGAAGCGGGCGAAGATGATCGCCTTGCCGCCGTGCCGCTCGAAAAAGGCCTGGGCCTTGAGGAGGTGGTCCCGCTTCAGGAAGCGCGAGGTCTCGCTCGTGAAGACCTTCGGGCCGATCCAGCGGCCGCAGGAATAGTTCACGGCGTCGCCGATGATTCCGGCAGCGGTGAGCGAGACGAGGAGGACCGGCAGGCTCAAGGCGGCATTCTCCGTGGTGGTGAGCGCCCCGAGGGCGAAGAGGAGGGAGTCCCCCGGCAGGAACGGGGTCACGACGAGCCCCGTCTCGCAGAAGATGACCAGGAACATGAGGACGTAGAACCAGTTTCCCGTCGCGCCGATCCACTCGTTGAGATGGGCGTCGAGGTGCAGCATGACGTCGATCGCCTCTTTCAGCATTTCCATGGGTCAGGCCTCCGTGGACAGGGCGGCCGGCTCGCGGACGAGCGCCCGGACGATCTCCTCGCCGGCGGCGGGGCGCGCCACGCGGGCCCCCGCGCGGGACAGGGCGGCGAGCTCCGCGGGGTTCTCGAGGAGGCGCGCCGTCTTGTAGGCGAGCATGACGGGATTTGACGCCTTCACGGCCGCTCCCTTCTCGAGGAGGTAGTCGCTGTTGCGGGTCTCCTGTCCCGGAATGGCGCTGACGAGCACCATCGGCAGCCCCTTCGCGAGCGCCTCCGCGGTGGTGAGGCCGCCGGGCTTCGTGACGAGGAGGTCCGCCGCGCCCATCCAGACGTCGATGTTCCCGACAAATCCGATGACGCGCAGGCGCCGCAGGTTCTCGTGGTTCCCGGGGAGCTTGCGCTCCCGCCCCAGGCGCGCCCGGAGCGTGCGCCAGGGGCCGGCGGGCTTCCGGACGGCGAAGCGCGCGGCGAGCTTCCGGCGCATCCGGTCGTTCCGCCCGGCCACGACGACGATCTGCGCCGGATGCGGGATGTCGAGGAGCGCCTCCACGATCTCGTCGACCGGGCCCACGGCGAACCCGCCCGCCAGCACCAGGACCACCGGCAGGTGCGGATCGAGATGCAGCTCGGCCCGGCATTCCCGGCGGCTTCTCGCCTGGCGGAAGGCAGGGTCGATCGGGATGCCGCTCACGGTGATCCGGTCGGGCGGGATCCCCATCCGGCGCAGGTACGCCTGCGCCTCGCCCGAGGCGACGAAGTACCGGTCGACGCCCGGGTAGACCCAGTAGCGGTGCGACTCGATGTCGGTGATCACCACCGCGTGGCGGGCCGCGATCCCGCCCTCCAGCTTCAGGTTCGAGATGATCTCGGCCGGCAGGAAGTGGGTGTTCACGATGAGGTCGGGCCGGAAGTCGGCGATGTACTCCACGAAACGGCGGGTGTTGAGCTTGTCGAACGCCAGGCGCAGCCGGTCGGCGGGGTAGCGCCCGCTCCTGGAAGGGCGGTCGGTGCGGTCGTAGAGGTAGCCGAACATTCCCGGGGCCGTGTCCACGAAATCGAGGTACGCCTTCGAGTAGAGGTGGCGGAAGACACCCGTGGCCAGGGTCAGCGCGTCGACGTGCCGCGCCTCGAAACCGCCCGGGCCCGCATAGCCGGCCAGCCGGAAGGCGGCCTCCAGGGCCTGTCCGGCCCGCACGTGTCCCGCCCCGGCGGACGCGGAGAAGATGAGAACGCGTCTAGGTCCGGTCGGCATACTCCAGGATGCTGTACTGGATCTTCGTCTTCTTGATGAGCCGGACGATCTGGGGGGCCCTGTCCGCCAGCACGAAGAGGTCCATGTCCTCGGGCGAGATGTAGCCGGAGCCGAGCATCTCCTTGCGGATCCAGGAGAGCATCCCGCGCCAGTAGCGCGACCCCACCAGGACGATCGGGATCCGCTTGATCTTCATCGTCTGGATGAGGGTGACGAGCTCGAAGAACTCGTCCAGGGTCCCCAGGCCGCCCGGGAAGATCAGGACGGCGCTCGTGTACTTGATGAAGCAGACCTTGCGGCAGAAGAAGTAGCGGAAGTTGATGAGCGTCGTGAGGTGGCGGTTCGGGTGCTGCTCGAACGGGAGGTCGATGTTGAGGCCGACGGATTTCCCGCCGGCGCGCTTGGCCCCCTTGTTGGCGGCCTCCATGATGCCGGGGCCGCCCCCGGTGATGACCGCGAACCCGAGCTTCGCGATCCCCGCCGCCACCTGCTCGGCCAGCCTGTAGTAGGGGTCGTTCGGCCGGGCCCGGGCCGAGCCGAAAAGGGAGACCGCAGGGCCGATCTTCGAGAGGGTCTCGAACCCCTCGACGAACTCCCCCATGATCCGGAAGATCCGCCAGGGTTCCTCGGCGGCGCTCGGATGGTTGTGGTCGGCCCGGGCGGGGATGATCCGGGGGGCTTCGGTCTTCGCGGGTTTTTTTGTCTTTTTCACCGGGACAGTCTAGCGGCTCGGCACCCCCCGCGAACGGGTTTTGTTTCCCGTCCGGGGACTGTAGAGTATCGCGATGGAATCCGCCGAGGCGCGCCGGATCCTGGAGGAGGCCCTGGGCCACGCGAAGGCCGACGAGGCTTCCGTCGTCCTCGAGACGGTCTCTTCCGCCGCGACACGCTTCTCCAACAACACGATCACGCAGAACCTGGTGCGCCGGGACGCGACGGTGCGCGTGAAGGCGGCCTTCGGCGAGAAGGTCGGGTGCGCCGCCACGAACCGGCTCGACGCGCCGAGCCTCCGGGAGACGGCCGCGCGCGCCTGCGAGATCGCCCGGAGCTCCCCGCCAGACCTCGAGTTCGTGCCGGGGCTGCCGGCCCAGCAGTACCCGAAGGTGGAGGCGTTCGTCCCGCGCACGGCATCGATCGAGCCCCGCGAGAAGGCGGAGCGGCTCCTGCCCGCCTTCGAGAAGGCCCGCGCCGCCGGGGTGCTCATGGCCGGCAGCTTCCACACCGGGGAGAAGGCGGTCTTCATGGCCAACTCGCGCGGGCTCCGGGCCGAGCATCGCGGGACGATGGCGAACTACACCAACACGGCGATTACCGACAACTCCTCCGGCTGGGCCGAATCGGTGGGGATCGATGTGGACGGGATCGACATCGCCGGGGCGGCGGATCGCGCGGTCGAGAAGGCCCTGGCCGCCCGCAACCCGCGGAGCCTGGCCCCTGGCACCTATCCGGCGGTCATTGCCGCGCCGGGGCTGGCGGACCTCCTGGCGTTCATGTTCTGGATGATGGACGCCAAGGCCGCGGCCGAGGGGCGCAGTTTCGCCTCCGGGAAGCTCGGCGAGCGGATCGTCGGGACGAACGTGACCGTCCGGACGGTCCCCAACCATCCGGGATGCCCGGGGCGCCCCTTCACGGACGGGGGGCTTCCCGCCGAGACCGTCCCCTGGATCGAAGGCGGCGTCCTCAAGACCCTCCTCACCTCGCGCTGGTGGGCGAAGAAGAACGGCCTGCGCCCGGTCGGGAGCCCCGTGAACCTGGTGATGGCCGGGGGGACCGGGACGCCGGAGGACCTCGCGCGCGGCATGAAGCGGGGGCTTCTCGTCACGCGCTTCTGGTACATCCGCTACGTCGAGCCGATGAGCCTGATGCTCACCGGCATGACGCGCGACGGGCTCTACTGGGTCGAGGACGGCCGGATCGCCCATGCCGTCAAGAATTTCCGCTTCAACGAGAGCGTCCTCTCGATCCTTTCCCGCATCGAGGCGCTGGGTTCCCCCGCCGTCACCTCCGGCATCGAGGGGGAGACCCTCTCGTCGATCCCGCCGGCGCGCCTTTCGGAATTCAACTTCGCAAGCGCCACCGAATTCTAGGTTCTCTCGTGGACCGCGACGCGCGCTACGCAGGCGTCACGCGGGTCCTCTGGTGGACCCTGGTCGCCAACGCCGTCGTGGCGGCCGCCAAGTACGCCTGCGGCGTCCATTACGGGAGCTTGAGCCTGGAGGCGGATGCCTTCCACTCGCTGTCGGACAGCCTCGCGAACGTCGCCGGCCTCGTGGGGATGCGGATGGCGATGAAGCCGCCCGACGAGGAGCATCCGTACGGCCACCGGAAATTCGAGCTGGTGGTGGCGCTCGGGATCGCGATGTCGCTCTTCTGGGCGGCCTGGAACGTGGTGACGGAGGCCTGGAGCCGCCTGCGGGGGGAGACGGCGATCGAGACCGGGGTCCTTCCGTTCGCCGTCATGATCGTCACCATCGCGGTGAACATCCTCGTGACGCGCTACGAGCGCGCGGCGGGCGAGCGCTACGGGAGCGCGCTCCTGGCGAGCGACGCCGCGCACACGGCGAGCGACGTCTGGGTCTCCATGACGGTGCTGGCGTCGCTGGGGGCGGCGGCGGTCGGGATCCACGAGGTGGACCTCGCCGCGGCGCTTCTCGTGGCGGTCGTGATCGCCTTCCAGGGATACCGCATCGTGGCCCGGAACGCCTCGCTGATCTCGGACGAGCGGGTGATCGACCGCGTCCAGATCGAGCGGACGGTCCGGTCGTTCCCCGAGGTGAAGGCGTGCCACCGGATCCGGACGCGCGGGATCGCTGACGAGGTCTTCCTCGACCTTCACCTGCTCGTGGATCCCGCCATGCCGGTGAGCGAGGCGCACGCGCTGTCGCACCGGGTCGAGGCGAGCCTGCGCGGCGCCTTCCCGGGGCTCCACGACGTCACGATCCACCTCGAGCCGGAAGGGGACCCCGAGGACTGATCAGCGCAGGACCAGCGTCGCGACCGTCAGGTAGATGACGATCCCCGACACGTCCACGAGGCAGGAGATGAACGGGGACGACGTGATCGCGGGGTCGAGTCCCATCTTCTGGATCCCGATCGGAAGCAGCCCCCCGACCACCGTCCCGTAGAGGACGACGAGAAAGAGGGAGAGGCTCACGACCGCGCTCGACATCCCGTCGAGGTTCCAGAACCGCGTGAACGCCATCCCCAGGACCGCGAGCGCGCATCCCAGGAGGAGGCTCGTCACGAGCTCGCGCTTGAGGATCCGCATCCAGTCCTGCGGCGTCACATCGCCCACTGCGAGCGCCCGGATGATCAGGGTGGCCGACTGGCTGCCCGAATTCCCGCCGGAGGCGATGATGAGCGGCAGGAACCACGCCAGGTGGGCGTAGGCCGTCAGGGTCGCGTCGAACCGGTGGATGGCGAGGCTCGTGAGCGTCCCCCCGACAAACAGGATCGCGAGCCAGCTGCCGCGCTTGGCGGCCACGTTCCAGAAGTTCGCCTTCAGGTAGGGGACGTCGAGGCGCCCGACCGCGCCCATCCGGTGGACGTCCTCGGTCTGCTCCTGGCGCTGGATGTCGATCACGTCGTCGTGCGTCACGATCCCGACGAGGCGGTGGTCGTCGTCCACGATCGGGATCGCGATGAGGTCGTACTTCCCCAGGGCGCGCGCCACGTCCTCGCGGTCGTCGGTGACGCGCATGAAGACGGGGTTGGGGTTCATCAGGTCCTCGATCCTCACTTCCGGCTTCGCGATGACGAGATCGCGGAGCGACAGCGTCCCGAGGAGCTTTCGGTCCGGGTCGACGACGTAGATGACGTAGATCGTCTCGCGCTCGGGGGCGACATGGCGGATCGTCTGGATCGCCTCGCCCACGGTGATCGCGGGGGGGAGCGAGGCGTACTCCGTGGTCATGACCGATCCGGCGGTCCCCTCCTGGTACTGGAGGAGCTTCCGGACGTCGTCGCGTTCCGCCTGCGCCATCAGGGGCAGGATCTCGTCGACCGTCTCCGGCGGCAGGTGCCGGATCACGTCCACCCGGTCGTCGGAGGAGAGGTCCTCGAGGAGCCGGATCATCTCCTTGCGGCCCACGATCCGGAGGACCTGGGACTGCTGGGCCAGCGGGAGCTGCTCGAAGACGGCGATCCCGTGCTTGGCGTCCAGGACCTTCACGATCTCGGCGATCCGCTCGGGGTCGAGCTTCGCCAGGATCTCGGCGATGTCGGAAGGGTGCAGGGACTCGAAGATGGCGCGCAGGCTCTCCGGGTCGTGCGCGCTCAAGGCGTCGAGGATTTCCGGCAGGAACAGTTGCGAGACACCCATCCAACCCTGTTTTTCGGCTTTTTAGCCTAAGAGCCACCGGAAAAAACTGGATCTCGGCGCGTTGCGAGCGCGGCTGGGCCGGATCCCAGGAGCGACGACGAAACGTATTGAGGGGAAATACGATGAGGAGGAGCGACACCGGAGACGGCCCAGCCCCGCCGCAACCCGGAGGGGCGCAGGATCTTGCGGCCGCGTGGCGGCGTTGCGGCTCGTCGGAAACCCGTTCCGCCAGGGTTGCCTCCTCGCCGCGTCTTGCCATCGGCCGCAATCTCGCGCGCCGCGCCAGAGCCCAGTTATTTTCGGTGGCTCTAAAGTCTCAATGGTGCCTTTGCTCGGCTTCGGCGCCCCTTCCGGCGGTTCGCCTTTGTCGGGGGACGCTTCCTCGGCGGCATCCGTGCCGCCTCGTCGCTCCGATATCGTCGGGTCTAGCACGTCCTGAACGACCCGACGACATCAGGCCCCCGAAAAGGCTCCCGCCGCGGGGCGCACGCCGTCGCGTTCGTTCGGTTCATCCAGAGCCGGACGCATGCGAACGCGCGCGGCCCCGGTCGGGAGCGGTCGTCCGGGGCGTGTGGAGCGCGCTCCGGAGCAAGGATGCGGAGGCCCGTAGCCGTCCCCGCGCCTCGCGGGCGGCGGCGCAACCCGAGTGACGAGCGGCAGGACGCCGCGAGGAACGTCCCCGGCGACCCGCTTCCGGCATCAGGGGCCGCATGAGCGGAGCAACGGCGCCATCCGGAGGGTCTTCTAGTCCTTGAGCAGGCTCTCGCAGGCCGCGACGATCTCCTTTTCCTCGGAGAGGTCCACGGTCCGGAGGTCGAGGAGGATCTTCCCCTTCTGGATGCGCGCGAGGACCGGATGCGTCCCCTCGCGCAGGCGACGGGCAAGCCCGGCCGCCTTCGGGGTGGTGATCGCCACCGCCCAGCTGGGGAGGTCGTGCGTCGGCATGGAGCCGGAGCCGAGCTGGGAATCCGTCCTCTCGGCCGAGACGGCGAGGGCGGGGGCCGCGTCGGCGATCCGCCGGGCCAGGGTCTCGGCCCGGTCCTTGAGGGAGGCCTCCGTCTGGCGGATCATCCAGAGAGTGGGGATCTGCAGGATCGCCTGGTCCTCTCCCGAGAGATAGCTTTCCAAGGTCGCCTGCAGGGGGGCGAGGGTCGATTTCCCCACCCGCACCGCCCGGTAGAAGGGGTTCTTCCGGATCGCCGCGACGGCGGGCTTTTTTCCGATCAGGATCCCCGCCTGGGGGCCGCCCAACAGCTTGTCGCCGCTGAAACAGACGATGTCCGCCCCGGCCTTGATGCTGCGCCGGGCGGTCGGCTCTTCGGGGAGCCCCCAGCGGGAGAAATCGACGAGGGCGCCGCTTCCGATGTCGTCCATCACCGGGATCCTGTGCCGGCGGCCCAGCTTCACCAGGTCCTCGATCGGGACCTCCTCGGTGAATCCCATCACCTTGTAGTTGGAGGTGTGGACGCGCATGATCAGGCCGGTCCCCTTGTTGATCGCCCTGGCGTAGTCGGAGAGGCGCACCTTGTTGGTGGCCCCGACCTCGCGCAGGCGCGCGCCGGACTTCTCCATCACCTCGGGGAGGCGGAACGACCCGCCGATCTCGACGAGCTGGCCGCGCGCGACGATCACCTCTTTCCCGGCCGCGAGCGACGAGAGCGCGATCAGGGTCGCGGCGGCGTTGTTGTTCACCACGCACCCGTCCTGCGCGCCGGTGAGGCGCGCGAGGAGGCGCGCCACGTGGGCGTCGCGCTGGCCGCGTTCGTTGGTGGCGAGGTCGAGTTCCAGGCTTCCGTAACCGGAGAGCGCCTCGAGGGCCTGGCGCGCCCGGATGGAAAGCGGCGCGCGTCCCAGCCCCGTGTGCAGGATCACACCCGTGGCGTTGATGACCCGGACGAGCCCCCGGCGCCGCTCCTCGGCGTGGATCCGGGCGGCGTCCCGGGCGATCGCCGCCGGGTCGGGCGCGATCCCCTTCAGGGCGGCCGCGCGCGCCCGCGCGATCGCGGTCCGGACGGCATCGACCACGAGGAGCCGCGGCGCCGAGAGGACGAGCGTCGCGACGGGCGGGACGTGCAGGATGGCGTCGACGGAGGGGAGGCCCGCGAGGGAGGGCCTTTTCGCGTCGGATGTCGGGCCCGGCATCCGGGGCAGGATAAGGGGCGGGGAACGATCCCCCAACAGCAAACAAAGCGGCGTGGCGGCGGGCCGTTTCAGGATATCCTTGCGCGGATGCCGGAGGGCTCCGCGCGCGCATGAGCGACACGTCCTTCTCGACCAGCCGGCGGGTTTCCTTGAGCCGCTTGCTCGGCCTCCTCCTCCTGGCCTACGTGCTCCTCGCCGCGCCGCCCGTCCCGCTTTCCCCCTGGATGGCCGGCGCCTCGGAACTGGCGGGGTTCGCCATGCTGGTCGTCGCGGCATTCGGACGCGTCTGGTGCCTGGCGTTCGTGGGGGGGAAGAAGAACAACGTCCTTGTCATGGAAGGGCCCTACTCGGTCACGCGCAATCCGCTGTACGTGTTCAGCTTCATCGGCGCCGTCGGCTTCGGCCTGGCCGTGGAGAACCCCTGCCTGGCGCTCGTGATGGGGGGTGCCTTCGCGGCCTACTACCCGTTCGCGGTGAGGCGGGAGGAGCGGGTGCTTGCGGCGGCGTTCGGCGACGCCTACGCGGCCTACCGCGCCCGCACGCCGCGCTGGTTTCCCGACTTCCGCCTGTACCACGAGCCGGAGTCGCTTTCGATCCCCCCCGACAAGATCCGCAAGGCGATCCTGGACGCCATGTGGTTCGTCTGGGCCTTCTTCCTGTGGGAGCTCGTCGAGCTGCTGCGCGGAACCGGGGCGATCTCGACCCTTTTTTGAGCCGCCGCCGCCGGATGGACGTCCCGCGCCGGCGCGCATAGAGTACTGGCCGTGAAGAAGGCGCTCCTGGCCGCGGCGGCCGCGCTGCTGCTCCTGGCGATCGCGGTCCCCGTCGTCCGTTCCCTCGTCAACCCGCCGCGCGTGGAGACCGCCGCCGTGAAGAGGGGTCCCGCGGTCGTGACGGTGTTCGCCACGGGGCGCGTGGAGCCGCGGCGCTGGCGGACCCTGCGGGCCCCGCGCGCCGGCGTGATCGATTCCGTGGCGGTCCGCGAGCGCCAGGAGGTGCGCGCGGGAGAGACCCTGCTCGTCCTGCGCGACACCCCGCGCGAGAGCCGCCGCGACCGGATCCGGGCGGATCTCGCGCAGGCCGAGCGCGACCTGGCCGAGGGGAGCCCGTTCCGCCAGGCGTTCGAGGCGCGGATCGGCGAGGCGGCGGCGCAGGCCGGTTGGGCCGAGCGGGAGCTCGCGCGCCGGCGCGCCGTCTTCGAGGCGGGCGCTTCCACGCGCCAGGAGCTGGACGAGCTGGAGAGCAAGGCGCGCGCGGCGGCCGAGAGCCGCCGGACGCTGGAGGAGCAGTACCGCCGCGAGCAGGAGCAGCTCGCGAGCCAGAAGCGCCGCTTCGCGGCGGAGCTGGCGACGATCGCCGCCCAGGAGGAGGACGACCGGATCGCCTCGCCCATCGACGGGGTGGTGATGAGCCTCGACGCCGAGCCGGGGGAGTACGCCGGGGTCGAGCGGGAGCTCGTGAAGGTGGGAGACCTGCGGGATCTCCTGATCGAGGCGGACGTCGACGAGGACGACATCGCGCGGGTCCGGACGGGTCAGGCCGTCCTCGCGCGCCTCGCGGGCGGCGTCGAGCCGGCCTTCGGGACGGTCGAGGAGATCCTGCCGGACGCCGCGCGCGACACGAAGACCTACCTCGTGCGGGTCCGCTTCGACGCGGCCGTCTTCGCGCCTGACGCGGACAGTCCCGGGGGGCTTCGCGGGCGGACGCGCGTCGGGGAGACCCAGGAGGCGTTCTCGGGGATGAGCGTGGAGCTGGGGATCGTCGTCGACCGCAAGGACGACGCCCTCGTGATCCCGCGCGGGGCCGTCACGCCGCGCGGGACGGTGTTCGTCACGGACGGCGCGCGTCTCGCGGAGCGGGCCGTCACGACGGGCCTGGCGAATTTCGAGACGTGCGAGGTCCTCTCGGGGGTTTCGGAGGGAGAGGTCGTCGTCGCCCGCGACGTCGGGGAGCTTTCGGACGGCCAGCGCGTCCGGGCGGGAGAGGCGGCCCGGTGAGGGGAATTTCCCTCCTTTCCATCGCGGTCCGGCACCTTTCCCACAATCCTTTCCGGACGGCGATCTCGGTGGGCGGGGTGGCGCTGGGGGTCGCCTTCATGGTGGCCCTGGGCGGCATGATGGACGGTTTCCAGGTGAAGTTCGTCGCCGACGCGATCGAGTCGAGCCCCCACATCACGATCTATGACGAGCCGAGGACCGGCTCGACGAGTTTCGCCGCCTGGGCGGGGCGCGCCGCCGGCGGGACGGCGACGGCCGTCTCCGAGCGCCCCCGCGAGCGCACCCCCCGGATCAAGAAGCCGCTCGAGATCCTGACGGCCCTGCGGGGGATGGACGACGTCGTCGCCGCCGCCCCGAACGTCGTCGGGAGCGCGGTCCTGGCCTACGGCGGGCGCGAGGTGCCGGCCTCCGTGGTGGGGATCACTCCGGAATCGCAGGAACGGGTGATGGCGATCGACCCGGACCTCTCCGTCGGCCGCTCGACCGACCTCTACTCGGCGGGCGGCGCGGTGATCCTGGGGCATGGCCTGGCCACGAAGCTCGGGGTGGGGCACGGCGACACCGTCACGGCGGTGCTCGGGACCGGGCAGATCCGTCCTCTCAAGGTGGTCGGGATCCTGCGCACGGGGCTTGTCACCGTCGACGACGTGCGGGCCTACGCCCTCCTCTCGCTCGCCCAGCAGCTCCTGGGGACGGGACGCGACGTCAACCGCATCGTCGTCCGGACGGCGGACTACCAGCGCGCCGACCTCACCGCCGCCCGGATCGAGTCGGTGATCGGCTACAAGACCGAGAGCTGGCAGGAGGCGAACGCCGATTTCCTGTCGATCTTCGTCGTGCAGGCGGCGATCACGTGGGTCATCACGATCGGGATCATGACGGTGGCCGCCTTCGGGATCCTGAACGTCCTCATCATGCTGGTCCTCGAGAAGTTCCCCGAGATCGCGATGCTGAAGAGCATGGGGTTCACCGCGCGGGACATCTCGCTCACCTTCTTCATGGAGGGGGTCGGGATCGGCCTCCTGGGGGTCGTCGCCGGCTGCACGCTGGGGTACCACCTGACGGAGTTCCTGGCGTCGATCCCGCTTCCCCAGCGGGGCCTCATCGAGACGGAGCACCTCCTGATGCACAACTCCCCCAAGCTGTACGTGCAGGCCTCGGCCGTGGCGCTCGTCTGCACGGCGCTGGCGGCGCTGGTCCCGGCCTGGCGCGCGGGACGGCTCGACCCGGTCGAGATCCTGCGGGGGCACGCGTGACGCCGCCGGAGGCGGAAGCGCCGGCCCTGGCGACGCGCGCGCTCAAGCGCACCCTGGGGACCGGGGAGGCCGCGAACGAGATCCTCCACGGGATCGACCTGACGATCCGCCGCGGCGAGTTCTGCGCGATCATCGGCCCCTCGGGTAGCGGGAAGTCGACCCTGATGTACCTCCTGGGGGCGCTCGACCGCCCGACGTCGGGAGAGGTGCTCGTAGACGGGACCGGGATCTCGGGTCTTTCATCGGAGGGGCTGTCGGAGCTCCGGAACCGCAAGCTCGGGTTCATCTTCCAGTTCCACTACCTCCTGCACGAGTTCACCGCGCTCGAGAACGTGATGATGCCGATGGCGAAGGCGGGGGTCCCCGCGGCCGTGGCGCGCGCCCGCGCGACGGCGCTCCTGGCGGATTTCGGCCTCGCGGACAAGCTCGACCGGATCCCGGAGAGGCTGTCCGGCGGCGAGCAGCAGCGGGTCGCGATCGCCCGGAGCCTCGCCAACGACCCGCTCGTGGTCCTGGGGGACGAGCCGACCGGAAACCTCGACACGAAGAACTCCGACCGCGTCTTCGAGATCTTCGAGCGTCTCGCGCGGGAGAAGCGCCAGACGATCGTCGTCGTCACGCACGACCCCCACATGGCGGCCCGCACCGACCGGGTGATCCGTCTCGTGGACGGCCGGATCGTGGACGACGGCCCCTCGCGCGAGGTCCTGGCCCGCGCCGGCTGACGCCCCCCGGCCAGCCGGGGTATTTTCCGGCAATCGTAGGATTCCAGGACAGTATCAGGACCGTTTCGTGTTTCCCTGCCAGGCATGATCGTTGGCACGGGAAATGCCTGACTATTCATCCGGTGAGGGATAACGGCATGCGTGCCAGAAAGGAAACGTGCATGGAAAGCGGGAAGATGATGGGATGGATCCTGGTCGCGGGATGCCTCGCCGGAGGGGGCGTCCGGGCCGAAGAGGTGGAGTCGATCGACGCCGGGGACGAGGAGACGTTCGCCCGGACCGATGCCGACAAGGACGGGGAGATCACGTTCGAGGAGGCGGCCGCGGCCGGCCTCACCGACGGCTGCGAGGCCGACCGGGCCTGGTGGAAGCGGGTCTCCGACGGGAACGGGCGCCTGAAGCGCCATCTCTTCCACGAGATGTGCCGCAGGCACCGCCAGGGGACCGATCGCTGGAAGAAGGCGTACGGGGACCCGGAGCGCAACAGCGAGCGGTTCGAGCGGGCCGACGCCGACGGGAGCGGCGGCCTGACCCGCGCCGAGGCGAAGGCGGAGGCGACGCCGCTCGAGGAGCGGCTTTTCGGGGGGAAGCGGTTCGACCGGGCCGACACCGACGGCGACGGCTCCCTGACGCGCCGCGAGGGGAAGGAGCAGCTCGACCGCGAGAGGAAGTTCCACAAGGAGCACAAGGACGACCGCGCCGGCGAGAAGGCGCGCGAGAAGATCAAGCACCGGAAGAACAAGTAGGACCCGAAGCGACGGCCGGCGGGGGCTCCGTTCAGCGGCGTCCCCGCCGGCTTTTGTTGAGCCGGATTTACTTCCAGAAGTTCCATTGAGGCCGTCCGGCCAAGGCGATCCACAGGTCCTCGAAGACGGGCGGGTTGACGAAGGCACCGGTTCCTCCCTGACCGCTCGGTGCGTCCCGGAGTGCGTCGTCGTCCGGGATGTCCCAGTCGACCCTGAACCGGAACGAGCGCGCCGGAAGGCCGTCGAGCCGCTCGCCGCCGCGCCCCGCGAGCTCATCGGTCCGCCCGGATTTTCCCGTCGCGTCTGCGTAGAGGGACAGCCGGCACCGCATCGCTTGCGGGGCCGACACGCGCATCTGCTCGGAGGCAACGCCGGTCCAGGCAGCCCAGAGCGGGCGCATCGTTTGCGGAAGGACGTGGAGCGGCGATTCGTACCATCCTTGCCGCTCGAATCGGTCCCGGCAGGGACGTGGATTTGCTGTCCGGAAGTCCCCGGCGCCGAAGCCGTTATAGAGTGCTACTTGATCGGCGTAGCACTTGATCGCGAGCTGGGAGTCAAAGCGGCCGTCGGCCGCGATCCGCCTCGACAGGATAGGCACGAAGGGGGCTGTTCCCTGCAAGTCCTGGTTGAACGTGTGCACCGCGTCGTGGACAACGGAGCCGTTCAGGACGATCCGGAGACGCGTCCGGATCTCCAGCGCATCCAGGTTCCCCCGGTTCGGGACGTAGCGGAGCGTCTGCCATTCGACGACCAGGTGGTCCGGAAGCGGACGGACCCACGGGACGCCGCGGGTCGGGATATCCCAGGCGATGCGGTTGTCGCCGGTGTTGCTGGAAGCGATCCAGTAGGTGTCGCCCGGATCGACCACCCGGGATCCGTTCAGGTCCTCCCAGACAACGGGGATCTCGTACCGCCATTCGAGAAAGTACTGGGTCTCTCCGCGGGAGAGCGTCAGCGACTGCGGAAGGAGAAGGCCGGGCCCGAAGTCGAAGTCGGCGCTCGCTTCCCAGACGGTCCCGCCGGTGAAATCCACCCATGCCTCGATTCCGCCCGACTGCCACATCCGGGCGAGGTCGGAGTGGGGACTGGAGGCCGGACAGGGAGGAGGGCCGCTTCGCAGCGGCGCCGGGATGCCGTCCGAGGCGTCCAGGGAGAGGAAGTAGGTCCGTATGTTGCCGGTCCAGCAGGGGTCGCATTTGTCGAGCGGTTTGGTGCCGGTCGCCATCTGGGAAGGCTGGATCTCGAACGGATCCCCGTGCGCGAAGAGGGCGTCCGGACCGTCGTCGGCGAACGGGTAGGTCCCCTTGAGACGGACATGGTCCTGTCCTCCCATGTAGGTCGTGTCGAGCCAGTTGCCCGCCAGGGTCTCGTTCCCGTCCGCGTGGGGGGCCATCACCGCCTGGGCGGTCGGGGCGGGGGAAGCGGGGAAATCGGGTACCGCCTCGGCAAGCGTAAGGGCTCCCACTTTCATGTCGAACCCCGTCATGCCAGCCCGCCAATGCGAGCGTTTCGAGAAGTCGGGGAGCGACTGGACCCTGTCGTAGCGGGAAAGCCCCGCCGTCTCGACGCCATCCGTCAGGAAGCGGCGGATGCCTGCATTCGGGTCGCTCCCGGTCCGGATCGTGCCGAGGTTCTCGAAATCTTCCTGGCTGTTCAGATGTATCCCTGTGAGGATCCGGACGTCGGCCGAACGAACGGCCAGGGTCCCGCCAATCGAGTGCGCGAGGCAGGAGACCTCGAAATCCCGGATCGGCCCCAGCCAGAGCGCCCGGTCGGGCCAGACGGCGGCGAATCCCGTCAGGCCGGAATAGGGGCTGGCTTCGTGGTAGCCGTCGCCGTCCAGAGGGATGATGCGGGTTCCTTCAGGGATTGTCTTGAGGTTGACGGCCAGGACATCGTTTCCCTGGATGTCGTCCGGGTCCCACTCCCAGCTTCCCACCGAGGACAGGACCCCCATCAAGCGACCGATCTGCGATCCGCCGCTCGATCCGTTCTGCGTCACGGCGTCCGGGAAGGAGGCGGCCATGAGGATCCGCGCCTTTTCGGTGGCGTAGAGCGCCGGCTCCGGGATTGATGTCGTGGGGTCATCCGGACAAAGATGCCCGTCGGGACCCTGGAGGGATTCCCACAGCGTCCGGAAGACCTCGAGATAGCTTTCCAGCATCCCGAACATACGCTTGGCGAGGTGTATCTCGTCTGCCATGGTCGTGGCCTCCTCCGGAAAGACGAAGGCCGATGCACCCCAGTTGGTCTGTGTCCAGGGGTCCAAGACCGGCGTCCCGCCGATCAGGAGATCCGCACCCGAATAGGAAAGGCAGGGGGAGGTCGCCCCACCTCTCCGGTGCATCCAGAACGAGGCCAGGACGGCGCGCGGGGCGCCGTTCAGGTCGAGCCAGGTCCGTCCGGCGGTGTTCCGGGTCTCGTGCAGGGCCAGATGAGGCGACAGGCGACTCCACTGGTCGCGCGTCAGCGCCCCGCCGTCGATCAGGGCGCGCGCCAGGTCGTTCCGTGACCGGAACCCGCCGACCGGTCGGCGTGACAGGATTTCCGCACCCAGGTCCGAGACGAGCACCGGCTTGATCGCAGCATTGTCCACGTTCGCGATCGTGTAGTCCCTGATCCCGAGAGAGGCTCCCAACAGGTTCAGGTGGCATGCCAGCTGATCGTTTCCGGAGTCAGCGGGGAGTCCTTTGAACCTCCACGGAGCGGTCGCGGACCATGGCTTCCCGACATCCCCTCCGTTGACATTGACGCGCGAAGAGGGGCCCGGGTCGATCCGGATCGAGAAGGAATGCCCCAAGGGGGGTCTCGGACCCCGCAGGCGGCCGCTCCAGGCGGTGTAGCGTCCATTGCCGTCGAGGTCCGTCCAGATTTCGTCCGCGGAGTAACGCCCGTCTCCGTCCGCGTCATGCCAGGGCTCGCCGCGGGCGAAGGAGGGGTTGAAGCTTTCCTGCAGGTCCTCCGGGAGGGGATCAGGTCCATCTGGAGTCCAGCGATACTCGGCGCCGTCCCGGTACTGCCAGTCGTCGGGACGGGCGACCGCTGTTCGCGGGATGTCGAAACGGGCGGGTTTTTCGGCGAGATGCCCCGCCGCCCAATGCATTCCGCTTTCGGCTGCCAGCTCCCCGTCCGCGCGTCCGGAGGCGGCCGACAGGACAGTAGCGGAGATCCGCACGATCTGCGTGAAAATGAGGACAGCGAACGCCAAAGCCGTAAGCAGGCCGCTCGTCAGTGCGAGGACGACGCCGGTCCGGGCGCGGTCAGTCCGCGGCATAGGTCGTCCAGGACGCTCCCGGCCGCGCGTAGTGGACGCGGAACTCCTCCAGGATCGGCGTGTCGGCGGGGCTTGCTGACCGCATGACGACCTGCCACCGGAAATGCCGGCAGGGAGGGAGGCGGAAGTCCGCTTGCTGGAGCGCCTCCGGGCTTCCGTCCCAGTCGAAGTTCGCCTCGCCGAGGGGAGGGGCGGTCGGATCATTTCCGTAAGCGTACACGGTAAATGTCATGGGGGCAGTCGGGCCCCGGCAGGCGGCCGGTGCGAAGGCGCTCCAGGAAGCGCCCGTGAGCGCCGCGCCTCCGGGAAAGCGGCCTTGGTCGAAGGTCAGAAGGCCCGAGAGGTACGACCCGGACGTCTCGTGGCGCAGGAACGCCCGCGTCGCCTCGTCCTGGATCTGCTGCGCGCTCATCGTGGCGTTGAAGAACTTCAGGTCGTCGAGGGGACCCTGGACGATCTTGAGGCGCAGGGCGCCGCTCGTCGGCTTCTTGTCGGCGGGGAAGCGACCGGTATCCAGCGTGAAGGGAGCGGTCGTCGCGAGGACGCCGTCGATCCAGGCGCTCGCATGGGCGATGCCGTCGTCGGGGTCCGTCCCGCCGTCGATCGTTACCGCCGCGTGGCGCCACCGCCGGCCCGACGCGAACGGCACGGGAGGCGGCATGGCCGGGGCCGAGCTCCCGTCCTGCATCGAGAGCATGAGGATGTCCCCCGGCAGGACGCGGATCTTCAGGTAGGAAAAATAGATATCCTCCTGGTCGATCTCTTCCTCCTCTTCTTCCTCTTCCTCGCCTCCGCTTCCTCCCCCGCCCATTCCCCCTTTGCCGCCTTCATCCCCGTCGACGCCAGCGCCGCTCGCGCCGCCAACCGGCTGCGATTCGAACTGGACGGTAAACTCGGTATCCCCGTACTGGGCGACCGGCGTCTCGCCGCCCCGCGCCGGAAAGGAGAATGTGATCGTGGCGTTCCGGATCTCCCCGCCCCCCGAGACGACGTTTGTCGACCCGTCCGAGTCGTGGTAGTCACCGCGCGTCAGCGGACAGGGGGCCGAGCCGTCGTCCCACCGGAACGACAAGAAATCGCCGTCCTCCGGTTCGCCCGTTTCTTCGCCCACCATTGCCAGGGGGAAGAGGCGCAGGCCGCACGGCCCGAAGCGGGCCCATCCGCCGATCGCCATCCCGCGGCCTTCGCCGCTGTAACATCGCACCATGGGGGACCCCTCCGGGCGGCGGGTCGGATCCCCGAAGTTGTCCTTCCAGTCGTCGGGTGAGTAAAGATTGTCGGGACCCGGGACGGAATCCTCGTTGAACGGCAGGGCGAAGACGCACGGAGGGGTCGTTTCGAGGAGCTCGGAGACCGGCGCTTGACGGGCCGCGAACCGCAGGTCTCCCCACAGGACGGGGCAGGCATGCGCTTCGTGGAGCCTTTCCTGCTGATCGTCGGTCATGTCCGGAAAATCGGCCAGGAGCGCTTCGGGCGTGTAGCTGGAAATCGGGAAGCGGGGATGGCTTTGGATACCGTTTCTGACGGGGGGGATGGAGCCTTCGCAGAGGAGGTCTCCCCTCTCGAAAAAGCGCGGGGAGCCCGGAGCTGGACGCTGCATCTCGAAATCCTCCTGCCCGGTCGCCCGCCAGGCCGCAAGCGGCAGGCCGCAGGAAGCCCGCGCCGAACGCCGGGTCTGCCGGTGATCCGGCCCGGAACGTCCTTCCGACTCGATGTCGTACCGGCATGGCCCGCCCGCCAGGCCGAAAATGGCGTTCGGCCGGGTCTTCAGGTGGGCCGGCGTCGGACGGCCCGGCTCCGGCGGCGGCGGTTCGAAATAGTTCACCGGCATGTGGAGCTGCGCGGCGGTACCCGGCGGCGGGATCAGTCCCGAGACGTTGTAGGGGGCGGTCTGTTGCGCCAGGAGCGCCGCCGACGGCACTTGGCGCGCGCGCAAAAGATCCTCGCCCGTCGGGATCCCTTCGCGTTCGACCTCAAGCGTATCCCGGCTCCGCGAGAACGGGTCGGGGACGAACATTTCCGCGCTGAAAGAGGCGAGAACGAGATCTTCGATCAGGCGCTGGCGCGTTTCTCGCGCCTGGCCGGTCCGGTCGTCGACGGCCGTGAAGGGGTCGTCGGCGACGTCGGAGAAGGCCGCAAGCATCTCCAGCAGGCGCTTCCAGCTCCGGATCGGGGCGGTGCGGCGCTCCTGCCCGATGAGTGCGGCGATTCCGGCTGCCTCGCCTTCCAGGATCCGCACGTAGGAAGATTCGGTGACGATCGCCTGGAACTCGGCATCCTCTGCCCAGTTGTAATGGGACGGATCGTTGTGATAGAGGCCCCCGGCGGCAGCGATCCGGAGGGCTGCATGGATCACTGTCTCGGGCGCGCTGTTCAGGTCGATGAGCGGCTGATCGGCGCGGACCAGCATTGCCCGGGTGACCGTATCGGCGTGGCCTGCGACGACATCGGCATTGCGGGGAGCTCGGTCTCCCGCGACCGTCAGGAAAGGGGCGGACTTGGCGTAGTCTTCCGCTCCGAGGACGGGGAGAAGTTCCTCCACCGATGTGTAGCCGCCGCGTGGGCGCGCCGCGACGATCCGGCGGCCAAGGCGAGAAAGGAGGATCTCGCCGTGGCGCGGCGTGGGAGGCCGGTTTCCGAGGGCCGGTGTATACGGCTCTGGCGCGGCGTCCGAGATGTCCAGGAGGGCGCCGAGGCTGTCGAGAAGGTTCACGAGGGAAACGTTCATACCGGCGCCCGGATCGGCCCATGGAGCCGGATTGACCGCAAGCCAGGCATGGTATTCCGGATCGAGCCGGTTCGGGATCCCGTCGCAGTCGTGATCGGCGTCGGGATTTCCCAGCTCGCCCGCGTTGACCGGAACGAGCCCTGCGTCCGAACGGATCCGGAGGGCGAAGCGGGCGCCGAACGGGGTGGCTTCCAGCCGGAGGCGGCCGCTCCAGGCGGAGAGGCGGCCGTCCCGATCTAGGTCGATCCAGCCAGGGCCTGATCGCTCCTCGCCTGGTCTGTGGATGCCGTCTCCGTCATCCGGCCACGGCTCCCCGCGTGCATAGGAGGGATTCGAGAGCTGTCCGGGCGACAGGGAAGGAATCTCGTCGCCACGCGCCGTCCAGTCATCTCCGCGACAAAGCGCGCCGGGCGCTGGGGCAGTCCGGGCGAGGAGACGCGATCGGGCGTACGACAGGCCGCTTTCGCTCACAAGCCCGGAGCGGGTTTGATCCGTCCGGCGGTGGCCTGTCTCGGAGGTCAGCCGGAGGCCTCCCGTGAAAAGGGCCGCCATGAGGCCGAGCAGGGTCATGATGCCGGCGGTCAGAATGAGGGCGATGCCACCGGTCCGGGGAAGCGTATGTGCGGGCATGGCCATTCTGCATGCAATCGGGGTGCGCGCGGCGGATGTTTTTGGGGATTGACCTGGAAGGGGTTAGAGCAGGTCGCGTGCGACCGGTTTCCGTTATTCCTGAAAACGGTTCATTCTTGATTCATTTCATAATCCTGTCGGACGGCCTTGTGCGAAGCCGGAAAAAATGGGTCCGCGGCGCGCGGCGGGGCATCACCTTCTCGATCACCCCTTCCGCGGCCAGCGCCTTGAGGTCCGTTGTGACGGTCCCGGGGGCCACGTCCAGGATGCGGACCGCCTCTGCCCGGGTGAGCATCCGGTGCTCATGGAAGAGAGCCTTCAGTCGTTCCCGGCGCCGCAGGGTCGACCGCCCCTCGGTGAAAACCTGCAACGGGTCGCGCGGGTCCGCGGGCGTGCCGGCACTGGCGGCCGGCGCAGGCTCCCGCGGCGAGAGCGGCGCGAGGTCGAAGTCCTCGCGGGTATAGACCGCCTTCTCGCCGGCCAGGAGCAGCATCCGCTCGATCCGGTTCTTGAGCTCCCGGACATTTCCCGGCCAGAGATGGGCGCGCAGGCAATCGGCGAGATCCGGCGTCATCGTCGCGGTCCGTCCGGTGGGGCGGTCCTGGTTCAGGAAGTGAAGCGCCAGCGGCAGGATGTCCGCCGGGCGGTCCCGCAACGGAGGGAGCGCGATCTCCAGACGCCGCAGACGATAGAGGAGGTCCTTCCGGAAGAGGCCCCTGTCGACGAGCCGGTCGAGGTCGGCATTCGTCGCCGCGACGACGCGGCAGTCGATCCGCTCTGCGCCGGCCGACCCGACGGGACGCACCTCGCCATTCTCGAGGACCCGCAGGAGCGCGGCCTGCAGGCGCGGGGAGACCTCGCCGATTTCGTCCAGGAACAGGGTCCCGCCGGTCGCCGCGGTGAAAAGTCCTCGATGAGCCCGTTCGGCTCCCGTGAACGCCCCTCTCTCGTGGCCGAAAAGCTCAGACTCGAGGAGCGCCTCCGCGATCGCACCGCAGTTGACAGCGACAAAAGGTCTTGCCCGCCGTGGCCCCGCCTCGTGCAGGGCGCGCGCGACAAGCTCCTTTCCGGTTCCGGTTTCGCCGGTCACCAGGACTGTCACCTTCAGCGGAGCGAGCCGGCGGACCACCTCCCGGACGCGAACGATTTCCGGATCGGTCCCGACCAACGGATCCATGACGGAGTCGCAGACATCGACAGCGGATGTCCCGACAGGACGAACGCTCCTTTCCTGAAGGTGCACGCCAGCAAGGAACGGATCTCCGGGGGGGATCTCGGTGGCGAGTCGAAGCTCGAGTTCGAACCGTCCGTCGGCGCCGAGGCGGGCGGCCTCCCGGCGGGCTTCGCGCAACCGGGCCACCCCCCGTGACTTTCCCGCCAGGCGCTCGGCGCGGGCCAGGAAGAACCCGTCCAGCCAGTGGGGGCTTCCGCGCTTTCGGCGCGCGGCAACCAGCCGGCGGGCCGATTCCCCGTTTCCGCAGGCGAGCTCCGCCCGGATCATGTCCCAGCCGGTGAAGCCGGCCTCCATCGACCGGAGCGGAAAGCGCGCATGGCGCTCCAGGGCCGCGCGCAAGGCGAGCTGCGCCCGTCCGGCAAGGAGATGGCGCGTCACGAGCAGAAGATCCTCCTCCTCGCGCGCGAACGGTTCGGTAGGGGCGCCTCCTCTCGGATCCGCCAGGCCCGCCAGCGCCCGGTACTGTTCGGCGATCCGCAGGAGCGCCTGCCAGGGGCGGAGGGTGCGGCGGTCGCGGTCGATTCGCTCGATCATCACCCGGGCCTGGCGCCATCGCCCGGACTCGACCGCGTCGAACAACCTCACGAGGGCGAGTCGCCCCTGCGGGAAGGACTCGCTTTCCTTGGCATCAAGAAACCGTATCTCGGGTTCCGCCTCGTTCGCGCGTCCTTGCTGGGCCAAGACCACCGCCCATTCCCAGGCGACGCGCGGATACCACGGAGAGGCCCGGGTCAGGGTTCCCAGCGCCTGCTTGAGGAGCGTTTCGCGCCGCCGCCGGTCTCCGCGCAGGGAAAGATAGTACCCCTCGCAGAGCATGACCATGACGCGCAGCTCGGGAGGCGTTTCCCGGCCGACGAGCCCCTGGGCCTGTCGCAGGATGGCTCGCATCTCATCGTGACGCTCGCGGGTGCCGGAGAGGGTTGCCCAAGTGGCGAGCAGGATGAGGCGCAACTCCGGATCCTGGTCCGGCTCGGCCAGCCCGGCGGCCAACGCGTTCGCCCGCTCGGCGGGGACAAGCCCGGCGAGCGCCCGGCGGATGGCGAGCGTCGCTTGCAGAACCGGGTCGAGCGGTTCCGGGCTCCCCTCCAGAATGGTGAGGAGATCCGATTCCGATGTCAGGAACGTCGTGACGGCCGGATGGCGGGGCACTCTGGCCGGGATTCTAATGAATGAATCAATAATAATACATAAATAATTCATTATCGAAATTCCTTTCAGGCTTCCCTGTGGTCCGGGCCAGTGCCGGCGGGAACCGCGTTTGCGTGA
Organism: uncultured Planctomycetales bacterium; assembly: GCA_964455625.1. Classification (GTDB taxonomy): domain Bacteria; phylum Planctomycetota; class SBBH01; order SBBH01; family SBBH01; genus SBBH01. Next base: position 44,026 of record CAYVXZ010000005.1, on the reverse strand, counting down.
AACAGGGATATGCGCCTGATAGTGGGGCCCGGGTGCCGCCGCCGGCTTTCCGTCCCGGCAGCCTTTCTCGCGGGATTCACCGCCATCGCCGAGCCGGCCCCTCCGCATGACGATGCGGTGAAGGCCCAAGTGGGAGCGTTGTCGGCTGATTCCTGGCAAACGCGCCAGACGGCCTTCGATCGCCTGTGCGACTGGGGCAATCGCCATCCGGAGATCGCGCGGCTCCTTCCCGGGGACGATCCGGATCCGGAGGTCCGGAACCTGTGCGACCGCTTGCGGCACCACATGCGCATGGCGTCCCTGCGCCTCCGGTCGCTTGCGCTTGCTCCGGAGGACTCGGGATGGACGCGAGTGGTGGACGCGTTGTTCGCCGGGTTGGGGCCCGGATCGCTTCAGGCCTTCGCCCGTGCCGCGCGGGGGCGCTGGCCGGAGCCCGGCGGCGAGGTGCTCGGGATGTTTCTGGACGATCCGTGTACGGGATTCCGGAAGGATGCCATCCGGGGATTCGGAATCCTGAACCGTATCGAGGAAGGGAAGCGGCTGGTGCCGGTCCTGGAAGATTCCGATCCGGAACTCCGCTCGGCTGCCGTGGCGGTGCTCATCAGCATCGCGCGGCAGGGACATGACCCGACATTCCGGGTCTTCCTGGTGGATCGGCTTCAGGCTGTCTTGGAGGATCCCGACTGGAACGTCCGCGAGATCGCGGCGAATGGCATAGGGGCTCTCCGCGAGCCGGGTAAATAGAACAATCGGAGAATGGTGAATTTGAGGAGGGGATTCTGCTCCACGCTGCTTCATCTTTCGTGCTTCGACCTGGGCCTCCGTGGGAACACTCCCGCTGGCTGACGTCCCCGGCGCGGTCTCGACACCCTCTACCCTCTTTGGTGCGGGTATTCCCGGCACCTGTCGGATTTCAGAGCGCTCTCCGGATCGCCCCTGGCTTTCTGACCCGGCATGACCATTGGCACGGAATATGCTTGATATTCCCGTCGTGGGGAAACAAGGGCATACATGCCAGAAAGGACGGGTCATGAGCAACGGATGGAAGATGGGGAGATGGATGCTGGCAGCGGGGGCTTTTCTGGCCGGCAGTGTGGTGCGTTCCGAGGAGGTGGAATCGCTCGAAGCAAGGGACGAGGAGACGTTCGTCCAGACGGACGCCGACCGCGACGGAGAGCTCACCTTTGACGAGGCGGCCGCCGCGGGCCTGACGGATGGCTCCGAGGCGGATCGCGCCTGGTGGAAGCGGTTTTCCGACGAGAACGGTCGCATCAAGCGGCACCGCTTCCACGAGATGTGCCGGAAGCACCGGCATCGGGCCGGCGACGCCCGCCGCGAGGGGGTGGAGCGCTGGAAGAAGGGGTACACCGACGAGGACGGCTACCGCGAGGAGCGGTTCGACCGGGCGGACGCCGACGGGAACGGAGGCCTGACACGCACCGAGGCGAAGGCGGAGGCGACGCCGCTCGAGGAGCGGCTTTTCGGGGGGAAGCGGTTCGACCGGGCCGACACCGACGGCGACGGCTCCCTGACGCGCCGCGAGGGGAAGGAGCAGCTCGACCGCGAGAGGAAGTTCCACAAGGAGCACAAGGACGACCGCGCCGGCGAGAAGGCGCGCGAGAAGATCAAGCACCGGAAGAACAAGTAGGGCGGGCGCATGCGGCGGGGGCCTCCGGAAGCGGGGGCCCCCGCTTTTTCCTTCGGAGGGCCCTTCCGCGCCGCTATCCTTCCGCCGGTGCGCTACGGCTTCCTGATCGACCACACGAAGTGCATCGGATGCCACGCCTGCACGGTCGCCTGCAAGGAAGAGAACGGCGTCCCCCTGGGGGCGTTCCGCACCTGGGTCAAGTACATCGAGAAGGGGGTGTTTCCCGACACCCGCCGGTATTTCTCGGTCCTCCGGTGCAACCACTGCGACGATTCCCCCTGCACGACGATCTGCCCGACGACGTCGCTCTTCCGCCGGAAGGACGGGATCGTGGACTTCGACCCGGAGCGGTGCATCGGGTGCAAGTCGTGCATGCAGGCCTGCCCGTACGACGCCCTCTACATCGATCCGAACACGCAGACCGCCGCCAAGTGCAACTACTGCGCGCACCGCGTGGAGGTGGGGCTGGAGCCCGCCTGCGTCGTCGTCTGCCCGGAGCAGGCGATCGTGGCGGGGGACCTGGATAACCCGGCCAGCAACATCGCCAGACGCGTCGGGACCGAGCAGACCCAGGTCCGTAAGCCCGAGCAGGGGACCCGCCCCAAGGTCTTTTACACCGGTGCGGATCAGGCGTCGCTCACCCCGCAGGCGCTGGAGCGGGGGGATTCGTACCTCTTTGCCGAGACCGGGATGTCGGTCTTCCCGAAACCGGCCGCGCCGGACGAGAACCTCGCCCGCGACCTCCAGACGATGGCGCGGACCGTCTACGACGTCCCGCACCTGGAGAACCCCTGGGGATGGAAGGTCTCCGCCTACCTCTGGACCAAGTCGGTCGCGGCGGGGGTGATGGGAATCGCCGCGGCGTGCGTCGCCGCCTTCGGCTGGGAGCCTGGGCGGCTCCTCGGGATCCAGGCGCCGCTTCTGGCCCTCGTCTTTCTGGCCCTGACGACGATTCTCCTCGTCGCGGATCTCAAGCGCCCCGACCGTTTCCATTACATCCTCCTGAAGCCGAACTGGCGCTCGTGGCTTGTCTGGGGGGCCTGGATCCTGATGGGGTTCGGGGGGGTGGCGACCGCCTGGCTCGCCGCCGCTTTTCTGGGTCGTCCCGAGTGGTTCGCCCTTCTTGCCTGGCCGGCGGTCGTCTTCTCGGTCGCGGCGGCGGTCTACAGCGCCTTCCTGTTCGGCCAGGCGGAGGGGCGCGACTTCTGGCAGAGCCCGCTTCTCTTCTGGCAGCTGCTGGCGTCGGCCGTCCTTGCCGGCAGCGCCGCGCTCCTCCTGGTCATGTGCGCCTCCGGGTTCTCGCCGGAGGCGCTCCGCTACTTCTCGCTCCTTCTCTCGGGGTCGCTCGTCGTCCAGGGGGGGATCCTCGCGGTCGAGGTCCTGGGAAGGCACCCGAGCCAGGATGCCGCGCGCGCGGCGGAGACCCTGCGGAGCGGACACCTCTCGGGGCTCTTCTGGGGGGGAGGGGTCGGCCTCGGGGTCACGGTTCCCCTCGTCCTCCTGTCGCTGGTGGGAGGGGCGTTCGGCGCGGCGGCGGCGGCGGTCTCGGCGCTCGTCGGCCTTTATCTCTATGAAGAGGCGTGGGTCCGCGCGGGGCAATCGGTCCCGCTTAGCTAGATGGAGCCCCTGAACCCCGCCGCCAAGGATCTCGACCTCCCGCCCGGGGGGCTGGCGTCGTTTCCGCCCGCGTCGCGGTGGGACGACTGGACGGAGCTCGACGGCAAGTCCTGGCCGAAGAAGGTCGAGCGGAACTACTGGCTGATCCCGACGATTTGCTTCAACTGCGAGTCCGCCTGCGGGCTCCTTTCTTACGTCGATAAAAAGACCCTGCAGGTCCAGAAGTTCGAGGGGAACCCGACGCACCCCGGGAGCCGCGGCCGCACCTGCGCCAAGGGGCCCGCCACGCTGAACCAGATCCAGGACCCGGAGCGGATCCCGTACCCCCTGAAGCGGGTCGGCCCGCGCGGGAGCGGAAAATGGGAGCGTGTCACCTGGGACGCGGTCCTGGACGACATCGCCGGACGGATCCGGAAGTCGCTCGTCGCGAAGAAGCCCGAAGAGGTCATGTACCACCTGGGGCGCCCCGGGATGGAGCTCGTCTACCTGCAGAGGGTCCTGCACGCCTGGGGGATCGACGGGCACAACAGCCACACGAACGTCTGTTCCTCTTCGGCGCGCGCCGGGTACGCCTTCTGGCACGGGTACGACCGGCCGTCGCCGGACCACGCGAACGCGCGTTTCATGCTCCTGCTCTCGTCGCACCTGGAGACCGGTCACTACTTCAACCCCCACGCCCAGCGGATCATGGAGGGGAAGGAGAAGGGGGCGAAGCTCTGCGTCATCGACACGCGCCTCTCGAACACCGCCTCGATGGCCGACTACTGGCTCTCCACCTGGCCGGGGAGCGAGGCGGCCCTGCTTCTCGCCATCGCGAACATCCTGGTGCGCGAAGGGCTCTACAACCGCGAGTTCGTGAAGAACTGGGTCAACTGGCCCGAGTACCTGAAGGCCGAGCGGCCGAACGGCCCGCAGACGTTCGAGGCGTTCGAAGCGGCCCTGAAAGAGATCTACGCCGAATACACCCCCGAATTCGCCGAGAAGGAAACCCGCGTCCCCGCCGCGACGATCATCGAGGTGGCGCACGAGATCGGCCGCGCCGGCTCGGCCCTCGCCACCCACATCTGGCGGAACGCCGCCGCGGGGAATCTGGGCGGCTGGCAGGTGGCGCGGGCTCTCGAGCTGATCGTGGTCCTGATGGGGGCGGTCAGCACGCCGGGGGGCACCGCCCCGAGCTACACCAACAAGTCGATCCCGATGCCGCACAGCATGCCCCCGGCCCCGAAGGTCTGGAGCGAGCTCCTGATGCCGCGGGAGTTCCCCCTGGCCTTCTTCGAGATGAGCTTTTTGCTCCCGCACTTCCTGAAGGAAAAACGCGGAAAACTCTCGATGTATTTCACGCGCGTCTACAACCCCGTCTGGACGAACCCCGACGGCGCCAGCTGGATCGAGATGCTCACCGACGAATCCGGGATCGAGTGCCACGCCTGCCTCACGCCGGTCTGGAGCGAGACGGCGCAGTTCGCCGACTACGTCCTCCCGATGGGCCTGGGCTCCGAGCGGCACGACCTCATGAGCCAGGAGACGCACGCCGCCCGCTGGATCGGGTTCCGTCAGCCCGTCCAGCGCGTCGCCCTCGAAAAGCAGGGGAAGGTGTTCGACCTCACCTGGCAGGCGCACGAGGCCGCCGGGATCGGGCAGGTGTGGGAAGAAGACGAATTCTGGATCGAGCTCTCCTGGCGAATCGACCCGGACGGCACCCTGGGGATCCGGAAGTACTTCGAGTCGCCGTACAAGCCGGGCCAGAAGATGCGGATCGAGGAACAGTACCGGTGGATCTTCGAGAACTCCGTCCCCGGCCTGCCGGAGGCCGCAAGGAAGGAAGGGCTGACGCCGCTCGCCTACATGCGGAAGTACGGCTCATTTCTGGTGGAGGAAAATGTCTATCGTCCGCACGAGACCCCCGTGAAACCGGGCGTCCCCGGCGTCGAGGTGGAGGGGAAGACCCGCACCGGCTTTCCGACCCCGTCGAAAAAACTCGAGTTCTACTCGCCCACCCTCAAGGAGTGGGGGTGGGAGGACCAGATGCTCCCGAACTACATCCGGAGCCAGGTCCACTGGTCGAACATCGACGTCCAAAAGGGAGAGATGGTGCTTCTCCCGACCTTCCGGCTCCCGACGCTGATCCACACGCGCTCCGGCAACTCGAAGTGGCTGAACGAGATCAGTCACGCCAACCCCCTCTGGATCCACCCCGAGGACGCGAAGCGCGTCGGCGTCGAGACGGGCCAGCTCCTCAAGATCGCCACCGAGATCGGCTTCTTCATCGACAAGGCGTGGGTCACCGAGTCGATCCGCCCCGGTATCGTCGCCTGCTCGCATCACCTGGGCCGCTGGCGCCTGCCCGGGCATGCGGGGGAGAGGTGGTCCACCGCCGTCGTCAACTTCGACCAGGTCGCGCCGGGACAGTGGAAGATGAGGAAGCTCGAGGGGGTCAAGCCGTTCAAGAGCGACGACCCCGACTCCGAGCGGATCTGGTGGAGCGAGTCCGGCGTCCACCAGAATCTGATCTTTCCCGTCCAGCCCGATCCCTTGAGCGGCCAGCACTGCTGGCACCAGAAGGTGACCGTCACCCTCCCGGGCCCCGCCGACCAGTACGGCGACGTCTTCGTGGACACCAACAAGTCCTTCGCCGTCTACCAGCGTTGGATGAAGATGGCCCGGCCCGTCCACCCCGGCAACCTCCGCCGCCCGCTGTGGCTGGCAAGACCCTTTAAGCCAGATCCCGCCGCTTACCAGCTGTAACAGTTTCCCCCTCCGTCGCGGGGGAGGGACAGGGTGGGGGGGGTACGGGTCACGTGATGACTCCCTCCCCCTTGATGGGGGAGGGTTGGGGTGGGGGTGGTATTCTGCGGCCCCTACCGCCGGTCGCGTGCGCCGGGGACGCTCGCTCGCTTGCCCTTCCGGCGGTCGCGTTTGTCGGGGGACGCTCCTCGGCGGCATCCGTGCCGCCTCGTCGCTCCGATGCCGCCGGGCCTTGCACCTCCTGACCGGCCCGGCGCCATCAGGCCCCCGAAAACGCTCCCGCCGCGGGGCGCGCGCTGACGCGTGCGCTCCGCATAATTGGCCCCGAACAAAAACACATTTTCAGTCCGCCTGCGGCCCTACCGGCGGTTCACCTGTTCGCGGGACGTTCGGCGGGGAGGAGACTGGCCAACCCCCGCCTCACTGCGAACCGGCGGCGGCGAGGCGAAGCCAGCGGCAGTCTTCCCCGTTCACGCCAGACCGCGCCTCGCCTTGCCGGTTCAGCCCCGCGTCCAGGTTCCCGCCGCGGGCCGCCGGGAGCGCGAGCGTCCCGCTCCACCTAAAAAAATAAGACCTATTTCCCCACCCACCCCCGTAGGGAGTGCCGGCCCTATCGGGCCGGCTTTTCTCTACCGGCCCCCTGCCGCCAAAAACGGCCAGCCGCGCCTCGGCCGGCCGGAGGGGCCCCTCTCACCCCGCCCACTTGTGGCCCCCATCGGCGGCCCCGTTCAGATCAGGTCCTGGTGAGTAATAGGGGGTCGGGCCCACCCACCCTGGTGGAATCGCTGGCCTTCGGCCAGCTTTGTCGATCGGCCCCCGCCACAACTAATTGGTTTCAATAGTTTGGATGCTATTCAGGAGCTTAAGCTTTTTGAGTGACGTTGAGGCGGAAAGAAGCACGAGAATGATTCAATCGGGATTTTTGAAAGATTTTGGATTTCCGTTCTAGAGGGGAGAGCTAGTCTAAATTTTGATTTTGGATGAGCTTTTAAAAGTTTTCGGTGAGTCGTGCCTACTATGGATTGAAGAAGTAAAACGTACTGCCGATAAAACCATAAGTAAGAACGGAGGATTTCTTTTAAATCGTCGTTCGAAATGCGGATGTCCACCATGAACTATCAATGGACATAAACGAGTGCCTTTTCCCAGACGCTTCTTTCAATCCAAATCGAATCTCTCAATCGAAACGACGAATGGTAACAAGGAGTGTTTTTTCGCTAATGGAAGCTGTTGTCTTTGGCTTGAAACAGTTCGCGATTGAATCTCATGGCAGAAACAGGCTCTCCCAAGAGGAAGTCTCCTTTGCCAATGAATTAGATTGGGAACTCAATGACAAAGGAGAGGTAATTGATCGGCCAGCCAAAATCCGCTTTTTAAGTAATGTCCGATTCTCCTTTTCATTGGTAAGCAAGGCCTTCAATCTCCGCTGGAAACTCAATGTTTCGGGGCCTGAATGGAAAAGCCTTCAGACAAGCCTGAAAATACGGAATCGATTAACCCACCCTAAGCGAATGTCTGACAGGCGAACCGCCGACAGGGGCGCAAGGCAGTGCGTCGGCGCCGCCGGCATGAGAGGCGAAACGGACGAAACCCGGACAGGCTGTTTTGGCCGTTGGCGGCGGGGGCCTGGGGGGAAAAGGCGCCCGATAGCCGCCGTCTCCCCGGCGACCCGCTCCCGGCCGCTTGATGGCAAACAATAGTTTGCATTATTCCTCGGCGGGTGTATCCTGCTCTGATGGGGGCATTGAACCGGATCGAGCGGCGGATCTTCGTTGTCCGAGGGCACCGCGTGATGCTGGATGCCGATCTGGCCAGGCTGTATGGCGTTTCGACGAAGCGTTTGAATGAGCAGGTGAAACGGAATCTCGACCGCTTCCCGCCGGACTTCATGTTCAAGCTGACGCAGACGGAGAAAGACGAGGTGGTCGCAAATTGCGACCACCTCATGGGGTTGAAATTCTCGCCCAGCCGTCCCCGCGCCTTCACCGAGCATGGGGCGCTGATGCTGGCGAGCGTCCTCAACAGTTCCGTGGCGGTCCGGACGAGCGTTCTCATCGTGCGTGCCTTTATCCGTTTGAGGGAGGCGCTGGCCGTCCACAAGGAGCTGGCCCGGAAGCTCGATGAACTCGAGCGCAAGGTGTCGATCCACGACGGCGCGATCCAGGCGATTTTGGGAGCGATCCGGCAGTTGATGGAGCCGCCGGCCGTCGCAACGAGACGAATCGGCTTCAAGGAGCCGCCATGAAAACCTGGCGGTTGGAGCGTCAACGAAGAATGAGAAGGTGACCGGCCAGGCAGACCCCCAGCACACCGAGGGACCAGGCCCGGTTCCTCCGTTCGAGGAGCGCGAAGAGGAGGGCGGGCACCGTCGCGGAGATCCAGGCGGCGGCGGCAACCAGTGACAGATGCCCGGTCGGCCGGAGTTGCGGGCGCCCGGCGTCCAGCCAACCGACCCCGACATGGAGGCAGAGGGCGATCCCGGCCGCAGCGGTGGCGGCGAGGCCGAGACGCGGGAAAGTACGCGGGGAATCGGTCATGTGCGGTCGGACCGCTCCGGCGGTTTCCGGTTGGCGGCCTCGACGCTTTTCAGGTCGTCGGGCGTCAGTCCTTTTTGGCGCAGGATCTCCCGGATGAACGCCGACTTTCCCTCGATGTAGCCGTCGATGTCGTCCGGGAACCGGGCGGCGAGATCCTTCTTCAGGGCGGCGTAGCGCCGGGCGTCTGCCGGGTGCGCGCGCAGGTGATCGCGCAGGGCGCGGTGGTTCCGGAGGGGGAGCGCCCCCTCGTGGCAGGCGTACAGGTTATGGGGCGGAAGCTCCCCGGACGCGCGGAACGCCTCCCGGTCCGGGATGCCGAGGTCCCCGATGTGGACGTATCCCAGGGGCGCGAGACGCGCGATCGCCTTCGGGACGTCCTCGCGCGCGGGGACGACGATATCCATGTCGATCCGCGGCTTGGCGGCGAGTCCCGGCACCGAGGTGCTTCCGACGTGCTCGATCGCGACGGCGAGGTCCGCCACCGCCGGCCAGACGCGCGCCCGGATCCGCTCGAACAGGGCCGGCCAGGCGGGATCGTAGTCCACGACGACGACGGTGGCCATGTTCCTAGAGCCGCGGCGCGATCCGGTCCGCGGCCTCTTTCGATGTCATCACCGGATGCACCTCGAAGTCGACGAGGTCGCTCCAGTTCGTCATCCAGGCGTCGAGGAGCTTCGGGTCTTCCGTTTCCATGAGCTGGTAACAGAGCTTCAGGTCGCGGTCCACCCAGCTCGCGACGTAGGAGAGCCCCTCGGGGGCCATCCGGCCCCGCTCGCGGAAACGCCGGTAGACCGGCCCCGCGTCCGCGTTCCTGAAACGCTCGACGACCATGTAGAGCATTCCGCCAGTCTAGCAGCCGTTCAGACCGACGGCTTCCAGAAGGCGAAGGCGACCGCGCCGATGACCAGGGCGAACGCCACGAGGTGGTTCCAGGCAGGGCGCTCCCCCAGGTAGAGGAAGGCGAAGACGGTGAAGACCGCGAGCGTGATCACCTCCTGGAGGATCTTGAGCTGGGTGGCGGACCACGTCCCGTGCCCCCAGCGGTTGGCGGGGACCTGCAGGGCGTACTCGGGGAGCGCGATCAGCCAGCTCGCCAGGATCGCCAGCCACAGCGGCGCCTGCTTGTGCTTCAGGTGCCCGTACCAGGCAAAGGTCATGAAGACGTTGCTGGCGACCAGGAGGAGGACCGTCCGCACCCCCTGTATTTCGGCGTGGGGAGGCTAGTCCTTCAGCAGGTCCGGGCGGCGCGCGCGCGTGCGCCTTTCCGCCTCGGCCCGGCGCCACCTGGCGATCTCGGCATGGTTTCCCGATAGGAGGACGTCGGGGACCTTGTGGCCGCGGAACTCCTCGGGGCGCGTGTACTGCGGGGCCTCGAGGAGTCCCCCCGACGCGTCCGAGAACGATTCGGTCGCCGCCGACTCCGGGTCCCCGAGGACCCCCGGCAGGAGCCGCGTCACGGCGTCCAGGACCGTCATCGCGGGAAGCTCGCCGCCGGTGAGGACGTAGTCGCCGACCGAGATTTCATCCGGGGCCAGAATCGCGCGGATCCGCTCGTCGAACCCCTCGTAGTGGCCGCAGACGATCGCGAGCCAGGGCGCCGCCGCCAGTTCCGCGGCGACCTTCTGGGTGAAGGGGCGCCCCTGGGGCGTCATCAGGACCACGCGGGGGGCGGCGCCGGCCGGGCCGCTTTTTTTCACCGCCTCGACCGCGTCGACGACCGGCTGCGCCGCGAGGACCATCCCCGGGCCGCCGCCGTAGGGGCGGTCGTCCACCTTCTTGTGCTTGTCCAGCGTGTGGTCGCGGAAGTTGACGACCCGTGCGTCGAGAATCCCCTTCTCGCGGGCGATCTTCAGGATGCTCGCGCCGAGGACGCCCCCGAACATCTCGGGAAAGAGGGTCAGGATATCGACGCGCATGGGAAGGAGCCGGGCGGCCCCGGAGCTACTTCGCGGGCTTCTTGGAGGCGGGTTTCGCGGCGGCCTTGGGCTTCTCGGCCTTGGGGGCCGCCGTGGGCTTTTCCGCCTTGGGGGCGGGAGCGGGCTTCCCGGCCTTGTCCGCTTTCGGGGCGGGGGCCGCGGCGGCGGCTCCGGCGACGGCGGCCGGGGCCGGATGGCTCGCGAGGAACGACCGGATCCGGTCGCTCACCTGCGCCCCCTGGGAGACCCAGTACTGGATCCGGTCGTGCCGGATGACGAGGGTGTTCTCCTTCTTGAGGGGGGCGTAGTTGCCGACGATCTCGATGAACCGGCCGTCCCGCTTGAAGCGGCGGTCGACCACCGCAAGGCGATAGCTGGGCTGGTTCTTCTTGCCCACGCGCTGGAGACGGATGACGACGGCCATAAGAGCGGAAAAGTCTACCGGCCCGTTCCGGGGATTGCAAGGGGGTCGCGGGTCCTGTACAAGGCAGGGCTTGGCCTCCGTCGACTCCGTCCAGTCCCCCGATCCGGAACCTGTCCCGCGCATCCTGCCGCGGGCCGAGCACGGGATCTCGCGGAAGCTCATCGACCGGGACGCGCTCTGGGTCCTCTACCAGCTGCACAACGCCGGGCACCTGGCGTACCTCGTGGGAGGGAGCGTGCGGGACCTCCTCGCGGGGCGCACCCCCAAGGACTACGACATCGGGACCTCGGCCACCCCCGAGCAGGTGAGGAAGCTGATCCGCCGGAGCCGCATCATCGGCAAGCGCTTCCGCCTCGTGCAGGTGCCGTTCGGGCCGAAGAAGGTGGTCGAGGTGTCGACCTTCCGGAAGCTTCTCGACGCGGCGCCCCCGGCCCCGCCGGCCGGTCCGGGGCCCGACGAGTCTCCGGAGGCCGCCCCGAACGGGGGGGCGGTGGCGGGAACGGCGGAGGGCGAAAAGGACCTCCTGATCCGCGACGACAACCTGTACGGCACGCCGCGCGAGGACGCCTTCCGGCGCGACTTCACCGTGAACGCGCTCTTCTACAACATCGCCGATTTCTCCGTGATCGACCACGTGGGGGGGCTGCCGGACCTCGCCGCGCGCGTCGTCCGCTCGATCGGCGACCCGTCGGTGCGCTACCGCGAGGACCCGGTCCGGATGATCCGGGCGGTGAAGCTGGCGGCGCGCCTGGGGTTCTCGATCGCGGACGGCGACCTGGCCGCGATCCGGGCGCACAAGGAGGAGATCCGCAAGAGCCCTCCCTCGCGCGTGGTGGAGGAGTGCTTCCGGATCCTCGAGCAGGGGGCGTGCGCCGCGGCGACCACGCTCCTCTGGGACCTGGACCTTTTCGGCGAGCTCTATCCGGCGCTCGTCCCCGCGATGCGGGACGACGCGAAGCGCGCGGAGATCCTGTCGCGCCTCGGGCATCTCGACGCGTCGGGGATGGCGAAGCTGCCGGGCGGCCGGGCGCTCGCCTTCACGACGCTCGTCTCGCCGCACGTCGAGGAGGTGATGGCCGCCGCGCGAGGCGGGCATGCCGCCAACTGGGCCGAGGCCGCCAAGGATGCCATCGACGCCGTGGGGGGGAAGCTGCCGTTCCCGCGGTTCGACCGGGCGACGGCGCTCCACATCCTCGCCACCCAGCGCCGGATCGAGCGGCCGCCCCCGGCGAAGGGACGCCCGCCGCGCTTCATCGAGCGGCCGTACTTCTCGCTCGCGGTCGCCTACTTCAGGATCCGGCTCGCCGCCGCCGGGGCCGACCCCGCCCCCGCCGACGCCTGGGCGCGCCTCGCGCGCCCGTACGACCCGCAGGCGCACCGGCACCAGGAGCAGCGGGAAAGGCGCGACCGCCGGCCGCACGGCCGCCGGGGCCCCGGCTCGCCGCAGCCGGGTTCTCCAGGAAATACGACAGAAGGCAGATAAGCGTCTTCGCGTCCTCGATCTTGCCGGCCGCGAGGAGCCGCAGGACCCGTTCCGGGCGCATCCGGTGGACGACGATCCGCTCGTCGAGGTCGCGGTTCACCGGGGCCGGCCGCAGGCGGCGGGCGACGTAGCAGGACATCCGCTCGTCGCAGAAGCCGGGGGCGCTGAAGAAGTTCGCCAGCGGCGTGAGGCGTCCCGCATACCCGGCCTCCTCGGCCAGCTCCCGCGCGGCGCACGCCAGGGGATCTTCCCCCTTTCCCAGCGTCCCGCACGGGACCTCCCACATCCACCGGCGGATCGCGGGGCGGTACTGGCGGAGGATCACGATCCGGCCGTCGTCGAGGACCGGCAGGACCGACGCCGCCCCCGGGTGCGTGATCATGTACCAGGCGACGTTCCGCCGCCCCGGGCCGAAGTCGAGGATCTGCTCGAAGAGGTCGAAGGTCGCCGCCTTGAAGAGATGTTTCCGGCGGACCCGCTTGGGGATTGGGGGTGTTCTCTGCATGTGCGTCTAGCAGGACGCGGCCGGCCCATAGCCGGGCACGGACCGCGTCAGCCGTTTGACGCCGTAGATGTACACTCCCGTCAGGACCAGATTGAGGGCGAGGCTGAACATGGCGACCGTCACGATCGGTCCCCCGATGCCATAGCTCAGGGAAATCACAAGTACGCCCGCGCCCACCTCGCCCCGGGGCCACATGCCGATCGCGAGGGCCAGCCGTTCACGCCACCGGGCCTCCTTCCGGTAGCACAGGGCCGGGAACATCTTTCCCAGATTGGAAATCACGGTGACGACAAGGGTGTGGAAAGCCAGCGCGCCCCATCCGAGGGGCGGCTGAGACGAGGTGACATGGCCCAGGGATTGCACGAACTCGGCGGCGGGTTCATGGCCGTTGCCCTCGCCGAAGCCGAGGACGGCCGGCATGGAAAGCCCGACCAGCAGCATGAAGGCGCCGGCCACGAGCGCCGTGACGCGGCGCTCGTCGGGCGTTTCGATTTCGGGGTGGTGGCCCTCCATGTCGTGGTCATGGGGCCCATCCGTCCTGCCTCGGGGGTAGGCCATGACACACCCCAGCATGAACGCGGGAAGCAGGACCTCGACGTGCACGGGCACGGAAGCGTCGATCTGCCTGGAGCCCCAATAGACCAGCTCGCTGAATCCCGTGATGCCTCCGGCGTATGCCAGCACCCACGGCCATGTCACGGGAATGCGGACCTTGTGGAGAAAGGCGTATCCCCACGCCAGCATCGCGAACATGATCAGGACCACCACCCCGAGCTGCCACGCCAGTCCCACCATGAGCATCTTGAGGGGGATCATGAGAAGTACGGTGTCGAGATCGTCGAAAATCGCCAGGACGCGGGCCTTCCGGAAGAGCCAGGTCGCGCCCAGCCCTCCCGCGGCGAGCATCGTGAAGAGCACGCCTGCCGACGTCGGCGCCGCGAAGCGGCCAGCCAGAAGGGTCTCCTTCCAGGAATCCAGGCGGCCCCAGGCGTCGGGTGGAAGCAGGACGAACACGAAGTACAGCGACACGAAAATCCACGGAAAGCTGGCGGCGGTGAACGCGACGAAATAATCCCAGCCGTATTGCTTGAGACTGGACTTGTCGATGTCGAACTCGTAGCCGACGCGGATCATGATGAATGACAGGCCCAGCATGGTGAGGATCCGGACCGCGAGTGCCGCGGCCGGAAAAGCGGACCCCATGGCGTGGGGCAGCCATTGCGATCCGGCCAAACCGAGCACGAGAAGCACGGAGTAAAGCAGGATTTTTCGCATGGATCGGTCAGTCCGGCGATGCCCTTTCTCCCTTGAGGTCCGTCCCTCGATGCATCCGGGTTCCGCCATGAGCCGGTCGAAGGGACGCGGCCAGTGTAGGAAGCGGCCAGCCCGAGTCCACTTTTTTCGCGGAAAGGCGGCCTGCACGTTATCATGGCCGCGTGTTCGCCCGGATCGCCGGAATCCTGCGCGCCGCCGCCGTGACGGGGGTTGTCGCCTTCTGCCTGTGGGCGGGCGCCTCCTTCTCGATGCCGGACCGGATCCCGGAAGATTTCATGGCGATGAACCCGACCCTGAAGCCCGGCCAGTACTACCTGCTCGACAGGCGCGGGGGATGGAAGAGCGGCCAGATCGTCCGGTTCGTCGCGCCGCCGGGGGTCGCGGCGCCCCGCGGCGGGAAGACGTTCCTCGCGGCGCGCGTCGTCGCGGCGGAGGGGCAGACCGTCTCCCTCGCGGGCGGCGAGCTCACGGTCGACGGGGAGCGCGTCCGCTGGGACGGCTTCGCGCCCGTCGCCTCGGAGTCCTTCCCGGCGCTGCGCGTCCCGCGGGGGCATCTCCTGCTCCTCGCCGACAACGGCGCGGTCGCCCTCGAGGGCGGGAAGCCCCTCGACGGGCGTTCCTTCGGGATGGTGCCGGTCGATGCCGTGGACGGGGCGATTCTCTTCTTTTGAGATGAGCAGGGCGCGCGTCTCGTTCCTGGACCTCTTCGACCGCCCGACGATGGCCATGGCGGGCGGGACGCTGCTCCTCTTCGCGCTCGGCCTTGCGGTCGCCGCGTCCGGATGGGACGAGTTCACGGCCGGCCGCGCCTTCCGGAGGGGGCTCGCCGCCTGGCGCGAGGGGCGCTTCCTCGAGGCCGCGTCGGCGGGGGAAGAGGCGGCCCGCATCCTGCCGGGGTACGAGGACGCCGGCTTCCTGGCGCTGGCGGTCCGGGAGCGCGTCGGGGACCCGGTGGCGTCCGCGCCGGGGCATCCGGCGCGCGCGGAGGCCGCCCTGCACGCGGCGGCGATCGGGCGGGGCCGGGTCGACGCGGATCTCGCGGCCGCGATCGAGCGGCTGGCGGCCCGCTGCCCGGGGGCCCCCGAGCCGCTCGTGAACCTCGCCGCCTGCGCGGCGCGCAAGGGGGACCTCGACCGGACGGAAGGCCACTTGAGGAAGGTCCTGGCGGGGAAGGAGACCGAGCCGGCCGGCTGGCGTGCGACCGTGGAGTCCCTGCTGGGGCTGGCCACGATCGCCGAGCGCCGGGGAAGCCTGGCCGACGCGGCGCGACACATGGACCAGGCCCGCTGGGTGGCGGGCCGGGCCGAGCCGCCCGCGGCGGGATCGACCGACCGCCTGCCGGGCCTGATCCTGTCGGTGGAACTGCGTCGCGAGCGCCTGCGGCTCCTGGTGTCGCTCGCGGCCGGAACCCTCGCGGAGAAGGACGTGGCGGCCGCGGAGGCGCTGGTCCGGAAGGTGGAGGGGGTTCCCGGGATCGATCCGTCCGCCGCGGCGCGCCTGGCGAACCTGGCAGGGGTGGTCCTTGTGCGCGACATGAAGGGGTCCGCCGACGGCCCGGCCCGCGCCCGCGCCGACGGGATGTTCGCCGCCGCGGAACGCTGGAACGTGCTCTCGGGCGGGAAGGATCCGGTGGCGGCGATGAACCGCCTGGCGCTTTCGGCGGGCGCGTCGCGCGTCGTCCCCGCGCCGGGCGGGAAGGCGCTCGCCGACTGGCGCGCCGTCTACGCGGGCATTCCTCCCGACCGGATTCCCCCGCAGGCCGCGGCGGCGGCGGGGAACAACCGGATCGTGCTCGACGTCCTGGGCGGTGAGAACCCCGACATCGCCGTGCGCCGCCTGGAAGAGGCGGCCGGACGGGACGCGGGAAGCCCCATAGTCTGGCGCAATCTCGCCGTCCTCTACGGCCGGATGGACCTGCCGGCCAAGGCCGACGAATGCCGCCGGCAGGCGGAGTCGCTGGAAGGAGCGGCCCGGTGAAGTGCGGCGGCTGCGGACACGCGAACCTCGCCGGGATCGTCTTCTGCGCCGCCTGCGGAAAGCCGATCACGCCGGGGCGCCACCTCGTGGAGATGCACGCCGAGCAGGTGACCCTGCGGGAGAGGCGCGCGCGCCTGCAGGAGAACCTTCTCTCGCTCGCCGCGATCGGCGCCGTCTTCCTCGCCTGCGCGATCGCGTTCCGGTCGGTCTTCACGAAGGAGACGCTGCCGCGCTTTCCGGAGATCCCCGTCGCGCGCGTCTTTCCGGAGATCCCGGTCCACGACGGCGAGCTCCTGCCCCAGCCATGGCTGGCGCTTCCGGCGCAGGCCCCCGCGGGGCCCGAATAGCGTGACGGCCCGGTTCCTCCTGTTCGCCGGGGTCCTGGGGGCGGCCGGCGTCGCCGGCTGTGTCGGGTACATCTTCGGGAGCGGCGCCGCCGCGGACCGGGAGCGCTCTTCCGCCCGCGGCGACATCGTACGCCTGGAGACGTCCCTGAAGAAATCCGAGTCGGAGGCCGATCGCCTGCGCAAGGAGGTCCAGATCCTCCGGCGTCTCGCGGCCCCGGCCGACCTGCCCGATGCCGGAGGCGGGCTTCCCGCGCGTCCGACGGCGGAAGGGGCCGATCCTTCCCTGGTCGCGAAGGGGCGGTCCGCCCTGGCGTCCGGCGAGGCGCGTTCCTTCGCCGACATGCTCCTGGGCGCCCTCGCGCAGGGAGGAAAGGGGTACGGGGCGGCCTTCGCCCTGATCGAGGAGTTCCGGAAGAACCCCGTTCCGGGGGTCGTCGAGGCGCTCCTGCCGGAGCTCGGGACGCGCCTGCGGGAAACCCTGGCGGAATCGCCCGGCGACGGCCTGGGGATCGCGCACATGATCGCCCGGATCGGCGGCCCGGATGCCCTCGGGACGCTCTGGAGCGCGTCGGAGGAGCAGGAGAGCGGGGTCCGCTACCACCTGATCGGGATCCTGTCGGGCGTCGAGGGGGGCGAGGCCCGGGAATTCCTGCTCGCGCGCCTCGAGGACGCGCCGGACCGGATCGCCCGGCAGGCGATCCTGGCGGGGCTGGCGCGCCGCGGCGACACCCTGGCGGACATGGCGATTCTTCTCTCGCCGGGTTCCTCGCCGGAGGACCGCATGGCGATCTCGGGGGGGCTTGTCTGGAGCTGCCAGGAGAGCCCGGAAAACCGGGAACGCCTGTGGGAGGCGGCGCGATCCGCCCCGCCGGGCGTCCAGGAGGCGTACCTGGCGGCCCTGGCGCGCGCCGGCGACGGGCGCGCCCAGGACCAGATGCTCGCGGAGCTGCGCGCCGGCCGGCCGGGGGAGATGCCGCCGGAGGCGTGGGCGAGCTTCCAGGCGGACCGCCTGCGCCGGAACCTGGACGTCTTCGAGCAGACGGCCCGGGACGACCGCCTGCCGTTCCAGGTGCGCCTGGGTGCGGCGCAGGCCGTCTCGCGCGTCGACCGCGGGGGGGCGGTGCGCGCGCTCATGGGGAATTTCGGCGCGCAACCCGACTCCGGGCGCCTTCAGACGGTCTACGCGCTTCGCTCCCTGGGAACGCGCGAGGCGGCCGAAGAGCTCGCGCGGATCGGGGGATCGGATCCCTCCGAGACCGTGCGGAACGCGGCGCGATAGGATGACGTCGGGAAAGGGCCGGATAAGACGCATCTAGACGTCAGACGGGCGTCGTCGCGCGACCCGCGTGCCGGACTCTCGCCGGAAAGGAGCCTGGTCCGGGTTTTGCTGACCGTACGGCCATGTCACCTGATACAAACCGGACTTGCCGACCGACGTGGAATCTTCATCGAATATTTTGCGGCGCTGGCGCTGGCGTTTCGGGTGCTCTCTGATAGGCTCTCCGGCCATGGGAACGACCGCCAGCACGCTTGTCGGAGGGGGACTCGCCCTCGCTGTTGCCGCGGGGCTCTTCATGTCGGACGCGGCGCTTTTCGAGGACGCCCCCATGAGCCCGCTCTACAAGTCGACCCTCGACAAGGCGTACGACCGGTTCCGCGAGGATGACGCGCGCGTCCCGGCCGGGCATGGGGCCGCGCCGCGGGCGGCGCCCCCCGAGGCGGCGGCACAGCCGGGGCTCGACGTCGCGGGGCTCCAGGCCCAGCTGGCCCGGGGTCACGGCGGCCATGGCCAGTACCACGACCACAACGGACCGCGCTTCCAGAAGGGGAACGAGCTGGCCGCCGCGGGACGGCACGAGGAGGCCCTGGCGGAGTTCCGCGAGGCGCTGAAGGAGCATCACAACTGCACCCTCGCCAACCACCGGATCGCCGACATCCTGAAGGCGACGGGGCGCTTCGAGGAGGCGATCGCCGTCTACGGACAGGTTCTCGCTACGGAGCCGAACTACACCTGTGTCTACGAGCACCTGGGGGACATCTTCGTCTCGCAGGGACAGCCCGAGACCGCCGAGAAGATGTTCCAGCAGGCGATTTCCGGGTACACGCGCCAGATCGGGCAGGGCGGGCCCGGCGCCGTCGGCGCGCGGTTCGCGCTGGCGCGTTTCTACGTGGAGCATGACCGCGAGATCCCGCAGGCGCTGGCGCTCGCGGAGGCGGCCTCGGGGGAAGCGCCCCAGGAGTCCGCCTACCTGGATCTCCTCGCGCGGTGCTACCAGCTGACCGGGAGGATCCCGGAAGCGGTGGCGACCGTCGACCGGATCATCGCCCTGAAGCCGGAACACGCCGACCATTACCGGGCATTCCGGGAACAGCTCCTCGCGCCGCCGAAGGCGCCAGGCGATGCTCCGGCCCCGGCCGAAGAGACCACCCCGCAGACCCCTCGTTAGCTCCGTGGCGTTCTGGACCGTCCTGGCCGCGTTTCTCGGAATGTCGTTCGCGGCCGAGGCGTGCGGCCTGTTCGCGCATCCGTTCAACGCGGCGGCCGCGGCGCTGGGGATCCTCCTCTCGGCCGTCCTGGACGGTCTCGGGGCCGCCCCGGTCCGGTCCGGCGGCCGCGTCCGGGCGCTCGCCGGATGGGTCCTGGCGCTTGCCGGCCTCGCCTTCCTTCCCGCGCATCCGGCGGTCCGCTTTTTCGGGATCGCGCTTTCCTTTACCGGGCTTTCCGCCGCCGCGTCGGCGCGGGGGCGGACGGAGAGTCCCATGTCGGGTCTCGCGGCGGCGAGCCTTCTCTTCGGCCTCTTCGAGTACGCCGCCGGGACGAGCCTCCTCACCTGGTACGAGGTGCAGGGACTTTCCCTGTGGCTCACGCGCCCGGACCTGGGCCCCTCGTTCAGCGGGATCCACGTGGCGGTTCTCGCCCTCGCGGTCGTTCTCGGCGCCTGGTGGCGCTCGGCTTCCCGGAGCCGGCCGGCGCTGGCGGGGGGGCTTGCCGCGGTCGCGGCGGCCTTCCTCGCATGGCTCGCCTTCTGGGCCGACTGCCCGGCGCTCCTTCCCGCGCCGGCCGGGCGGGCCGCGTGGGGCGAAGGGGCCGCGCGCTTTTTCGCCGCGCTCTGGCCGGTCCGCCTGCCTGTCCTTTTCCCGCCCCTGGTCGGGGCGGTCGCCGCGTTCTTTGCCTGGCGCTTCTCCCGCGCGGGCGCCCGGGATCCGGACAGCGAGCCGGGGGGCCGGAAGAAACTGCTCCTGGCTTCCCTTGCGGCCGGGCTCCTGGGCGTCTGGGCACTGGCGAACCGGCCGGTCCCGCCGAAGGCCGAGCGGTGCCGCGTCGTCTTCTACGAGAAGGGGTTCCTGAACTGGATGGTCCCCGAGCACGGGAACTACGGGAGCTACAGCTCCGGGATGTTCGGGAACCTTCCGAAGCTGGTCGCGGCGATCGGATGGGAGGGGGCGCTCGCTCCCGAGATCACGCCGGACCGGCTCGCCGGTGCCGACATTCTCGTGATCATCAACCAGGACGAGCTGTTTGAGGCCCCGGCGCTCGCGGCGATCCGGGAATTCGTCCATGCGGGGGGAGGCCTCCTGGTCCTGGGGGACCACACCTGCTGGAAGCACGGCAAGGTGCTGGTGAACGAGCCCCTGGAGGCGGTCGGCGCGCGCACGCGGATCGCGTTCGACTCGGCCGATTTCTTCGTCGGCGGCTGGCTCCATTCCTACCAGTACTTTCCCCACGCGACGACCGCCTCCCTCGGCGACGCCGCCAACGAGGCCGGATCTGTCGTCGGGGCGTCTCTCGAGGTGCGCTACCCGGCCGCGCCGATCGTGATCGGGCGGTACGGTTATTCGGACCCGGGGGTTCTCGCCAACAGCGAGCGGGGATACCTGGGGACGCTCGATTTCGAGCCGGGAGAGCCGCTGGGGGACCTCCCGCTCGTCGCCGCCGAGAACGCGGGAAAGGGACGCGTGATCGTCGCCGGGGACACCTCCGGCTTCGTGAACGGGATCCTGATCCATTCCCATCCGTTCGTGACGCGCGTCTTCCGGTGGCTGGCGGGTTCCGGCCGCGCGGCGGTGCCGTACTGGCGCGACCGCCTGGGTGTGGTGCTCCTGGCGGCGTGCGGCGTCCTGGCGCTTCTGGCGGCGCGAGGCAGGCCGTCCGCCGTCCCGCTCGCCGCGACCGTCCTTCTCCTGGCAGGAAATCTCGCCCGAGGCGCCGCCGCTGACCGGAAGGTCCCGCCCTTTTCCGGGAAGGTGGCGCTGGTCGACGACTCGCGGCTCGGCTTTCACGCGATGGAAGGGTGGCGGCCCGACGGGATCATGGGCGTCTCCCTGAACCTGATGCGCGAGGGGTACTTCACGGTCGGGATGGATGATTTCGACCCGGCGCAGGTGGCCGAGGCGGACGTGATCGTCTCCGTCGCGCCGACACGCCCGTACGGCGAGCGCGAGGCGCAGTCGGTCCAGTCGTTCCTCCACAAGGGGGGGACCTACATCCTTGCGGTCGGCTGGGAGGAGCGGGCCGCGGCCGAGCCGTTCCTGGCGCGCTTCGGGATGGGGATCGGCGACGTTCCCCTGGGGCGCGACTACGCGACGGTGACCGGGGAAGCGCTGGAGGCGGCGCAAAGGCCCCATTTCTGGGAGGCCTGGCCGGTGCGCGGCGGACAGACCCTGGCGATGATCGCGGGATATCCGGTCGTCGCGGAGCAGAAGGTCGGCTCCGGGCGCCTGGTCGTGATCGGCGACTCGCACTTCCTGACGTCCAAGAATTTCGAGGGGGAGGAAGGGGTCGTGATGCAGAACATCCGGTTCTTCCGGCGCCTGGTCGCGCCGGACGCGGAGCCTGTCCAGTGACCGTCTGGGCCGCCGTCGTCGCGCTCTCCCTGGGGTGGCTCTTCGCGTTCGACCAGTTCGTGACGGCGCGGCCGGCCTGGCAGTGGGGGCTTGCCGCGGCGGGCTGGGCGCTCGCGGCGGGGGCGTTCGCGCAGGCGCGCGTCGTCGTTCCCCTGGCGGTCCGCCATCTCCTTCTCCTGGTCCCTGTCGCCGCCGCGATCGCGATCCTGGAAAAGCCGTTCCATCCCGGGCTCTGGATCGCGGCGGCGGGTGTCGTGCTCTCGGTCGCGGCGGGGCGCTCCGGACGGACGGGGGCGCTCGCGGGGGCCGGGGCGGCGGGGCTTCTCGTCGGGACGCTCCTTGTGGTCCAGGCGCCCCTCTACGGACTCTACAACGCCTGGACGGCCGCCAACCCAGGGGCCGCGCCGTTTCTCGCGCCGATGCTCTACCGCCTTCTCGACTGGGCCGGCGCGGACGTCAGCTTCACCGACGGCGTCATCTACCTGCGCACGATGCGCTACACGCACGCGCTTCCCCTGACCTGGAACCACCTGGCCGGATTCCCCTTTCTCCTGATCGCGGTCGCGGGAGGGCTTCTCGTCGGGTGCGACCGGAGCGGGGAGGGGCGCGCGCGGACGAAGCGCCTGGCGGTCCTCGCGGCGGGGCTCGCCGGGTACATGGCCGTCCGGTTCCTGGCGGTGCTTCTCTTCTTCGTCTCGGAGATGCTCCTGGTGCCGTACGAGTCGGAGGCGGTCCGCGTGGAGCTGTTCTGGCTCCCCGGCGTGACGGCGCTCTCCTTCATTCCCCTGGTCCCGGTTCTCGCGCGGCTCCTGCCGTGGCGCGGGCCCGGCGGGGCTCCCGTTCTCGTGCCCGGCGAGGCGCCGGAGCCGCACCGGGCGCGCTGGCTCGTCCCGGCGGCGTGCGTCGCGATCGTCGCGGGCCTGCACTTCCACGATCCGGGAACCGCCAAGAAGGGGCGCCTCCTCATCGACGAGTCGAAGAGCCGCTGGGAGCGGACCGACACCCCGATGGACACCGACTGGTACGGGCCCGAGTCCGGCTACAACTACTGGGCGATGGCACGGTACCTGGGCCATTTTTACGACGTCGACACCCACCTGGAGGGAGCCATCACCCCCGAGCGGCTCGCGGGGCATGACATCCTCGTCCTCAAGACCGTGACCTCGCCGTATTCGGACGCGGAGGTGGACGCGATCGAGGCGTTCGTGCGCGCGGGCGGCGGCCTTTTCATCCTGGGGGAGCACACGAACGTCTTCGGGTCGAGCGTCTGCCTGAATCCCGTGATGCGCCGTTTCGGGATGGCGTTCCGGTACGACTGCGTCTTCGACATCGAGCGGAAATGGGAGGAGTTCCACGTGCCGCCCCGCCTGGGGCGACATCCGGCGGCGGCGCACGTCCCGTTCTTCCTCTTCGCGGTCTCCTGCTCGATCCAGGCGGACACCTGGCGGGCGCGGCCCGTCCTGCGCCCGGAGGGGCTCTGGCACCTGCCTGTGAGCTGGACCGCCGACAATTTCTACCCGCAGGTGCTGGACCACACGTACGCCATGTGGGGCTCCTTCGACCAGATGATGACGGTCGAGGCGGGGAAAGGGCGCGTGGCCGCCTTCACCGACAGCACGGTCTTCTCCAACTTCGATGCCTTCTACCCGGGGAAGCCGGAGCTTCTCCTGGGGACGACGGAATGGCTGAACCGCCGGAACCTTCTCGCGTTCCTGAACCCGATCCTGCTTGTCGCCGGCGTCGGGGGGCTCCTGTACGCCCTCCGGGCCGGGCGCGGATACCTGTTCGTCCTTCCGAACGCCGCCGCGGCCGTCCTCTGGGGGGCGGGGCTTTCGGCCGCCGCCCTGTGGGGGACGACGCGACTCTCGGAGGCGGCCTATCCGCCCGCCGTCCCGAAGACGGCCCCGGTGGAGATCTCCTTCAGCGTGGAGGACGGCGACTTCGAGCTTCCCCTGTACGGATTCCTCCAGAACTACGGCGCCGGGTACGAGGTGTTCTACCAGTGGATGATGCGGGTCGGTCTTTTCCCGCGCGTCGCATTCACGCTTTCCGGGGCGCTCGACAGGCCCGGTCCCGCCGTCGTGATCCGGCCCCGGAAGGGAGTTCCGGAGGGAATCCCGGAGAAGCTGCGCCCATGGCTCGAGCGGGGCGGGGTGCTTCTCGTCCTGGAGGGGCCGTCCCGCCCCGGCTCGAGCGCCAACGCCCTCCTGGCGCCGTACGGCCTGTCGTTCGGGGATGCCCCTTGCCGCGGGACGGCGGCGGTCGTGCCGGCAGGGAACGTCCCGATCACGGATGTCCGGGGAGCCGTCGCGGTCGCCGGCGGGACGCCGCTCCTGGCGACCGACGCGGGGGAGACGGTCCTCTCCTTCGCGCGCGTCGGGAAGGGGATGGTCGTCGCCGGGGGGCTGGCCGAGACGTTCGCGGACCCGTCGATGGGAGGGAGCCACCGGACGATCCCCGACCGGGATCTCCGCGCGCGCTACGAGGTCGCCTTCGCCCTCGCGCGGGGCCTGGCACGCGGCGCGGACGGGATCGCTGACGAGTTCGGCAAGCTCGGCGCCGTCCACGCGCGCTGACCGCCCTGGCCGTTGAACGCCGCGGGCGATTTCCCGATAATTCCCGTCTTCTCGGTCAACGAAAAGGAGGCGGACGCATGGCGGTGAAAATCGGGATCAACGGGTTCGGCCGCATCGGGCGCAACGTCTTCCGGGCCCTCTGGGACCGGAAGGAGGTCGAGGTCGTGGCGGTGAACGACCTCACCGACGCCGCGACGCTCGCGCATCTCCTGAAATACGATTCGGTCCACGGGCGGTTCCACGCTCCCGTGCGGGCGGACGGGAACACGCTTGTCGTCGGCGACCGGCGGGTCGAGGTGCTGTCGGTCAAGGTCCCGTCGGAGCTTCCCTGGAAGGCGAAGGGCATTCCCGTCGTGATCGAGAGCACGGGACGCTTCACCTCGCAGGAGGAGTGCCTCCAGCACGTGAAGGCGGGGGCGTCGCGCGTGCTTCTCTCCGCCCCGTCGAAGGGGAAGGTGGACGCGACGGTGGTCCTGGGCGTGAACGAGGGGACGATCCGGCCGGAGCACAAGGTCATCTCGAACGCCTCCTGCACGACGAACTGCCTGGCGCCGATGGTGCGCGTCCTCCACGAGACGTTCGGGATCAGTGACGGCTTCATGACGACGGTGCATGCCTACACGAACGACCAGCAGATCCTGGACCTGCCGCACAAGGACCTGCGACGCGCGCGCGCGGCCGCCGCGAACATCATCCCGACGACGACCGGCGCCGCGAAGGCGGTGGGCGAGGTGATCCCGGAGCTGGCCGGGAAGCTGAACGGGATGGCGATGCGCGTCCCGGTCACCGACGGCTCGGTCTGCGACTTCGTCGCGAACCTGAAGAAGGAGGCGACGGTCGAGTCCGTGAACGCCGCCTTCCGGAAGGCCGCCGAGGGCCCCCTGAAGGGGATCCTGACCTATTGCGACGAGCCGATCGTCTCCTCGGACATCGTCGGCGACCCCTCCTCCTGCATCTTCGACGCGCAGTCCACGATGCTGATCGGGAAGAGCTTCGTGAAGGTGGTCGGCTGGTACGACAACGAGTGGGGGTACTCGTCGCGCCTGGCGGACGTCACCGTCCGGGTCGCCCTGCAGAAGGCTTGATGAAGCTCCTGCGCGACCTCGACGTCCGCGGAAAGCGCGTCCTCGTCCGGTGCGATTTCAACGTGCCGGTGGTGGACGGGAAGATCACGAGCGACAGCCGGATCGTGCGGACGGTCCCGACGATCCGGGAGATCCTGGCGCGCGGGGGGTCGTGCGTCCTCGCGAGCCATTTCGGGCGTCCCCCCAAGGGAGGGAAAGGGAACGACCCCAAGTACAGCCTGGCGATCGTCGCGAAGCGGCTCTCCGAGATCCTGAAACAGCCCGTTCCGCTCGTCCCCGACTGCGTCGGCCCCGCGGCCGAGGCGGCGGCCCGGAGCTTGAAGCCGGGGGGCGTCATCCTGCTCGAGAACCTCCGATTCCACATGGAGGAAGAAGAGAACGAGACCGCCTTCGCGAAGGGGCTCGCCGCGCTCGCCGACTGCTATGTGAACGACGCCTTCGGGGCGAGCCATCGGGAGCATGCCTCGATCGCCGCCGTGACGCGCTTCCTGCCGTCGGCGGCGGGGCTTCTCGTGGCGGCCGAGGTCACGCACCTGGGAAAGCTCGTCAAGGACCCCGAGCGGCCGTTCGCCGCGATCCTGGGCGGGGCGAAGGTGTCGGACAAGATCGAGATCCTGGAGTCTTTGGTCGACCGGGTGGATGCGGTCCTGATCGGCGGCGCGATGGCCTATACCTTCCTTGCCGCGCGGAAGATCCCGATCGGGAAGTCCCGCTTCGAACACGACATGGTGGCGACCGCGGGGAAGATCCTCGCGCGCGCGCAGGCACGCGGCGCGATGGTGGTGCTTCCGCTCGATCACGTCACCGTGACCGAGTTCAAGCCGGATGCGGCGACCGTCACCGAAGGGCCGGGGATCTCGGCCGACCGGATGGGGGTGGACGTGGGGCCGAAGACCGTCGCGGCGTATGCGGCCGAGATCGCGAAGGCCCGTTCCGTCCTCTGGAACGGACCGGTCGGCGTCTTCGAGGTCCCGGCGTTCGCCAGCGGAACGCGGAAGCTCGCGGAGATCCTGGCAGGGGCGGGCCCGCGGACGAAGGTCGTGGTGGGGGGCGGGGACAGCGCCTCCGCGGTCGAGGAGATGGGGCTTGCCGCGCGGATGGCGCATGTCTCCACCGGCGGCGGGGCGTCGCTCGAGTACATGGCGCAGGGGACCCTGCCGGGTCTGGATGCCCTCTCGGGAAATCTGGGGGCCTCCGCCTGACATGGCCGTCACCGTCGCGCCGTCGCTTCTTTCCGCCGATTTCGCGAAGCTGAAGGAGGAGATCGGCGTCGTCGAGCGGGCCGGGGCCGAGTGGCTCCATCTTGACGTGATGGACGGCCACTTCGTCCCGAACCTGACGATCGGCCCGAGCGTCGTCGCGGCACTTCGCCCCGTCTCGAAGCTCTATTTCGACGCGCACCTGATGGTGACGGACCCGGAGGCGTACGCGGAGCCGTTCGTGAAGGCGGGGGCGCAGTCGGTCTCGTTCCACGTCGAGGCGGTCTCGGGGGCGAAGACGCGCCCCCTGATCGACCGCATCCATGCCCTGGGGGCGAAGGCCGGCCTCACGATCAATCCCGACACGCCCGCCGAACGGGTGAGGCCCTGGCTCGACGTCGCGGATCTTGTCCTCGTCATGAGCGTCTTTCCGGGGTTCGCGGGCCAGAAATTCATCCCGGAGGTTCTCGCGAAGGTCCGCCAGGTGCGCCAGTGGGCGCGCCCCGGGTTCGATGTCGAGATCGACGGGGGGATCACGGTCGATAACGTCGGTCAGGCGATCGAGGCCGGGGCCAATGTCATCGTGGCCGGCACCGCGGTCTTCCGCGCGAGGGACCCCGCCGAGGCCGTAAAACGCCTTCGCGGAGCGTGACCTGAAAGCGCTATTCCCACTCCGACCAGACAGGCGCCCGCCCGCGGCGCCGCAGCGTGAACCAGATCGATTCGAAAACCGGCGAGTCATCCAGGACGCCGACGACGTCGTTGCAGTCGATTTCGATCGTGTAGCGAAACGACTTGACGGGGTTCGGGGGCAGATCGTCGACCGTGCCGGACGGCCCGAGTGTCCTTTGCCAGATCAGGTTCGGATGGGCGAGGTCGCCCGGCGCGGTGCCGTACGCCTCGACGAGGATGCGGAATGGATCGACAGGCTGTCCCGAGACGTCGACGAAGCCGGGGGGGATGAGCCCCAGCCATTGGCTCTTTCCGAAGGAGGCCGGTTCGTGAAAGACATACAGCGGGGATTTGTAGGCGCCGCTGGGGACGAACCGGCCTGCTGAATAGATGCTGCCCGGTTCCCCGGAGGGAAGGGCCGTCTCGAAGAGGCGAAGCTCGTCGCCGTAGGAAAGAGTCATGCTTTCACCGTCCTTGACGGCGATCAGGTGCAGGTGCGGGTGTTTCATCTCGGACCCGTCAGCCGCGAATTTGCTGCCGTTGACGTAGAGACGGTAGGTCATTTCATCCAGCAGGGGATCCTTCGCGACCGTCACGGCGACGTGGAAGATTCCGGGCGTATGCGGGGACGCTGGACCGGGGGACCGGATCAACCAGGCGGGCGATGCCGTGGCGCGGGGGATTCCCATGAGATCCTTGGCGTCCACGCTCAACCGGAACGTGGCGTCATACGGGCGCTTTCCGGGTTGGGACGGATCGCCTCGTGAGACGTAAAGCTTGATGAAATGCTGATTCCAGTGTCCCTCGCTTATCCTTTGCGCGTTGTAGACCAGGAAAACAGCGCGATTGTCATGATAGGGGTAGGACAGGTTGATCCAGAAATCGGCCGAGAAGGCCAGAAGGGGAGTGCCGGAAGGGGCGTTCATTCCCGGACATTGAAAGGGGTGGAGAGTGCTTAACATTCCGTCCGTGTGGGAGGGATTCCGGTACTGGTGGAACTCCGGCCAGAAATCGGTCGCGTTCTCGTAAATCTCCATGGGGTCGGAGGGGGGATGGGAATAGGCAGGGTCCGCTTCGTGCCAATCGTCCGTGCCCGGGGCGTCCTGCACGCCGTCGAAATCCTCCGGAAAGGTCCAGTACAGTTGGGCGCCGCGCCGGCCGATTTCCCGGGGCGCGAGGGTCAATGCGCCGTAGAGGCGCGAGTATCCCTCCGCCGGAAAAAACGGCGCCGATCCGGGAGCGAACGTGGAGCGCCTGTTCGTTCTCGGGAGGGAGATCAGGTGCGGGTAGATCCGTCCACCGTCCGACATCCGGACGCGGCGGTCCGGAGGAGGCGGATCGTCCAGGACTGTCGAGATGCCGCCGATCCGGTCCAGGAAGACGTTTTGCCGCAGGATCTCGAAATCCTCCTGGCTGGCGAAATAGAGGGGATCGGCCGCCCGAAAACTTCCGTTCGCACGGTACCTGGACCGCCCTGCGGACCCGGCGCACTCGATCTGGAATCTCAAGGGGGGCGCGGTCGTGATTCCCTGCGGCTTGATGCGCCTGCTGGTGAGGGACCAGTACTCGTCATCGTAGGGTCGGCTTGGCAGCGGGGACGTCTCGCTGGCGGGGATCGGCCCCTGGTAGATCCAGTCGAGGCCGACGCCGGACCCTTGTTCGACTGGGCTGGTCGAGGGGTCGCGGTCGAGCCCCCAGCCAGCCCAGGTCGCGATGCCGTGAAAATGGCCGGCCATCGGGGGGGCGTCCAGGGCCAGGGCCCGGAAGGCGAGATCCGCCTTCGCATGCAACCAGGCGCGCTGGTAGACCGGGCAGAGAGAAGAGGCCCCTCCAAGATTGTTGTAATCGACAGAGAACAGGGTCGGGATCTTCTGGAGGATGGCGCTGTAAAGCTCCTGCCATGATACGGAACCTCCGGTGCGGAGCGAGGCGGCCGTATCGGCCAGGAGTTCCGATTCGTCCGGGAAGATCATGAAGTGGTAGGCGTAATAGTCGTCCGCGCGGAACCGGATCGGGGTGCCGCCGGATCTCGAGGCCGTGGCCATGTCGCCGGCCGGTTCGCCGTAGACGCGCTGCAGGGGCACCGCCGGCGAGCTGGCGACGGGGGGCAGGTCCTGCGAACTCGCCAGGTACCGCCAAAGGGAGGCCAAGACCTCCCGCGGGGCGGTCGACAGGACGATCGGAGGGGAAAAGGGGAAGTCGTCCGGATTGCCCCCTTCCGCGCCGGGGAAAGGCCAAGGGGCGGAACTCCGGTATGAAACGCGGCCGCTCTCGATCGGTCCGGTGTAGGGGCCGACATCCAGGAAAGGAAGGAACAGGTCGCACTCTGCCGGGGCATACCCGAGGCCTGCAAGCGTTTGCCGGATCTGCGCGAGCGAGCGATATCCTCCCGGCGGCCGGCCCGCGATGAGATCCTCGCCGAGCCATGAAAACTCGAAGGTGTGGCCGCTCCCAAGGGGGATTCCCGACCGGTAATCCCGGCGCCGCGTGCCGGCACCGCCCGGTCGGGTTACGGCGCCCAGGTTGTTGAGAACATGGACCAGCCCCTTGTGATAGGGGCTGGCCGCGGGGTCCCGGTGATCGGGGACGCCCCAGCTCCCGCCGAAGATGAAAGGGTAGGGCTGGCGATCCAGATCGTCCAGGTAACCCCCATTGACGGGGATCTTCCCGTCCTGGGACCCGATCGACAGGGAGAAGCGATTGCCGGATGTCCTGGCGCCGGCGCGCAACCTCCCGCTCCAGGAGGTGTAGCGTCCGTCGCCGTCCAGGTCCTGATATCGCTCGCCGGGAGTGAAGAGGCCGTTCCCCTCCCCCGGTTCGTCCTTCAGTCCGTCCCCGTCGTTGTCGTGGCCGTCCGAGGCGAGAATGATCGTGTCCTTCCAGGGCTCCCCCCTGGCGTACGAAACGTTGAGCATCCGGTCCAGGGGGGTATTGAACGGCTCGCGGGCATGCCAGGTGTCGGGGCGTGTGGTCGGCGTGTCGAGATACTTCGGATAGGGGTCCTGCTGAAGGCGGATACTGGCGTATGCCATGCCGCTCGCCGCGGTCAAGGCCGCCTGTGTCCGGTCCGTCGCGTGCCCGGAGCGGGTGAGCGCCTGTCTGGCGACCGCGAGAAGCGACGAGGCGCTCAAGAGGATCAGCATCAGGAGGCCGCTCGCGAGGATGAGGGCGAAACCCTGCCCCGAATGGCGGCCGGAGTGCACGATGGCCCCGCTATTCCGATGGGCGCGAGACGAGCGCCACGAACCGGGGCGCCGCGACCTCAAGGGAGTAGGCCTTCCGGACCCGCTCGAAGGCAGCCTTTCCCAGTTTTTCGCGGAGTTTGACGTCGCCGGCAAGTTTCCGGACCGCGTTGATCCACTCGGCCTCCGTTGCGGCGTGGAAGCCGTGGACGCCGCTTTCCAGGATCTCGAGATTCGCCCCGACAGGGGACGAGATCGCCGGGACCCCCGCCGCCATGTACTGGAGGAGTTTTAAGCCGCACTTTCCTTTGGACCACGGATCGTCGGGGACCGGCATCACGCCGATGTCGAGCGACTGGAGCTCCGCGACCTCGGTCTCGGCGCTCCATCGGGCGGGAATCACGGGAAGGTTCTCGTACTTCGGGAAGCGGCTCGAGATCACCTTGAACTGCAGGTTCGGGACCGCCTTCCCGATCGCCTCGAAGAGCGGCTTCTGCGATTCGAGGTAGGCGAGGCTTCCCGTATCGCCGATCCAGCCAAGCGTGACTTTCCCGGGTTGCGCGCCCCAGCGCCGGGGGGCGTACCGGGCGAGATCGATCACGGTCGGCAAGATGACGGTATTCGCGTTGTGCGGCTTCGCGAAATCGGCCAGATAGGCGTTCCCCGCGATCACGAGATCGGCCATCCGGCAGGTCCGCTCGAACCGCCGGCGCCGACGGACCGACTCCTGGTCGCCGACGGACAGCGTGTCGCGGAACATCACGGCATCATCGAAGTCGTAGACGATCTTCTTCGCGGCCTTCCGGAGCGTCCGGATCCAGTATTTCGAGAGGCGCTTCCGGTGGATGAAGACGACGTCGTACTCTCCGGCCCCCCCGTAGATCCGCTGCTCCTCGGCCAAGGTGTCCGGGAACGGCGTGATCGTGGCGTCGATCCCGGCCGCTTTCAGGGCCGGCAGGTACTGCAGGACCCGGTAGCGGCTCGACGGGACCTCGAACCCCTGGATCAGGAAGAGAACCTTCATGGAGGAGTCAGAATACAGGAGTCAGGAGCCAGGAGGACAGCAGGAAAGATGCGGGGATCCCTGATGCGCTGAGGAAGCCGATTTTTCAGATTCGTTGTTCTTCTGACTCCTGGCTTCTGTCTCCCCCCAGACGCTTCTGCTAGGATGCCTCCGCATGCGCCGACCCGTCCTCTGCGACCGCTGGGACCGACTGACAAAAGAAGAGGCTGAAAGGTGGCAGGGGGAGGTCCTCTCCCGCTGGCTGCGGGAGGAGGTCGGGGCATATTCGCCGTTCTATAAGAAGCTTCTTGCCGAGCATAAGGTCGACCTCCGGAAGATCCGCACGGTCGACGACCTCCGCAGGCTCCCTTTCACGACGAAAGACCAGGTGATCGCGACGAAGGAGGACGCCGGTCGGCCGGTCCAGCTGGTGCTCGCCCCCGACGAGGCGTCGATCCGGCGGTCGGCGCCGCTCGATCGCCTGGTCGGGATCGGACTCCGGAAGCTCCTCCAGGGAAAGGACGAGGTCCAGAAGTTCTTGGGACACGAGTACCGTCCGGCGTTCATGACGTTCACGACGGGGCGGAGCGCCGCGCCGACGCCGTTTTTCTACACGCTCTATGACCTCGAGATCGTCAAGGAGGCGGGGAACCGGATCTTCCAGGTGGCGGACCTCACCGCCGCCGCCGATCGGGGGCTGAACCTCTTCCCGTTCGCTCCACACTTGGGGTTCTGGCAGGTCTACTACGCCGGCATCGCGGCGGGGGTCCTCCTCCTTCACACCGGTGGCGGCAAGGTGATGGGGACGGCCGGGTGTCTTGCGGCGATCGGGCGCGTGAAGCCGACGTTCCTCGCGGGAGTCCCCGGATACGTCTATCACCTGCTCCGGGAGGCGGTGGCGCAAGGGGTGGACCTCTCGACCGTCCGCCTCGTGGTGCTGGGGGGGGACAAGGCGACGCAGCCGATCCGCGACCGGATCAGGGCGCTTCTTTCGGAGCGCGGTGCGAAAGACCCCAAGGTGATCTCCGTCTACGGGATGACGGAGGCGCGGACCGCCTGGCCCGAGTGCCCCGGCGGGGGGGCGGCGGCCGGCTTCCACCTGTATCCGGACATGAGCCTCGTCGAGATCGTGGACCCCAAGACCGGTGAGCCGGTCCCGGAGGGCGAGACCGGCGAGGTCGTCTACACCTCCCTGGGGTGGCGGGGCTCGTGCGTCGTCCGCTACCGGACCGGCGACCTCGCACAGGGGGGAATCACCTGGGCGCCGTGCCCCGGGTGCGGGCGGACGATGCCGAGGGTCTCGTCGGACCTGCGGCGCGTTTCCAACGTGAATGAATTCAACTTCTCGAAGATCCGGGGGACGCTCGTCGACTTCAACCAGATCTCCGATTTCCTGATGGGAGAGACGCGGATCGAGGAATGGCAGATCGTCATCCAGAAGGCGAACGATGACCCGTTCGAGCTGGACGAGATGGTCCTCGCGGTGGCGCTCCGCGAGGCGCCCGGCCGATCGGCCGACTGGGTCCAGGACCTGCAGGCGCGGTTCCAGGCGCACTGCGAGGTGGCCCCGAACCGGATCGAGGTGACGACCCTCCCGGAACTGACGAAGCGCCTCGGGATGGAGGACCGCCTGAAGGAGCAGCGGATCCTCGACAGGAGACCCAAGTCTTGAAAACAAAGGCTTTGGGCGTGGTGTATACTGGTCCGGTGATTACGACAAGGAGGTGCACCCGTGCCCAATAAGGATGCCCTGCTGGCCGCCATGACGAAGGGGATCGCGAAGGAGTCCTTCCAGGACCTCCAGTGGGAAGGGACCTTCAAGGACTACCTGGGACTCGTGAGCGAGAACCCCCTGATCCTGCGGAACGCCTTCCAGCGGATGTACGACATGATCCTGTCGTACGGCACCGAGGAATACACCGAGTTCAAGGAGAAGATCGTCCGGTACCGCTTCTTCGACGATCCGATCTCCGGCGGCGAGGACGGTGTCTTCGGCCTGGACCGCCCGCTCATGCGGCTCGTCAATGTCTTCAAGTCGGCGGCCCTGGGGTACGGGACGGAGCGCCGGATCATCCTGCTCCACGGGCCGGTGGGGAGCGCGAAAAGCACGATCGTGCGGCTCCTCAAGCGCGGCGTCGAGCAGTACTCGCGCCGGAAGGACGGTGCCCTCTACACCTTCGGATGGATCGAGCATTCCGACGACGCCCGGAACATGGCGATGTGCCCGATGCACGAGGACCCCCTGCGCCTGGTTCCGGTCGATGCGCGCGAGGCGCTTCTCGCGGAGGTGAACAAGGATCTTCGCGCCTCCTACACGCTCAAGGTCGAGGGGAACCTGTGCCCCTCGTGCCGCAAGAACTTCATGGACCTCATGGTCCGCTATCGCGGCGACTGGTCGAAGGTGGTCGAGCACGTGCGCGTGAGGCGCCTCGTCCTCGCGGAGAAGGACCGGATCGGGATCGGCACCTTCCAGCCCAAGGACGAGAAGAACCAGGACTCGACCGAGCTCACCGGCGACATCAACTACCGGAAGATCGCCGAGTACGGGTCGGACTCGGACCCGCGCGCCTTCAACTTCGACGGCGAGTTCAACATCGCCAACCGCGGCCTCATCGAGTTCATCGAGGTCCTGAAGCTGGACGTGGCGTTCCTCTACGACCTGCTGGGGGCCACGCAGGAGCACGTCATCAAGCCGAAGAAGTTCGCGCAGACCGACATCGACGAGGTGATCATCGGGCACACGAACGAGCCGGAGTACAAGCGCCTGCAGTCGAACGAGCTGATGGAGGCGTTCCGCGACCGCACGGTGAAGATCGACGTCCCGTACATCACGAAACTCGCCGACGAGGTGAAGATCTACATGAAGGACTACGTGCAGGACAAGGTGCGCGGCAAGCACCTCGCGCCCCATACCCTGCAGGTCGCCAGCATGTGGGCGGTCCTGACGCGCCTCGCGGAGCCGAAGAAGGCCCAGCTGACGCTCGTCCAGAAGATGAAGCTCTACGACGGCAAGACCCTTCCCGGGTTCACCGAGGACAATATCCGCGAGCTCAAGGAAGAGGCGGAGCGCGAGGGGATGGAGGGGATCTCGCCGCGGTACATCCAGGACAAGATCTCGAACGCGCTTGTCTCCGACGAGGGAGAGCGGTGCGTGAACCCGTTCATGGTGATGAACGAGCTCGAGGAGGGGCTTGCGCACCACTCGCTCATCAACTCCGACGACGAGAAGAAGCGCTTCAAGGAGATCCTCTCGACCGTGAAGGACGAGTACGAGGATATGGTCAAGAACGAGGTCCAGCGCGCGATCTGCGCCGACGAGGAGGCGATCTCGCGCCTCTGCTCCAACTACATCGACAACGTGAAGGCGTACACCCAGAAGGAGCGGGTGAAGAACCGCTACACCGGGCAGGACGAGGAGGCGGACGAGCGGCTGATGCGCTCGATCGAGGAGAAGATCGACATCGCCGAGAGCCGGAAGGATGACTTCCGCCGCGAGATCATGAACTACATCGGCGCCCTGTCCCTGGAAGGGAAGAAATTCGACTACCGCTCGAACGAGCGGCTCCAGAAGGCGCTCGAGCTCAAGCTCTTCGAGGACCAGAAGGACTCGATCAAGCTCACGAGCCTCGTCACCACCGTCGTCGACAAGGAGACGCAGGCGAAGATCGACGTCGTGAAGGGGCGGATGATCAAGAACTACGGCTACTGCGACACCTGCTCCTCGGACGTGCTGAACTTCGTCGCGAGCATTTTTGCGCGCGGTGATGTGAAGAACTAACGACCTGCTTCGGGGAGGCTGGCGCGTATGGTCGAGAAGATCGAGAAGGACCACGCCCGCTTCCGGCAGATCGTCCGGGGGAAGATCCGCCAGAACCTGCGGAAGTTCATGTCGTCGGGCGAGCTCATCGGCCGCGTGGGGAAGGACCTCGTCTCGATCCCGCTCCCCCAGATCGACATCCCGCAGTTTCGCTTCGGCAAGAACAACGGCGGCGGCGTCGGCCAGGGGGACGGCGAGAAGGGGGACGTGATCGGTGCCGATGAGGGGGAGGGCGGCTCCGGCCAGGCCGGCGACCAGCCGGGCTCCCACATCCTCGAGGTGGACGTCTCGCTCGACGAGCTCGCGGCGATCCTCGGGGAGGAACTGCAGCTTCCCCGCATCGAGCCGAGGGGCCGGAAGAACCTCCTTACGTCGAAGGGGCGCTTCACGGGGATCGCGCGGGCGGGTCCCGAGTCGCTGAAGCATTTCAAGCGCACCTACCGCGAGGCGCTGAAGCGCCAGATCATGGCCGGGATGTACGATCCGGCCAACCCGGTCATCATCCCGATGCGCCGCGACAAGCGGTACCGCTCCTGGAAGCCGGTGGAGGTCCCCGAAAGCGCCGCGGTGGTGATGTACCTCATGGACGTCTCGGGCTCGATGGGGGACGAGCAGAAGGAGACGGTCCGCCAGATCTCGTTCTGGATCGACACGTGGCTCCGGACGCAGTTCAAGTCGATCGAGACGCGCTACGTCGTCCACGACGCGACCGCGCAGGAGGTGAAGCGCGACGTCTTCTACAAGATCCGCGAGTCGGGCGGGACGAAGATCTCCAGCGCCTACGCGCTGGCGCGCGACATCCTGAAGGCGGACTACCCCGCCTCCGAATGGAACATCTATTGCTTCCAGTTCTCCGACGGCGACAACTGGGGCGCCGACGACACCCGCCAGTGCGTCGAGATGCTGAAGAAGGAGATCCTTCCGGTCGCCAACCTCTTCTGCTACGGCCAGGTCCGGAGCGCCTACGGCTCGGGGCAGTTCATCAAGGACCTCGTGGAGGCGGTCTCGCACGAGAGTCTCGTCACCGCCGAGATCCGCGACAAGGACGCCATCTTCGACGCCGTGAAAGGTTTTTTGGGGAAAGGGAAATAACCGTGTCATGTGCTGAAGTTCGCGAAGCGTCAAGCGTCCGGCGCGAAGCGAAGTCTGTTGATTCTTGCGCTTCGCGGCCCGGAGCCTGTCATGGCGATTGAACACTCCACCCTTCGGGACCTGCAGGTCGAGATCGAGGGGCACGCCCGCGCGTACGGCCTCGACTTCTTTCCCGTGATCTTCGAGGTCCTTTCCTACGAGCAGATCAACGAGGTCGCCGCCTACGGCGGCTTTCCCACGCGCTACCCGCACTGGCGCCACGGGATGGAGTACGAGCAGCTGAAGAAGAGCTACGCCTACGGCCTCTCGAAGATCTACGAGCTCGTGATCAACAACAACCCGTCGTACGCGTACCTGCTGGCCTCCAATTCCATCGTCGACCAGAAGCTGGTGATGGCGCACGTCTACGGGCACGTCGACTTCTTCAAGAACAACCAGTGGTTCGTCCACACGAACCGCAAGATGATGGACGAGATGGCCAACCACGCCACGCGCATCCGGCGCTACGCCGAGCGCTACGGCGTGGACCCGGTCGAGGAGTTCATCGACCGGTGCCTGTCGATCGAGAACCTGATCGATCCCCACGCGGGGGCGATCGTCCGCCACCGGGCCGAGACCGACGAGGATCCCTCGGCGATCGTGCGTTCCGCCCCGAAGATGAAGAGCAAGGACTACCTCGACCGGTACGTGAACCCGCGCGACTACCAGGAGAAACAGCGGAAGCGGATAGAAGAGGAAAGGCACCGCAAGAAAAAGTTCCCGCCGGATCCCGAGCGGGACATCCTGGGGTTCCTGCTCGAATACGCGCCGCTGGAGCGCTGGCAGCAGGACATCCTCTCGATCGTGCGCGACGAGGCGCTCTACTTCGTGCCGCAGGCGCAGACCAAGATCATGAACGAGGGGTGGGCCAGCTTCTGGCACTCGACGATCATGACGCAGAAGTGCCTCACCGACGCCGAGGTGATCGATTACGCGGACCATTTCGCGGGGACCCTGGGGACGCGCCCCGGCTCCATCAATCCCTACAAGATCGGCCTCGAGCTCTTCCGGGAGATCGAGGACCGCTGGAACCGGGGGCAGTTCGGCAAGGAATGGGACGACTGCGACGACGTCGCGAAGCGCCGGAATTGGGACAGGAAGACCGGCCTCGGGCGGCAGAAGATCTTCGAGGTGCGCCGGATCTACAACGACCTGACCTTCATCGACACCTTCCTGACGCCCGAGTTCTGCGAGCGCCTGAAGCTCTTCACCTACGCCTACAACCCGCAGACGAACCAGTACGTGATCCAGGACCGGGACTTCCGGAAGGTGAAGGAGCGGCTCCTCGCCATGCTCACCAACCAGGGGAGCCCGATCCTGGCGGTCGAGGACGCCAACTTCGAGAACCGCGGGGAGCTCCTCGTCCTCCACCGCCATGAGGGGGCGGACCTGGAGCTCGCGAAGGCGCGCGAGACCCTGAAGAACCTCCAGTCGCTCTGGGGGCGCCCCGTCCACCTCGCGACGACCGTGAACGGCACCCCGAAGCGGATCGCCTTCGACGGCAAGGAATTCAAGGAGCACGGGAACTGAAGATCCTCTACATCTGCCGCTCGCCGATCGCGTCCGGCACCGTCGTGGAGTCGCATGTCCTGGGGATCGTGTCCGCGTGGGCCGCGCGGGGGCACGGCGTCACGCTCTGGACGCCGCTGGCGCCCCGCGGGTGCCCGGTCCCGTCGCGCCCCCTCGACGCCGGAAGCCTCACCGCGCGCTTCCCGCCGCTCTGGGGAGGGACGATCCGGGAGACGCGGCCCGATGCCGTCTACTTCCGGTGGTGCGTCGCCGAGGGGCCGGCCCTGACGCGCGCGGCGGAGCGCCTGGGCATCCCCTGCTACGCCGAGGTGAACGGGATCCTGGGGGAGGAGCTTCCGGAGTGGAACCTTCCCGCCCGGTGGCTCGCCGCGCGCGCCGAGCGCCTGACGGCGAGACGCGCGACGGGGGTCGTCGTCCCGACGGCGGGGGTCCGCGCGCATCTCGTCGCGGCGCACGGCCTGCCGCCGGAGAAGGTCCTTGCCGCCGGCAACGGGGTGGATCCGGCCTTCTTCACGCCGCGCGCGCCCGCGGATTGCCGCCACCGGCTGGGGCTCGACACGTCCGGCCGCCTGGTCGGATTCATCGGGAGTTTCCAGGCCTGGCACGGGGCGGAGCTCCTGGTGGAGGCGTTCGCGCGCGCCGCGCGCCGCGACCCGTCGGTGCGCCTCGTCATGGTGGGGGAGGGGCCGGCCCGCGGGGCCGCCGAGGCGGCGGCGACGCGCCTCGGGTGCGCCGGCCGGGTCTACTGGCGGGGCCGCGTGCCGCGCGCCGAGGTCCCGCTCTGGATCGGCGCCCTGGACGTCGCCGCGGTCCTGTGGCACCCGGTCCGGAAGGACCCCGGAAGCTCGGTGAAGCTCCTCGAGTACATGGCGTGCGCCCGGCCGGTCGTGACGAGCGATGTCCCCGGATACGCCGAGCCGGTGAACGACGCCCGGGCCGGAAAGGCCGTCCCGGTCGGGGACGCCGAGTCGCTCGCCGGCGCGATCAGCGGGATCCTGGAACTTCCGGAGGAGGAGCGCCGCGCCATGGGCGCGCGCGCGCGGGAGTTCATCCTCGCGCACCGGACCTGGGACCATACCGCCCGTGAGATCCTCGCGTTCATGGGAGAGAGGAAGCAGTGAGCCACGGGTCATGGGCCACGGGCCGGGAACGCGCCCTGTTTTTCAGGCTCGACGACGTCGACGAGCTGACGCCGGCCCTCCGGTCGATCGTGGAGCTGTTCGCGGGCCGGAAAGTCCCGCTTCACTGCGCGGTGATCCCGGGAAAGGCGACGGAGGAGACGGCCCGTCTCCTTCTCGACGCCCGCGCGCGCTTTCCCGGGATCGAGATCGGCCAGCACGGTTTCAGGCACATCGACCACGGCTGGGGGGAGTTCGGCGGGCGGCGGGCGGCGGACGCGCAGAGGGCCGACATCGAGAAGGGGCGTGCCCGGATGCGGGAGCTGTTCAGCGAGGCGGTCGCCCCCGTCTTCACGCCTCCCTGGGGGAAGTGGAACCGCTGGACGCCGGAGGCGCTCGCGCGCTCCGGGTTCCGGGTCCTCTCGTGCGGGTTTCCCGATTCGCGTCGCCAGCGGTGGCTGGGCCCCTGGGCGCGCTCCCTGGGGCTGGCGACGGTCGGGAAGGTGCCTGTCTCGTATCACCCGGGCTTCCTGCCCGGCGGGGGCGGGATCCGGGAGGTCTCGGTCTCTCTCGACATGGCTGCCGGCCCGGACGAGGCGTCCCTCGCGCGCGCCGCCGCCCGGACGCCGCTCGTCGGTGTCCTCCTGCACCCCCCCGATGCCGCGGGGTCGGCCTCGCTGGAGCGCCTGTCGGCCTTCCTGGAGCTTGTCGCGACCGGACGCCAGGGGCGGGTCGCGGCCCTTTCGGAATTCCTCCCCGGCGCCTGAAATCGCTTCCGCACTGACATCCACCGTCCGTCCAGGAAGGCGTGGGGGATCGGTCCCGTCGCGGGTTCGCCACCGTCCTCGCGAGCGCCATGGCGGCGCTCCTGGCGGCCGTCCTCCTGGCCTTCCTGGGGGTCGTCCGCACGGGGCAGGCGGTCTCGCTCCTGCGCATGAAGGGGATCGGCGCCGACCTGGCCTCCGCGTCGGGGCTCGAGTACGCCGGGTCACGCCTCCCCCGCGACTACGCCGGCCCGGACGTGACCGGCGCGCTTGCCGGGGGGAACGGCGGGTTCCGTTGGGACCGGCGGCTCCGCGCCGGCGGGTCCCCCGGGCCGCTCCGGATCGCGCTTGAGATCGGGGCGGTGGAGGGGAAGCTTCCCGTCAACGCCGGATTCCTCGACGCGCGGAACCGCAACCCCGGGTCGCCGGGCCCGCCGGTCCCGGACCACCGCGACCTCCTCGCCCACGAGTACCACACCGGGCTCGCGGCGGCGATCGACGGCCTGGGCGCGATCCTCGGGATCGAGACGCGCCGGACGCAGGGGGCAAGCGGCCTCTCGCCGGACCCCGGGGACTGGATCCGCCCGTCCTGGCTGGGGCAGGACCTGCTCCAGGGGCGTCCCGAAGGGGGGTACCGGGATCTCGCCGGGGTGGACGGGACGCTCGCCGGCCTCGGCTACACGAAGGCCGAGCGGGCGCGGATCCTCCCGCATCTTTCCGTGGGGCCGTACGGGACGCCGCTCGAGAGCGGACGGACCCGCTCCAACAACCGGGACGACTTCCCGCCCTACGCGCCCGTGAGCCTCGCGGTCGCCTCGCGCGAGGTGATGGCGGCGCTCTGGGCGCACCTCGCGCTCCCGCGCGCGCAGGAGGTCTTCCCCGCCGCGGCCCCGGGGTGGAACGCGCCCTGCAGCCGGACGGGAAGCGGCCCGGGGGCGGTCCCGTTCGCGAATACCTCGCTTCTCGCCGTGATCTTCCCTGACGAGGCGCTCGCCCTGGCCGACCGGGTGGTCGCCGCGCGGCTGGCCGGACGCCTCGCGTGGCGGGAGCTTCTCCGGAGGTTCGTGCAGGAGTCGGACGCGATCTTCCCGCGCGACTGGCGCGACCTTGGCCAGGGCACGGCGGCCCGCTTCTGGACCCAGATGAAAGGGGAGCTCGCCTTCACGGCCGTGACGGGGGATCCCTTTCCCCATGTCCTGCCGGGGGGCGGTACCACCTGGGCCGGTTGGGGGATCGACCGGGACCTCAACCCCGCCAACGGAGTCCAGCCCGCCCATTGCGTTCCGCTCATCGGGATCCGGCGCGTCGCGTCTCCCGCCTCGCCTTCGGCCGGCTGGCCGGCGAGCCCCGTCAACCGGATGACGCCGTACGTTTCCGCGACCGGGCCCGTGTTCCTGACGCAGGGGGGGACCCTCGCTCCGGCGACGCTGTTCGAGGTCCGCTCGGAAGGAATCGGGGAGCCGGACGGGAGGGGAGTCCGTTCGGTCCGCTCCGGCGTCCTGCGGGCGGCGGAGCGCCTCGAATTCACCTCGCAGGAGGATTTCGGGAACCTCGCGGGGGGCGGCGAGCTCCTCCGGTCCGGGATCCGGGTCCTCGATCCGGATCCGGAAGGACGCCACGACTGGCGGCCGGTGGATCCCGTGGGAGGGATGCCGGCGCGCTATGTCGACGGGCGCGTCCGGATCCAGCCGCACGTCGTCTCGCTGGGGCGCTGGAACCGGCGGGCGCTCGTTCCGGCGGCGGCGGGCCTGGCGGATCCCTACAGGGGATACCTGCGGTATCCGGGCGCCCTGGGGCTCGCCTCCCGCGAGGCGGGGCGCGGCGACGCCTGGTACTACTGGGCGTTCCGTGAGGATTTCGACGGCCGGAGCAACGCCTCGCCCGGAGGCGAGCAGGGGGACTTCTGGAGCGAGATCGACCCGTCGCGCGGTCTCTCGGGGAACGTCTTCCGGGCGACCACGGGCGCCGTCGACACGGGGAACTTCTCGAACGCGTATCTGGTGAGCTACGCGCCCGGCGCGGGGCCCCTGGACGACTTCGGGACGCGCCTCGAGTGCCCCGGGATCCGGGACGGGACGCTGAAGGCGCTTGCCGCCGAGTGCTGGATGGGCCCGTTCTCCATGTGGAAACTGATCGAGGAGGTCCTCGAGGCGGACCCGACGAACCCGAACGGACCGGGGCGTCCGGCGAACCGGACGCTGCTCCACCTGGCGTGCCGGCGCTCCACGGACCAGACCGGGACCGTCTTCGAGATCGATTACGGGCGGGACCAGGACCCGGCCGTCCGCTTCACCGTCCGGGACGGGATGACCCCGCACGGCCGTGTCGTCTGGGACTATCACGTCGTCCTCTCGCTGGACTGGGACCCGGACGAGGACGGGACCTTCCTGCGGCTTTTCGTGAACGGATCCGGCACCGACTGGATGGGGGCGCCCATGGAGATGGAATACGAGGCGCCGATGCCGGCCCCCGCGAACCGCTCGCTCAAGCTCCAGGTGATCCGCTGCGACGAGATGCGCTTTTATGACCGGGTCCTGCAACCCGCGGACATCCCGCTCGCGTACGGAGACCGCTTCCTGCGGCGGGGGACGTTCACGTCGCCCCTGTACGCGCTCGACGCGCCGGGGGTCCTCGACGGATGCCACTGGACGGGGCTCGTCCCTCCCGGGTTTCCGCCGGAATCGCTCTCGCTCGAGGTGCGGGGGTATGCCGATCCGGAAGGGCTCGTCCCGGCGGGACCGCCGGTTTCCTGCCCCGTGCCGGGGGTCCCCTGGCCGCTCGCGTCGCTGGGTCCCGTCCGGTCGTTCGATTACCGCGTGCGCTTCGACTGCGAGGCCGTTCCCGGAATTCTCGACGACACGCCGATCTTCGAGTCGGTCTGGTTCACGGCGCGCCGGCAGGGGCGCTCGGGGACCTGGCTCTCGCTCGCGCGGGGCGATTGAGCGGACGGGGGTATAATTCGATTCGGTGGGGAACGACCGTGATCGCCGCGCCGCGTTCGCCCTGGTCTGCCTGGCGGGGATCCTGGCGCTCCTCCTCCTGACGACCCTTTCGTTTCTGTTCCTGGCCAGGCTCCGGTCGGCGGGATCCTCCGCGGCCTCCGCGCGGCACCGCGCGCGGCTTGCCGCGGCGAGCGGCATGGAATACGCCGCGGCGCGCCTCCTGGGGGAGGGGTATCCCCGCGCTTCCGTCCTTGTCACCGACCGGGGGGACGATCTCCTCTTTCGCGAGGGGGCCGGCCAGCCGCTCGAGGGGGCGAAAAACCCCTCCTACAGCCACGGCGAGCACTGGACGGACGACGGGGACGGCCTGTTCGAGCCGGGGGAGCCCTGGACCGACGCCGACGCGGACGGCCGCTTCACCGCACGGACGGGCCGCCTGCGGGGCGCGGAGACGCGCTTCTCGCTCGCGATCGGCGTCGAGGCGGGGAAGCTTCCCGTGAACGCGGGGTACCTCGGCACCGGCGACCGGGACGGCGACCTCGTCCCGGACTGCTCCGACTTCGACGTCCATCCGTACCACAAGGGGCTGGCGACCGCGATCGACAACCTCGGTGTGATCCTCGACATCCAGACGCGCCGGACGCCGCCTCCCGGAGGGACATCGCCGGACCCTGACGACTGGATCCTCCCGAGCTGGCTGGGGCAGGATCTCCTGTCGCTCCGTCCGCCGGGCGGATACCCCGATCTCGACGCGGTCGACGCGGCGCTGGTTTCCTTCGGCTACACGGTCGACGAGCGCGCGGCGGTCCTTCCGCACCTGGGGCTCGGGCGGGGGGACCCTCCCCGTCTGGTTCGTCGAGGACGGCGACAACCCGGAGAACCGGAGCGCATGGCACTACCACGTCGTCCTGACGGTCGAGGGGGACGGGAGTCAGGCGATCTTCCGCCTGTACGTGAACGGGAAGGGGAGCGACAGCGACGGCATCCCGATGACCGTCACCTGGGGCCCGCTCGACATGCCGGGACCGGATGAATGGCTCGACCTCCACGACTGCGACGAGGTCCGGCTCTACGACACGGTCCTCCAGCAGGCGGACGCGGACGCCCGCTACCGGAATGACCGGTTCGTGCGGAAGGGGACGTTTCTCTCGCCCCTCTATGTCCTCGACGCGCCGGGCCGCCTGTCGCTCGCCCAGTGGACCGGGATCGTCCCGCCGGAAAGCGCCTTCCCGCCCGGCTGCCTGTCGGTCGAGGTGATCGGGTACTCGGACGTGGCGGGGACCGTCCCGTCCGGGGCGGCCGTCCCGTGCCCCGCGAGCGGCCCCGTCTACGCCCTCTCGCCGCTCGGGACGGTCCGTTCGTTCCGCTACAAGGTGACGTTCGACTGCGACGCCGTCTCCACCGTCCTCGACGACACCCCCGTCTTCGAATCGCTCTGGCTCGCCTTTCGCCGCCGGGGGCGCACGCCCGCCTGGTTCTCCTGGAAGTAGGGGCGGCCTTCGTTTCCCGGCGGTTCATCGGGGCGGGGCTACAATGGAAGGACGGAGTGCTTAACACGAACGGGAAGGAGGCCCCGATGCGCGCGATAAGACAGGTTGCTTGGGCGTTCCTGGCGGTTGCCGTGTCGGCTCGGGCGTGCGGAGGGAGCGGCAACCCCCGCCTGATCGTGAAAGGGTATGCCGAAGCGG